>JBHKFL010000001.1:0-5653 GCA_042263625.1 Candidatus Malihini olakiniferum
AGTGAATAAAAATGGGCTTTCTGGATAGAATTTAAACAGACAGAAAAAGATCTAAAAAGAAGTTGTATAAATTATTAGAATTGCTAGAATAAAATTCGTTGACACTACGAGTAGCAACTCAAGGCAAAGGCAGAAAAAGAAAAATGATTTACTTTTAGCTGAAAAGTAATCGTTGACTTCTAAAAAAGAAAGCACTAATGTTTTTATCTGGCGACAGCAGGCTGATAAGCCTTGTCGTACCGCTCTTTAACAATTAATTAGACAATCTATGTGGGCACTCACAGGGCCTTATCGTAAGCCCTATAGGCATTAAAATAAAAGCCTTGAAGAGTCAATAACTGTTGGTTCATTGCGGACTAGTAGCAAAATTCTTTAAGCTTTGCTGCTCTGTAAGAGCAGCAAATCAAACTTTAAATTGAAGAGTTTGATCATGGCTCAGATTGAACGCTGGCGGCAGGCCTAACACATGCAAGTCGAGCGGTAGCACAAGGGAGCTTTCTCCCCAGGGTGACGAGCGGCGGACGGGTGAGTAATGTCTGGGAAACTGCCTGATGAAGAGGGATAACTACTGGAAACGGTAGCTAATACCGCATAATGTCTTCGGACCAAAGCGGGGGACTTTCGAGCCTCGCGCCATCAGATGTGCCCAGATGGGATTAGCTAGTAGGTGGGGTAATAGCTTACCTAGGCGACGATCCCTAGCTGGTCTGAGAGGATGACCAGCCACACTGGAACTGAGACACGGTCCAGACTCCTACGGGAGGCAGCAGTGGGGAATCTTGCACAATGGGCGCAAGCCTGATGCAGCCATGCCGCGTGTGTGAAGAAGGCCTTCGGGTTGTAAAGCACTTTCAGCGAGGAGAAGTGGAAGCAGGTTTAATACATCTGCTTGTTGATGTTACTCGCAGAAGAAGCACCGGCTAACTCCGTGCCAGCAGCCGCGGTAATACGGAGGGTGCAAGCGTTAATCGGAATGACTGGGCGTAAAGCGCACGCAGGTGGCTTATTAAGTTGGATGTGAAATACCTAGGCTTAACCTGGGAACTGCATTCAAAACTAGCAAGCTAGAGTCTCGTAGAGGGGGGTAAAATTCCAGGTGTAGCGGTGAAATGCGTAGAGATCTGGAGGAATACCAGTGGCGAAGGCGGCCCCCTGGACGAAGACTGACGCTCAGGTGCGAAAGCGTGGGGAGCAAACAGGATTAGATACCCTGGTAGTCCACGCTGTAAACAATGTCGATTTGGAGGTTGTACCCTTGAGGTGTGGCTTCCGGAGCTAACGCGTTAAATCGACCGCCTGGGGAGTACGGCCGCAAGGTTAAAACTCAAATGAATTGACGGGGGCCCGCACAAGCGGTGGAGCATGTGGTTTAATTCGATGCAACGCGAAGAACCTTACCTACTCTTGACATCCAGAGTAACTTAGCAGAGATGCTTTGGTGCCTTCGGGAACTCTGAGACAGGTGCTGCATGGCTGTCGTCAGCTCGTGTTGTGAAATGTTGGGTTAAGTCCCGCAACGAGCGCAACCCTTATCCTTTGTTGCCAGCAATTCGGTTGGGAACTCAAAGGAGACTGCCAGTGATAAACTGGAGGAAGGCGGGGATGACGTCAAGTCATCATGGCCCTTATGAGTAGGGCTACACACGTGCTACAATGGCGTATACAAAGAGAAGCAACCTCGCGAGAGTAAGCGGACCTCATAAAGTACGTCGTAGTCCGGATTGGAGTCTGCAACTCGACTCCATGAAGTCGGAATCGCTAGTAATCGTAGATAAGAATGCTACGGTGAATACGTTCCCGGGCCTTGTACACACCGCCCGTCACACCATGGGAGTAGATTGCAAAAGAAGTAGGTAGCTTAACCTACTGGAGGGCGCTTACCACTTTGTGGTTTATGACTGGGGTGAAGTCGTAACAAGGTAACCGTAGGGGAACCTGCGGTTGGATCACCTCCTTACCTAAAGATACTGGTACTGTGCAGTGTTCACATAGATTGTCTAATAATAGACGTTTACGCATGGGGATGCGTAACAGGCGACTGATTTTTCTCTTGCATAGAATAGAAAATTCTGTGTCCTCTTCGTCTAGAGGCCCAGGACACCGCCCTTTCACGGCGGTAACAGGGGTTCAAATCCCCTAGGGGACGCCAATTGCAGTGATGAGAAAAAGTATCTTGCTCTTTAACAATCCGGAACAAGCTGAAAATTAAAACGAGTAATATTGGTTTCACTACCAGTATTAAGATTCTCTCAATCCTGACACAACCCGAAACATTTTCGGGTTGTGAGGTTAAGTGAATAAGCGTACGCGGTGGATGCCTAGGTAGTCAGAGGCGATGAAGGGCGTGCTAATCTGCGAAAAGCGTCGGCAAGCTGATATGAAGCGCTACAACCGACGATACCCGAATGGGGAAACCCAGTGCAATTTCTTGCACTATCATGTCATGAATTCATAGTCGACATGAGGCGAACCGGGGGAATTGAAACATCTCAGTACCCCGAGGAAAAGAAATCAACCGAGATTCCCTTAGTAGCGGCGAGCGAACTGGGAAAAGCCTAGAGTCTGAATCAGTTTGTGTATCAGTGGAAGCCTCTGGAAAGAGGCACAGAAAAGGGTGATAGTCCCGTACACGAAGATGGCACAAATTGTGAGCTCGATGAGTAAGACGGGACACGTTATCCTGTCTGAATATGGGGGGACCATCCTCCAAGGCTAAATACTCCTGACTAACCGATAGTGAACTAGTACCGTGAGGGAAAGGCGAAAAGAACCCCGGCGAGGGGAGTGAAATAGAACCTAAAACCACGTACGTACAAGCAGTAGGAGCACCCTTTAGGGTGTGACTGCGTACCTTTTGTATAATGGGTCAGCGACTTATATTCTGTAGCAAGGTTAACCGAATAGGGGAGCCGCAGGAAAACCGAGTCTTAACTGGGCGTTAAGTTGCAGGGTATAGACCCGAAACCCGGTGATCTAGCCATGAGCAGGTTGAAGGTTGGGTAACACTAACTGGAGGACCGAACCGACTAATGTTGAAAAATTAGCGGATGACTTGTGGTTAGGGGTGAAAGGCCAATCAAACCGGGAGATAGCTGGTTCTCCCCGAAAGCTATTTAGGTAGCGCCTCGTGCATTCATCTTCGGGGGTAGAGCACTGTTTCGGCTAGGGGGTCATCCCGACTTACCAACCCAATGCAAACTGCGAATACCGAAGAATGTTATCACGGGAGACACACGGCGGGTGCTAACGTTCGTCGTGAAGAGGGAAACAACCCAGACCGCCAGCTAAGGCCCCAAAGTCATGGTTAAGTGGGAAACGATGTGGGAAGGCCTAGACAGCCAGGATGTTGGCTTAGAAGCAGTCATCATTTAAAGAAAGCGTAATAGCTCACTGGTCGAGTCGGCCTGCGCGGAAGATGTAACGGGGCTAAACCATGCGCCGAAGCTGCGGCAGCGATATTTAGGTCTCGCTGGGTAGGGGAGCGTTCTGTAAACCGTTGAAGGTAGACCGTGAGGTATGCTGGAGGTATCAGAAGTGCGAATGCTGATATAAGTAACGATAAAGCGGGTAAAAAGCCCGCTCGCCGGAAGACCAAGGGTTCCTGTCCAACGTTAATCGGGGCAGGGTGAGTCGATCCCTAAGGCGAGGCCGAAAGGCGTAGTTGATGGGAAACAGGTTAATATTCCTGTACTTGGTGTTACTGCGAAGGGGGGACGAAGAAGGCTATGTCATCCGAGCGACGGTTGTCTCGGTTTAAGTGTGTAGGTGGGTGACTTTGGTAAACCCGGGTCGCTATTAAACACTGAGGCGTGATGACGAAGTACTACGGTACTGAAGTGACAGATGCCCAGCTTCCAGGAAAAGCCTCTAAGCATCAGGTAATCTTAAATCGTACCCCAAACCGACACAGGTGGTCAGGTAGAGCATACTAAGGCGCTTGAGAGAACTCGGGTGAAGGAACTAGGCAAAATGGTGCCGTAACTTCGGGAGAAGGCACGCTGTGCAAGGTGTAGAAACTTGCTTTTGAAGCCTTGCGCAGTCGCAGATACCAGCTAGCTGCAACTGTTTAATAAAAACACAGCACTGTGCAAACACGAAAGTGGAGGTATACGGTGTGACGCCTGCCCGGTGCTGGAAGGTTAATTGATGGGGTTAATTGAAAAGTGAAGCTCTTGATCGAAGCCCCAGTAAACGGCGGCCGTAACTATAACGGTCCTAAGGTAGCGAAATTCCTTGTCGGGTAAGTTCCGACCTGCACGAATGGCGTAATGATGGCTAGGCTGTCTCCACCCGAGACTCAGTGAAATTGAACTCGCTGTGAAGATGCAGTGTACCCGCGGCAAGACGGAAAGACCCCGTGAACCTTTACTATAACTTGACACTGAACCTTGAGCCTTGATGTGTAGAATAGGTGGGAGGCATTGAAGTGTAGACGCCAGTCTGCATGGAGCCAACCTTAAAATACCACCCTTTAATGTTTGATGTTCTAACCTGGGTCCGTAATCCGGACTGGAGACAGTGTCTGGTGGGTAGTTTGACTGGGGCGGTCTCCTCCCAAAGAGTAACGGAGGAGCACAAAGGTTAGCTAATCCTGGTCGGATATCAGGAGCTTAGTGTAAAGACATAAGCTAGCTTAACTGTGAGAGTGACAGCTCGAGCAGGTACGAAAGTAGGTCTTAGTGATCCGGTGGTTCTGAATGGAAGGGCCATCGCTCAACGGATAAAAGGTACTCCGGGGATAACAGGCTGATACCGCCCAAGAGTTCATATCGACGGCGGTGTTTGGCACCTCGATGTCGGCTCATCACATCCTGGGGCTGAAGCAGGTCCCAAGGGTATGGCTGTTCGCCATTTAAAGTGGTACGCGAGCTGGGTTTAGAACGTCGTGAGACAGTTCGGTCCCTATCTGCCGTGGGCGTTGGAGAATTGAGGGGGGTTACTCCTAGTACGAGAGGACCGGAGTGAACGCACCACTGGTGTTCGGGTTGTCATGCCAATGGCATTGCCCGGTAGCTATGTGCGGAAGAGATAAGTGCTGAAAGCATCTAAGCACGAAACTTGCCCCAAGATAAGTTCTCCCTTGGACTTTAAGTCCACTGAAAGGCCGTTGAAGACGACGACGTAGATAGGCTGGGTGTGTAAGTGCAGCGATGCATTGAGCTAACCAGTACTAATAACTTGTGAGGCTTAACCTTGCAACACCGAAAGTGTTTTACTCTAGTTTGAAGAGTATCAACTCGTATGAAGAATTCAGCTTGTAGGCAAATTGATCTATTGATCTAGCTTTGCAGCCAAAGGGCATGCAAAAATCGAATGACTTGAAAAGTGTATTCTGTTGATCTTAGAAAGGCATAGCTACAGTGCTGTAGGCATTGAGATCAACTCAATATGGAGCGGTAGTTCAGTCGGTTAGAATACCTGCCTGTCACGCAGGGGGTCGCGGGTTCGAGTCCCGTCCGTTCCGCCATTTAAAATAAAAAGCCAGAAGCTTGTGCTATTACTGCAATCACCATTCAGGATTAACCGACGCATAACATCTGCGATACCTACTCCAGTATAGAATAGACTGGAGGGTCCTATTAAATATTAATTTATTACGTAGTCTGAGATAGCGAGTTACTAGGTCTGATGGAGAAAAATAAGATATGAAACT
>JBHKFL010000002.1:0-5406 GCA_042263625.1 Candidatus Malihini olakiniferum
AGTGAATAAAAATGGGCTTTCTGGATAGAATTTAAACAGACAGAAAAAGATCTAAAAAGAAGTTGTATAAATTATTAGAATTGCTAGAATAAAATTCGTTGACACTACGAGTAGCAACTCAAGGCAAAGGCAGAAAAAGAAAAATGATTTACTTTTAGCTGAAAAGTAATCGTTGACTTCTAAAAAAGAAAGCACTAATGTTTTTATCTGGCGACAGCAGGCTGATAAGCCTTGTCGTACCGCTCTTTAACAATTAATTAGACAATCTATGTGGGCACTCACAGGGCCTTATCGTAAGCCCTATAGGCATTAAAATAAAAGCCTTGAAGAGTCAATAACTGTTGGTTCATTGCGGACTAGTAGCAAAATTCTTTAAGCTTTGCTGCTCTGTAAGAGCAGCAAATCAAACTTTAAATTGAAGAGTTTGATCATGGCTCAGATTGAACGCTGGCGGCAGGCCTAACACATGCAAGTCGAGCGGTAGCACAAGGGAGCTTTCTCCCCAGGGTGACGAGCGGCGGACGGGTGAGTAATGTCTGGGAAACTGCCTGATGAAGAGGGATAACTACTGGAAACGGTAGCTAATACCGCATAATGTCTTCGGACCAAAGCGGGGGACTTTCGAGCCTCGCGCCATCAGATGTGCCCAGATGGGATTAGCTAGTAGGTGGGGTAATAGCTTACCTAGGCGACGATCCCTAGCTGGTCTGAGAGGATGACCAGCCACACTGGAACTGAGACACGGTCCAGACTCCTACGGGAGGCAGCAGTGGGGAATCTTGCACAATGGGCGCAAGCCTGATGCAGCCATGCCGCGTGTGTGAAGAAGGCCTTCGGGTTGTAAAGCACTTTCAGCGAGGAGAAGTGGAAGCAGGTTTAATACATCTGCTTGTTGATGTTACTCGCAGAAGAAGCACCGGCTAACTCCGTGCCAGCAGCCGCGGTAATACGGAGGGTGCAAGCGTTAATCGGAATGACTGGGCGTAAAGCGCACGCAGGTGGCTTATTAAGTTGGATGTGAAATACCTAGGCTTAACCTGGGAACTGCATTCAAAACTAGCAAGCTAGAGTCTCGTAGAGGGGGGTAAAATTCCAGGTGTAGCGGTGAAATGCGTAGAGATCTGGAGGAATACCAGTGGCGAAGGCGGCCCCCTGGACGAAGACTGACGCTCAGGTGCGAAAGCGTGGGGAGCAAACAGGATTAGATACCCTGGTAGTCCACGCTGTAAACAATGTCGATTTGGAGGTTGTACCCTTGAGGTGTGGCTTCCGGAGCTAACGCGTTAAATCGACCGCCTGGGGAGTACGGCCGCAAGGTTAAAACTCAAATGAATTGACGGGGGCCCGCACAAGCGGTGGAGCATGTGGTTTAATTCGATGCAACGCGAAGAACCTTACCTACTCTTGACATCCAGAGTAACTTAGCAGAGATGCTTTGGTGCCTTCGGGAACTCTGAGACAGGTGCTGCATGGCTGTCGTCAGCTCGTGTTGTGAAATGTTGGGTTAAGTCCCGCAACGAGCGCAACCCTTATCCTTTGTTGCCAGCAATTCGGTTGGGAACTCAAAGGAGACTGCCAGTGATAAACTGGAGGAAGGCGGGGATGACGTCAAGTCATCATGGCCCTTATGAGTAGGGCTACACACGTGCTACAATGGCGTATACAAAGAGAAGCAACCTCGCGAGAGTAAGCGGACCTCATAAAGTACGTCGTAGTCCGGATTGGAGTCTGCAACTCGACTCCATGAAGTCGGAATCGCTAGTAATCGTAGATAAGAATGCTACGGTGAATACGTTCCCGGGCCTTGTACACACCGCCCGTCACACCATGGGAGTAGATTGCAAAAGAAGTAGGTAGCTTAACCTACTGGAGGGCGCTTACCACTTTGTGGTTTATGACTGGGGTGAAGTCGTAACAAGGTAACCGTAGGGGAACCTGCGGTTGGATCACCTCCTTACCTAAAGATACTGGTACTGTGCAGTGTTCACATAGATTGTCTAATAATAGACGTTTACGCATGGGGATGCGTAACAGGCGACTGATTTTTCTCTTGCATAGAATAGAAAATTCTGTGTCCTCTTCGTCTAGAGGCCCAGGACACCGCCCTTTCACGGCGGTAACAGGGGTTCAAATCCCCTAGGGGACGCCAATTGCAGTGATGAGAAAAAGCGTCGCCAAGATACTTCAGAGTCTACTGGTTAACAGTAGACTCTGAAGTATCTTGCTCTTTAACAATCCGGAACAAGCTGAAAATTAAAACGAGTAATATTGGTTTCACTACCAGTATTAAGATTCTCTCAATCCTGACACAACCCGAAACATTTTCGGGTTGTGAGGTTAAGTGAATAAGCGTACGCGGTGGATGCCTAGGTAGTCAGAGGCGATGAAGGGCGTGCTAATCTGCGAAAAGCGTCGGCAAGCTGATATGAAGCGCTACAACCGACGATACCCGAATGGGGAAACCCAGTGCAATTTCTTGCACTATCATGTCATGAATTCATAGTCGACATGAGGCGAACCGGGGGAATTGAAACATCTCAGTACCCCGAGGAAAAGAAATCAACCGAGATTCCCTTAGTAGCGGCGAGCGAACTGGGAAAAGCCTAGAGTCTGAATCAGTTTGTGTATCAGTGGAAGCCTCTGGAAAGAGGCACAGAAAAGGGTGATAGTCCCGTACACGAAGATGGCACAAATTGTGAGCTCGATGAGTAAGACGGGACACGTTATCCTGTCTGAATATGGGGGGACCATCCTCCAAGGCTAAATACTCCTGACTAACCGATAGTGAACTAGTACCGTGAGGGAAAGGCGAAAAGAACCCCGGCGAGGGGAGTGAAATAGAACCTAAAACCACGTACGTACAAGCAGTAGGAGCACCCTTTAGGGTGTGACTGCGTACCTTTTGTATAATGGGTCAGCGACTTATATTCTGTAGCAAGGTTAACCGAATAGGGGAGCCGCAGGAAAACCGAGTCTTAACTGGGCGTTAAGTTGCAGGGTATAGACCCGAAACCCGGTGATCTAGCCATGAGCAGGTTGAAGGTTGGGTAACACTAACTGGAGGACCGAACCGACTAATGTTGAAAAATTAGCGGATGACTTGTGGTTAGGGGTGAAAGGCCAATCAAACCGGGAGATAGCTGGTTCTCCCCGAAAGCTATTTAGGTAGCGCCTCGTGCATTCATCTTCGGGGGTAGAGCACTGTTTCGGCTAGGGGGTCATCCCGACTTACCAACCCAATGCAAACTGCGAATACCGAAGAATGTTATCACGGGAGACACACGGCGGGTGCTAACGTTCGTCGTGAAGAGGGAAACAACCCAGACCGCCAGCTAAGGCCCCAAAGTCATGGTTAAGTGGGAAACGATGTGGGAAGGCCTAGACAGCCAGGATGTTGGCTTAGAAGCAGTCATCATTTAAAGAAAGCGTAATAGCTCACTGGTCGAGTCGGCCTGCGCGGAAGATGTAACGGGGCTAAACCATGCGCCGAAGCTGCGGCAGCGATATTTAGGTCTCGCTGGGTAGGGGAGCGTTCTGTAAACCGTTGAAGGTAGACCGTGAGGTATGCTGGAGGTATCAGAAGTGCGAATGCTGATATAAGTAACGATAAAGCGGGTAAAAAGCCCGCTCGCCGGAAGACCAAGGGTTCCTGTCCAACGTTAATCGGGGCAGGGTGAGTCGATCCCTAAGGCGAGGCCGAAAGGCGTAGTTGATGGGAAACAGGTTAATATTCCTGTACTTGGTGTTACTGCGAAGGGGGGACGAAGAAGGCTATGTCATCCGAGCGACGGTTGTCTCGGTTTAAGTGTGTAGGTGGGTGACTTTGGTAAACCCGGGTCGCTATTAAACACTGAGGCGTGATGACGAAGTACTACGGTACTGAAGTGACAGATGCCCAGCTTCCAGGAAAAGCCTCTAAGCATCAGGTAATCTTAAATCGTACCCCAAACCGACACAGGTGGTCAGGTAGAGCATACTAAGGCGCTTGAGAGAACTCGGGTGAAGGAACTAGGCAAAATGGTGCCGTAACTTCGGGAGAAGGCACGCTGTGCAAGGTGTAGAAACTTGCTTTTGAAGCCTTGCGCAGTCGCAGATACCAGCTAGCTGCAACTGTTTAATAAAAACACAGCACTGTGCAAACACGAAAGTGGAGGTATACGGTGTGACGCCTGCCCGGTGCTGGAAGGTTAATTGATGGGGTTAATTGAAAAGTGAAGCTCTTGATCGAAGCCCCAGTAAACGGCGGCCGTAACTATAACGGTCCTAAGGTAGCGAAATTCCTTGTCGGGTAAGTTCCGACCTGCACGAATGGCGTAATGATGGCTAGGCTGTCTCCACCCGAGACTCAGTGAAATTGAACTCGCTGTGAAGATGCAGTGTACCCGCGGCAAGACGGAAAGACCCCGTGAACCTTTACTATAACTTGACACTGAACCTTGAGCCTTGATGTGTAGAATAGGTGGGAGGCATTGAAGTGTAGACGCCAGTCTGCATGGAGCCAACCTTAAAATACCACCCTTTAATGTTTGATGTTCTAACCTGGGTCCGTAATCCGGACTGGAGACAGTGTCTGGTGGGTAGTTTGACTGGGGCGGTCTCCTCCCAAAGAGTAACGGAGGAGCACAAAGGTTAGCTAATCCTGGTCGGATATCAGGAGCTTAGTGTAAAGACATAAGCTAGCTTAACTGTGAGAGTGACAGCTCGAGCAGGTACGAAAGTAGGTCTTAGTGATCCGGTGGTTCTGAATGGAAGGGCCATCGCTCAACGGATAAAAGGTACTCCGGGGATAACAGGCTGATACCGCCCAAGAGTTCATATCGACGGCGGTGTTTGGCACCTCGATGTCGGCTCATCACATCCTGGGGCTGAAGCAGGTCCCAAGGGTATGGCTGTTCGCCATTTAAAGTGGTACGCGAGCTGGGTTTAGAACGTCGTGAGACAGTTCGGTCCCTATCTGCCGTGGGCGTTGGAGAATTGAGGGGGGTTACTCCTAGTACGAGAGGACCGGAGTGAACGCACCACTGGTGTTCGGGTTGTCATGCCAATGGCATTGCCCGGTAGCTATGTGCGGAAGAGATAAGTGCTGAAAGCATCTAAGCACGAAACTTGCCCCAAGATAAGTTCTCCCTTGGACTTTAAGTCCACTGAAAGGCCGTTGAAGACGACGACGTAGATAGGCTGGGTGTGTAAGTGCAGCGATGCATTGAGCTAACCAGTACTAATAACTTGTGAGGCTTAACCTTGCAACACCGAAAGTGTTTTACTCTAGTTTGAAGAGTATCAACTCGTATGAAGAATTCAGCTTGTAGGCAAATTGATCTATTGATCTAGCTTTGCAGCCAAAGGGCATGCAAAAATCGAATGACTTGAAAAGTGTATTCTGTTGATCTTAGAAAGGCATAGCTA
>JBHKFL010000003.1:0-48033 GCA_042263625.1 Candidatus Malihini olakiniferum
ATTGATCTATTGATCTAGCTTTGCAGCCAAAGGGCATGCAAAAATCGAATGACTTGAAAAGTGTATTCTGTTGATCTTAGAAAGGCATAGCTACAGTGCTGTAGGCATTGAGATCAACTCAATATGGAGCGGTAGTTCAGTATTTTATTGCGAGCTCAACGTCATGTACCTGAATTCCAGTCAACAACATGCTGTCGAATCTGTTACAGGTCCTTGTCTGGTGATAGCTGGAGCAGGTTCGGGAAAAACGCGCGTTATCACTAATAAGATTGCTCACCTGATTCATCGATGCGGCTATCAGGCGCATCATATCGCAGCTGTGACATTTACTAACAAGGCGGCGCGAGAAATGAAAGAGCGCGTGGCGCACACTTTGGGGCGAAAGGAGACGCGCGGGCTACTAATCGCCACCTTCCACACTTTGGGGCTGGAGGTCATCAAACAGGAGTACGCAGCGTTAGGCATGAAGGCAAACTTCTCTTTATTTGACGATCAGGATAAATCGGCTCTGCTCAATGAACTAACAGAAACCTGGCTAGACGGGGACAAAAACCAGCTACAACTGTTGACTGCAACCATATCTAACTGGAAAAACAGTCTCATAGACCTAGCACAGGCAGAAGCATCAGCGCAGTCGAAGCGGGATAACCTGTTTGCACACTGCTATCGTCTGTATCAAAATTATTTGCGTGCTTGTAATATTCTAGATTTTGACGATTTAATCCTATTACCCACACTGCTGTTCAAACGTAATGAAGAAGTACGTGATCGTTGGCGAAATCGCTTTCGCTATTTGTTGGTGGATGAATATCAGGACACGAACAGCAGTCAATATGAGATGATAAAATTCTTGGTAGGTGCACGTGCACGCTTTACTATGGTAGGCGATGATGACCAATCCATCTATTCCTGGCGCGGTGCGCGTCCGCACAATCTGGTGCTTCTCTCACAAGATTTTCCCCAACTTAAGGTGATTAAGTTGGAGCAAAATTACCGTTCCTCGCGCCGTATTCTGAAAGCAGCTAATATTCTGATCGCTAATAATCCACATCTTTTTGAAAAAAAGCTATTTTCAGAATTGCGTTACGGTAGCAAACTGAAGGTAATTACTGCCAATAATGAGAACCATGAAGCAGAACGAGTGGTAGGGGAACTAATCGCTCATCATTTTATTAATAAGACTCAGTACAGTGACTACGCGATCCTTTATCGCGGTAATCACCAGTCGAGGCTATTTGAAAAAATGATGATGAAAAACCGAATTCCACATCGTGTCTCCGGTAGTACCTCTTTCTTTTCTCGTACGGAAATTAAAGATCTGTTAGCTTATCTTCGAGTTCTGACTAACACGGATGACGACAGTGCGTTTCTGCGCATTGTGAATACCCCTAAGCGAGAAATCGGCCCTGCTACGTTACAGAAACTGATGGAGTGGGCCAAAGTACGTAATAAAAGCCTGTTTAGTGCTAGCTTTGACATAGGGTTAGAGGCGACATTGTCTGGACGTAGGCTAGACTCGTTGCAACGTTTTACCTGCTGGATGAGGAAAATTGCTCAGCAGGTAGAGAGAGGGAAACCCGTGGCGGCGATGCACGATTTGATCCACGAGCTAGATTATAAAAACTGGCTGTATGAAACGTCAACCAGTCCGAAGGCAGCAGAAAGGTGTATGAAAAATATCAATCAGCTGTTTAGCTGGATGACAGAAATGCTAGCAGGCTCGGATCTTGATAAACCGATGACGCTGACGCAAGTGATAACGCGCTTTACTTTGCGCGACAGAATAGAGCAAGGTGAAAGTGAAGAAGATATGGATCAAGTGCAGTTGATGACGCTTCATGCCTCTAAAGGGTTGGAGTTCCCCTATGTCTATCTGGTGGGGATGGAGGAGGGGTTACTGCCGCATCAAAGCAGCATTGATGAAGGTAACGTGGATGAGGAACGTCGCCTAGTGTATGTTGCTATTACGAGAGCTCAGTATGAGCTTGTTTTTACCCTGTGCAAGGAGCGTCGTCAATATGGTGAATTAAAACGGCCCGAGCCCAGCCGCTTTTTGTTAGAACTTCCTCAGGGTGACCTACATTGGGAAACAGAGCGAAAAGTCGGCAGCGCACAGGAACTGATGGAAAAAGGACAGAACCATTTAGCGAATCTGCGCGAACAGCTGGCACAGGTACGCGAAAATAATAAGAGTAGGCTGCAGTAGAAATAAGCTGTAGTAATACAGAATAGTAGGTTGGGTGGTGGTTGGGCTACTACCTCTTTAATAATCAAAAGCCAGTGGACGTAGCTCTTTACAAGAGCTCTCTTGTGCTTGCAAAATAATGGCTAAACGCCAGAAGACGTCACCAGTGCTGTATAGATAGTACGAGTGCTATAGGTACGGTGTTTTGCTACTTCACAGCAAAGAAGTATGATTCTTAACTCGGTTTTTTGATTGCCGCGTGCTGCGCGGCTACAACGAAGTGGTTATAGCGATGCACGCTAGCCTGCGCATAAGGGCTAGCGTGCATCGCTATTTTTACTTACCAGGATAGAATGACCGATAGTTAAATACAGAGTATTACGCAAGCCCTTTTTACTATAGCACTGGTCAACAGACCAATTCTGTAACCTGCACTAGCCAGCTGGCACTAAATAACTTTGCATTTCTCTTCTTTTAACGAAGAGAACAGAATAGCATCATCCTTGATGCGGTGTCCGGGTTTTTGCTCCATCTCTACTTCAGCGTATTTGGATTGTTCATCTACTCAAACGTTAACTCACGCACACGATATACAACAGCGTGGCGGAGAATAGCATGTTCAGATGTTTTGGCGCTAGCAGCATGCATTGGAACAACCAGCGAATATTTTTGATAAAGCGTAGATCATACATTATATTAGCTTCATCCAGTACCAAAACCTGAAAAACAGTTACTATGTTCTGCTTGTCGCAGTTGATTAAACAGCGCGTGGTACCGTGGTATATAATCCCATCTTCTAGCACTTTAAACTGCTTGTCGTAACCCTCTCTGCTATAAGCCCAGACCCACTTTAACTGGTCCATGCTGCTAGCAGAGCCTGCATAGCCGCAGGGATTTGCACGGCTAACTTGCTGGTGGTGCCATGATTATCGGGTGCGGCTGGTTGCTTTGCCGCTCTGCTAATAAAGCAGAGTTTCGATAAGAGATAGTTAAAAATATAATCAACAAAATCATTTATATGACAGAGGTTAGTTTTAAAACGGACGTATTGCAGGCCACAGAGTCAATACAGGTTAAATTTCAGGTTGAATAGTGTGGTCTATGCAAAATACTTCCTCTCATTTTTATGAAGTTGCCGAAGCGTTTGAAGGTAGTGTGACAGCTGCTAAGCTCAAAATTGACGAAAATCCGGCGAAAGCCCCCAAATACGGTATTCGTGGCATCAAGATATCTACCCTATTGCTATTCAAGAAAGGCTAGGCGATGACAACAACGAAAGTAAGCGCGCTGTCTAAAGGATAGTTGAAAGAGTTCTTAAACGCCAATTTGTAAGGAGTCTTGTAGCCCCCTATTCCTAGGAATCTAATTGATGCAGTCATTTTAGTCTAGGATAGCGCTTGGGAACCAGCATCTGCAGTACGTGAGGATATTTTTATCCACTAAGTTATTAGTGTTATTACCTAAGATAATACGTTAATGTTTCTAGCCTTTTGATGCTACGGCTTATTGATGAGTCTTGTAATTCGGCAAGAGTGAGTACATTCCGAATCGCTTCCTTAAAAATAAAAAGTAAGCGATAGAGAGTTGATCTCTTAGGTCTCCGAATAACGCGGAGTGAGGATTTGTTATCTTGACCGCTCGCTATGAAGCGTGCTAGATTTATTAATACTGCATATCTTACTTGCCTATATTCAAGTCAAAAAGATTGAATCTAAAGTATTACTCACTTTCAGTTACCTTAACGCTGCCAGTTCATGAGAACCTGGCACACTAACATGGCAAAAAATCCGTAACGTGGTTAGACAAGCTAAAGGCATTATATTAATAAGTTTCAGGCGTCCTCGATCTCTTGCCGTCGTTTTGTATCTAGCTTGATACGTTCAGGTATCAAGCCAAACAGAGTGGTGTGATTGATGGCTATTTATAATAGCGGCACTGATGATCCTTGCCATCCCATTCACGTTAATTGTTCTAGATTTACCCCGAGTTTAAGAACACACCACTATGAATCTTACCGAATTAAAGAATATGCCAGTTTCTGAGTTAATTACTCTTGGCGAACATATAGGGCTAGAAAACCTGGCTCGTATGCGTAAGCAGGATATTATTTTTGCTATTTTAAAGCAGCATGCGAAAAGTGGCGAAGATATTTTTGGCGATGGCGCGCTGGAAATTTTGCAGGATGGTTTTGGTTTCCTCCGCTCTGCAGACAGCTCCTACCTTGCCGGTCCTGATGACATCTACGTTTCTCCCAGCCAAATTCGCCGTTTTAACCTTCGTACTGGTGATACTATTTCAGGTAAGATTCGTCCACCTAAAGAAGGAGAACGTTATTTTGCCTTGCTGAAAGTAAACGAAGTTAACTACGATAAACCTGAAAATGCTCGCAACAAAATCCTGTTCGAAAACCTCACACCGCTACATACCAACTCGCGTTTACCTATGGAACGCGGTAACGGTTCGACGGAAGATTTGACAGCTCGCGTACTGGATTTAGCCTCCCCGATTGGCCGTGGTCAGCGAGGTTTGATTGTTGCGCCGCCAAAAGCGGGTAAAACTATGCTGCTGCAAAATATCGCGCAGAGCATCGCTTACAATCATCCTGATTGCGTGCTGATGGTACTTCTTATCGACGAACGCCCGGAAGAAGTCACCGAGATGCAGCGTCTTGTAAAAGGGGAACTAGTTGCATCTACGTTTGATGAACCCGCCTCACGTCACGTCCAAGTCGCTGAAATGGTTATTGAAAAGGCTAAACGTCTTGTTGAGCATAAAAAAGATGTTATCATCTTACTGGATTCCATTACCCGTCTAGCACGTGCATATAACACCGTAGTGCCGGCTTCTGGCAAGGTCCTGACTGGTGGGGTAGACGCCAACGCCCTACACCGCCCGAAACGCTTCTTTGGCGCTGCGCGTAACGTTGAAGAGGGTGGTAGCCTGACTATTATCGCGACTGCGTTGGTGGATACTGGCTCAAAGATGGATGAAGTGATTTATGAAGAGTTCAAAGGTACAGGCAACATGGAGCTGCACCTAGCGCGTAAAATCGCGGAAAAACGCGTTTTCCCTGCTATCGACTATAACCGTTCGGGCACGCGTAAAGAGGAACTGCTCACTACCCCTGAAGAACTGCAAAAAATGTGGATCCTGCGTAAGATTATTCACCCGATGGGTGAGATCGATGCAATGGAGTTCTTGATCAACAAGTTGGCAATGACCAAAACTAACGATGAGTTCTTCGACATGATGAAGCGTTCATAAGAAAAAGTAGTTCTCGGAAGAGAACCACTACAGTGCTAGCTATTGAAGCTGGGGCATATAAGGCTGTTATGGTGAACGGCCTGTTATCGCAATTTTTTGCTATAACAGGCTACGACCGAATTGTAGCCATAAATGGTAATCTTACTCGCTAAGCTTCTAGAGTTATTGTTAATATTCTTGTTTTCTTTATCTTTTTTTCTTGCCTGTCTCGTGATCGGAACTAGGCATTCACGATCGTTCTAACCAGCGTAAACTTCATCTCCCAATTTAGGAGAGCTATTGATTCTGTAGGATATGATGCATTTCTATTTAGAAATGCTGTTTTCCCTGTAGGCGGCTATCAACGCGTTAAATGTGGTCGATAGCATCGACGCTAAGCCTTGCTCGATAATCTTTTCTTTGTCTCGATTGGCGTGATGCGTATCTCCTTCTACGGTTAGGGCTACCATAAACTGGTGCTCTTGTTTTTTTGCTTTTATTCAGGGGATATCTATTACTATATCTTGTTTATATCTTAATTGCTTTAAGCATCACTATAAAGTTTTTTTAGCAAAATTTCATTCTGGTTTACATTGCTCACAATTACCACGTTGGTCGGGATCACAGAGGATAAAAATAAAAAATTAAAAGATTACCAGCAAACATTCTGCCGCGAGTCTTGTGCTCTAGTTTGTATTGCTGATAACCCATCAGTATCTTCAAGCGATCTTCAAGCGAAGATCGCATGGCATCAGTTCATCAGTACTGTTTCCGTTGGTGAACCACCTGACTATGGTCTTTTTGCTATGTTTTCGTGTACAGGTACATCATTATAGAATGTTAGAACAGCTTAAAACACAAGGTGTTAACTGTACTAGAATCTTGATTATTAGGTAGGAAGAATTGCTGGTTGTGTTTTCGGCGAGAAATGCAAAAAGCATAAGGAAATGCATCTCGATAAAAGCACTAGACAGAAAGAGGTTAAATCCGTACTATTGCCACCCGCAACGGTGCTATGCGCCCGTAGCTTAGCTGGATAGAGCGCTGCCCTCCGAAGGCAGAAGTTTCAGGTTCGAATCCTGTCGGGCGCACTATCGTTTTATTGTATACAAGAGACGCTAGGGAATAATTCAAAGAACAGGAAGTAACGATTTTATCGTTAATTGTTTGTGTTTTATAATACATCATTAGGTTAGGCATTTTGGTGGCTATAGCTCAGTTGGTAGAGCCCTGGATTGTGATTCCAGCTGTCGTGGGTTCGAGTCCCATTAGCCACCCCAGCTTCAGAGTTTCGTGACTGTATGCGAAGGTGGCGGAATTGGTAGACGCACTAGCTTCAGGTGCTAGTGTCCTTCGGACGTGAGGGTTCAAGTCCCTCTCTTCGCACCAAAGAAGGTTAGTAATAAACAGCGTCTATAGTCCTGGTAATATTGAAAAAGCATTTCGGCGAGTAGCGCAGCTTGGTAGCGCAACTGGTTTGGGACCAGTTGGTCGGAGGTTCGAATCCTCTCTCGCCGACCATTTTTGTTTTCTAGCATCTTTGTAACTTGTTTTAGAGAAAAAAACCTGTTGTACATTTGTAAATTCTAGTTAAATGCTGCTAGCAACTTATCGACTTTTCTAGTTGGCAAAAGGGAATTTGACTATTATCTCATCAGAGATAATGATTGGGTTCATCTACCAGTGGTAGATAATTTAAAAACTAAATATTAAACATTAAGTTTGTCGCTATATAGCGACAATATAGTGAAATATAGAGGCACATTTTTCCACTATAGCAGCGATATAGATGCTCGTTCCATCTTCGTTTACTTCGGATTCATAATCATTGAAACGATATAGAGCCATTTATTGTGTGCTTATCGTCCACCTCCAGATAAGGTTATCTTTAACAGTTTTACTGCATTTTACAAAATTTTCCGATATAAAATACTATTTTTTATTTTCTTACCTAGTAGAAATAGACCTTGTCTCTATTGGTAGCAATGACCTTCCTATACTAGGAAAAGAGTTTTTTCTTGTAGTGGTCCTACCGACATGTCGGTAGACAGGGGTCATCTAGATCGACATAAATAAACCCGTAGCGCTTAGATATTTAGCCAGTAGCCAGGTGCTGGTATCATGATGATGATCAGAAAGGGAGTTGAGTTTCTAGCTGAGCTTGCAAGATTTACAGGTGACGACACTGAGCTAGTACTTACTACTATCCTGCTACTGTTTTTTATTGCACAACTAGGCTACCTGTTAAGTCGTTTTTCTCTGCTGATACCGCTGCAGTAGCGTCGTCAACTTATCCTTTAACTTATACCATGCATGTGGATTTTTCTTCTCCTTATCTTGTAGCGAGATAAGTCTCCACCTCCGCTCAGAAGCAACAATGCGATAACAATGGAAAGCACACAGCCAGCATGCGTCCATCCCTCCCTTATTCTTTTTTGGGGAAGATCTTATGACAAGAAGTGGGATTGTGAAAATATGGCGTCAGGACGGCACTGTCACTTTTTTTTGATAGTGTTGTTAGAGGGGTATCGTGTCCTGTGATAATGGGTATCATCCCATGCCATGGTCTATTTTGTTATACGTTGGCTGTGCTGTCAGGATAATACACGCAAAAGAGCGTTATTATCAGTATTGTCTATAATAAGCACATCACGCTAGCCAATCTGGTGTGCCTCCGATAACTGTTCGCTAATAACGATAACCCAGCAGCAGAAGCAACTAGCATTTGCAATAATAATTTGGTACCAGTGCCGTACAGCTGGTACAGCATATCCACTTTCGTTTCTGTAGCTCTTAGCCAGACCAGCCCTACATGCCTGCATCATCATGATAGCGTCATAATAGTCGCCGCGCTCGGGCTTGCCCAAGCGCGTACCAACTTTACCGCAGAAAACTGCGAGTGATCAGTTGGTACTGGAGAAGCAGGCTTTAATATGCCGAAATACCTGCTGATATGATCAGGCAGGTATTTCGGCATATTAGTTCCAGACAAAGGCATCGTGCGGATTGTCACTCTCATAAAGGGTATACAAGTCTAGGCCTAGGACATCGGGAAACGATACCGGTACATCCTTTATAGAGTGAACTGTGATATCCGAACAGCCTTCTAGCAAGGCACGTTTCAACTCTTTTACAAAAAATCCTTTTCCGACAACTTTCTCTAGCAGCATATCCAGGAGATATATCGCTACGTAGATCTCATGGGAAGCAACTCAACCTCTAAGGTTAGGTATGCAGTACTTCTGCAACCCTTGCTGAATATAAGGTAGTAAAAGGGAGAAAGATAATCATACCAGAGAGTGAAGGGCAACAAGAAAAAGTTAAGCTAATAGCCACTAACTTTAGTTGGTTTCTTTACGCTCAATGAGCAAGGTGCTAACTTAATCACGTTTCCAGCACTATCTTATCAGTGACTGCAGAAATTCTATTCCTGATAAGTGTGGAACACAGGGTTTTTTCTAAGCACTGGGATAATCAGGCGGACCGTCTTGTACTTCTACATCAAGACTTTCAAGCAGAGACTGGACGCGATCAACCAACTGCGAGTTGAGCGCGCTCTGGAAACAATGCAACCTGCTTTTGAGCAGGTTCATCGTCTTCTGCCAGAATGATTGCACCACCATCATCCGCTCATGCCAGGTTACCTTGAAGGCATAGTTCCGCACGGTGTGTGTACTTTCACTCCTGATGAAAACCAACAACATTATATTGACACCATTGAACTGCGTTGGGGAGAGATTATCCATACCATCAATAGTTCACGGGGTGAATTACCTATCACTGTCGTTTACTCCATGGGAAGGACCTCTTCAATCGGTCAGAGCTGTTCTTCCGATCTTGATATCTAGATATGTCATCAATCCTGGCTGGACTACGAAGAGCATCAGCGTTTACAGCAGAAATGTTCTCTCTTGGAACAATGGGCGGAGGCACAAGGGGTGGATGTCAGCTTCTTCTTGATTGATGAAAACCGTTTTCGTCATAATGAAAGCCGAAGTCTCGGTGTAGAAGATTTCAGTTCGACCCAGCATATCCTGTTGCTGGATGAGTTTTACCGCACGGCAGTGCGCATGGCGGGCAAACGCCTGCTGTGGCATATGGTGCCAGTTGAAGAAGAAGAGCCTTACGATGAATACGTCCTGTCGCTCTACGCGCAAGGTGCTCTTGCGCCCAACGAGTGGTTAGATCTGGGTGGCTTGAGTTCGCTCTCGGCAGAGGAGTGTTTCGGTGCCAGCCTGTGGCAACTGTATAAAAGTATCGAATCCCCGTACAAAGCGGTATTGAAAATACTGCTACTCGAAACCTATTCCTGGCAATACCCTGATACGCGCTTGCTCTCCATGGATAGCAAGGCCCGACTGCAGAAAGGGGAGGTTGTCGCGTTTGGACTCGATCCCTATTGTATGATGTTGGATCGGGTAACTAAATACCTCACACAAATTGGAGACACAACGCGCCTAGATCTAGCGCTGCGTTGTTTTTATCTAAAAGTGTGCGAGAAACTGTCGCGCGAAAAAGCCTTCGTAGGTTGGCGGCGGCAAATCTTGAGCCAGTTAGTACAAGAGTGGGGCTGGAGCAGAGCATACCTTACTATACTCGATAATCACGCCAACTGGAAAATCGAGCGCGTGCGTGAAGCGCACAATGAATTGGTCGATGCGATGATGCAAACATATCGCAACCTGATTCGCTTTTCGCGGCGCAACAATCTGAGCGTCAGCGCTAGTCCGCAGGATATCGGGGTGTTGACGCATAAACTCTACGCTGCCTTCGCAGTACTACCAGGGAAAGTGACGTTGCTTAATCTACAGATTTCTCCACACGCGTTTGTATATAAAAGGCAGAGAACAGGTTGATATTACTCGTCTGCGCGAGCTAGTAGGTGACGTTTTCTGTTACTTCCCGCTACGTTTTCCGGCTCCGATCCGATGCCTAAGGATTATACAGTCCTTCTGAAATCCGTTATCTGGCGATTATTATTAATCTAGAGCACGATCCGACGGCAGCAGTCTACAATCAGGTTGTGCACTTTAATTTTTTCTATCTTAATGTAGTGGCTACTGACGGTTGATGACTAATTTTGCTGCCATTTTCAAAATTCAGTGTCATGACGCTACCGTTGATTTCGTAATTAGCATCACCTTCTAAGGCTTCCAATACTTCATTAAGAGAATTTCATGCCCATAGACGATGCATGGGTGCTGCCGCATATAAACTTTTCCAGTGGACATTGCGCACGATGATTCTATAATTATCTATATAAATCAACAGTAAAGTAAGTTATGCTAAGATGGCTACTGCGTATCTATTAACGGATCATTGTACTGATGGACGTTTCTAAACGTTATAAAGGTATGAAAAATAAACAGCGCCACGTAGAAGTTTTCTGGTATTAGCGGGAGCCGGAAGCGGTAAAACGCGCGTGCTGGTGCATAGCTTGGTTGATTTTGTCCATTAAGCAGTATTCGTCTTACTCCATCATTGTAGTGACTTTTACCAACAATGCGGCGGACGGCGGAAGATTCTCCACCGAATTGAACATTTGATCGGAACCAGTCAGAGCGGCATGTAGATCGGAACCTTTCATGGGCTAGCTACTAGCTAGAGGACATAGATCTACCGTTACAGAAAATTCTGTCTCACACGGCATTGGAATCGGGTGAAAGACCGTATGATTCTTATCAGCATGCGGTGAAATTGATAACTCTCCACTCCATCCAAGTGGATGGAGTTCTATCCTATGTTTATAGTTGTCATGGAAGAGGGGATGTTCCCGAGCTAGATGTCACTGGATGAAAGAGAACGACTTGAGGAAGAACGCCGTTTGGCCTATATTGGAGTGACGCACCGCGCGCCATGAAGCAGCTCACCCTGACACCTACGCGGAAAGTCAGCTTTCAAAGCCTTACTTCTTGATCCGTAATCGTAAAGATGATAACCCAGAGATCACTAAGTATCTGGGATATTATCGGGTTCGTGTAGGCTACAGTGGGGCGAAAGCATCTTCAGCGTGGCTGGGCATTAAATTGGAACACTAGTTATGGAAATACTGAGCTGAGGTGGACGCGTCATATAAGCAAATACGTGCGCTTCTATTCTATAGAAGGTATTTAGTGGTTATGGCAAATCAATAATCAATAATTCTCGTAGTTTTAAAAGATTTTGTTTTTTATCACAGGCGCTGAAAATAGCGTCCGTTCGATTTTATCGACCCCACAGATCGATGTGGCGTAACAGGGATCTGGGAACGCGTGTCTAAGGCAGAAGTGTTCAATAAGGAAGCGTTAGCGGCTCAGGTATTGCGAGATACGTTCGGTTATCAACAATTCCGTCCTGGTCAGGATGTGATCATTCAGGTTGCCGTCAATGGTCAAGATTGTCTGGTGATTATGCCGACCGGCGGCGGAAAATCCCTGTGCTACCAGGTGCCTGCGCTGGTACTAGATGGCCTGACACTAGTTGTGTCTCCTCTGATCTCTTTGATGAAAGACCAAGTAGATCAGCTTCTTGCCTACGGTGTTTCCGCTGCCTGCCTGAACTCTACTCAGACCCGAGAGCAACAGTGGGATGTGATGAAGCGCTGTCGCAGCGGTGAGATCAAACTGCTATATATCGCGCCTGAGCGTTTAACGACCGATAGCTTCTTCGATCAGCTTGTTCAGTGGAATCCTGCACTGATTGCTATCGATGAAGCGCACTGTATTTCACAGTGGGGACATGATTTTCGTCCTAAATATCTGGCCCTTGGGCAAATCAAGAAGCGCTTCCCCGCTCTACCAGTAGTCGCCCTGACGGCCACTGCAGATGAAACTACGCGAAGTGATATTGTGCGTTTACTTAACCTACGTGAACCCTATATTCATCTGAGTAGCTTCGATAGGCCCAACATTCGTTACACCTTAGTAGAGAAATTTAACCCACTCGATCAACTTTGGATTTTTGTGCAACGGCAGTGCGGTAAAAGCGGCATTATTTATTGTAATAGTCGGGCGAAGGTAGAAGACATCAGCACACGATTAATAAACCTCGGCCTTAGCATAGCGGCCTACCATGCCGGCCTCGATAACGAACGGCGTGCCCAGGTACAGGAGGCGTTCCAGCGTGACGATTTGCAAGTAGTCGTGGCGACCGTCGCTTTCGGCATGGGCATCAACAAGCCTAATGTAGGCTTTGTAGTACACTTTGATATTCCACGTAACATCGAATCGTACTATCAGGAGACCGGGCGAGCCGGGCGGGACGGTCTTCCGGCTGAAGCCGCACTGTTTTACGATCCGGCGGATATGGCGTGGCTACGCCGCTGCCTTGAGAAAAAATCACCGGGTTCGCAGCAAGAGATTGAGCAACATAAGCTCAACGCCATGGGCGCTTTTGCTGAGGCGCAAACCTGTCGCCGTCTTGTGCTGCTTAACTATT
Source organism: Candidatus Malihini olakiniferum (assembly GCA_042263625.1). Taxonomy (GTDB): domain Bacteria; phylum Pseudomonadota; class Gammaproteobacteria; order Enterobacterales; family Enterobacteriaceae; genus Symbiopectobacterium; species Symbiopectobacterium olakiniferum_A. Next base: position 12,845 of record JBHKFL010000003.1, read on the forward strand.
TTGGTGAGGGACGGCATGCACCCTGCGGTAACTGTGATATCTGCCTACATCCGCCCAAGCGTTATGATGGTTTGCTGGATGCGCAAAAAGCGCTCTCCTGCGTGTATCGCGTGAGGCAGCGCTTTGGGTTAGGATATGTGGTTAAGGTTCTACGAGGGGCTAAAAATCAATCGATCCGCGAATGGGGACATAACAAGCTGCCTGTGTATGGAATTGGCCGTAAACAGTCTTATGAGCATTGGGTGAGCGTCCTTCGTCAATTGATTCACCTTAGGTTTTTGACACAGAATATTGCGCAGCACTCGGCAGTGCAGCTTACTGAATCTGCTCGCCTAGTGCTGCGAGGTGAGATATCCTTGCAGTTAGCCGTACCGCGTTTGGTTAACCTGAAACCTAAAGCGAACCAGAAAGCATATACTGGGCTTTACGATCGCAAACTATTTTCTAAACTGCGTAAATTACGTAAAGCTATTGCCGATGAAAGCGATATTCCTCCTTATGTGGTGTTCAGTGATGCTATTTTGCTAGAAATGGCCGATCTCTTTCCTATGACCCCACGCGAATTGCTGACAATTAATGGTATCGGGCAGCGCAAATTAGAGAGATTCGGTACACCATTTATGTCTCTGATCCGAGAACATCTGGAATATGGAGAGACCATCGGCTACCAAGATTGTGATTGATGATCCTAGGATAGGACTTCTTTTTTATCTGCCAGACGGCAGCAAGATTCTCTTACGCAAAGAGGCCATGATGGGCGGGTTAGGAATGTCTCTAGGATGTGGAGATTTGTGATGATCATGTATCCTCGTAGGCAGAGGAGCATCCAGGCGAGATCTTAGAAGAGAGAATCCTGGCTATCTGGTCCGATTTGTCGACCACGTCGAGTATATCGAGCAATGCGTTCTCGTACTATATCTGCCTCCGTCTGTTTCTTTTTCCTGTATACAGGAGTTGCAATTAAGCGTGTTTCTTTATTTGCATCTTATATTTTTCTCCTTAGCAGCGCTATTACGCTGGTGCCAAGGAAACAGTCTAGCCAACGATGGCGCTGGACGCAACGGACCAGTTTAAATAAACGAACAGGCCTATAAACCCCGCTGCAGTACCGGCTACTTTTTTATGCTAACTCCAGCGCGTGTAGGCCGATCAGCCTTACCGTCTGTCTTCTAGATCAAGAAAGCCGGTAATAATCATGCACGCCATATCGACGCCAGGGTTACCTGCCTGGTTCACCCAACAAAGCGTTCTCGGTATCGGAATAAAGCACACTACGGTAGCGCACCGTAGTTTTTTTGTTGAATAGTGCGTCAAATATCCAGCCACAGATATCCCTGTATGTTCGTACAAGAAGAAGGCACAGGATGATTGATTTAGAGCGAAAAGCTTCACTTTTATGAAGCTTTTATCGTGATAATTGTTACAGAAATAGCCTGTTACTTTCTTGTTTTTCTAGAATTTTTCTACGTCATTGACCGAAGTGCTCGTTCGATGCTTTCCGTTTCTGATACCATCAGCAGTAAGAAGAACAGAAACTATTCGCTGAATAGCGAGATTTTCATTAACCACCAGCCGTAGTTAGGCAAAGACCTAATTCGTGTAGTCAATGCGATGGGGATTGATATCCAATTCCTGGAAAAAGAGAAGTGCTGCGGTATTCCGCTAATTCCTAATGGTTTCATTTCTCAAGACGCTTTGATACACTTCAGTGGCGTAAACTGGTGCTGTTACCCGTTATGCATATCTATTCACTTAAAATGTATCAGGATATGACGATGTTCTGTTGTGTTTTGAAGCAGCAGGAGAAATCTATGTATCAATTGCCAACAGGGATTCGCGTATGGATTCAGGTCTTTCGGACTAGATGAAAATTAACGGATAGTCGGCAGACAAATCGGCAGACAAAAAGGATGCATTGGCGATATGAGAAGAACAAAACCTCTCTGTACTTGCTACGCAAGAGAGAAAAATCTTGTTATTTAATCTACCTACAGTATAGGATTGGAGGGTGATGAATCTTTCCTCTTCATTCTAGGTATAAAAACGTTGCAGTTTGACTGGTTGCGCATCGGCTAGATCTTCCACCATTTTCTCTGCGATGATCAGCTGTAGTCCTTATAGATAGAGTACCAATGGAAAATATGGAATCTTCTGCCTAGATACCGCAATATGATAATAAAAAGAGATAACAGAGTCGCTGTTTAGGCTAGGCACAAGCGAAAAACCCGTCGGGTTTTTGATATAAATTAAACCACGGTAGGGAAGTGAGAGCCGTCACGCCAGTGTAAAGCAGCAAGACAGCGAGTCTACACAAGAGTGAGTAAAAAACATAGTAGTGTTTATCCCTTCCATGCCCACACTGGGCAAAAAAAATTTACACAAGCTATACTTGCCTCCTGCAAGTAAGTATAACATACATAAACATCTAGTTCAAAATGGGTATCAGAAAAGGCTCTTCTTCAGCGGCAGGCATCCGCTTTTTTCTTTTCTACGACAGCATTTTCTTTACTTTTCGATTAAAAACAACATAATACAGACAGAGCTGGAGATAATTTCAGTGCTTAGATTCAGAAATACTAGACATCATACGCTCGCTAGAAAACAGAAAAATTAACATCAATCTAAGCGAGATCATCATCTCGCGAATTAGCACTACCCGCCTGTACTTTAGATCCAAAAGTATTTGGAGGAGAGCAGCCACATTCAAATTTGAAATTTGCCCAGCGGCTTCATAATTAACAGCAATAGAATGGTTTCTGAGACCATTTTATTCATACTGTGATGTGTATCTCCTATTTTCCCTGAAATGATGTTGCATCATTATCCCTCCCTGTTGCTAAAAAGGGGGGGTAATCGATACTTTTTCCGGATGATATCTGGGCAACTGAGTTTGTATCGGCCGTCAGTACTGCCTGTGTGGCAGCCAAAATTCTTTGGGTCACCTCAAAGTAGAATTTTACCATGAAAAATGATAGGCTGGCAGGGTTACTGGATTGATGCGGATTCCTCGCTGCATAAGAATGCTGATTCAATCATCATTCTTGATCCAATCAACCATGATGTGATCACACAGGGACTGGACAAAGGTATTAAAACCTTTGTTGGCGGCAACTAACTGTGTACCGTCAGAATGATACTGATGTCGCTGGGTGGGCTGTTGGCTCACGATCTAGTGGAGTGGGTATCGTTGCGACCTATGGTGGACTGCGCTGCCATAGCCAGGCATTTACCTTAAAAGGAGAGCGCTACTAGGTATAAGGGGATATGCCTGTTTTCCTTATCAGAGAGCAATCTTTTTCCACTCGATAATGCATAATTCTCCGGTCGGATAAGCCGTCACGAATTCACTGTACAGAAAACATTTACACAATGTTTAGTCTTTGCGTTTTACGTTCTTCATCAGCCAAGGACCGTCAGTAGTACTGAGTTTCCGCATCCGATGCAGCGTTTAGTATCCACGACGATGCTGCCATGCTCTTCATTGAAGCATGATGCTGTTAATTGGGCACGCATTCAGGCATTCGAGATCTTTGCACTACGCTTTAACAAGCTACGCTTAACCTGATTAGGCATTTAATTTCCATCTTCCGCATATAAGAATGTATGACTAAGGAAATCAATGCATTATAAAAATAGGTAACATGTCGGCGATAAATAACCTAAGAGTAAGGAAGAACCGTTGTATAAAACAGTTAATAACTATATATCATCAAGATGGCTTATTAGCCATATTTGCTTTGCAAACTGACTAGCGATATAATGTTGAATAGGAGGAGATCTTAATTTTCTATCAATGAAAATAATATAGTATACGAAATGCAATTTATCCATCCGTTACTCATTATTAATGAGTAGATTTTTGTCTCTATGTATTCTTGAATCTGTATTCAAGAAATATAAAGAACCATTTATATTTTAAGTTTGTTTTTAGTAAACACACTTTGTGTTTTTAAATTCCTGTAACATACTCAATAATCATTGAGCATATTTCCAAAAATTATTTCTGGTAGATCTGCTCAGTGTTGATTTAAGCGCGATAGGTGCTATTGAGGTGAGTAGTAAAATGACCATGGCGATTATGTTGAAGGGGGGAGACGATATAAACAGCGAGTTTTTATCACATTCTGTGTATAAAAAGAATGGGGTTCCTTTCGATAGCCATCGACTGGATGATCAGTTGAGTTGTTAGATGCAGTGCGAAGAGAGGGTGATAGGCAGATGGTCAGCAACTCTAGATTGCTTTTCAGAAAAATAGAATTCTGGACTTAAGAAGAGAACTTATTCTACTGAAATTTTAGATTGGCGATAAACCATTAACCAGGTAGCTACACGCTGTTTTTGTTCATCATTTAGCCACAAGCCAAGCTTAGTACGACGCCATACAGCATCGTCCACGCTGATAACCCACTCTTTATCAGCTAGATAGCGCAACTCTGCCTCGTAGAGATCGTGTCCTAGATTTTCACCTAGATCATGAATATTTTTGACATTATCCAGGAACAGTTCGCTTTTGGAACCGTAGGTGCGGGCATAACGACGCGAAAGGGATTCCGGTAGATTGAAACGACGGCGCAAGGCATCGGCATATTCATCGCTCGTACCCGCAAAATCCCCACCGGGCAGCACCGCATTTTGTGTCCAGGCCTGACCACTATGGGGATAGTATTTTGCCAGCTTCTCCATCGCATGTTCTGCTAGCTTTCGGTAGGTAGTCAGCTTGCCGCCAAAAACCGATAGCAAAGGCATTTTTCCTTGCTGATCTGCTACTGACAGCGTGTAATCACGGGTAATTGCTTGCGGTGAGTCAGACTCGTCATCGCGCAGCGGGCGCACGCCGGAATAGGTCCATATAATATCGTCTCGTGTTAGGATCTTTTTAAAGTGATCGTTGTAGACATCCAGCAAGTAGTTAATTTCGTCATCATCGATCTTCACTTCATACGGATCGCCGTGGTATTCTACATCAGTGGTGCCGATAATTGAAAACTCATCCTGCCACGGAATAACAAATACAATCCGGTTATCTTTGTTTTGCAGAATGTAAGCTTGAGGCTCCTCGTGTACGCGAGGTACAACAATGTGGCTTCCTTTAATTAGACGGATTTCATAAGGAGATTTTAGTTCCAGTCCGTGATCAAAGAAATCCCTTACCCAAGGACCAGTAGCGTTGACCAGCCCTTGTGCCTGCCAAGTATAGTTTTCGCCATTCACGCTGTCTACAGCATTGATTATCCACAAGTCCCCTTCGCGCCGCGCCCGAGTCACTTTAGTGCGGGTGCGCACTTCGCCTCCGTGTTTCACAATTTCCTGCGCGTTGAGAGCTACTAGACGCGCATCATCCACCCAGCAGTCAGAATATTCAAAACCGCACGTTAATTCGGGTTTCAGCACAGAGTCTTTGCCGAATTTAAGAACGTGGCTAGCGGGCAGACTGACGCGTTTACCCAGATTATCGTATATGAACAACCCGATACGGATCATCCAGGCTGGACGCAGATGCGGCTGATGGGGTAAACAAAAGCGCATTGGAAAGATAATATGAGGTGCCATTTTCAGCAATTTTTCACGTTCAGAGAGCGCTTCGCTCACCAAACGAAACTCATAATGTTCCAAGTAGCGCAAGCCGCCATGGATTAATTTAGAACTGGCAGAGGAGGTGGCGCTGGCAAGATCATGTGCCTCTAATAGCAACACGGACAAGCCGCGGCCAGCAGCATCGACTGCAATACCTGCGCCGTTGATACCCCCACCGATTATGATAAGGTCTTTAGTTTCCACACGTTCTCTTCCGTGTACAAAAATACTTTAAATTTTTCTAACATTAGCATAATCAAAAAAAAACCACAGCCAAGAATTAAGTAAATAAAAATATTTAGGTGCGATACAAGTAAAACTTATTGAATGTTTTTATTTAACCAAAATAAGGATTAGTGCGAGTAAGTACGCGTATTTAATGCAGATTGTGGTCACAAGTTTCATGATTTTATCTGGATCTGGACAGGGGTAGGCGGCAAATTTACCAGTCCTCTGAACAGAGACAAGCTAGAATAGCTTATATCCGTGTGGCTTTGATGAGTGCTTCTCTATGGAAAAAGAGAAGTACCTTTCAAATCTTTTAGATCATGAGATTGTAGTGAATCTCCTCATTGAACAAGAGCATGAAAACGTAGTGATATATATAGCCGGCTAACCTCTTCTCTTGTGCGCAAACATCTTCTGGCGGCGGGGGCGTTCGTTGTCCTCCCTTCCGGAGTAGTGGAAGGTTATTCAATTAAATAATACGCACTTGAAGCTACTCTCCGAGTGTGTAGTCCTGATCAGTAAAACTGGAGGGCATTGAGAGGTAGAGGAATGCCCCACGCTCAAGCGTGGGGAGCAGAATACGTAGGCGATCAATAGAATGAGTGTTCGCCGCGCTGGTGTTCTGTCAAATCGCGAACGCCTTTCAACTCAGGGAACTTCTCTAATAGTTCTTTCTCAATCCCTTCTTTCAGAGTGTAATCGACCATAGAGCATCCGTTGCAACCACCGCCGAATTGCAGGATAGCCAATCCATCATCGTTGATTTCTATCAGAATTACGCGTCCGCCGTGTCCGGCCAACTGCGGATTGATCTGAGATTGCAGCATATATTCCACGCGTTCCATCAAGGGCGCGTGGTCGCCTAGGTTGCACATTTGTGCATTAGGGGCTTTTAGTGTCAGTTGAGAACTCAGCTGATCGGTTACAAAGTCGATTTCTGCATTTTCTAGATAGGGCGCACTCTGCTCATCCACATAGGCAGAAAGTTTTTTAAACTTCAGCTCGGTGTCGTTCGCCTTCACTGCATCCTGCGGGCAGTAAGAAACAGTACACTCGGCATTAGGTGTGCCGGGATTAATAACGAAGACACGAATTTGCGTGCCTACTTCTTGTTTTTCCAGAAGTTTAAGAAAGTGGTCTTGAGCAGAGTCGGTAATACGGATCATAGTGGGTTAACTCAATAATTGAGTACGCTAATTCATTATAACCTGTCGTGTCGTTAACTCCAACTTCTTTATGGAGAAGGCCCTTGATAGCACTCAAGGCTTTCAAGCATCAAACAGGGTGCAATCAGGGTGCAATCAGGGTGCAATGCCATTGACAGCACACCTGAATATGTGCTGCTCCTTCGCCCTACAAAATGAGGCAGATAGGTGTAACACGATATTGAAAATAATTATTATTATATCATCTATTCATACCACATACAACCCTAAAAAACTGTTTTTAAGTAAACGCGCGCTGTAGATTGTAGCCTCGCTCTGAGGCAGTAAAAGGCTGCTGCAAACGTAACTAACTCGCCAGCGATGGCTGCAGTGCAGCTGTACTGAGCAGCCTATCGAGTTTCTTGATCTGTCCTCGAGTAAGGCGATTTATGCTAATCCAGAGCAATAACATCCACAGTACAAAAAACTACCAGAGTTTGATATGCTAGTAAAATTTGAACTATTTCAATTTTACTAGGGTAGTGCATGTTAGATGCTAATCGAAAAAATGAGATTTTGCCATAGAAGTGGACGGCATAACCAGAGGGTAATCCGTAGCATGAGTAGTACACTGGCTGAATGGGAAGATTACGCTGACAATAGCTGAAAATACCAAGAGGATAAGGATAACGCGGTTGTTCGTATACTCAGCAGTTAGCATCGATGCTTGACATAACAGCCTCGCAACAGAATATGAGACGAATAGCAGGAAGATAATTGATGAGAACGCTCTATTGGCAGACTAAAGGAGAAGGAAAACGCGATCTTGTGTTACTGCACGGATGGGGACTGAATACACAGGTATGGCAAGGGATTGCTGCACGACTTGTTCCAGATTTTTGTTTGCACTGTGTCGATCTCCCAGGCTATGGACGTAGTATAGCTTATAGATCTCTTCCTCTCAATGCCATGGCTGATATCGTGCTGGAACAGGCACCAGAGCAAGCTATCTGGTTGGGGTGGTCGTTGGGTGGTTTGGTCGCCAGTCAGGCTGCCCTCAGTGCGCCATCGCGTGTTAGCGCGTTGATCACTGTTGCTTCCTCCCCCTGCTTCATCGCGAAAGAGGAATGGCTCGGCATCAAACCTGCAGTGTTAGAGGGTTTTCAGAAACAGCTTATAGAAGATTTCCAGCGTACGGTAGAGCGTTTTCTAGCGTTACAAACATTTGGAACGGGCAGCGCTCGTCAGGATGCGCGTCTTTTAAAAAGCGTGATGCTGAAACAACCAATGCCAAGTATTCAGGTCCTTGATGGGGGATTGGAAATTTTACGCCAGACTGACTTGCGCGAGGCAATGTCGAGGTTGACGCTTCCAATGCTACGTATTTATGGGGAGCTAGACGGGTTGGTGCCACGTGGAGTGGCAAGCTTGCTTGATGCATATTGGCCCAATACTGACTCAGTAGTAATCCCACAAGCGGCACATGCGCCGTTTATTTCTCACCCGGATGCTTTCGCCAAATGGATTCGAATATTTTCTGACGTCTAATGACGTCTAAAGGGGGTGTTGAGCCAAAGCACAAACCAAACAACAGTAGTCACTTTTCTCTTCTATTAGTAATATTAACAAAAATCTTTCACTATTTAGAAGTGAAATTGCGCAACTTTAGGCTGGTTGATGCGATCATCACTGCCACAAATTAGGCATTCTTTTATACCCTGTAGTAAACAAGTAAAGGGATGTACTATCTATGTTGAAAACAATCTTGGTAATAAAACGATATGGTCAAGCCTCTTATTTTTTAATCGGATTATATTATATTAAATAACAGTCGTTTTGCAAACCTGTAAGTTGTTGTCATGAGATCCTAATGAGGAAGTAATACGAAAATCTATGCGGTAGCCTTACTCGTTCTCCACTTCTTCGTGCAATAGCCTCTTATAGTATTGGTGGTCGGCTTTTCGCTGGGAGCGCCTAAATAGGCCGACCCCAAGCTACTTTTTCTCTAATTTCAGGACAACGTTCTTTCCCAAGATAGTTAAGCTCTTTGTAGAGCAACTCGTAACTTTTACAGGTGACAAGATCGGTTTTCATCGATTATTACGGGTACTATTCCCTTGATGTTAAAACGTACTGAGCAGTATAAGAGTTACCGCATACGATGCCGATAACGTGTATAAAGTGAAGGATATGATTGATTACCCCTTATGTTATTAAGCTTTGTAACAATGTTGCCTAAAAATATACCAGAAATAACTGTCAGTAATTCATAGGTGTTTTGAACAATATGGAGATCGGCAGCGATTACGCTTTAGGAGAATGGAAATGCAAGAGAATCATAAAATTCTGGTAGTCGACGATGATATGCGCCTGCGAGCTCTACTGGAGAGCTACCTGACGGAGCAAGGTTTCCAAGTACGTAGCGTAGCTAATGCTGAACAGATGGATCGTTTACTGGGGCGTGAATCTTTCCATCTGATTATACTGGATCTGATGTTGCCGGGTGAGGATGGGCTTTCTGTTTGCCGTCGTCTACGTAGCCAAAGCAACCCTATGCCGATCATTATGGTGACAGCGAAGGGGGAAGAGGTTGACCGTATTGTAGGCCTTGAAATTGGGGCAGATGACTATATTCCAAAGCCGTTTAACCCGAGGGAGCTACTGGCGCGTATTCGTGCCGTGCTACGACGACAGGCAAACGAACTACCGGGCGCCCCGTCTCAGGAAGCCTCTGTTATCGCTTTTAGTAAGTTCAAGCTGAATCTGGGTACGCGGGAAATGTTCCGAGATGATGAACCAATGCCGTTGACTAGCGGTGAATTTGCCGTACTAAAAGCGTTGATTAGCCACCCGAGTGAACCGTTATCGCGAGATAAACTGATGAACCTAGCGCGTGGTCGTGAATACAGCGCCATGGAACGTTCTATTGATGTGCAGATCTCGCGACTGCGGCGTATGGTAGAGGAAGATCCGGCTCATCCGCGCTATATCCAAACTGTCTGGGGTCTGGGATATGTATTTGTGCCTGATGGTAGTAAAGCATGAGACGATGGTGTTTTTCTCCGCGCAGTTCGTTTGCCAGGACTCTACTGATGATTGTTATCCTGCTGTTCATCAGTCTGGTCACTACCTATTTAGTAGTGCTCAACTTCGCTCTTTTGCCGAGCCTACAACAGCTAAATAAAGTTTTGGCATACGAAGTGAGAATGCTGATGACTGATACGCTACAACTAGAGGATGGCACTTCATTAGAGTGGCTACCTACGTTTCGACGTGAAATCTATCGCGAACTAGGAATTTCTCTGTATACCAATGCCGCGGCGGAGGAAAGTGGGTTACGTTGGGCGCAGCACTACAAGTTTTTGAGCCAGCAAATGGCCAAGCAGCTTGGCGGCTTGACAGATGTACGTGTTGAGATGAGTAAAAATACGCCGGTCGTGTGGTTGAAAACCTGCCTCTCACCAGATATTTGGGTGAGGGTGCCACTAACAGAAATTCATCAGGATGCTTTTTCACCGCTGTTTAGGTATACGATTGCGATTATGTTGTTTGTCATTGGTGGGGCATGGTTGTTTATTCGCTTGCAGAATAGGCCTTTGGTAGAACTGGAGCATGCTGCGCTGCAAGTAGGGAAAGGCATTATCCCGCCTGCGTTGCGCGAATATGGTGCCTCTGAAGTACGTTCAGTAACGCGAGCCTTCAATCAAATGTCTGCAGGCGTAAAACTTCTAGCCGACGATCGCACGTTACTGATGGCGGGTGTCAGCCATGATTTACGTACCCCTTTAACGCGTATTCGGCTGGCCACGGAAATGATAGGCAAGGATAATGATTATTTAGCGGAATCCATCAATAAGGATATTGAAGAGTGCAACGCGATTATCGAGCAGTTTATCGACTACCTGCGTACAGGTCAGGAGATGCAGATGGAAGCAGCGGACCTGAACAATATTCTGGGTGAAGTCGTTGCAGCAGAGAGCGGTTATGAGCGTCAGATTGACAGCGATTTTTTTGAGGGCGAACTGATGGTGCGCATCAGTTCGCTGTCCATCAAACGAGCTGCATTGAATCTGGTAGTCAATGCAGCTCGATATGGTAACGGCTGGAGCAAGGTCAGCAGTGGACAAGAACTGCAACGGGCCTGGTTCCAGGTAGAGGACGATGGTCCGGGGATCGATTTCGAGCAACTGGCATATCTATTCCAGCCGTTTGTGCGCGGTAATAGTGCGCGCACTACCAGTGGTACTGGATTAGGCTTGGCGATTGTACAGCGTATTATTGATGCGCATGATGGAGGATTGGAAGTTGGCACCAGCGAGCGTGGCGGGCTTCGCGCGCGCGCCTATCTCCCCTTACTCCCAAATGACTGGATAAAAGAAGGGCCTAAAACTGTAAAAAAAGAAGCGTAAGCAGGGTAAAACAGCAAGGTTAAAGCCAGAAAAAGCGCGCCCGAATTCTCAATTTTTTATTGCTTGATGTCTACAGTGATAATCACAGATAATCCTCATAGAGGTGACAAGATTAGGACCGTAGATCCAGAGCACCAGGCATCCTTAGAACTGTTAGTGGTACCCTTTTTGCTACCGAGGTCATATCGTTGCAAATCCTTACCAGCATGCCATGCCTGTTCTCATTAAATGCGGTTGCGTACGGTAACATGCTGGCTTGCACTTCAGCCGCTGTTACGGCGACAATCACTTTCCACAGCACTTTGTCCGCACCGCGATAACTATGAGGCATGTCATAGACTATAACGGTATTAGGCAATGCCTCTTCTGCTGTGAGCTGGCGTTTTTTATGATAGTGGTGTACAGCTTTTCCGGAGCGTGAAAAGCGGTCTCCAGTTTCTCGTTACGCGTCTGATCATGCTGTCCCTGCAGGAGATAATGGTCATCGCACAGGCGTGCCAACACCACGTTACGGTGTTGGCACGGCAAGATCTTAAGAGTAAGTTATCGAAAGATAGATAGCGCTTTAGGCAACCTCGCTCTGGTCGCTATTTGACTTAATGTTATCCGATCTACTGGCTCGGCCACAATAGACAAGAGAAGCGGTACCTACACTGTGGATACGATACCCAAGAGTTAGATTTTGTTGAGATAAAGATCAAAAATCTCGTTTTTGGTCAGCAACTCCTCAATAGGGATCTAACAGAAATATTTCTTTGATCTTGCGGATAAAAATACGTTCTAAGATTAAAAATAAGTTACGCGCTAGCTGTTATATAATGGTGCTTGCTCCTTGCGATGTGTTCCAGGATGTCAACGGGATCGTTGCGGCACAAATAATGTCTGTCGAATCGACATCGAGGGGATCGTAAAATGGCCGTCTTCGGTTGCCATAAAAGCCCGAATCATCTCAGGCGTAATCGTGCCCATCTTTAGCGGTATATGGATACGGCGCCTCTCTCTAAGAGAGGATTCTTTCTTTTATTCAGCACGCGCTTTATGCTTTATGTCAAGAGTGCCGCTGGAGTCGCCAGCATAGGAGCATTGGATTCAATCAAGCACGCTTTAGGGCTACTACTACTACTCCATTCAGGAGTAGTAGTAGTAGCCCTAAAGCAAGAGAATTAGGTTGAAATCATAGCCAGTCCGCATCTTTTTATCGAAAACAAATACATGTTCGAGCATTAAACAAGGAACAAAATTCCTTGTTAGGTAGCCATCGGAGCTGGTGGAGATAAAATCATCCAGTTTCAAGATGCGGTGCTAGAGATGGAAGTGATACCACGGCAGGGAAGTACGTGATGGTAAAGTACCATTTAGCTAAACATGAGTAGTAGTCATTAAACAATGCGACAATGGAAAACATTGTGGATCGATAAGCAAGAAAACCAAAACAGGTTATGCCTTACTGATAGTAAGACGATTGTATTGTGCAGAATTTTCTAGCAGCAAAAACCAATGGTGAGCAAAGCAGCCCGTGCTGAGGTATATTTAGCTATGGGGCTTAGTGTTGCAGCATCAACGACATGAGCATAAACTGCGTGAATTGATAATTTTTATTACCCTCCCGATATTAGACGATCTTGTCGTCTTGACAGACACTTCACGGTGTGGACTAGACTAAGATTTATCCCTTTTCATTTTCTCAGTTTGACGCTGTGCTGGATTTAGCATACAAGGTATTCCCATTGAGCGCTGCTGTCTTTGGAAGCAGCATGATCTTGTCAAAAGATGCAGCATTAATACGCTATTTGCCATTTGGCACGGGGCAAGATATTTTATTCTGTTGCAAAATATCTATGAGTATTTAGATAATTTTCTGTCTGATTCTCGAAGTATCGCTCATGAGGTTTTAATTTAGGTCCCGTTGCTGATTGCAAGGCGGGGTGGAGTTATCATTAACGAATTCTCTTAGTAATACAAAAAATATGATAGAGAAACGCAATATCTTTCTGGTTGGGCCTATGGGTGCTGGAAAAAGCACTATTGGCCGTCAGTTAGCTCAGCAACTTAATATGGAGTTTTTCGATTCTGATCAAGAAATTGAGCGACGCACTGGGGCTGATATAGGCTGGGTTTTTGATCTTGAAGGCGAAGAGGGTTTTCGCGATCGTGAAGAAAAAGTCGTCAATGAGTTGACAGAGAAACAGGGTATCGTACTAGCTACCGGAGGTGGCTCAGTAAAATCACGTGAGACTCGCAATCGCCTGTCTGCGCGCGGCGTTGTAGTCTATTTGGAAACCACTATTGAAAAACAGTTGGCGCGCACGCAGCGCGATAAAAAGCGTCCACTGCTTCAGTTAAAGGATCCCCCACGCGAAGTGCTCGAGGCGTTAGCAAGAGAGTGTAACCCGCTTTACGAAGAAATTGCTGATGTCAGTATTCGCACTGACGAGCAGAGCGCAAAAGTAGTTGCTAACCAAATTATCAGTATGTTAGAGGGCAACTGAGTAACAACATAGAGCCCTGAGCTCCTAGCTAATCGGGCAAACTACGCGCATAGAAAGAATGACCCTAACAGTAGCTTCCGGGTTTTTGTTTTCTGACCAGGCTTCTTTTATGCCTATGGGCTCGGGCAAACAGGTAATGTTAGTGACCAACCAGACACTGGCCTCTCTCTTCGGTAAAAATGATTGGCGCGTTCTATCAGAACGGGTTCTGTCATTATTGATTTGGACTATTTGCGCGCTTTATCTGCCTGGGAGTTTTCCTCCAGTGTAGCCTATCTGATCAAATATGGGATTATTCTTAATTTTAGTTGGAGAATAATCTCGAAGCAGTTTACGGGCGCTGAATCCTTCAGTATTTTTTTACAGTACTTTGTCTTATTTGTATAAGACATTGCTATGAGCTGAAGGCTGAGATTATTACTCCCGATGAACACGAAAGCGAGATGTGTGCTACTGACCTATGTCAGGATTATGGTCATGCTCACGCCATTGAAGATGAAATGGACTATTGTAACTGGCTGCATGGTGAACTTCGGATATTGTCGGATATTGATCGTTGATGCATTCCTTGTGCGTGCATTCCTGCCTGTTCACGGTCTGGGTGCGATGTGATCAGAAGATTATTTTTCCATAAGATGCGTGATAAAAGCTACAGACAGGCGAGCTGCACCTTGTCTTGCTAACCGCACCAATAGATACTACTTGGAAGGGTGCATGTTAGCAGCGATTGCTGATCGTTTATGGTTAAAAGAAGATAATCTATTATTATTCAATATAATATTACAGCACGGATGGTATGTGCTTTTAGTTAGAAAAGTTTAAATAAATGGACGAATTAAAACCAGAAGATGAGTTAAAGCTAGATGCCAGCAATCTGCGGCTACAAGTCAATAACGCCGTCCCCGTTTTTCTGCGTCGCAGTTAGAGCACGCTTGTCATCATTTAATGATTGATATCGGGATTGTAGTGCTAGTGTTGCTTATCATTGGCGTCTGTTCTGCATTTGTTCTGCATTGGCAGCGTAGTCTAAGCTGCCTGATGGATCGCAAACGGAGTGAGCAGTAATGCTAAAAGGGTATGGATTTATTTCTTCCTCACCAGTAACTTCCCTGCCGACTACGACTGCTACTGTAGCTCTTTTGGCAAAACACCGGGCCTCTGTCTCAGAGAAGAGGGGGTGGGACAGGAGAAGGCAGCTGCCCACTCTAAAAACGTTCAAGATAAAAAAGAAGTGCCGATGACATCAGTCAATTGTAGACAAGGCGACAGTTTCAGGGCGTAGAATCGATTCAAAATGCTCTCTACAGGGCATTTCACACTGTAATTAAGCAGTGCATCACGTTTAAGGATGCTGCAAGCAGACGACAAACAGCACACAAATAAGTAAGCCCTGGTATATATTAGTTAACGGAATTAACGTTTCTTATGCGCAAGTGTTAATCAGGCAATGACATCGCTTCCTGCTTCTATGAAGGCGCAAAACCATGGGTTAATCCGGTCTCTCAGGTGAGGTGAGATTTGAATAAGTAATACCAAGTTTAGCAGTGATGTGCTGTCTGACACAGAGTACAATCTGCGACTCTGAAATGTAATGAGTAACTAACGACGGCATGAAGAAGAGCCGCGCTTTTTTAAAATGGGCTGGTGGAAAATATCCGCTGATAGAAGAAATTTGTCGCTATCTACCTGCAGGAGACTGTCTAATAGAGCCGTTTGTGGGTGCCGGCTCAGTATTTTTGAATACAGAATATGACCGTTATATACTTGCAGACATTAACAATGACCTCATCAACCTCTACGATATTGTTAAGACGCAAACTGATGATTTTATTCGTGACGCGCGGGAACTGTTCATTGAAGAGCACAATGTGGCAGAGATATTTTATCTGTTGCGCGATGAGTTTAATCTTTGTGCGGTTCCTTATCGTCGAGCAGTACTATTTTTGTATCTAAATCGCCACTGCTATAATGGATTGTGTCGTTATAACATGCGTGGTGAATTCAACGTGCCTTTTGGCCGTTACAAAAAACCGTATTTTCCCGAAGAAGAGTTAGGCTGGTTCGCCCACAAGGCACGCAATGCTACTTTTTTTTGTGAGAATTATCAGCAAACTTTGCTTAAAGCGATTCGGGGGGCTGTAGTCTATTGCGATCCACCTTATGCTCCGCTTTCCGTCACAGCGAATTTTACGGCGTATCACACGAATACTTTTAATAATTTTGATCAAAAAAGCTTGGCGAGGATAGCGCATCAATTATCGGTGGAGAATACTATTCCTGTGCTAATATCTAACCATGATACTGAACTCACTCGAGAGTGGTATCAGGAGGCAGCACTGTATGTGGTTAGGGCGAGACGCACCATCAGCCGGAATATCATGAGGAGAAGCAAAGTCAATGAACTGTTGGCGCTCTATAGTAAGCCTCTAACGTTAATACCTTATGCGTACGAATAACACTGCTTAGCCCATGAACTATTTGGAGATACGAATGAAGACTTTCTTAATCGCCCCCTCGATCTTATCGGCCGACTGTGCTAGGTTAGGAGAAGATACTGCTAGTGTGCTAGCAGCAGGGGCCGATGTAGTTCACTTCGATGTCATGGATAACCATTACGTTCCCAACCTAACTATCGGGCCATTGGTGCTTAAAGCATTGCGTAACTATGGCATTACAGCACCTATTGATGTTCACCTTATGGTGACGCCTGTAGATAGCCTTATTCCAGACTTTGCCGAATCCGGTGCCAGCTTTATCACCTTCCATCATGAAGCATCTGAGGTTGTTGATTATACCCTGCAATTGATTAAGGATCACAGTTGTAAAGCGGGCTTAGTGCTTAACCCAGAGACATCTATTAAGTGTCTTGATTACGTGATGGATAAGCTGGATGTTATTCTGCTTATGTCGGTTAATCCTGGATTTGGCGGGCAATCCTTTATTCCCGGTACTTTAGATAAACTACGTCAGGTTCGTCAACGTATCGATGAGAGCGGTTACGACATTCGACTGGAAGTGGATGGCGGTGTGAAGGTCGACAATATCGCACAGATTGCGCAAGCGGGTGCCGATATGTTTGTATCGGGTTCTGCCATTTTTGGCCACCCCGATTATCGTGCCGTAATTGACAACATGCGTAGTGAATTGAGTAAGGTAGCTCATAGGGAATATCAGTACGTTCGCAGATAGTCTTTTGATCTAGATGGCTTGTTATAGGCAGCGTTGCTGATGTGTTGCTAGATACCGGAACAGCTCTTGGCAGGTTTCCCGAAAGCAATAGCACCGCACCTGAAATATTTCAGCGCTATATTATATACAAAAAAAGTGAACTTCAAGGAATAGCGTACTGCCACGCTATTCCCTGAAGTTCAAACCACGCTTAGCTGAGCTGACTGAGTGTGGTCCACTCTATGGCGCTAGTAACCAACAGTGAAGAAGGCATACCTAGCTTCGCTGTAGTATCTAGTATTGCCAGAGTAAGGAGATTCTGGCATCTGAATTACTGTTTATCGACAATTCTTTCTCGGAGGTGGGCTGTCCAAGTATGGAGGTGGTTGAGCAATTCTCATAACCTATGCCCCTGCTGTGGGCTCCATTTACATTTACGTCAAAAAACTAGGAAGCATCAGCATGAATAAGCCCATTGTATTTAGCGGTGCACAGCCGTCAGGTCAATTCACCATTGGTAATTACATTGGGGCGTTACGTCAGTGGGTAAAAATGCAGGATGATTACGATTGCATTTACTGTATCGTTGACCTGCATGCAATCACTGTGCGCCAGGATCCTCAGCAGTTACGCAAAGCAACATTGGATACGTTGGCGCTCTATCTCGCTTGTGGTATTGATCTGCAAAGAAGCACTATCTTTGTTCAGTCACATGTGCCGGAGCATACGCAACTGAGCTGGGTGCTAAATTGCTATTCCTACTTTGGTGAACTGAGCCGCATGACGCAGTTTAAAGACAAATCTGCGCGCTATTCCGATAATATTACTGCGGGTTTATTTGACTATCCCGTGTTGATGGCTGCTGATATCCTACTGTATCAAACCAATCCAGTTCCGGTGGGTGAAGATCAGAAACAGCATTTAGAATTGAGCCGCGATGTCGCTCAGCGCTTTAATACGCTTTACGGTGATATTTTTAAATTGCCACAGGCATTTATTCCCAAAGCAGGTGCACGCGTGATGTCATTACTGGATCCTACTAAAAAAATGTCTAAATCTGATAACAATCGCGACAACGTTATTGGGCTTCTAGAAGATACAAAATCTGTAGTGAAAAAGATCAAGCGTGCGGTTACTGATTCCGATGAGCCGCCTGTAGTGCGTTATGATGTTACCAACAAGGCTGGGATATCTAACCTGTTAGATATCTTAGCTAGTGTGACGGGGAAACCGATTCCTGAGCTGGAAAAAGCATTTGAAGGGCAGCTATATGGCCACTTGAAGAGTGCAGTCGCTGATGCAGTCTGCAATATGCTAACCGACCTTCAGGCGCGCTATCATCATTTCCGTAATGATGAAGCCTTTTTGCAGCAGGTAATGCGTAAAGGTGCAGAAAAAGCACGGCTAAAAGCCAATATAACGTTGAAAAAAGTGTACGAGGCGGTGGGTTTCGTTGCTCAGCCGTAATGTGTATGCCTGTCGGTTAAACCGGGCAGGCTTGATTTTATTACTTATCCTTTGCATCAGGACGGAATTATGTTTAGATCTAGCAATATCTATGTCATACCAGTATAACCCCTTTGCTGCTTCATGGATTTCACATTATTTCTGAATATAAAATATTTACACCCTTTATGATAGATTGAAAGGGCAGGGTCATTTTACTTTTCAATTTTTTATTTTATATTCTCTAAATACTATAGAGTTTTGTGCAAGTGAATGTAGTGTTATTTCTAAATGCATTTTCTATGATAAAAAGAGCATAATCTTTTATCTCTGCAGTTATCTTTGTTTCGAGTTACTAATTACTTTTTAGATTAATTAGCTCGTAAGATTAATTATATTAAAGTAAGTATCATTACAGTTTTCTATAGTTAGATTATAGTAGTAGCTCTTTAAAAATTTAAAATTCTTATGATAAGATCGGCTAGAAAGAGAAAGGTATATGAAAATAACTAATAATAATTAGTACACTCAGCAATTTATTATATCTAATTTTGGATACTATCCTTTTCCCAGTGACTATAAAAGTTAGTAGCGAATAACAATTTTATTGCGGCCATTATAATAAATATTATTACGGCGATCTTTTTATAGATACAAGTGACTAGGCAAAGTCACTCTCTAGCTCTGCTGTTCAGAGAGGCTGGATAGCTCCGTGGAAAGACAAAGAAATGGAAGAATCAAAATCTTCTACAGTATACTACCAGTATTGAATAAATTTCAATTGATAGTCACATGCATACTCATAGTTATTTTTGTTATGAATTATTTCAATTAATGGAGCCTAAATGAATATTTAAATAGTACTTATACCTCTACAGGGCATCATATTGTTTGAGGTGTATGGATGGTTTTGGATTCTAGCGCTAGTTTTTTTCCGCATGAGACATGACGTTAGTGACCATGTTATTTTCAGAGTTTGGTTTAGCAGTGCAAACTGGTTCATCTCTGGAATTCGGTTGGCTTCCAGCGACGTCTACGTCTAGTCTATGGGTATGTGCACCAGCGATTATGTAATTTTTTATTAACTAATCGAGTGTGAGAGCACTTCAATTCAGTCAGATTGGCAATAAAGGCTAGTGTTAGGTGAAGTGCGGAGAAGGGTTCTTAGCCGCGAAATCTACCAGAGCGTTCTCTCAACCTAATTTATCGTGGAGTACTGAAGTGGTTAGCGATATCAGCTAGTGCTAATGCACTCCATTTCTTGTTAAGCCGTATTCAGGACGCCGTTAACATTACTGCAAAGACATATAAAGTAGCCTAGAGCATCTCTTTTAGAGTAGACTCGTTCTATGCTACTACTCATCGACAACTATGACTCCTTTACCTACAATCTTTACCAGTATTTTTGCGAACTAGGTGCTGAGGTGCTGGTTAAACGCAATGACACCCTGACGCTGGCGGATATTGAAACGCTCGCACCGACACACCTTGTCATCTCTGCAGGCCCCTGTACGCCGGATGAAGCAGGTATTTCGCTGGAAGCTATCCGCTATTTTACTGGCAAGTTGCCTATTCTTGGCGTATGCCTTGGCCATCAAGCGATGGGGCAAGCGTTTGGCGCACGCATAGTACGAGCGAGACAGGTGATGCACGGAAAAACTTCTGTCATTCAGCATACGGGATGTGGAGTATTCACCGATTTAAAACAGCCATTAACCGTGACACGGTATCATTCACTAGTGATTGAGCAATCCTCTTTGCCCGCCGAGTTTGACATCACGGCCTGGACGGAACAAGACGGTGAACCTGATGAAATTATGGGAATTTGTCATCATACCTTGCCGCTAGAAGGGGTGCAGTTTCATCCAGAGAGCATTCTTAGTGAGCAGGGGCATCACCTGTTACAGAACTTCCTTAATGTCTGAGCTTGTCAGTCCGACTGGTGATAAAAATTGGCATGACGCGCTATTTTATAAACATAATTATTAATTTTTATTCATAGATTTATGATTATATTTTCGCTTTAATCGGTATTGGATACCATCAACATACCGAATACCGAATGTGTTTTCCTGTGCATTAGCAAGCTATGAACGATTATATTATCTAAATTCTTCAGGTAATTAAAGAAGAACATAACACTTTTTATAGATTTGCGGTATAGAGATTGGGGAGTTCCCTGCTAATTTTAAAGAGGAATTGAAGCCGAAATGGCATAGGCAAAGCGTGTTATTCCTGTCCGCAGAGGCGGAGCTAGGTGTGATGGTGCTAGTCCTTGTGGTTAAAGGAGATGTATTTAGTGCTGTCGTTGGTCATTGATGTAGCAAGATATAACAACAAGCTATGGGACAGTTCGCTCAAGCGGTTGAATCCGTAGTGGAAGCTGCCTAACATTTCAAAAAAACAAAATGTTGCATATTGAGAAATATATTGTTTTTTTGAAACAGCGCTAGTACAATTAGCAAGTACCGTATACCATGGTAGTTTTTCCTTGCGCAGAGATTAGATTTTGATCTTCGAGTATTTTTAGAATGCGGCCTACCGTTTCGCGGGAACAGCCAAAAATTTGGCCAATTTCTTAACGTATAATTTTGATTTGCATCCCATTTATGTGTGTCATGGCATTAGGCTGTTTCGCTAGGATCAAGAACGTCTGCGCGATACGACCTGTTACATCGAGAAAGGCAAGATTGCCTACTTTCTAAGTAGTTACCTGTAAACGACGAGCTATCTGTGAAGAAAGGAGAATCAAAATATCCGGGTTGACTTGAATCAACTGGCAGAATTTTATATGAGATTTCAGCGACTTCGCAAGCAATTTGTGCTCGTATCCATGCAAGGCGTTCCTAGCCCTCTTCGAACAAACCTAGTTCTCCAATAAAATCTCCCTGGTTGAGATAGGAGAGAATCATTTCCTTGCCTTCTTCATCCTTCTTGATCAGCACTGCAACAGACCCATTCACAATGTAGTAAAGCGTTTCTGCTTTTTCACCTTGATGAATTAGCGTGCTCTTCGATGGGTATTTGTGAATATAACAATGAGAAAGGAACCAATCTAGAGTCGGTTCTATCGGTAGTTTGCCGAGAACCATTCGCTGTTATCCTATGTTATAATTCACTGTAAAATTACAGTGTTCAGATTTCCCTATACGGCGTAGTAACGTACTAGTAGTAATTCCGTATTAGCGGACTGACGTCAGAGAATATACTGGCATCTGTATGGCTAGTCACGAACCATTCTACTTATCAATACCATACTGATGGAATAGATTCTATTCCTATTTGTAATACAGCTTGACGAAGCTGTCTTGTGTTGTCTCTCTTCAGAATGATTGAGCTCTAGTTATTAAGAGGTTGAGGTTTTTGACTATACTTATTAATTAATTTTTAAATAAATTTTAGGAGTTAGAAATGCCAGCGTGCGTGAAATGAGGTAAGATCTACCCTTTCTCGGTGATTCATCATCTGGTCATCAGATTCTGATGGATTGCAATGCTGGGGACAAAAGCGCCGAGCCCGATGAGGCTGGTGCTAATTTCAGCAGAGGTGACTGTAGTGCTATCAATGTTCTCTAATTTAAATAGACGAAATAATATTACTGCGTGCAAAGTCTAGTGCTCCTACAGAGCATCGTGCAGAAGCCTCAGGCTTGGTCACGCATATTAATCTACACTTTTTTGTCATCGAGTCGGGACTGACGAATAACCTGATTGAGCGGCAGTGTTTTCTCCCTATATCGGAGAAAAAGTCATGTTGGTAAAAATCGGGTAAATCACCTTCAGCTACGAAATCATTCACCACTGTATAATCTCTTCAATAGGTTTTTTCTCTTTTTTCAACGCGTATTACGCCTTTCTGTCAGTCGTTTTACCAACGTAGCCATGAGTAGTTTCATAGCTACTTCTTTTTTCTGCCAGATTCTACTAACCTAGTGATATATAAAATTGCCGTGTATTTAATTGTATTAATGGGGGTGTTTTTGTTACAGATAAAAAAAGAAAAATAGGTATAGGCAGCATGATATTTAGCGTTTCATGCGAGCTATTTCTCCTTTAAATTTAGCCTACTATTCCAAGTATTCTGTTAGTTTAGCTTTACGAGCTTTAATCGTACAGTTAGCTGTAACCTAAACGTATTTCGATTTTTGTCAATACTTCGGAGAATTTCTCTATCTGCTGCAGCAGACTGAGCGATCTCTTTATGCAAAGGTTGGGTTTGGCTACGTAGTTCCGCTTTGCACTGTTTTTAATCTTTTCGTGGAGGGGGTGTTGGTAAGTTTGTCGAAAAGCAGCAGAGCGGATCAACAAATCAGAGACTGTGCAAGGTTAAGATGCATACGCCATATCCATTGAAACAGCAGTGCCTGTGGAATTGTTAATATCGTTTACATGCTGAAATTCATCCTATTACTAACGAAATTCACCATCTCCGTTAATAACATAATCAATGATGTGCACATCTGGCGCAGGCGTTTTCTGTTTAACGTAGGCTAATACTCAGTTGCTTGGAAAGAAAGTGGAGTTACTGCTGTTAGCACCGATCTCACCTTTTAGTAAAAAGAGTAGCTTAGACTTCCTATAGCCATTTTTATCGACCAACCAAACCTTATAACCTGGGTTGATGATAGCGTTAGCGTTATCAAGCAAGATAAGCACAGCAGTCTGCGACGAATTTGTAAATCAGAGAAAACAATCATCAAGCGTCATATGTTCAGAGTATGTTAAATTATACTGGGCATACTTCTCACGTTGCAGGTAAGTTGGCTATGCTTATTTACCCGAACCACTTACAAAAGTAAGTGGTTCGGGGGAGACTTTCTTGCCGCCTTCTTGCAACGCGAATTTTTTCGGGTGTTTCGCAGGTATCTCGGGACAGCGAACTCCTGTTTTTCGTATCGTTATCGCGCATCCCCATCCCGCTAGCGGAAAACTGCGCTCATGACGACGCTTTTGAGGGAATGATGTTGCAGCCACCGAAGGTTTTGCTGCTGTATGCCCATCCGGAATCGCAAGACTCGGTGGCAAGCCGCGTATTGTTGCAACCGGCGTACCAGTTAGCTCATGTTACCGTGCACGATTTGTATGCTCACTATCCTGATTTTTTTCTTGATATTCACTATGAGCAACAGCTTCTACGCGAACATCAGGTGATTGTTTTTCAGCATCCACTCTATACTTACAGTTGCCCGGCTCTGTTAAAAGAGTGGTTTGATCGAGTGCTTTCGCGCGGGTTTGCCAATGGTATTGGCGGAAATGCGCTAGCGGGAAAATATTGGCGTTCAGTAATAACCACTGGTGAACCGAAGGAGAGTTATCATCCACAAGGCAGCAACCGCTTTAGCATGGAAGAGGTGCTCCGCCAGTTTGAAATGACAGCAGCCATGTGTCGTATGCACTGGTTTCCGCCAATGATGGTCTATTGGGCGCGCCGATTACCTGCTGATGTATTGGCAAGTTATGCCAATGTGTATAGCGAATGGCTTGTTTCCCCGTTGCTAACCAGTCAAGGTGATTAATGGAAAGTTCCCCTATATTGGGCGCAAGTATTCTGTTTTTGTTTGTCGCTGTGCTGATGGTGCCAATCGCCGGACGATTAGGCATTGGTGCGGTATTGGGTTATTTGATCGCAGGGATAGCCATTGGTCCTTGGGGAGTAGGCTTTATCCGTGATGTCGATGCCATTCTGCACTTCTCTGAGCTTGGTGTAGTTTTCCTGCTTTTTATTATTGGGTTAGAGCTGAATCTGAAAAAATTATGGACATTGCGACGCTCTATCTTCGGCATTGGTGCGGCGCAAGTTGGGCTTAGCGCAGCGGCTCTTGGTGGTTTGCTCTACTTGACCGGTTTTTCCTTGCAGTCAGCGCTGATTGGCGGCATCGGGCTTACAATGTCTTCTACGGCGATAGCACTGCAATTAATGCGTGAGAAGGGCATGAACCGCAGCGAATCTGGCCAATTAGGTTTCTCAGTGCTGCTGTTTCAGGATTTAGCGGTGATTCCCGCATTAGCGCTGGTTCCAATGTTGGCCGGAGTGCAGGGAGAAGTAACCGACTGGAAAGCCGTTGCCATCAAAGTTATGGCCTTTATAGGGATGCTAATTGGTGGACGTTATCTAGTTCGTCCTCTGTTCCGTTTTATCGCTGCTTCTGGGGTGCGCGAGGTGTTTACCGCAGCAGCGTTGCTGCTGGTACTTAGTTCTGCAGTATTTATGGATGCGCTGGGCTTTTCTATGGCGCTTGGCACCTTTATCGCTGGTGTATTGCTGGCTGAGAGTGAGTACCGACATGAACTGGAGATCTCTATTGAACCCTTTAAGGGGTTGTTGCTAGGCCTATTTTTTATTTCTGTTGGCATGGCGCTCGATCTTGGTGTGTTGTTGACCTATATTTACGAGGTGCTGCTAGGGGTATTCCTACTGGTTATGGTCAAGGGAGTTGTACTTTATATGCTAGCACGTGTGAATCAGATGCGACGTTCAGAACGGCTTCAGTTTGCCGGAGTACTTAGTCAAAGTGGCGAGTTCGCGTTTGTGCTATTTTCTGCGGCTGCAGCACATAAGGTGTTGCAGGGGGAGCAACTTCCGTTACTGCTGGTAACAGTCACTCTTTCGATGATGACCACTCCGTTACTTATGCAGGGCATCGACCGAATTCTGGAACGTCGTTATAATGCTACAACAGAGGAATCGGACGAAAAACACTATGTGGAAGATGACGAACCGCAGGTAATTGTGATTGGTTTTGGCCGCTTTGGGCAAGTGATTGGTAGATTGTTAATGGCGAACAAAATGCGCATCACGGTATTGGAGAGGGACATTAGCGCCGTAAGCCTCATGCGTAGTTACGGCTATAAAGTGTACTATGGTGATGCTACAGAGCTAGAACTTCTGCGGGCCGCAGGAGCAGAACAGGCACGCGCGATTGTAATTACCTGTAATGAGCCGGAAGACACCATAGCCATCGTGCATCTGTGCCAAAAGCATTTTCCTAATCTGGAAATTCTAGCTCGTACCCGCGGGCGTGTAGAAACCCATGAGTTGCTTCAATCTGGAGTAAAGCATTTCTCGCGTGAAACCTTTTCAAGTGCGCTTGATCTAGGTCGCAAAACATTGATGTCAGTAGGGATGCATCCTCACCAAGCATATCGTGCACAGCAGCATTTTCGGCGTTTAGATATACGCATGTTGCGCGCATTGATGCCGATGCGACAGGGCGATGGCGATGTAGCACAGGTTTCACGTGTTAAGGAAGCGCGGCGTGAGCTGGAGGATATTTTCCAACGCGAAATGCTGCATGAACGTCGCAGGCTGGATGATTGGGATGAATACAAATAGCACGCGATGCGTGCAGCAAAGTAAGCGATGTCATAAAAATAGAAAAGATCTAGTAGTTAGCTTGATCTACTAGGTACGTATAGAAGATGATGTATTGCTTGATGAGTCTCCGACGAGAACTTAGTTGGACTACCTGCACAGTCACAAGCTCCTTTTTTTTTGATTGAAAAAAGGCTTTCAGGTTTCAAAATTAGTAAAAGGTTTACGTTAGCTAGCATCTGTTTCAACAATGCATACGGCGAGTGATAAAATCCGATAGAGCGTGTTTTGAAGTAATCAGACGATCTGATCTGTGCCGTGTTCCAGTCAAAATCACTATTTTAAAAGAACTTTTTGTAGTCTATGAAGCGAAGGAAGAAGAGATTGCGCATAGTTCATGTACATGGTGAACACAATCACTATCATGAACGTTTCCCTTCGATCTCTTCCCCAAGAATCTTGTTTTAATAAACACAGGATAGAACATCTAAAAATGAGAGGTTCTACGATGGTTAACATAAATATTAATTTATGTACCCTGAACCGTATACCTTTCACGCTCTTTAATTATGATAACTGAACTTCTGATCGTCAGATCATTGCATGAAGAAGACAAGATATCCAATGATCAGTTTGTGTCGCCATCCCCAGCGTGAACGCTTACCCATCATGCTCTGTTTTTTTAGAGCAAAAATATCATCGGCCTTGCGACGTTCTTTGATGGTTATATCGTTAACTGCATCGCTTATGCGATGCCACTCCTATTTCAAGATGGAGGCTTAAAGCCTGCATGAGGATGTTCCTCTTAGTTTTTTCGTAGCAGGCGTGATTGCTCGTGCTTTTGTACCGCTATACAGCTAGAAGGTGATATTTATCGTTGGTCTTATCCAGGAATTCATTCCCCTTAAGACGCTGACCCGTATGCTAAGAACCTTAGAGAGTCGGGGGTTTCATCAATGTTATCGGTATTTGCTTCGTTATAGGGAGATGGCTGCGAGGAAACCTTAAACTGGCACGGCGTATTGGACAAGGCGATCTGTCTATACTAGTAGGAGGGCAAGTACGACGGGACGAATTAGTGATATTGAGGCATTCTATGATAGCCATGACGTAAAGGTTTGCTGACTTAGGATAGGTAGATATCTGACTCTGCATCAGGTAGAGCTAAGGCCTCTTCTAGCCTTGTTAAGGAATGGAGCTGACAGCACGATTAGCTTCTTCAGATGTCATCTCAGTCCTTCGAGACTGATGCCATCGATGATAGAGGGCAATGGGACGGACCGTTCACGGCTTCTACGAAGATTTCAATCACTTTTATCTGATTTTTATGAGATAAAAGAGCACCTACTCACCGGAGTGACCCAATATAATCAGATTTTTGCGCCATCAATGCTGGCAAGCCAGCTCCACTTTTATTTTTACAAGCAGCCTAATCTACGGAATAACTATCGCGGTTAAAATATGTAGCAAGGGCCAGAGTTTTAGGCCACGTAAGGCAATATTCTCATATTAATCATAATTTTTTAGTTTTTCTAAACAGACTCTCTCAAGAGAGATTTGCTGTGAGCATTTTTACCAAAAAATATTTGTTGGTTTTATATCAGTTAAATCAATTTGTTATTTTTTATAGTGTAAGAGAAACCGTATGAATGGCTAGAGATGATCTAAACTGTGATCTGACGAAACTAGGAAAGTGCGTGTACGCCATCGTTTTTTTGCTAATAATGTGGCGGTATCTCCTCTTCGGATTGTGAGGCGACAAGAGAAGTGGGGGCTGCTTTAAGCTTTTCCAGCAGCAGGCGTAAGTGTTCGCGTATCTTTGCCATTTCTAATTCATGCTGGACGACCGTCTGGTTCAACTGATCAATAGTGAGTTCTTGAAACTCTATCTTGCTTTCAAGTATTTCAATGCGTTGCTCGAGATGAGAATATGACATTATGATTCCTCTGTAATTTATCTTGTCTAGCCGGGTATTCTGAACCTCTAGACATCGACGATGGACAAGATTTGCCCTATAAATAATGCAGAGAATTTTATTAAAAGACTATTGTATTTATCGTTGTGTTATTTCGATACCCATAGTTAGAGTAGTCGCGCATTTACAAGTAATATTTTTGAGGCCGATCGAGGCTAGATCGGGGAGATGATAGATGATGAGAACACTATTTAAAGTAACCCTGTTAGGGATAGGGATGCTACTGACACTGAATGCTAACCTAGTAATGGCAGCAGAAGCGACTAAACCATCCAATGGTCCTCAGCAGAAAAATTCAAGAGCGATGAGGATGCCATCGCTTATGCCCTAGGTGCTTCTTTAAGGCATTAAATGAAAAAATTTCTTGAAAGAGCAAAAAAACTAGGTTTTTTTTGAAGAAAGACCAGTCAATTTTTGGCGTTCAAGACGTCTTCACTGATAAGTGTAAATTGAGCGACGAAGAGATTGAGAAAACCTTACAAGGTTTCGAAACGCACGTGAAAACGGCCGCAAAAACAAAAAGGAAGCAAGATGCTAAAGAAGCTGAAAAAGGCACTAAATTCCGTGATGTATTCGGTAAGGAAAAAGGCGTGAAGAAAACGAAATCTGGTTTACTATATCAGGTAGAAAAAAGGGAACTAGCATAGCACCGAAAAAGAGTGATACCGTTGTTGTTAACTACAAAGGTACGCTGATTGATGGTAGCGAGTTTGATAACTCTTATAAACGTGGAGAACCGCTCTCCTTCCCTTCCGTCTTGACGTGTTATCCCTGGCTGGGCAGAAGGGTTGAAGCAGATTCAGAAAGGTGGGAAAACCAAACTAGTTATTCCTCCCGAGTTAGCTTATGGCGAAAATGGTGTTCCTGGTATTCCGGCCAACTCTACACTGGTATTTGAAGTCAAGCTACTAGATATCAAGGTAGACACTAACGCCAACCCGGCCGCTAAACCAGAAAAACACGCTATAGAAAAAGAGCAAAGAAAGTAAGCTACAGTTAAGATAACTCACAATATCTATTCCTATTTTATTGCCATCATCGTAAGCTGAGGTACCCCGAGTAGTAGCGAAGGTAAATATTTAATCTTAACCTGAGAGAGATTCCCTCTTGTACGGAAAGGAGGGTTGTTAAGATAGTTTTTAGCAGTATGGAGTGCTAGACTGTAGGGTCTACTCCCGCCACTTTTATTACTTGTTCTCAGAAGCTAGAGTTGGGAAGATAACCACTGCCAGAACGTCACTAACGGCTTTTCATACGCACAAAAGCTTTGCTCAATTCTTCAAGTGTGCTTTCATCAATACCCTGTTATGGAGATTTACGGATCGGCTATAATGCGTAGGGTGATGGTGCTCTCAAGTGTTGAATATATCAGTGAGCATATGCAATTACATTGCACAAGAAGAATTACAATAACTGGGCATCCTCCTATCTATATATCGCGTGACATTGTCATGGTTGATTTGCTAATCAAGGCGCTGCCTAGGCTATTCTACCAGCGATTCCATCGCATCTTGCATAGGACCAATCACATTCTGAGCTAGCGAGACCTGTTGGTGGCGAACAGAGGAAACCCAGACGGGGGACTTAAAAATTTGCAACAATTGCTTGATGCTCTGTGTCATGGTATCAATATACGCGATCAGTAGATCGGCAATCTATCTGTAACGCTGTTACTGGAGTTATAGGTGCAGTGTTTGGAAAAAACAGAAAATATTTGTATAAAATACATGTGGAAAAATAGCACGTAGCCTATGCTTGCGCCCTAGTGGCAAGCAAAATGGTAAAACGAATTTTTATGGCTATCTCAATGAATAAATAAAAAATGTATGATAGCGCATGACGCTAAGACAATACACTGAAACCGTCCTCAAGACAGAGTCTTGATCTCCTATAACAGGAAGTGGAAACGTGAAATATGATATGGGGACGAGAGAAGAAACATTAAGTACACTATACCGAAACTCATTTGAGTTGCAGGAAGTCGGCAAGAGAGTAGATCTAGATGATCTTGCTCATGTAAATCATATTGGATAATACATCTGCAAGGAGCAGATTTTGAACTCGGCTTCTGTAGCTTTATTAGAAGTCTAGCATGCGGTCATAACCCGAATAAGCAATACAGCCAAAGTGCCTGCGACTTGAAGCAGGTAGTGATAGGTAATAGCTCTGTTCTCAGTTAAAATATATGAACTTGATTTGCTATAGGAACGGAATATCCGTTTAATCCAACGGACCATGAAATCCTGAAATCATACGAATGTGTAGTAGACGGTCTTGCGAGGCTGATTAGTGAGCCTTTGAAATCGTTCTACCTAGGTTAGAGGATCTGATATCTTCAGTAATGCGCGCAGGGCTAACAGCGAACATCTCTCGTTCGTGCGTAAAATAGATTTTTAATAACAGATCTAGCGCTGCGCATACTGCATGACATGGCAGAGACAATACAGTAGTATTTCCAATAACTCTACTACTTACCCTCGACGAAAGCGGCGTATAATTGCCATGCTGTGCATCAATATGCACCTTGATGTGCCTTTTCCCTGGCTTTTTAGCTTTTTATTTTCTCGGAAATCCATGGAGTGGGCTTTCTCTGTGAACTTTTCTTTCTCGATAGACAATCTAGTGGCTTAGATCCCCTAGTTCTCTATCGAGAGGTAACTATAGATTATAAAATTTGCAACAATAGCAATAGGAAAAGATAAATTGTGCTGAATTTTAATGAAAAAGATATTTTCTATATCAAGGATGCTATTCATCAGAGCGAATATCACTTGAATTTTTCTAAACACACGCCTTATCGCTATTTTAGCGGTCACGATCTTTGATGTTGCGTTATTGCCTATTGGTGACAGGCCCTGTATACGGAAAACAGGAGTCGAGTAGTGCTCTACTGTTTGCTAGAGCGCTGATTGAGCAAGGTCATCGTCTTGACTGTGTCTTTTTTTATCGAGAAGGGGTTTTAAACGCCAGTGAACTAACGTCTCCGGCTAATGATGAGTTTGATTTGACGGATGCCTGGAAACGGTTAGGCACAACGCATCAGGTAGCACTGAATGTCTGTATAGCAGCCGCGCTACGTCGAGGCATCTCTGACAGAGAACAAGCGAACCTGCTAAATTTGCCCACATGCAATCTGCAACACGGATTTTCACTAAACGGGCTGGGCGAACTGGCCCAATCCGTGTTGATGTGCGATCGCGTTGTTCAATTTTAAGGAGCGATAATGAACCGTGTCGCTTTCTTTTTTATCCATGCACCGCATGGTGATACTTCAGGACGAGAAGGACTGGATGCCTTGCTAGCGACCTCTGCGTTGACCGATGACATCGGTGTCTTTTTTATCGGCGACGGTGTGCTGCAATTGTTACCTGGCCAGCAGCCAGACAAAATTCTGATGCGTAACTATATCAGCACATTTAGTGTGCTGCCAATGTATGATATTGAACGTTGCTACTTGTGTGCAACGTCTGCTGCAATCCGTGGTCTGGGACCAGACACCGCATGGGTGATAGACGTTAAGCTGCTTAGGCCTAATGCGTTGCGTACAAAACTTGCTTACTACGATACTGTCATTACGTTTTAATTTAGAGAGCACTACTCTTTTTCTTAAGGTACCTGTAATCGAGCTTCACGCAAATCTACCCACGAAAAAACGCTTACACACGCTTTTTCGTTCACCGTATCAGACCGATATCGATATCATAATGCTTTGCGTTGCTCCTCAGGATGCCATCCTTCTATTACAGGATGGTGTTATCGCTGCATTGGCGCAGGTAGATATAGAGGCGCGTTTGTTAGAACAGGGCGTTCCGGTCTATGCCTTGCGGGCAGATGTTGAAGCTCGCGGGCTGGTTGCCCAAATTTCAACTAGTATTCCGTTGATCGACTATACTGAATTTGTTCGCCTGACCGCTAAATATGCAGTACAACTGGCATGGTAATGCTGAATTTTTACTATTTCTTGACTCCTTTCACCGCCAGCCCTAGAATTTCTCGTCCTCATGTTTTACTTCCATAGTAGTATGGAGCTATTGATTATGTGCTTACGAAGCAAAAAACCAGGAGTTTTTAATGGCAACAATTAACCAGCTGGTTCGCAAGCCGCGCTCACTGAAGGTTGCAAAAAGCAAAGTTCCTGCGCTGGCAGCGTGCCCGCAAAAACGTGGTGTATGTACTCGCGTATATACTACCACTCCAAAAAAACCAAACTCCGCATTGCGTAAAGTATGCCGTGTGCGTTTGACTAACGGTTTCGAGGTGACTTCCTACATTGGGGGGGAAGGTCACAACCTGCAGGAGCACTCTGTAGTCCTGATCCGTGGCGGGCGTGTTAAAGACCTCCCGGGTGTGCGGTACCATACCGTACGTGGTGCACTAGACTGTTCTGGTGTTAAAGATCGTAAACAGAGTCGTTCCAAGTACGGTGTTAACCGTCCTAAGGGTTAATAGTTCTCCGTTAAATAAGGCCAAGCGTTTTAACTTAAATGTCAAACTAAACTTGTAGAGTTTTGGACAACCTGAATTAACAACGGAGTATTTCTATGCCACGTCGTCGCGTCATTGGTCATCGTAAGATCCTTCCGGATCCTAAGTTTGGATCTGAATTACTAGCCAAATTTATAAACATTCTAATGGTAGACGGTAAAAAATCTACTGCAGAAGCAATCGTCTATACTGCACTGGAAATCTTAGCACAGCGTTCTGGTAAAAACGAATTGGAAGCATTCGAAGTCGCTCTCGAAAACG
Source organism: Candidatus Malihini olakiniferum (assembly GCA_042263625.1). Classification (GTDB taxonomy): domain Bacteria; phylum Pseudomonadota; class Gammaproteobacteria; order Enterobacterales; family Enterobacteriaceae; genus Symbiopectobacterium; species Symbiopectobacterium olakiniferum_A. Next base: position 45,337 of record JBHKFL010000003.1, read on the forward strand.
TTCGTCCGACTGTCGAAGTAAAGTCCCGCCGTGTAGGTGGTTCAACTTACCAGGTTCCAGTTGAGGTACGTCCGGTCCGTCGTAATGCCCTAGCTATGCGTTGGATCGTAGAAGCTGCTCGTAAACGCGGTGATAAATCGATGGCTCTGCGCCTGTCGAACGAACTTTCTGATGCAGCAGAGAACAAAGGTTCTGCTGTAAAAAAACGTGAAGAAGTTCACCGCATGGCCGAAGCCAACAAGGCGTTCGCTCACTACCGCTGGTAATTCCTGCTAACCAATGGGTAGGGCCAACTCAAACGGGCGAGCTTTATTATGGTCTTCCCATTTATATTAACTGATGATTTGAACGTTCGAAGATACAGAGGAAACGAATGGTTCGTACAACACCCATTGCACGTTACCGTAACATTGGTATTAGTGCACACATCGATGCTGGTAAAACTACCACAACAGAACGTATTCTCTTCTACACAGGAGTAAACCACAAAATCGGTGAAGTTCACGACGGAGCCGCTACGATGGACTGGATGGAGCAGGAGCAAGAGCGTGGAATTACCATTACCTCTGCTGCGACTACTGCATTCTGGTCTGGTATGGCAAAGCAGTTTGAACCACACCGTGTAAACATCATTGACACCCCGGGACACGTTGACTTCACTATCGAAGTAGAACGCTCCATGCGTGTTATTGATGGTGCTGTCATGGTTTACTGTGCTGTTGGTGGTGTTCAGCCGCAGTCTGAAACTGTATGGCGTCAGGCTAATAAATACAAGGTGCCGCGCATCGCATTCGTTAATAAAATGGACCGTATAGGCGCGAACTTCCTAAAAGTTGTTAGTCAGATTAAATCCCGTCTGTGCGCGAACCCGGTTCCTCTGCAGTTAGCGATTGGTGCTGAAGGAGCTTTCACCGGGGTTGTTGACCTGGTAAAAATGAAAGTGATCAGCTGGAATGAAGACGATCAGGGCGCTACTTTCGAATACGAAGATATCCCTGCTAACATGCTAGAACTAGCTGACAAATGGCACCAGAATCTAGTCGAGGCTGCTGCCGAAGCTTCCGAAGAGCTGATGGAGAAATACCTGTGCGGTGAAGAACTGACCAAAGAAGAGATCAAAAAATCGCTGCGTCAGCGTGTTCTGAACAACGAAATCATCCTTGTTACCTGTGGTTCTGCCTTTAAGAACAAAGGAGTACAGGCGATGCTAGATGCTGTCGTTGATTACCTGCCGTCTCCGGTTGATGTACCTGCAATAAACGGTATTCTGGATGACGGTAAAGACACGCCGGCTGAGCGAAACGCAGGCGATGATGAGCCGTTTGCTGCACTGGCCTTCAAAATTGTTACCGATCCGTTTGTAGGTAACTTGACCTTCTTCCGCGTGTACTCTGGTGTTGTTAACTCCGGTGATACCGTGCTGAACTCCGTGAAGTCTGCTAATGAGCGTTTTGGTCGTATCGTTCAAATGCATGCTAACAAACGTGAAGAGATCAAAGAGGTTCGCGCAGGCGATATCGCGGCTGCTATCGGCCTGAAAGACGTGAGCACAGGTGACACACTGTGCGATCAGGATTCTCCTATTATCCTGGAACGTATGGAATTCCCGGAGCCAGTTATCTCTATCGCCGTTGAACCGAAAACTAAAGCTGATCAGGAAAAAATGGGTTTAGCTCTGGGCCGTCTAGCGAAAGAAGATCCATCCTTCCGCGTGTGGACCGACGAAGAATTTAACCAGACTATCATCGCTGGTATGGGTGAGCTACATCTCGACATCATTGTCGACCGTATGAAACGCGAGTTCAACGTTGAAGCGAACGTCGGTAAGCCTCAGGTTGCTTACCGTGAAGCGATTCGCGCAAAAGTTACCGATATCGAAGGTAAACACGTCAAGCAATCTGGTGGTCGTGGTCAGTACGGTCACGTAGTTATAGACATTTATCCGCTAGCACCGGGCTCAAATCCGAAAGGCTACGAGTTTGTCAACGACATTAAAGGTGGCGTAATTCCTGGGGAATACATTCCTGCCGTTGATAAAGGCATTCAGGAACAGCTGAAATCGGGCCCGATTGCTGGTTACCCGGTAGTCGATCTCGGCGTGCGTCTACACTTCGGTTCTTATCATGACGTTGATTCCTCAGAGCTAGCGTTTAAACTGGCTGCTTCTATCGCCTTTAAAGCTGCTTTCAAAAAAGCAAAACCAGTTCTGCTTGAACCTATCATGAAGGTTGAGGTTGAAACTCCGGAAGAGAATACTGGTGACGTTATCGGTGATCTTAGTCGTCGTCGTGGGATACTTCGTGGTCAGGAATCCAAGGTAACTGGCGTTGTGATTCATGCTGAAGTTCCGTTGTCTGAAATGTTTGGATACGCAACTCAATTGCGTTCTCTGACCAAAGGCCGTGCTTCTTACTCGATGGAGTTCCTGAAGTACGATGATGCGCCGAACAACATTGCTCAGGTTGTTATTGAAGCTCGTAGTAAATAATTATCAAGCCTTAATACATTGATCCTATGCTCTCTCTTCAGAGAGGTGTATTTGAGTAAGGAAAATAGCCGTGTCTAAAGAAAAATTTGAACGCATAAAGCCACACGTCAACGTCGGTACTATAGGCCACGTTGACCATGGTAAAACTACGCTGACCGCAGCGATTACTACTGTTCTAGCAAAAAAATACGGTGGTAACGCACGCGCAT
>JBHKFL010000004.1:0-51493 GCA_042263625.1 Candidatus Malihini olakiniferum
TTCTTTTTCTGCCTTTGCCTTGAGTTGCTACTCGTAGTGTCAACGAATTTTATTCTAGCAATTCTAATAATTTATACAACTTCTTTTTAGATCTTTTTCTGTCTGTTTAAATTCTATCCAGAAAGCCCATTTTTATTCACTGCTAGGAAAAGTTTATACGCGAATTGCTCAACCTGATCTCTTAGCTGTCAGGATAAATAAGAGTACCCAGACCAAGGATAAACATGATCACAGAAAATAGAATAACTAATCATCCTACAATGCGCGCAATAGCGCGCAGATGCATAGAGAATCATCCGTAATGATGTCATTAAACAGCGCTAAATTATCATCTATTATAGATATTTACAATGTTTTCTTACGCTGATATCACGTGAATAGCGTACTGCTTCCTGGTAAGGATTACCTTCTTCAAGATGTCAGTTTTAGACCATAATTACAGCTATTCACTTCACTACCTCCTTTGATAAATAACACCTAACCAGCACTTGTAAGTCATAGTTGCATTGTAGCCAAGCCGTACGCAGCAAGTTTTCAGCGCTTCCACTTGCTATGATGCTTTCTAGACAGACCCCCTCAATCCTATTCTTTGAGTAATCGTGTTGTTTCCACCTATTGATAAACTCCATCGGAAACAGCACGTATTTAAAACAGTTAAATAAATGAGAATGCGTCACTGTAGAGGTGATCAATGAGCGCTCTACGCTCGTTACAGAAGCACTCGCGAGCAATTTTAGCCATTTCGAAACGACCTCCGATGTAAATGTCATGACCTGACAGTGTGCTGTAATCCTGCAGCAGCGCAGTCAGCACTGTACCGGTTCTCCCGTACCACTTCCTTTCCGGATGCTCAATCACCGGAATAACCTGCAAGTGTGCATGTTGAGTTGCTAGAGTCTGTAACTCAGCCAAATCATACAGGTTTTTTATTTCACGTCCACCCCAGTAGATGGCAACCTCTCTCGCTGGCTGATGTGCTAGCACCGTCAATAAAATTGAACGCACATAAGAAAAACCAGTGCCGCCCGCAATGAGAATTAAGGGGCGATCGCTTTCTTCGCGCAACCAAGCCTTACCGTGGGGAATATCCACCGTCAGTGCACGCTCTTTTAGAATACGATCTATCACTGCCATCGCGTACAAGTTCATTGCCGAGACACCCACGTGTAGTTCGATAAACTGCTGCTCCATTGGCGTTGAGGCCATTGAAAATGAACGTTTATCACACTCATCCATTACCACTAGTAAATACTGACCGGCCCGGAAAGAGAAAGGGGATTCCGGAAACAATCGTACCCGATAAACGGTATCCGTTATCGCCTCTACGGATGTCACGTTACAGCTTAATGTTGTCATGCATTCTCTCTAAAGGTGATAAAAAATAAGTAACAGCAGTACAAAATACATCAGGAGCAGAGCGCGGCGAAGTATCATTCAAAATGGCAAGCTCCTCCCCTCCCATATAGTATCAACACAGGCACGCACCTCAGGATCTTTTTAACGGGATGCTAAATCCCACTCGCGCTGCGTTTACCTGGTCACTTATTCTTAGCATCCAGCCCCATTTCTGGAGCCCAGACCAGAAACCGATGATGCAAAGACGCCGAGCAGACGATGATAAACTTCGTATACATAAACTAATGCAAGAAAGACCATCCGCCCATCATCACCCGTCTGGCATGATCATCGTACTGTTTTTTCATGGTGACTAGCGCTAAAGATATGAAAAACCTTCCGGTGGTAGGTAAAAATCGATAATCTCCGGAAACTGTTTTTGCAGAATGGGGACGAACATTTCATTCAGTTCTACACGCAACACTAGGGGTTCATCAGGCTGGAGTCCAGCATAGGTTGAGTGGTAAATAGCATCTTGACGCTGCGTTATTTTTATGACGGCAAATATCGGAAATTATCTACTTTATTATAATACCTAGTGTAATCGCCATACGGTCTTTTCTGTTTTATAACCGCGCAACAATCCGGCATAGGCGTACTCGGAAAGCGTATCAGGTACCGGTATTACGGCATTAAGAATCTTTACTCGATCGGCACCTAGAGCAACAGAAACAGGGAAGCGTTGATCAGAATTTTTCCAAAAACGCCGTATCCTGGGAACGAGGTGCTCATTACTGAAGGGGTTTTTACCTGGCTATAAGCAATTTACAGTGAACCTAATGGAGAAGCGCGATCAATGTTATTGATCGCGCTTCTGAATAAGAAGTTGCTACATGGATTGATACTTATCAGATCAAAAAGACCTAGTCGATCTTAACTGATAAAAGAAACGCCGCCCGTGATGTATCCCTCTGCGGCAATTCAGAGGGGTAGGTTAATGGAAAAGCTGTTCTTCGTGCAACCATTGCGCCCCTTGCTTAGCAAAACAGATCAGCACACGCGCGCTTGAAAGAAATACTAACTCCATCACTAATGGCTATTTCTGAAACCTACTATTGCGAATAGCTGTCCTATACATGGGATACTCTCCGGAAACTTGATAGCCAAAACTTAGCACGCCACTCAGGTTGCTTGCTGACTAGGCTGCATCATAGAAAGGTTCATAGTAGCAAGAAGAGTATTTTGCGGAATACGTCATGATCTGTGTACTTACTAGATTCTACGTTTCCCCTTCAGCGCGAAGGGCACTAATTCCGTTCATCTATCATGTTGCTTGGCACAATAATTTTAGCTCCCGTGTGAGCATATAACATAGCGCCTAGCGTACTAGAAAGGTAATACCAGCCAAGGCTAATGGGGGGTAGAATAATCGTTTTCCAACGCTTATTGAGCGTTGGAAAATTACGATTAAAATCTAGCCCACATTCGCAAAAGCCACAAAACGGCTAGCTGCAGTGCCAAGTGTGCAATCTATTCCGCTACTTGGCGTAGACCAACTTCTGGACTATCATGAAGATTCACACTTGATGTTGACCAGCAATAGCCTGGATATTTACACGATCATGCCAGTGCCTGTTCTCTTTTATGCGCGTTGGTTCTCTGGTGATTATCCTCCTACTGACAACAAGCGCCTAAGCGTGTTCGATAACTAAAGATCGATCGTAGGAGAATTGACTATTGATCAGATTCATGCCGATATTAAAATAGGGACATTCCTACATCAACGAGAATGATAAAACAGTAAGCGATTGTAATCTATAGGAATATCCTACTATACTAGGATAAAAGCATAGGGTAGGGCAAGATAACAGCCCTTCTTCCTCTCTTGTGCTTCAACCTGACCGATATCTTTACCCTACGTAAAAACGTGAGCAGAATAGGCTAGCTTTAAACAGTACGCTAAAAATCTCTGTGAAAATACAGTCTATGGAGTTAATCCTATACCAATAATAAGGCTCCGACTGATATATAAGGCCTTTTCTTATTTTAAATCTTCCGTATTGATAACGCCACTCTAGTACAACAGCAAGATGGCAATTAGTACTTGAAAAGTAATGCTAAATGCCATAAAAAACGCTATTACGAAATCGAGGTAGTTATTAATATCATTGGCGATCTATCTGTTCTCTCTTTGGTGCTGTCTTAGCAAAAAAAGCCAAACACCATTAAAAAACAACAAAGTAAGAAAATGCCCTAGCTGAATAGGATAGCAGGCTACTGAAAAAAGCAACGGCATCCTCATCATCAAGCGATGTTCATGTTTGTAAAGAGCAGGGGTAATGAAGGCCTTGACCTGATACAATACCAGTGGTGCTGCGAAAAACACCGATACGATCATCGTGAGTTTAATCGGTATAAGGAACGGGGAGGACACATCGGTAGCAATCATACTGGCTCCGGCTTTCCGCTGCTCAATAAGCAGCGCCGAAACTATCTGATAAATATCGTTAGCAAAAAACAGAAGCACGACAAACAAGTTAAAAACACAAAAGAATACTGTTTAAGCGTTTATCAGAAAAAGGTTAAGAAGGCGTGATAACCATAGCAGTTGTGGAGCGCTTAATCGGAAGAAAATGCCTTCTCATCACTGAGAACTCGAGCATGAGCCGCTTCGGTATCAACATCAACCCGCGGTTGATATGCTACTTCACTGAAACCTGCAGTTGTACTGTAAGTTCATGCAACTCTTACAACTTAAAATCTTGGGTAATCTCATCTGTGCACCATAAATGTCAATGAACGCAGAATTCTGCGTTTTAAGTGCTCCTGGCAGGCAAGGAGGCCTAAAAACAAGAAGGCCGATCACTCTTATGATCACTAGCTCGCAAGATCCAACATAAAACACCGATTACACCTGTTCTTTATGCTGGCTCTTCGTTTCTTCTAATTTTGCGTCAGCCTATTTTTGTAATGGACTTTATCTCGATAATTGGCATCCTGCTATATTTTTTCATTCTGGTTTGTAGAGGCGCTGTCAGAGGTCAGTTGATCATCACTGATGGCTTTTTAAAGCCTTTGCTTGATGCACCTAAATCAGAGCCTAATGTTCTCAGCGTATTTCATACCGATAAACATTCGTGCATATATCGAAAATGAGTCACGGCGCGTTGTTTATAGTTTATACTCAGAGATTCACTCGGTTTCCGTTTCCTGCAATGTCTTTTCCTGCGATAGAAAGGTAAATAGGGTTAAACTAGTCACTCTATACGGCTATTAATACCGTCTTTCCTACTCTGCTTCAACGTGAACGACGCCAACCAATAAACCAGCTCACAACACCAGTGGTCATTAATCCCACTGAAATCACTTCCGGGAGATCTTGACGCTCCGCTCCCCTCCCCCAAGATAATTAATCCAGCCAGCAGCAACGTCGCGCTAACGCCCAATAAATAATGCGACTGGCTTTATCGCAGATTCTGCATGCGCAGTTCATTTGTCAGTTGCATCACACTATGGTGCAACAACCTATGCTGTCGCAGACTATCGTAAATCAACTCAGTAACTTCCGGTAATTTTTCCATCCAGAATGGGACCTTTTCTTTCAATCCACGAAGCAGTGGAACAACCCTATCTTGATCTTTTAGCCAAGATTCTAGGAAAGTTTAGCCGTTTTCCATAAATCAAGCTGCGGATAAAGCTGGCGGCTTGGCTTACACCTTCAACATAGAGCAGCGTCTTTTGAAGCAAAACTAACTGAGGCTGCACTTTCCATGTTGAAACGATGGGCAATATTAAACAAGTTTAACAACAAATACCCAGATGAAATCTCTGCCAATGGCTTTTCAAAAATTAGTTCGCATACCGTGCGAATCGCAAACTGAAAGTATTCAAAATTGGTGTCGGCAGGAACCTAGCCAGAATCTATATGCAACTCGGCTACTCGGCGATAGTCGCGATTGAAAAAAGCAATGAAGTTTTCTTCTACATAGCGCTTATCTTCCTTCAACGTCTGAATATGTGTGGGATCATATCCCTACAGCATCACGGAATGCCCATTGCAGTCCAGCGTAATCGCTAAGGTAGTGCGTATAAACCAGCACTTAATAAGGTCATAGAATATTAGATTTGCTCATCAGGTATCCAGACGAGGCGCGCTCGTTTGACCTTCTGCAGGCTACCCTTCCGTTTGTTGTTGCATATAGTTCATAAATAGCGCATCGAAGTTCACTGGCGCTAGATGCAACTGAGGGAATGTACCTCGTGTCACCATACTGGTCACACATTCACGCGCATAAGGGAACAGAATATTCGGGCAGTAAGCGCCTAAGCAATGTGCCAGTTGATTTTTTTCCAGATCGCTAACCATGAAGATACCTGCTTGCTGAACTTCACACAGAAATGCGTTATTTTTGCCTAGTGTAGATGTTACCGTTACACGCAGCACAACTTCATACGCGTTTTCAGATAGTTGGCTAGACGCCGTCTCTATATCCAGTTTAACTTCTGGTTGCCAATCCTGTTGAAATACCTGAGGGGCATTCGGTACTTCAAAAGAGAGATCCCTGGTGTAAATACGTTGAATCTGAAAAGTCATTCCGGCGTATTTTTGTTTAGACATGTTCGCTAATACCGTTAATCTTAATGTTTTAATGCGCCATATTCATCGTGTGGCTGCGTATGCTAATGCATGCTTAAAATCGAATAATGTGCGTAGGTAGTTCTACGCTTACTTACAACCTACCGTATTTTACGGAATGTCTTTAAAGACATTTGGCTTGTGCAATCGAGTATTTATTTACCCCTTACCAGAGGTAAGTTTTCACAACTCCAGGCTGACATGCCATCTTTAAGAACAAATACACGCTCAAATCCGGCCTTTAGAAAATGGTTAGCAGATTTACGTGAGCTCATACCGTTTATACAAACCACAATTACAGGCCGCGTTTTGTGTTTCTCCAACTCGCCTAGGCTATCGCTTTTGATATCATCAGGCAGCAGGTTAATAGCGTTGGCAATGTGGCCACGACGAAAATCATCACGGTTGCGTAAATCAACAACAACTGCTTCTTCTTTATTGATAAGTTGAATCGCTTCTCCGCGTGTAATTTCTTCTAGTTTAGAAAGCTTACTATTTACGGTCATGACGATAACGGCAACCAACAGTGCAATCCAGGCGATATCCATAATGGGATGCCTGCTTATGAACGGCATAATCTCTTGCATGGGATTAACGGCTCCAGAATCAGTTAAGTAATAAAAATCAAAGTTTCTAACTATATCTATGCGTTAGAGCAATTATAGGCTATTACAACCAGTAACTCGCTAAACTATAGCTATATCTATGGAATTGATAGAAAAATCGTAGAGACTACCGCATACGATTCTGCTATATTATGCGTAATATGTCCGATTTATCTATGCTTGTCTTGATACAATGCTTCCTTGTATAAACATTGCGCATGCTGAACGCGAGGCGTAAACATGGCAAGGGAGATATAGATGAGCCTATATGGCTATAATCAGCTAGAGCTCACTGGGGGCTAAAGCAGCCTGGCTCTATTTTGGAATCTACCGTTAAGAGCAGGAAGTCAATCCATAACCTTGGTTATGGAAATAACAAGAAAATCATTTTGATGATACCGAGGTTACGAAAAGTACGCCGTCCGTTTCTCTTCACCTTGTTATTAGTATTCTTTTCATGGGTAAAAGCGTGAAAGCTATCAAGCATGATTGATGATGACTTCGGCTACCGAACCTATAATGGACTACGGCCATCTCTATTTCAGAATTACCTAATGCACCCATTGCCCGCAATAGGGCACTAAAAACCCATTAAAAACCCATTAGCAAGGTCGGGAGATTGCCGATGGCAGCCATGGAAAAAACACTGGAAAAAAGACACGCTGCGCCCAGAGATGAGCAGCGAAGAGATCTTGTATATCATCATCCATACAGAACGGAATGCAGAAAGTGATGCAGGAGCTCAACGCTCATCCCTTATACTTTCTTGAAAGTCTGTGACGATTGGCAGCAATCAATCGATTCCGGCAGCGGAGTAGGCACAGGTTAATATCATTAAGCATAAAGTCTTTTTTGACAATACGCAAAAAAAGGCTATATCTATGTCCGGTTTAATCTGGCTGTACAAGTGGCACGCTGAACCGCTTCTGCAATCGACATTGGTCACCTACAACTCCTCCCCTCTACTATCCAAAAATTGCAATAGAGGTTGCCATCTCTGGATGCAGATATCATTCTTGTACATCTTAGTCACAGTTAGTGAATCCAGCAGAGCTTCCTTATGAACCACTGCCCCTGCGTAACAGGCAGGTATACCGTTCCGCAAACCGCAACTATATGCTATCAACCAGCCATTTCCTCCGCTAGGTAACGATGTCTTCTAAAAACTGATTTGGAAGAGCCTAAGTGAGGCAGCAGCGCTGCAGCGCATTCTATTGCGCAGCGCTGGCGTACCTTAGTGACACCCAGACAAAGATAACCATACCAAAAAAGCCTACTGACGCACTACAGAAGACCTAGACGCGCAACCATACGGTTAATCCCAGTATGAAATTATGTTGCTAGACTGCTCAGAGTACGTGATATTAAAAACAGGCTGAATGTTATCTGTCAGGAAGTAATGAGTAATGATCGGCGTTAAATCGAGAGCCTGACTGAATCAGCAACACCATTTTGTACCAGATTTTGAACATCTCTCCTACCAATAGATTTCTATGATCGTTAGCCTTTTAAAAATCATCTGATTCTGATCAAGCATTATCGTTTCAGGCAGTATTCGAAGCAGTGCAACTCCCTATTTTGTTCATGGCATGCAACCAACAAGTCGTGCATTGTGTGCACCTAACTTTTCCAGAACTATGCGGAAACCTTTCGTGCATATCCAGCGACAACATGACATCTCCCAACGTCTCTTGCGCAACATTGACCGCACGCGTGACGCGTAATTTTACGCGCTAAAGAAATCTCGTCGGAAATAAGAAAAGCATTAAACGCATTAAATGCAGGGAAAACTAGATATTCTGCAACATCGTCAGCAATGGTATTATGATAAAGGTAGTGCCACTAGGCCTAGCAATTACGGAAAAAACCGTAAGTCATATTGCCCTCCACTGCAACGAGATCGTTAATTAGAAAGTCAATGACTTTCTGCCTAATCGCAACGATTTTGCTTACATAATTTATGTTGGAGATGTTGCTGCAGTTAACCTATGGTTTTGGCAGCACAGTATTTCTAGTATTTTTAATTGCGGAATGGGCCGATCAGAGTCATGCCAAGCCGTAGCTGATGCCGTGCAAGATTTACATAAGAAAGGCCAAGTGGAATACATCCCCTTCCCTGAAAAACTGAAAGGCCGTTATCAGGCTTTCACACAAGCAGACTTAACCAAACTACGATCTGCTGTCTATGACAAGCCATTCAAAACGGTTTCTGAAGGTATCAGAGACTACCTGGTATGGCTGAATCACTCCGTGTAAGCACTACAACTACATGCAGCCGCATATTCCTAGTCAGTAGTAGGTACTAGTAGGAAAATCCTGGTTATCTACCCGTCATGGGTAGGTAACATGATGATGTCCCATAGCATGTATCGTTTATTCAAAGCACAGTACCAGGATGCGCAGATTGATATCATGGCTCCAGCATGGAGCTGGTGCTGTCCGCTGTTAGCGCGAATGCCGGAGATGCGTCAGGTACTAGCCATGCCTCTGGAACACTGTGAGATATCTTTAGCTAATCTTCGACGTTTAGGCGTGTTGCTTCGAGAAAAGGGTTACGATCGGGCCTATGTTTTACCAAACTCCTTTAAGTCCGGGTTAGCGCCCTTCTTTGCCAAGGTGTCTAAGCGTACCGGCTGGCGCGGAGAAATGCGTTATGGCTTACTCAATGATCTCCGATTGTTGGATAAAACAGCTTTTCCTCTGATGGTGCAGCGCTACGTCGCAGTGGCCTATCCTCGTAACCAGATTCTCAGAGCAGAAGACCTTTTACAGCCGCTATTGTAGCCGCAACTACAGGTTGCCTAGGCAGAAATTGACGCCGTGCTCCCAATCTTTGATTTATTAAGCAAGCGCTTACTTATTGGTTTATGCCCCGTCGCTGAATTTGGCCAAGCCAAACGCTGTCCGCACTATTTTTATGCGAGCCCAGCAAAAACGCTGATTGAGCGTGGCCATCTCATTGTACTGTTCGGTTTAACCAAGGATAACGACGCAGGAGAAGCGATACGCGATACGCTGCCAAAATCCATGTGCGCTTTTTGTGCCAACCTTGCGGGCAAAACGTCGCTGGATCAAGCAGTGGTATTGATCGCAGCCTGCTGCTGTGACAGTAATGATTCTGGTTTAATGCATGTAGCAGCAGCGTTAAACTGCACTCTGGTAGCTCTTTATGGTCCCAGTAGCCGGGACTTCACGCCCCCTCTGTCACATCAGGCTAAGGTTATCCGTTTAATAACGGGCTATCACCACATGCACAAAGGCGATAGTAAGCATGGATAGCACCAAAGCCTGATTGATATCCATCCTAAACGCGTTTTGGAAGATTTGATATCTTACCTCCAGATATAGGAACATCACTAATGCGGTTTCTGATCGTAAAATTCCCTCTATAGATGACGTTCTGCACACGCTACCGGACTTGACTGATGCCATGCTCGTTATCTCCAATTTGCAATTTGATTGGGTAGTAGAAGAAGGATTTTCCTAAATACTCACATGGCATGCCGCCGTTGATTATGTGATCCCAGTTGCAATTCGTCGTTGACAGAAAATCTGGTTTAGCGCACAGACACGACTGGAGTGGGCAGAGTTAAACCAGCAATTGCAGAAACGAAAATATGGTGCAGTAATTGATGCTCAGGGTCTGCTGAAAAGTGCGCTACTGGTAACGCGCCTCGCTCGCAGCAAAAAGCATGGTTTGGACAGCAGTAGAACCAATGAACCGCTTGCTAGCATTTTCTACCACTACCGGTATCGAATTGCACGAAAACAACACGCTGTTGAACGCATTCATGCGCTTTTCGCCGCCAGTTTGAGTTGTCACAAACCTAGTGAGCAGGGTGACTATGGCATTTCCCCGCATTTTCTGGCAACGACCTCAGAAGATGTCAGCGGCAATCTAGTATTCTTACATGCCACTACGCGTGATGACAAGCACTGGCCAGAATTCCATTGGCGTGAACGGATAGCAAGTTTTCAACACGCAGGATTACGTATCAAATTACCTTGGGATGCAGAGCATGAGTATCAGCGTGCACTACGCCTTACAGCTGATTTCTCTCACCTAGACGTACTACCACGCATAAATTTGCAACAAGTAGCCTCCATGCTGGCTGGTGCACAAGCGGTTGTTTCCGTCGATACTGGCCTAAGCCACCTGACAGCGGCGTTGGAACGACCCAAAATTACACTCTACGGGCCTACCGATCTTGGGCTTTTTGGCGGATATGGACTAAATCAAATACTAGAACAATCTGAAAATCACTACATGAGTGCTATCTCTGCTGATTCTGTCCGGAAAAAGCTATTAGAACTAGTAGACTTACAACCAATCAACGCAGCCACTTCTGCATATTGAATGACTTAAGATACAGTTGGGTAACTTACTAGACTGTAAGCGCTTCTTTAAAGATAAATAAGTTATTTTTGGGGTGTTTACTGACCATGAAGTTTATGCCATCTAGAAGCGAGCCGAGTGGCTATTCTATTTTCCTAGTGTCTCTCTGCCGCACTGTATGTGATCACACATACAAAAAGATTTTTGCAAAATGGGTATTGATATTACTCGTGTTCTTGCTACCAAGGCGCTGCCTCACAACCTTGTCTCGTTTTCTATTTACTACCAACATGATACAGTTTTACTAATGTCTATTCCGCCCATATCACTGATAGTGCATGCAGCTATTCTCTTTGTATTTATACTCGTATCAAGCAGGCACTTACTTTGAAAAAATCAAACCTAGTTCATAGCTTATTGCTTATCTGCGCAATGAAGTTAGCTTATGCACCATCTCAGTCACTTTTTCACGAACAGCAATTTTTATCCAATCGTAGGGGTAGCTGTATATGATCTTGTGATCAGAAATGCGTTAGAACAGGTGCAATCAGGTATGGACGTAGATTTAGAAGAGCTATCAAGGCAATCCACCAAGCTGAGCAACAGATCGAAGCGCTCGCACAATAAACACAAGAAATGACGGTTTCTGGGCTTGCAACTCGATTTTCTCAATATTGCTCAGGCCTGCATCTTAAAGCCATTACCGCAGGACTACCCGTGATTTTCACTGACGTATGGTATGTGACTACGCATTCCACATTGATAAAGCGCAAGCAGGACATGTGATCGCCTCTCTCTTTAGTCAAGAGAGATTGAATTCTGCACTGCAGATAGCGTTAAGAAAAACAGAAACCTTGCACCATTGGCCTGAGAATGCACGGCATTATGCCGATACGGAAGACCTTTATAGTTTTCTGGAAAAAGCAGCGCTACTGATTTCAAGCTAGGATCGCAAAGAAATAAAAATAATCTTTAACTAAAAATCATTTGTATATATTTTATACTATTTTTTTTAAACTCTTTTATGTACTACTGCTGAAGCTATAGTATGAATATACTAGTTGCTTATTTTGATGTAGACTTACAATTAAAAATTTTAAAGCATCCAAAAAGAATTTTTTCAAAAATTAACCCTTCCAAAAGGAAGGAAGATTATACTAAGAGTTAGGCAGTTGATTATAAATATCTAATATTTTAAAAAACAGAACTAGAAAGAAGATTGGGAAAAAATTATATAGAATGATTAATTAGTTTATTAAAATACGAACTGGTCAATAAATTTAGAGGACGACTAATTCTAGTTATTAAACGCATGAAGACACCAGTAACAGTAAGCATTTAAAAAAAAGAAGCAAAAATACTATTTTTTAGATTTAAATTATACTTTATATGCAATGAAAATGGTTCATTGCACACGACATCTCGATTCTTATCGGAAAGACTTATGTCATTATTGACATCGAATAATAAGCTATAGATGCATGAGTCTTTCGTGTTTGCTTTTCTCAATCTTTAATCAGAGTCGTTACTATAAGAGAGTAACCACAGCTATTAGAAATAGCTTTAATCGTATTTAAGCGATAAAATGGCTATCAGAGATAACGCTAAACTAGCCAATGTCGATGTTACAAACCCTTACACCATCCTACTCTACCTTATTCAACCAGCAATCTGGTTGCGAATGTGGCTAAGAGGGCAAAAATGCCTGCTTATCGTCGCCGCTGGGGTGAGCGTTATGGCTTTTTGTAAAAAAAAGATAAACCTAATGGCATCATGTTACATTCAGTTTCTTTTGGTGAAACAGTGGCTGCTATTCCCTTGATCAGAGCGCTTCGTCACCGTTATCCCACTTTGCCAATAACAGTAACCACCATGACGACAACAGGTTCAGAGCGTGTACTATCAGCTTTCGGCGATGATGTCTAGCATGTGTACCTGCCTTATAATTTCCCATGTACCATGTACCCTTAAGCGCTTTTTTGATCAGGTGAGTTCGAAGCTGGTAATTATAATGGAGACAGAACCGTGGTAAAATCTCATTACTGAGCTTTATCGCCGGGAGATCTCTCTAATTATTGCCAACGCACGGCTATCTGGCTGCTCAGCCGCCGGTTATAAAAATTAGTTCTCTGACACGCACTATTTTACGTCGTATTACGTTAATCGCCGCTCAGATCCAGGAGGATGGATGGTGAGCGCTTTTTCGATCTTGGTTTGTAAAATTCATATTTAGTAGTCATAGGAAGCCTGAAGTTTGATATATCAGTAACATCTGAATTAGCAGAAAGAGCAATTGAACTCCGGCGGCAGTGGGCTTCTTCACAACGTCCAATATCGATTGCAGATAGCATACATGAAGGTAAAGAAACGATAATTTTGGCCTCGCACGATGAATTATTAAATCAGGCTCCTGATTTGTTGTTAATTTTAGTGCCTCGTCATCCAGAGTATTTCCATACTACACAGGCACTTACCCATAGCTTAGGCTTCGGCTACACCTTACGCAACAGAGGTGTAGTGCCAGCGTCTGACACACAAGTCGTGATTGGCGATACCATGAATGAATTAATGATTCTTTATGGTATTGCGGATATCGCTTTTATAGGGGGAAGCCTAATGGAGCGTAGAGGTCATAATCTACTGGAAACAGCTGCACATGCTATCCCAGTATTGATGGGCCCGCACACCTTTTACTTCAAAGATATTTGTCTTAAATTGTCAGAACCCGGAGGGTTGATCACCGCAAATAATACTAACAGTATTGTCAAAGAAATAAATACGTTGCTAACAAACGAAGATTATCGTCTAAAATATGGGCGACATGCTGTAGAGGTGCTGTACCAGAATCAGGGAGCGCTTAAGCGTCTACTCATACTTCTGGAGCCCTATCTTCCTTCACATGCAAACTCGTCTTCTAATATCTAACCCCCTATTGTTAAGGGTTTCCATGGCGACTAAAGCAATCTACCCAGGTACCTTCGATCCATTAACCAATGGGCACTTGGATCTGCTTGCCCGCGCCTCACGTCTTTTTGATCATATCGTGTTAGCCATTGCTGCTAGCCCCAGTAAAAATACGATGTTCAGTTTGGATGCGCGTGTCGCAATGGCACGGAAGGCAACGCAACACTTAACGAATGTTAAGGTAGTGGGATTTTCCGATCTTGTGGTACATTTTGCCCAGCAGCAGCAAGCAAATATATTAATACGCGGACTCCGCGCTGTGTCCGACTTTGAATATGAGTTTCCGTTGGCAAAAATGAACAAATACTTAATGCCAATGCTTGAGAGTGTATTCCTGATTCCATCAGAAGAATGGTCATTTATCTCTTCCTCTCTGATCAAAGATCTTGCCAGTCACGGTGGTGATGTTTCACATTTTCTTCCCGACGCGATTAGCAGGGCACTTAAACAAAAGCTGGCACAGGGTAAGTAAGTCGCAATCCTACGGAGAATCCCATCTGTCCACAGGATTGTGCTGATAATGTTAACGAGCTAATAATCTGCATAGATAACGGAAAACATTCCGGTGGACCCTACCATATATTTAGCAGAAGCTAACGTATCGACTGGATTACGTTGTAACCATATTTAATTTTCTAGCTAAAGTTAAGAACAATACAATTTTGTCCATATTATTAACCCAATAAACTACATCCATTGATTCTTGAGCTTATTAATAAATATAGTAGCGGAAAGGTCTCGCTGTAACGTCATGTTTTCTTTCTTCCCAGTTCTTTCTTTTAAAGAAAGCTACTTATCAGTAAATAATATTAGCGTGAGCTCTGATCTTTTTGTATTTAACGAAAAAGATATCTTCCTAGCTATAATTTTTTACCAATTACACACTTTTCTACGTTTCTTGATGCTATCTTCACAGCTTCTGAGATAAAGTCTATAAAATATGTCCCATATTTTATGATAGATAATCAAATAATGGATTATCAATTCTGGCAATTTGTTGTCATCATCGGTGATGAAATTTTATTAAATTTAGCGTAAATGACACCTAAATTGTGCCGCCCCTCGCCTGATTCTATAGAATATCTTCATTCATACGTATCCAGAGCCAGGTGATTTTTCGTTAGAAAGCTCCAATAGATCATACTCTATGGGTTGATCGCCATCTAAATCGCTTATGGAATCTTTTTATAGATCGCAACAAAGAAAAAACGGAATCCGTTTTACTTTAATTGCAGTAAAAGGCGTAACGTAGGTTAACTTTAGATACAGCTTATCAGAAGTAAGAGTGCTCTTGGTTCACCAATAACCTCTTCTATCTTAATATCGTATTGATACTCATCTGATATCGCCAGTATAAACTGATCTCAACCTCTGAGGATTCTCTTATTTTCTTCTTCTGATTATACCAATAGCTAATGAAAAGATAAAAAACCCAGCTTTAGCCGGGGTTTTTAAAAAACTACTAAAATTACTTAATTTTAGCTTCTTTATAAATGACATGTTGACGGATAGCCGGATCGAATTTATTCAGTTCCAATTTTTCTGGATGAGTACGCTTATTCTTCGTCGTTGTGTAGTAATGACCACTCTCGGAAGAAGAAACAAGCTTGATTTTCTCGCGAACACCTTTAGCCATGATTCAATTCCTTAGCAGTTTTTGCCATGGGTACGCAGATCGGCCAAGACCGCTTCGATACCTTTTTTATCGATAATACGCATACCTTTAGAAGATACGCGCAGTGTTATAAATCGTTTTTCGCTTTCAACCCAAAAACGATGGAAATGCAGATTAGGCAGAAAACGGCGTTTGGTAGCATTAAGTGCGTGGGAACGGTTATTACCGGTCACCATACGCTTGCCAGTAACTTGGCAGACTCGGGACATGTTTTTTCTCCAAAAAATCAGCTCGAGCTTCATTGGCTTATATAAAGCCTGACGAAATTAGCTCTTAACGCCTCTCTGAGATTCTTAAAGAGAACACAAGTATACGCTCTAGCATAGATGTGCTCAAGTCTCGAGTAGCGAAAGAGCTATAAAGATCGTAGATAATGTGCTAACCCTATTCTGACTCGGCAAATGATATGTGCTCACCACGCTCACTTGGCAAGTGAGCGAAGACGCGAATGTTCATCAATGCGTATGACTGAATAATATGCGTCGTTATCATACGATCGGTGCTACTCAACCCTGTATCCCCTGATGGGTAATCATGTACGAGAACAAGCGCTGCCGCATTGGCTTTTTACGCTTTACGCACAATTTTTCGGGTGCACACCTTGACGCTGGCAAAATAGTACCAGCAAACATTTCTTGATATCGAATCACACGATGCTAACTTTCAAAAAAAACGGTAAACATATCCTATGCTTGATGAGCTAATGCTAATTGCAGGTACTGTAGGGTGAGATCAGGATTTAAAATCGCTTTTTCCTTTACCAAGGGAGCGGCCTAAAGCTTCCTTGGTAATTCTGCTACTGGCTGAAATTAAATGAATTTTACTGCTCCCATTCCCCTTTCACAACACAAAACGTTTGCTGCTAGCTACACCATCATGACATGGTAAAAAGAGCTATAATGAGATATTACAGCAAGTGCTTCTACCGTGCTATCCAATGAACAACCTCCCAGACCGATTCGCAGAAAGATAGCCAAGAGTTCTACATCTATAAGCACGTCTTTACCTCGAATCGCTAATCTTTTCACACAGAGCCTGATCGTCAATCCTCACTGTTGCTCCTCCTTTCTATAGCTGCACTAGGATAGTAGGCTCAAGAAAACTCCACGATAGTTCAGGAAGATTCCTAAGCAGAAATATGCAAGATTTCGTCTATTCAGGAATGGTTCTGATAAAATATTTTCTTTAACGGCGTTAATTGGATATAAAATTATGAATGGATTTTCTAGCCAGTCTAGGCTCTCCGGTAAAAAAATTGTGCTAGGCATTAGTGGCAGTATTGCCGCTTACAAGTGCCCCGAGATTGTCAGGCTTCTGCGCGAGCGCGGTGCAGAGGTGCGCGTAGTGATGACCCCAGCAGCAAAGACGTTTATCACGCCACTCACTCTGCAGGCGGTTTCTGGATACCCAGTATCAGACGATTTGCTTGATCCCGCCGCAGAAGCGGCGATGGCTCATATTGAGCTGGGAAAGTGGGCTGATCTAGTTATTCTTGCCCCCGCAACCGCCGATATCATTTCACGGCTATCCGCTGGCATGGTAAATGACTTGCTCACCACGCTTTGCCTCGCCACGGCTTCGCCTATTGCTATTGCGCCAGCAATGAATCAGCAAATGTATCGTGCCCCCCCGACGCAAGACAATCTAGCCACGCTGGCACGGCGCGGGGGGCTTATTTGGGGGCCAGACAGCGGAAGCCAGGCTTGCGGTCATATAGGGCCTGGAAAAATGATTGATCCTCTGGTGATTGTTGACCTCGCTGATGGCTATTTTATGCGCATCAACGATCTGCAACATCTCAACATTATGATTACAGCAGGGCCAACACGTGAAGCGCTAGACCCAGTGCGTTTCATTACCAATCATAGCTCTGGCAAGATGGGATTTTCCATAGCCCAAGCGGCCGCAGAACGTGGCGCTCACGTGACGCTAATCGCGGGACCAGTTTCCTTATCTACACCCACTGGCATTCAACGCATCGACGTGCCCAGCGCTTTGGAAATGCAGAAAGCGGTGATGACCTATGCATCGCAACAACAGATTATTATCTGCTGTGCTGCAGTTGTCGATTATAGAGCTAAACAGATCGCAAAAGAAAAAATTAAAAAACAAGATGATGAAATCAGACTGACACTAGTCAAAAATCCAGATATTATCGCAGGCGTTGCAGCAATGTCTGATCTTCGCCCTTTCGTCGTTGGGTTTGCTGCCGAAACCCAGAATATAGAAGAATCCGCGCGAAAAAAACTGCTGCGTAAAAATCTGGATCTGATTTGCGCTAATGACGTTTCTCTCTCAGGGCAGGGATTCAACAGTGATACAAACACGCTGCAACTGTTTTGGCCAGAGGGTAACACCCGTTTACCTCTATGCGAAAAACGCCTCCTTGGCCAACAGTTAATCAATGAAATTATCCGCCGTTATGATGAAAAAAATCGACGTAAAAACTCTTGATTCACGTATTGGAAAACAGTTTCCGCTACCATCCTATGCTAGTGCAGGATCTGCAGGACTAGACCTTTACGCTTGTATCGATGAGAGAATCGATCTATCCCCAGGGGGGACTATCTTGGTGCCAACAGGTATCGCCATTTATATCTCCGATCCCAGCCTGGCTGCCGTGATTCTTCCTCGCTCAGGTTTAGGGCATAAGTATGGCGTAGTCTTAGGTAATCTAGTTGGACTTATCGACTCTGATTATCAGGGACCACTGCTGGTTTCCGTTTGGAACCGTAGCCAGCAAGACTTCACTATCGAACCCGGTGACCGTCTCGCGCAGTTAGTTTTTTTCCCTGTTATTCAAGCTGAATTTAATATCGTCGATGATTTTATAGACACAGAGCGAGGAGAAGGTGGTTTCGGCCATTCTGGTCGTCGTTAATCCCAAAAGCTGTACTCCTTTACTCTATACTACTATACACGTGGTCAATCTCGTGTCTTTGTAGTGTTTATTTAGGACTAAAAGAATATAAGCAGCAGCGTTCTCTCAACTAAAACCTTGGTAAGCGTAGCGCTATTAGCAACATTGATGCCGATAGAATCATGAATGGCGCTGCCTGCGGTAACCACGTCATAGACTATCATCGGATTTCAATGTAAATGCATAGAAGTTAATAACTGCTTGCTAATTGAAAATTCAATACAGTAGCACTGCTAGGCTTTCATTACTGCATCTCTTCCTATCATAGGGAGTATGGTTATGATTAGAACGCCAGCTATAAAAAGGGATGACCGGGTCGGTTTGAAAAATAGATAGCAACGCTGCTGCCCTGGCATCGACTGATGAAACGACAGGAGAGATGCTAGTCACAGTTATTTAAGTTCCGAGACCGTCGCTTGCGCCAACGCTGCTTTTTGCGCTTTAACGATGGTATCAATACCACCTCGCGCTAGAGCGAGCAGTGTCAGCAGTTCTTCTTGGGTGAATGGCTCGCCTTCGGCAGTGCCCTGGACCTCAATCATGCGACCATCTTCGGTCATGACAACGGTCATATCTGTTTCTGCAGCAGAATCTTCCACATATTTTAGATCGCATACCGCTTCACCTGCAACAATACCCACCGATACTGCTGCAACCATGCCTTTAAGCGGGCTGGTTTTCAACTGACCTTTTTCCACCATGCTGTTGAAAGCATCTATCAGTGCAACACAAGCACCTGTAATGGAAGCTGTGCGCGTACCGCCATCAGCCTGCAAAACGTCGCAATCTAACGTGATCGTGTATTCACCCAGCTTTTCCAGATCAACGGCAGCACGAAGAGAACGTGCGATAAGTCGCTGTATTTCCATCGTTCTTCCGCCCTGTTTTCCCGTGGTCGCTTCGCGCTTGTTACGGCTATGGGTTGCACGCGGTAACATACTGTACTCAGCGGTCACCCAGCCCTTCCCCTGCCCTTTTAGAAAGCGCGGCACACCTTCTTCTATCGTCGCAGTGCACAGTACTTTCGTGTTGCCAAATGCTACTAATACAGAACCTTCAGCATGATGGGTATAGCCACGCGTTAGCGTAATAGGACGCACTTGTTGTGCACTTCTGCCTAACGTACGCATGAGATTCTCCGAGTTTATACTATTTTTTTGATTGGCGCGCATTGTACGGACTTCGTACAACAATTCCTACTTTAGATGCCGTGTACTTCACTCTGTTGGAAGAGTACCTTTCGCATCTGCATCAAGGTATAACCTAAGGGGTTATACCCTCTTTAACTATAAGTATGCGTCAGGCTATTCCCCTGCATGAAATAGTTTTAATTATTCATTTACCATAGGGATGTAGGAGATATGTCAGGTGTAGGATTAAATAATAGCCTACCTCGCATAAAAAACCGTATTGCAATACGGCAGGAATACAACAATTAATCTCCTTCATCACAATGGAAACGCTAAGCATTGATTTGTTGGAAAACACTGTTATGGCAAACCGTTATGTTATTTTATACGGAGCTCAAGTGATAAATCTAAAGCTCGGATAGTAACAACATGCTTAAAAAAAGCCGCAGTACAAGATGTTACCCAGCGAGCTACCTTATAGGTAGGCTCTCTTTACTCAGCGAATGCCATGCACTGTTGCCCCTATAACATTGCGCTGATTGAGCAGCTATTATTGTCCTGAAAGGATCAGTAGCTATGCGATTTTTCGCACCTTATTCCTTTTTATGCCGATGAAAATAGCCACCATGCGCGCCAGAGATATTCCTCAAATCTACCGTCGTTACGAGAGGCAGTATTCATTAGTGTTGTCAAAAAAAAGAAGACTACTCGGATGGATATCAGCCTCAAGCAACCACAAAGCGTACCAGTTATATCCGCAGCGTAAACTGCTTCAAGCAGTACTTGGGAAAGAGATAGGAATCTAGATCACCTTAACAGCAATAGATTCAGGGATGCGTAACGCTAAGCTATTAGGTGTAAAAGACTCTAAAGATACAGAATTCGATCTGTTCTATAACGGCTGGTCTCCGTCTACCGGAGAGGTCATCTGGGCACTGATGGATGTCCGCTCTTTCCTATCGAAATCCTGTGTGCCTACAGCCTATAAGGTTGCCTACTACACAGCAGTGCTACAACGATAAAGGTATTACCTGGGTTAACAACTGCCGATCTTAGCAAACGTGCTGCTTTCTTACGCAGAAGCACAGAAAGTTAATTTGGGGTAATGCGCCAGTGGTATTTCTATTGGAAGAAACGCCACGTTTTCTGGAAATGATCCAGGTGTTACTAGCAGTATCTTTCTATTAGAAATTCTTTTCTATCAAGATTATACCACTTGATTCTAAGCAAATTTATACCGGATAGGACGCCGCAGATTGCGGCCGTGTAGGCTGCTCACTATCTATTCTCAAAATCCCGTGCCCTAGCAGTATGTTGTTAGCTAGCTTGCTTATTGCACGGGGATTTAGATATCAACTACCGTACACACTAGCTGGCTTTTCGTAGTCAGTAAAATCCGCATTACCGCGCAGTAAACGGAAAGATTAGCTCCTATTAGGCCCTAATGACTACTGCTATCGGCGAAATTTCCATACCCCTTTTTCTAGCTGAGGTTGCTGCTAATTCAATTTGTTGCAATGTCGTTCTGGGTATTTTCCGTCAGTGACTTTAATCAGCCGAGTGACATCGTGTTACCTGCCCTGACGCTGTCAGGGTACGCTTTACCGATTAGCATTGCTTGAAGTAGTACAAGAAGATTATGTGCGCACCGCTCACTCCAAATCGATTGCTCCAATGCGCTGATCACTAGGAAACACATTCTGTACAATATATTACTATGCTAGGATTACAATACAGTTTTCTTCTTAGCGATTCCATCGTACTAGAAAATAAGCCGCAGCATGATATGATGATGGAGAAATCGCTGCAGCTAGAGGGGTCCTAGTGGCCTGATCACCGTCGATAGAGAGGGAACACATCACCTTCTTGCTGTTAACAGCGAAGGAATATCGCTGGCTATAGCTATGTGGGTGAAGCTCTATGGGGGGCATTTACCGCTAACGAGCAGATAGTGGAATACCATGCGTTGGTATTCCACTTAACGTATTTACTGCACAGTTTAATTCCGGTGAAGCAATAGCTGCCGATGGGCCAATTTCCATTAGCTAAGCGTTCACCCTCTATTGTCTATTTACTGCGCCATTCCTAGCAGGAACAACAGTTTTGCGCATGGGTGAGTAAAATCATCACTCTTCGGTAATATAAAAGGAGCCGGAATGGCCTATCTCGCCTTCAATCATCTAGCCATTCTGACGCAACTGCATTAGCAACTAGCTGGAGAGCGATAGCCTCTTTACCTGCTGGATAAAGCGTTTCTGCAAGCACCTAGCCATCTGTTGTTATTGCTACTAATTTTAAGCAACTCGTTGCCGCTTTCTGCCAGATACAATCGCGAAATTAGCGTATAGCCTAGTCAGAGCAACAAGGATGTGCAGTCATGGGTTGACCTATATTCACAATTAGCCACTACCTCTAAACCGACATCGTGCTGAGGATTGAGCAGAGAAAATAGCTCTTATAACCCGAATAAGAGAACTGCCATATGACGCACCAATGCGCATTACAAAATCGAAAATGTAACGCCTACCCATAATAGGATTAAATATCTAACTCAGAAAAAAAACGAGCGCGTTATACTCGACGCATCACTTGCTAAACAGGTAAATCCAGATGATCCGCAGTATGACCGCCTATGCCCGCCGTGATATCAAGGGAGGCTGGGGTAACGCCGTATGGGAGCTTCGCTCCGTTAACCTGCGTTATCTTGAAACCTACATCCGTTTGCCGGAACAGTTCCGCAGCCTGGAGCCGGTCATTCGTGAGCGTATTCACGCCCGTCTGACGCGTGGGAAAATCGAATGTAACCTGCGCTTTGAATTCGATCTAAGTGCACAAGGCAGCTTAATCCTGAATAAACAGTTGGCAAAACAGCTTGTTGAAGCCGCCAACTGGGTAAAAATGCAAAGTGATGAAGGGGAAATCAATCCTATTGATATTTTACGTTGGCCTGGCGTGATATCCGCACAAAATCAAGATCTAGACGATATTAGTAAAGAATTAATAGTCACTCTAGAAAAGGCATTAGATGATTTTATCACCGCGAGGGAAACTGAAGGGATTGTTCTAAAACGACTCATTGAAAAACGCCTCACTAGAGTGACTGCTGAAGTGGTAAAAGTGCGTGCGCACATGCCGATTATTCTGCAATGGCAGCGCGAACGCCTGCTAAACAAGTTAGAAGAAGCGCAGGTTCAGTTGGAAAACAATCGGCAGGAACAAGAGTTGGTGCTACTGGCGCAGCGTGTTGACGTTGCTGAAGAACTGGACCGTCTTGAAGCACATGTTAAAGAAACTTATAACATCTTGAAAAAGAATGAATCTGTTGGTCGCCGTTTAGACTTCATGATGCAAGAGTTAAACCGAGAATCTAACACCCTAGCTTCAAAATCCATCAACGTCGACGTGATTGCCAGCGCCATTGAGCTGAAGGTGCTGATTGAGCAGATGCGGGAACAGATCCAGAACATTGAGTAATTTCATTATACATAATGAAGCAAGGTATGCGTTCACAGTACTTAGACTGTTTTCTTCTTATCTTTAAGGTTTTTCGCTTGATGTTGTATCCACCATACTCAACAAGCTGCGAGCCAATTATGACGTAAACCCAATATCGATGCCGCATCAATATCCTCAAAAAGACGTTAGCACTTTCGAAGCAGGATTTTAGGTCTTGTACCAGCAGAGACAGCCATTCTTGCTTACGAGCCTCTCTGCTGGCAACGCTGGTGCAGCCCTATTCAATATAGGTCCCATGACAATCAGAAATATACAGTTCCATAGCATCAAATTCATTTTCCTTTATCGATGTGAGCCCTTTATTGAGATCGGCTTCGATAGAGCATCATACTAGCAGGTCAGTATTGCACTACACGTAATCATTTTTCATTTTTTGAATAAACCAGGTGGAAACTGTATTCCACGGATTAAGACTATAATATTAAAGAAAAAACGATATGATGGCATGATACAAATTCCACAATAAATCGCTACCACCATCACTCTGAAAATGTTTTTTCTGTTAATGCAAATCGCGGTAATCCACCGATGGATTGGGATTTCGATCAGTTTCCAAATAGCATGGAGGTACAACTCGTCTAACGGTATTGCAGTCCAGATAGAGTTATCCAGCTTCCGCTCTTCGGGATTAAAAGAGCGTTAACGAGCCCTTGTCCATACCAGATGTAGTGTTTACGGTCTTAGTAAGCTTGCGGTGTAAATAATCGTTTTCAAGATCATGTTATTAACTATAATGATTACGCGAGGCTAACAAACGGTTATTTGTTAACCAGTTCCGTTTTAAGCGTGTCGTTGTCGTATCTTACTATCACGCGAGTGCGACAACGAAGACCGAGCTCGCTCTAAAATTATTTAGTAGTACAACTATGGAGATGATAAATATGAGTTATTCACTGCCATCCTTGCCATACGCTTATGACGCGCTAGAACCGCATTTCGACAAACAAACGATGGAAATTCATTACTCTAAGCATCACCAGACTTACGTCAATAACGCTAACGTAGCTCTGGAAAGTCTAATAGATTTCGCTAGTCTCTCTGCAGAAGAACTGATTGCCAAGCTTGATAAAGTGCCAGCAGAGAAGAAAGCAGCACTGCATAACAACGTAGGCGGCCATGCTAACCATTCCCTATTCTGGAAAGGTCTGAAACTGGGAACCACTCTAAGCGGCGATCTAAAAGCGGCTATCGAACATGATTTCGGCAACATTAATGCATTTAAAGAAAAATTTGAGCAGTCTGCTGCAACACGTTTCGGCTCAGGTTGGGCGTGGCTGGTATTACAAGAAGACGGAAAACTAAGTGTAGTTTCTACTGCTAACCAGGATAGCCCTCTGATGGGTGAATCTATTTCCGGAACCTCCGGGTACCCAATTGTCACACTTGACGTGTGGGAACATGCTTACTACCTGAAATATCAAAACCGTCGCCCGGATTATATCAAAGCCTTCTGGAACGTGGTGAACTGGGACGAAGCTGCTGCACGTTTTTCTGCCGCTAAATAACCTGTTTTTACAATAGGAAAATGAATAAAACCGAAATAAAAATATTATTTCGGTTTTATTCCCTATCACACGCTGACTCGTTTCACCATTCTTACATTAAAACTTAAAACTATTAAAAGAGCTAGGTAGGCATTCCTGAAAAACATGCGATTCACTCGGCAGCATGCTCGCGCACTTCCAACGCAATCCCTCACCGCCGTATACGTGCTAATTTTGGAAACCCTGCTGAATGAGCATATCGAACGGCCTATCTTGAAAACTCGATGCCCATGGTTGCTGATGATAAGCTTGACCTATGGCGGCCATCCGTTAGCCAGCGAAGCTGGGCTTGGAGTGCTGGATATTGCATGGCAGTAAAATCTACCAGCCTATACCTCACATAGGGGGAAATATTTCCTCTGTCAACTTCTGCTATTTGAATCACGCGCTTTCACGCATATAGGCAACGTGCGGGAGAAATGACTGATGCTGGCGCTGGATCTAGTGGAAGACAAAGAGAGCAAATACTCATTAACTCTAAATAAAGGCCTGGCATTTCGCACTGCAGAAGAAGCAGAACGCGATACCGGAGCAATTGTGCATCCGATCGGATAGAAATTGTAGTGTTGACACCGCCGTTAACTATCGATAAAGCCAGTTGTGATACGCTGCTGATGACACTCCAAACGACGATTGAGAAGAAAGAGCGGAAGCAAGAAACAGGTAGCAAAAAGGCCGTATCTGCATGAACGGCCTATACGATAAGCATCGTGCTGTTCTCTTAATGCAATATAGACAGATCAGCCACTTTAAGAAACAGGTTACGAAGCTGGTTGAACAGCGTTAGACGGTTGAGACGCACGCTTTCATCTTCTGCGTTAACAATCACCTTATCGAAGAAGTTATCAACCGGTTCACGCAGTTCAGCTAACTCAGCTAACGCTTCCTGATAACGCCCTTCATCGAACCAAGGTTCTAGCTTGCTTTCCAGCGCATTAACGTAAATAGCCAGTTGAATTTCCTCTTTTTCTTTGAGCAAAGAAGAATCAACATTAGCTTTCAGAGTATCGCTAGATTTTGCCAAAATATTAGATACGCGCTTATTGGCCTCAGCGAGCGTAGTAGCTGCATCCAGAGAGCGGAAGTGACTCACCGCTTTCACACGGGCATCAAAATCTACAGGACGGGTTGGGCGACAAGCCAATACTGCTTGGATAGCGTCTACGCTATGGCCGTCTTCCTGATACCAGGTAAGGAAACGGCCTAGCATGAATTCGATCACCTCATCAACCACTTTAGCATTGGTCAGCTTATCGCCATACAGACGTGTCGCTTCTTCCGTCAAGGTTTGCAGATCGAGAGGCAACTGTTTCTCAACAATAATGCGCAGTATACCTAGCGCAGTACGGCGCAGCGCAAAAGGGTCTTTATCCCCTTTCGGGTATTGACCGATACCAAAAATACCCGAAAGGGTGTCTATCTTGTCGGCAATGGCCAATGCGCAGGCAACGCCAGACGAAGGTAATGTATCCCCGGAAAAACGCGGATGGTATTGTTCATTAAGGGCAACAGCAATATCTTCTTCTTCTCCGTCGTGACGCGCATAATGCATCCCCATTATGCCCTGAATATCGGTAAATTCAAACACCATGTTGGTCATCAGGTCGCACTTAGAGAGCAAACCAGTACGTTTCGCGTGAGCAACATCGGCACCAATCTTTTCAGCTACCCAACCCGCCAATGCCTGAATGCGATCGGTCTTATCGCGAAGAGTACCTAGTTGCTGTTGGAACAGCACGCCTTGCAGACGCGGTAGATGATCTTCTAGACGGTTCTTACAGTCGGCATTGAAGAAGAACTCGGCATCCGCCAGTCTAGGGCGTACTATTTTTTCATTACCAGAGATAATCTGCTGCGGATCTTTAGATTCAATGTTGGCCACAAAGATGAAATTTGGCAGCAGCTTTCCGGCGTTGTCGTAGATTGGAAAATATTTTTGTTTGCCTTTCATGTTGAAAACTAGCGCTTCGGAAGGCACTGCCAGGAATTTCTCTTCAAAACGCGCAGTCAGCACCACTGGCCATTCCACCAGTGAGGTTAGTTCTTCTAGCAGGCTTTCGCTCAGATCAGCATTACCACCAATCTGACGCGCAGCCTCTTGCGCATTGCCTTTGATCAACGCTTTGCGAGTTTCATAATCAGCAATAACCTTGCCCCGCTCCAGCAAGATACGCGGGTATTGGTCAGCATTATCAATGATGAATTCAGATTCACCCATAAAGCGATGGCCTCGGATAATGCGAGCAGATTCAATGCCCAAGACTTGACCGGGGATCAGTTCATCACCCAGCAGCATCGTTACCGTATGCACTGGACGCAAAAACTGAGTTTCTTTATCCCCCCAGCGCATCGATTTCGAAATCGGCAGTTTCGCTAGCGCGTTAGCAACTATATCCGCCAACATACTCTGTACACTTCCACCTTTTACCTGCGCGCGATAAAGTAGCCACTCGCCCTTGTCCGTCACTAAACGTTCTGCTTGATCGAGAGTAATGCCGCAGCCACGCGCCCAACCTTCAGACGCCTTGGTTGGTTTACCCTCTGTATTATATGCCTGAGAAATAGCTGGGCCACGTTTTTCAAGTTTGCGATCGGGTTGCGCCGCACTTAGTTGCGCCACTTTTAGCGCCAAACGACGCGGAGAGGCAAACCAGCTCATGTCACTGTAGGACAGTCCATTATTATCGAGTTCAGTAGTAAAGTTAGCAGCAAAAGATTGCCCTAGAGAACGCAACGCCTTTGGCGGTAGCTCTTCCGTGCCAATTTCTACTAGAAAAGTTTTGTCATTCATCGATGTTAGACTCTTTCTTATTACAGATCGGGAAGCCTAGCGCTTCCCGGGAAGCGTAGTAGGCTACGGCTACAGCTTTGGTCAAGGTACAAATGCGCAGGATATAGCGCTGACGTTCGGTAACGGAAATGGCTTTACGCGCATCCAGCAGGTTAAAGCTATGCGCGGCTTTCAAAATGCGCTCGTAGGCAGGCAAAGAAAGCGGCTTTTCCAGCGCTAGCAGCTGTTTCGCTTCTTTCTCGTACTGATTGAAGCAGGTAAATAGGAAATTGACGTCAGCGTATTCAAAGTTATAGGTGGATTGTTCTACTTCATTTTGGTGGAAAACGTCACCGTAGGTCGTTTTACCCAACGGGCCATTGCTCCACACCAGATCAAAAACGCTGTCTACGCACTGGATATACATTGCCAGACGTTCCAGGCCGTAGGTGATCTCGCCGGTCACAGGCTTGCACTCAAGGCCACCTACCTGCTGTAAATAGGTAAACTGAGTGACCTCCATACCGTTCAACCATACTTCCCAGCCTAACCCCCAGGCACCCAGTGTAGGGTTTTCCCAGTTGTCTTCCACAAAACGGATATCGTGAATGGTCGGATCTACCCCAAGTTCCTTCAGAGAACTAATGTACAGCTCCTGAATGTTACCTGGTGACGGCTTGATGATGACCTGAAACTGATAATAGTGTTGCAGGCGGTTCGGGTTTTCCCCGTAACGACCGTCGGTAGGACGACGCGACGGCTGCACATAAGTGGCGGCAATAGGCTCAGGCCCAAGCGCGCGTAGACAAGTCATCGGATGAGAGGTGCCAGCGCCAACTTCCATATCCAATGATTGGATCATGGTGCAGCCTTGACGAGCCCAGTAATCCTGCAACGACAAGATCTGTCCCTGGAAGGTCTTAGTATCAAACTTTTGCATGTCAGATTCACGCGATACCTGTGGATTTATATAGAATTCGTTAGCATACACTCTGTGTGAAAGATATTCAGCTAGAAAGATCAGCACCTCGGCAGATACTGAGATATATCCTGACGTGAACCGCCGATAATCAGATTAGATCTGCAAGCAAGACACCATAGCTATGCCCAGAAGCGGGCGCTGTGCTTTGGGTTTGATGTTTAGCACCATCCCCTTCAATAAAACATATGCTAGAAAGCAAGAGAAAAAGATGGCTAGGCTAGCGCTAGAGTAGGCATGAGTGTCTCCAACCTGATAGCGGCACAACGGACGATGAGGATAGATAGCGCCTACGCCAACCGCCCCTCCCTCCGAACACAAATGCGAGTATTCAGTTCAACGCCAGATAGAAGAAGGACACTCAATAGTCCTATGTTTACCCTTTCCCGCTTGCATTTTGTGATAGTGATTATGCGTTGCTTAGTACAGAGAACATTTTTCACTTTTACTAAACTATTGCAGAACATTATATACTCATGTCGATTATAAGTATATAATATTCTGCAGCAGGCGTGGCCTTCGATTTCTATCGAAATAATGTTGAGCTATTTAGCTCAACAATTCTATTCGTAAATCGGCATTAAAGACAATATTGATAATATCAGCCACACGCTCAGATTCTTTATTTCTTTGTTTTCTCTGGTTACAGAGAAAAGCTGTTAGACACGTTAAGATTAGGGGAGATAGTAGTTTTCCAGCTAGTGTTAATTTCTCTTCAGCTATCCTGGAGAAACTCTATAAGAGTTCTTTCAAAGAAAACTACTCTGCCGCACTATCTTCAATAGTGATCTGAGTCATCTCATTCTTCTGCCGAAACCTTTCCATGTAAGTTGTTTTTTTATTCAACAACTCACATGGTTGAGTATTAGGTTTAGTAGTTTACGTTACGGGTGTCCGAAACCATATACCAGGCTAGAATTAATGCTGGCCTAGTATATGGTTGTCAGCGGTAAAAACGCATATATGCTTATTGGTTACACTAACTTGCATCGTCACAAACTCTTCCGATGCAGTCGGGTGAATTGCTACAGTATTGTCGAAGTCGCGTTTTGTAGCACCCATTTTTACTGCTACGGCAAAGCCTTGCAGGATTTCATCCATGCTAAAACCGATACCGTGCACGCCAACAATCTTCTCTTCTTCCCCAATACACACTAGCTTCATGCGGCACGGTTGGCGGTGTTGAGTTACCGCAGAATACATCGCGCTGAAGGAAGAGGTGTAGATTTTAACCTTATTATCACCGAATTTTTCTCGCGCTTGTGGTTCAGTCAGCCCGACAGTGCCAATCGGCGGATGACTAAATACCACGGTAGGAATATTGTTGTAATCCAGGTGCTCTTCTGGCTTGTTGTTAAACAGGCGCTCTGAGAGATGACGCCCCGCCGCAACAGCCACTGGCGTTAACTCAACCGCTCCAGTGTTATCACCCACTGCATAAACACCGGGCACGTTGGTGTTCTGGTATTTGTCGACCTTAATAAAACCGCGCTCATCTTTATCAACACCCGCCGATTCAATATTCAGGTGATCGGTTTCCGGTTCACGGCCAATCGCCCAAATCAGGCAATCCACGGTATAGGATTTTCCATTTGTCAGGCGGAGGGTCAGGCTGCCATCTATGTTCTTTTCCACTACCTGCAGCGTGGATTCAGTATGCAGTCTTGGCCCTTCTGCATTCATCACTTCCACTAGTGTATTGACTATCAGCGGATCGAAGCTGCGCAACGGCGCATGTTTGCGCACAAATAGATGGGTTTCAGAACCGAGCGCGTTCACAACCCCGGCTATCTCAACAGCAATATATCCTGCCCCGCAAATTGCAGTACGTTTTGGTAATCCTTTAAGAACAAAAAAACCGTCAGAATCGATACCGTATTCCGCCCCGGGAATCGAAGGGCGTGTTGGTCGCCCGCCCGTCGCGATTAAGATATGGTCGGCAGTAATGGTCTCGCCATTCACTTCAACGGTATGTGCATCGACAAATCTGGCAACGCCATGAATGAATTCTACTTTGTTTTTACAAAGCACATTATTGTAAGACTGATGAATACGATCGATATAGGCACTGCGGTTCTTTACTAGGAGATCCCAGTTGAAGGCGTTAACAGTCGTATCAAAACCATAGTCCGGCCCGTACTGGTGAATCGCTTTGGCAATCTGCGCCGCATGCCACATAACTTTTTTTGGTACACAACCGACATTAACGCAGGTACCACCCAGATACTTTGCTTCAATCAACGCACATTTTTGCCCATACATTGCCGCACGGTTAATGGACGAAATACCGCCACTGCCACCACCGATAGCGAGATAGTCATACTGCTTTCTCATGAGAAGATCCGTGTTAGGTGAAGAGAATAAAACGCAGTATACCCCCTGATCTCTGTATGAGGCAAAACTGTTAACGTAAGGTTTGCAGATAGAGCAACAGGTTTTGCCTGTTGCTTTGCTCTTCCAGTTTTTAAGGAGAATTGATAACAATCATGCCTGAGGACGTCATACCACACCAATTGCTATCAGGTAGCATAATAGCCAATTCAATTTGAAGAATATTACAGAGGGAGGTTTTATCAGAATAAATCTACGGCGAGAGGTTGGAGGCGATTCGGATTTCAACTGCTGATAGCCATCTTTAAAAACACCACTTTCACCTGCAAATTATTTTGAAATTCAACAAGCAGAAGAAGGAAGTCTCTAGGGTGCAGTGAATGCTATCTTGCTTTCGCAAGAACTGGATGGCTATCAACGACGACCAAGGTAACAACAAGGCAGTAGCGCCTTGGGAATATCTCGTTGCCACAGTATGGCAATACCGTCCAGAGATCCCAGTACGTTCTGCATGTTCACCGCTAAGCTGGTAGCGCCAGCCCCCCCCCGCATGAGTATCTAGATACACGTTATGTTTTTACGATGATGGCGTTATGGATGGGGTTAAAGCCCAAATTCTCCAATCATTAAGCGAAATTCAGTACCATGGTATCGAATATCTGTATGATTATATTTGTAGATATGCATATAAGCTAGTGGAAGCGTTAGGCGATTGGCAAAAAAGCCCCACTTGAGAGGAGTTTCCTCTCACGGCGCTATGGACTGGAGCATAATCGTATTGCTGAATTTTTTACTAAATACTGCATCCTAAAAGCAGTGGTCTATTTTTACACTGACTATGATGCGATAGTAGGAGCGAACTATGGGTCTAACGCTGAAATTAGCGCAAGTCATAGCTGATTGGCATCGTGATCGCCACCTGCGTTTTTCTTCTGTGATCTTATCATGTAGCATGGGTCATGGCATATATCTCGTACATATACGGTGGAGAATAACTGTCTTGTGGAAAGTGCGTTTCGCGCCCAATGAAACCGAAACCGCGCAACAGAAAAATTGTTATGACTATTAATGGTTACATGATAGCATCATATGCTTTGATCATCGCCTGTATAGGCAAACTACGGTAACACCTTGGTTTGCCTCCTAATTAGACAGACTAAAACGCGTGCTGAGTGGATCGCCCTCTTCAGGCGAACAATCCTGTTTTCGTAAACCTGGTATGAGGCGTCGGCAGTAGAATTTCTGCAACCCAGTGGTTACCACACTGGGTCACGAGGAGAGGGATCGTCTTCACTATAAACTCATGAATTATTATTTGTCCCCTCCCTTGTTAACTTCAATCCCTTTCGATATTTTCAAACTATTTGGGGCACCAGCTAGCAATGTCGCCCATGCTTAACCACCATGGCATAGCAGTATTATGCTCACTACCATTGAGCAGTGGTACGTGCCCTGCCACCGTCTGAACACATCAACGCACTAAGGAATTTTCTACGCTTCATTGATTTTAGATCGACTGTTCTAATGTTAACCATTAGTTCACTCAGTTTTACTGACACCGGTCGCTCACATAACGGCCTCTCCCACTGGCTGACACATTACGAAAGGACCGTAATATGACCAATCCATTATTGACCCCGTTCACCCTGCCCCCGTTTTCCACCATCAATATCGATGATATTGTCCCTGCTATTCAATCAGCGCTGTCAGACTGCCGCAATGTAGTTGAGCGTATCGTCGCGCAGGGGTCACCGTTCACCTGGAAGAACCTGTGTCAACCGCTGCTAGAGAGTGACGATTGTCTGGGCCGTCTATTTTCCTATGTCAGCCATCTCAATGCCGTGAAAAACAAACCTGAACTTCGCAAAGCCCACGAACAGTGCTTACCACTGCTCTCTAAGTACAGCACATGGGTTGGGCAACATACTGGCTTGTATCAAGCTTATCGCGAATTAAAAGAAGGAGCCTATTACGCCACATTGAGCCTGGCGCAGAAAAAAGCAGTGGATAATGCGCTGCGTGACTTTGAACTATCCGGTATCGCTTTACCGCCGGAAAAACAGAAACGCTATAGTGAAATCGCCGCACGCCTATCTGAACTCGGCGCACAGTACAGCAATAACGTGCTCGACGCCACCATGGGTTGGAATAAACACGTTACTGACGTAGGGCAGCTTAAAGGGATACCGGAAAGCGCGCTAGCCGCCGCCACCGCACAAGCCGAGGCAAA
The DNA here is from genome assembly GCA_042263625.1 of Candidatus Malihini olakiniferum. Classification (GTDB taxonomy): domain Bacteria; phylum Pseudomonadota; class Gammaproteobacteria; order Enterobacterales; family Enterobacteriaceae; genus Symbiopectobacterium; species Symbiopectobacterium olakiniferum_A. Next base: position 32,972 of record JBHKFL010000004.1, read on the forward strand.
AGGGCTGGAAGGTTGGCTTCTGACGCTGGATATCCCTAGCTATTTGCCTGTCATGACCTACTGTGCCAACCAGTCACTGCGTGAAGAGATGTATCGCGCCTATGAAACTCGAGCCTCCGATCAAGGGCCAAATGCGGGTAAATGGGATAACACTGAGGTAATAGCAGAAGAGCTGGCACTGCGCCATGAACTAGCAAAATTGTTAGGCTTTGACAGCTTTGCTGATAAATCTCTTGCTACCAAAATGGCAGAAAACTCGCAGCAGGTGCTCGATTTCCTGAACGATCTAGCAACGCGTGCCCGTCCACAAGGTGAAGTAGAGCTGGACCAGCTGCTCGCCTTTGCTAAAAGGCATCATGGCGCTAACAAGCTGCAAGCCTGGGACATCACTTACTACAGCGAATTACAAAAGCAGCACCTCTACGCCATCAGCGATGAGCAACTACGTCCTTATTTTCCGGAACAGAGAGTGGTTGAAGGGCTATTTGAAGTTGTAAAGCTTATTTATGGCATTTTGGCTAAAGAGCGTCACGATATAGATGTGTGGCACCCAGAAGTGCGTTTCTTCGACCTATTCGATGAAAGCGGTGAGCTACGCGGTAGCTTCTATCTCGATCTTTATGCACGGGAACACAAATGTGGCGGAGCCTGGATGGACGACTGTGCCGGACGATTGCTCAAGAGTAACAAAGAACTGCAAAAACCGATCGCCTATCTGGTTTGCAACTTTAATCGTCCTGTCAATGGTAAACCCGCGTTGTTCACGCATGATGAAGTGATCACTCTATTCCATGAATTTGGGCACGGTCTGCACCATCTGCTCACGAAGATCGATATTGCCGGGATTTCTGGCATTAATGGTGTGCCATGGGATGCAGTCGAACTGCCAAGCCAATTTATGGAAAACTGGTGCTGGGAGCCAGAAGTGCTGGCGTTTATCTCTGGGAACTATGAAACAGGTGAACCGCTTCCACAAGCGATACTGGACAAGATGTTGGCGGCCAAAAACTATCAATCGGCGCTGTTTATTCTGCGTCAGTTAGAGTTTTGCCTATTCGATTTTCGCCTTCACGCTGAGTACGATCCAGAAAAAGGTGCGCAAATTCTTCTGATACTGTCCGATGTTAAAGACAAGGTCGCAGTTGTGCCAACCCCTAGCTGGAATCGCTTTCCACACACCTTCAGCCATATCTTTGCAGGCGGTTATGCCGCAGGTTACTACAGCTACCTGTGGGCCGATGTTCTAGCAGCAGACGCCTACTCTCGCTTCGAAGAAGAAGGCATATTCAATCGTATAACAGGCCAATCTTTCCTAGATAACATCCTATCGCGCGGCGGTTCCGAGGCACCAATGGATTTATTCAAACGCTTCCGTGGCCGGGAACCACAGATTGATACCATGCTGCATCACCATGGTATCAAAGTGTAAACAGTATCTTGCTGCCCCACGGTGGTGCCTTGTATGGACGCCTTGATGCATTAGCATTAGCAGCGTGCTGGAAATTATAGGACTCCTGCGAATGCAGGCGCTAGTAATGACTCTAGAACGCCTGGAGTTGCATAAGCAGGATAATGGCTGCCAAAAGCAATGTTTCGCCCCCAACTTAATGTGAATGCTACAGAAAAACCGACGTAGTTGCCCTAATCGCCTGGTTACCCTAAATCAAGACCGCGGTTCCCAGCTCTACTGTGGTATAAAAGTTCTCCAGCTACTGCAATGCACCGGGACAGCATGAGATTTCTCACAGAGAAATTATCTGACTTATTAAATCACTTTCAAGGCTAACCAGTACAGCACACCTGACATCAAAAGAGAAACCGGCAGCGTGAACCCCCACGCTAGAAGGATGTTCTTAACCGTTTTGCCCTGTACGCCTCCGCCATCAACAATCATGGTGCCAGCGACCGCTGAGGAGAGAACGTGGGTGGTAGACACTGGCATACCTGTATAGCTCGCCACACCAATCGACAGCGCCGCCGTTACTTGCGCAGATACCCCTTGCGCATACGTCATACCGCGTTTACCGATCTTCTCACAGATAGTCACGGCAACGCGCCGCCAGCCCACCATGGTTCCCAGAGAGAGCGCCAAGGCTACAGCAACAATAATCCATAACGGAGCGTATTCAACGGTTTTAAGCATATCCTGACGCAGATTTTTTAGATAGCGCCGATCTTCCGAGTCTGTCTCCGTGAGCTTTGCCACATTCTCTATGCTATCCGCGATGCACATCAACAGACGACGCACGCGACCACGATCATCACCATTTAACTGCTCATAACTCTTAAGGTTATTCAGTAGGTCAAGTGAACGTTCAATGGCAATGATTACGCGAGAACTGTCACATAGAAACTCTTTTGTGCCCTGCATAGGCAGCACGTTCTCTTTCACCGGTACAGGCGTAGAAGGATCCATAAGGTGTTTAAACGCATCTCCATGGTGTTGATAGAACTCCTGCAAATTGACTACCGCATCACGCGTACTGCTAATCTCGTAGCCGGAGGCGCTCATCTTGACAACAAAGCCTGCGGGTGCAACGCCAATCAGCAGCAGCATAATTAGACCAATGCCTTTCTGACCGTCATTTGCGCCGTGAGAAAAGCTGAAGCTGATAGCAGAAATAATCAGCGCAGTTCGTGTACAGAATGGCGGCTTGCGTTTGCCATCTAGCTTTTCACGATCGGCTGGCGTTAAGTGAACACGTTTTCGTTTCTTATTATTATTCCAGAAACGCATCACAAATAGCATCAGTCCCGCAACCACCATCCCCACAAGGGGAGATAGAATCAGCGACAGAAAGATACTGATCATTTTAGGAACATTAAGCGCATCCACTACAGACGTGTTGGTGAAAAGGGCGTTGGTCAAACCAATCCCGATAATAGAACCAATTAAAGTATGGGAACTTGAGGCAGGTAAACCAAAGTACCACGTACTCAGGTTCCATATAATCGCCGCCAGAAGCATTGAGAAAACCATGGCCAGTCCGTGTGCAGAACTGACATTAAGCAACAAATAAGTAGGAAGCAAATGAATGATGGCGTATGCCACACTCAAGCCACCTAGCATGACGCCGAAAAAGTTAAACAGTCCGGCCATGATAACCGCATATTCTGCCCGCATTGCACGGGTATATATAACGGTAGCAACAGCATTTGCCGTGTCGTGAAAGCCGTTAATGACTTCGTAAAATAAAACAAACACCAGTGCCAAAATCAGCATCAGAGCGATATGAAAATCAACCCCAGGAAATAAATAATATAGCATAAGCATTAGGCCGTTTGTGGTCATGAACGCGACGCATTATCTGCGACAAGCCTAACCGGGAAAAGAAAAATATGACTTTTTTTGTCGAAAAGATAACCACTTCGGCTGCAAGTGATTTTATTTACAATAAAATCAAAAAAATACATACTCTTTTGTAAATATATATTTTGTTAGTCTGGTATTCATTCACACCTATCACTACAATCATCCGATCGGCTGTTATCGGGAATAGTATTACTTGTTAACTCAAGATTCTCAGGAGAGAACGCACTTAGATAACGGCAAAAATAGTAATACAAGATGTTATTGTCTGGCGATGAAGGGGGTAGCTGCTGCAATTTCATCAACATGTACGGCGAGCCTGTTGCCTTCCTGTTACGCATTCGCCTTATTGTAAATCCGCGATGACGCGCTACACCTAATAGGATTTTATCGATCTAATCGAGTTAATCACCAGAGATTTTCGTTTCACAAGAAAACTCTTGAGCAACTGTTCTGTTATGACAGCGCGCAGCAGATATTAGATAGGCTGATGCTCGAATGCGAACTCGCTAAGGTGCTGTTTTGCCTGCTTAGAAAAACTTCAATCTATTGTGTAAACAGATAGATTGTTTTCTCCCATCTTTGTCAATGGGATATGAATAGTTCAACAGGTAGCAATCGCTGCGCCAGCGCCGTTTCCTGGAAGAGGGCTAGTTGCGTCCACTAACACATCTACCTCAATCTCAATAGTGCGATCTCCATTAAATCAGCTATGAATATCTTTATCGGTCTGTTCCAGAGATTGTAGTTTTTCTTGCAACATAGGTGCACGCACGCCCTTATCCATAAGACAGTTATGACAGTCTTGCAGGCGGGGCTACTCATTTCCGCTGGCAACAATATTAGCATGAGCTCATGCCCCAGTACTAGTCTGTACCTACGTCCCCCTTTCCAACAGAAGCTTGTCATAAACCCATTCGCTATAGAGACTTTTTGCTTGATTTGTATGCTTAACCGTGACGCTCTTGCTCCAGTAATTTACTACTTTTAGTGATGAGTAGATGCATTGAATAATGCGTCACTAATCTAACAAGAGGTAGAAAGCCAAAACATGCTGCACGGCACTAATGGCGCTCATTAAGCGGCAGCAACTTTTTGCATGGAATAAAAACCCATATCGTCTGTTTCGATATTGTATATTAGGCTTCTTTGTCTAAAGACACCGGATCTATCTCAATACTCGTACAGCACTAGCATTATATCAGAACTGCTATCAACCAAGTCTCTTGACGCATCGCATCATAGGGAGTGCTGTCCCCAATATGGGAGTCACTAGTTACAGCTCAAAGAATAAGCTAGTCTGCGTATTACTCAAAGTAGCGTTAGCAGGGTAGAGTGGGTTGATTGCATCAATAAAAAAACGGCAGAAGAATTCATCCCAGCGAGCCGTTTCTCCCAGAATAAAAATTACGTAGCTCTACAGCCACATAGGTAAAGTAATAACACAAGCACTCGATAGCTTTTTGCCATTACAATTTCGGTTGTTATGCTTTGTACACACCAAAACGCCTAAAAAACTAAAAAAATGCGAAAGATTTATCATAAAAATGTAAGCCTTCTATCTGAAGACGATCCTGAAGCAGGTCATCATGTACTGTCAGGCGACGCGACAGTAAAGCTTATGGCGTGTATAATGCAAAAAATCACGTAACCGTGACCGTTAATCCATCCATCACATTCACGATATATACGTTCATCACTGTATGGTTCAAGGCATGTTATACATTGTTTCCGCCCCAAGCGGCGCGGGAAAATCTAGCTTAATAAATGCGTTACTTAAAATGCAACCGTTGTATGACACTGAAGTGTCGATTTCCTACACAACCCGCGCTAAACGGCCTGGTGAAAATAACGGAGAACACTATTTCTTCGTTTCTGTAGATGAATTTAGGCTTATGATTCAGGAAGATGCTTTCCTTGAGTACGCGGAAGTCTTTAGGAACTACTACGGTACGTCCAAAGCCGCTATAGAACAGGTGCTAGCAAACGGAGTAGACATTTTTCTAAAAATCGACTGGCAGGGCGCACAGCAAATCCGCCGTAGGATGCCGCAATCGCGCAGTATTTTTATTCTTCCTCCGTCTAAGGAAGAGCTAGGCCGCCGTCTACGTGAACGCGGTCAGGATAGCGATAAGGTTATTGCACGCCGCATGGCAGAGGCAGTAGCAGAAATGACACACTATGCAGAATACGATTATCTAATCATTAACGATGATTTTAATCTGGCACTGTCCGATCTAAAAGCCATCATCCGCGCTGAACGCTTATTACTGAATCTTCAGGCATTGCGGCATGATGCTTTAATCACCAAATTATTAGTAGACTGACAGCACTTTCAGTAGTGATGCGCAGTAATTTTATTTCTTCTGGAGTAGCACATTATGGCACGTGTAACTGTTCAAGACGCTGTAGAGAAAATTGGCAATCGTTTTAACCTGGTGTTGGTCGCTGCTCGCCGCGCTCGCCAAATGCAAGCAGGTGGGAAAGATCCGCTGGTTCCTAAAGATAACGATAAACAGACCGTTATCGCGCTACGCGAGATCGAAGAAGGCCTGATTAATAATCAGATTCTGGATGTACGTGAACGTCAGGAACAGAAAGAGCAAGAAGCCGCAGAAATCCAAACCGTCACAGCGATTGCTGAAGGTCGTCGTTAATCTCGACTACGAGTCCGCCTTTGTATATCTTCGAAAGACTCCATCTGCTGAGTCAGCGTTATCTGCCGGAAGCACAGATCAAGCAACTTCAGCAGGCTTATCTCGTTGCGCGTGATGCCCACGAGGGTCAGGCACGCTCCAGCGGTGAACCCTATATCACTCATCCCATCGCCGTAGCGTTCATTTTGGCGGAGATGCGTCTTGATTATGAGACGCTTATGGCAGCTCTGTTGCATGACACCATCGAAGATACACCCACCACCTATCAGGATATTGAAGAACAATTCGGAAAAAGCGTCGCCGAACTCGTAGATGGTGTCTCGAAGCTGGATAAGCTGAAATTTCGAGACAAGAAAGAAGCGCAAGCGGAGAATTTTCGTAAAATGATTATGGCGATGGTGCAGGATATCCGTGTCGTTCTCATCAAACTGGCTGATCGCACGCATAACATGCGCACGTTAAGATCGCTACGCCCCGATAAACGTCGTCGCATTGCGCGAGAAACGTTGGAAATCTATAGTCCGCTAGCACACCGTTTAGGTATCCATCATCTGAAAACCGAGTTAGAAGAACTGGGTTTTGAAGCACTGTATCCAAACCGCTATCGGGTGATCAAGGAAGTCGTCAAAGCCGCACGTAGCAACCGCAAGGAAATAATTCAAAAAATTCTTTGCGAAATTGAAGGGCGGCTGAACGAAGCAGGTATTCTCTGCCACGTCAGCGGACGCGAAAAGCACCTCTATTCTATCTACTGCAAAATGCATCTAAAAGAACAGCGTTTTCATTCTATCATGGATATTTACGTATTTCGGGTGATCGTAAAAGAACTGGATACCTGCTACCGCGTGCTGGGACAGGTGCATAGCCTGTATAAACCGCGTCCAGGTCGCGTCAAAGATTATATCGCCATCCCGAAAGCTAACGGCTATCAATCACTGCATGCCTCGTTGATTGGGCCGCACGGCGTGCCGGTAGAAGTGCAGATTCGTACGGAAGATATGGATGAGATGGCCGAGATGGGTGTGGCTGCACATTGGGCTTACAAGGATGGCGAAACCAGCACTACAGCACAGGTACGTGCTCATCGCTGGATGCAAAGTCTGTTGGAGCTGCAACAAAGTGCAGGTAGCTCGTTCGAGTTTATCGAGAGTGTCAAATCCGATCTCTTTCCAGTGGAAATGTACGTGTTTACCCCGAAAGGACGTATCATAGAACTTCCTGCTGGAGCGACGCCGGTCGATTTTGCCTACGCAGTACATACTGATATTGGCCACGCCTGCGTCGGCACGCGGGTAGACAGACAGCCATACCCGCTCTCTCAATCCCTCAACAGCGGGCAGACGGTAGAGATCATTACAGCGCCAGGCGCTCGTCCCAATGCAGCCTGGTTAAACTTTGTCGTCAGTTCGCGCGCGCGAGCCAAAATTCGCCAAATTCTGAAAAATCTTAATCGAGACGATTCGGTGAGCCTAGGAAGTCGCTTGTTGAACCACGCTTTGGGTAATGGCAGAAAACTCAGCGATATTCCGCACAAGAGCATTCAGCTTGAACTCAACCGTATGAAGCTAGCGATGCTGGATGACCTACTAGCCGAAATTGGCGTCGGTAACGCCATGAGCGTAGTAGTAGCGAAAAACCTGCTGGATGAACAGCCATTACAGCAAGAGTACAGCGGTTTGCGCAAACTACCAATCAAAGGCGCATATGGCGTGCTGATTACCTTTGCCAAATGCTGCTGTCCAATCCCCGGCGATCCTATCGTAGCACACGTTAGCCCCGGAAAGGGCTTGGTTATCCACCATGAGTCTTGTCGTAATATTCGCTGCTATCAGAAAGAGCCAGAAAAATTTATGGCCGTTGAGTGGGATAAACTTACTGAACAAGAGTTTATCGCTGAGATTAAAGTTGAAATATTCAACCATCAGGGAGTATTGGCTAACCTGGCAGCAGCGATTAATGCCGCCAACTCTAATATCCAGAGCATCAATACAGAAGAGCAAGATGGTCTCTTCTATAGCGCTTTTATCCGTTTCACCACGCAAGATCGGGTACATCTGGCTAACGTAATGCGTAAAATTCGCGTGATGCCCAATGTCATCAAAGTGACCCGCAATCGCAACTGATTTCCACAGTATCAGTAATAGCCCTGACGATCACAGTCTCAGGATAATGCAAGAGACATCTGATGACATCAGAATTCTGCGCAAGTAGTAAAAAAAAATACTGACCAGCCGTCTATCCGATTTGACGGTATCTATGGAGCAGGTGCACACTGGTATCATCGGCAGCAGACAGCAACAGTTAGGTATAGATTAAAACTCACCGCATTATTGCTAATAGGTATTACCCAGTTAAAAATACAAGGTATGCAAATTCTGGCGACCAACCCCTTCTGACAAGGCAGATTTCTGCGAGGTCGACTGCACGCGACCGACTTACATCGCTGTTACCGCTGCGCTGATTCTTTACGAAGCTCAGCGCAAGCGTCAGAATGCGGGAATGTACCAACGAAAAGAGGGTATGGGGGCTACCCTGATTGACAATTATGGTCAGTTGGGCAGACGGACATGCAATCCGCCGCCGAATATAGCGAGATAACCAATGAAAAGCCACCTGCTCAATAACCAACCGTTAAACACCCTCACGGGTGTCGGTGCTAGTCAGGCAACTAAACTTGCACGCCTCGGCTTGGAAACCGTGCAGGGATTACTGCTACATCTGCCGATGCGTTATGAAGATCGTACCCGCCTTTATGCTATTGGCGATCTTCTGCCAGGCATCTATGCCACCGTGGAAGGTAAGGTGTTTCGCAACGATATCGGTCGTGGTCGAAAACGAATTCTGACTTGCCAGATCAGCGATGGCAGCGGCGTTCTGAAGATGCGCTTTTTCAACTTCAATACCGCAATGAAAAATAGTCTAGCTCTGGGCCAGCACGTTATCGCCTACGGTGAAATCAAATGTGGTAAAAACAGCGCAGAGATTATCCACCCGGAATACCGCGTTCTGAGCGATGCACAGCAATCTGTCGAATTACAAGAATCCCTAACGCCGATTTACCCAACCACGGAAGGCGTTCGTCAAGCTACATTACGCAAACTGACCGATCAGGCGCTAGAGCGTCTGGATGCGCAGCCGATAGAAGAGGTGCTGCCACAGAAGCTAAGCCACGGGATGATAGGGCTACCTGAAGCGTTACATATATTGCACCGTCCTCCGCCTGGCACCCATCTAAGTGAGCTAGAACACGGTAAACACCCGGCGCAAACGCGTTTGATCATGGAAGAGATGCTGGCGCATCATCTGAGCATGCTGGCAGTACGTGCAGGTGCACAGAGCCATCTCGCCCTCTCTTTGCCAGCACAGAAAGAATTAAAAACGCGATTGTTGGCTGCTCTCCCGTTCGCGCTTACTCATGCGCAAAACCGCGTAGTTCAAGAAATTGAAGCCGATATGGAGAAACCTTTCCCCATGATGCGCCTGGTACAAGGAGATGTCGGGTCAGGAAAAACGCTGGTTGCTGCACTAGCGGCACTGCGCGCCATCGCTAATGGTAAACAAGTGGCATTAATGGCACCCACGGTGGTGCTGGCAGAGCAACATGCTATCAATTTTCGTCATTGGTTTGAACCTCTTGGTATTGAGGTAGGGTGCCTAGCAGGCAAGCAAAAGGGCAAAGCCCTCGTAGCGCAGCAAGAGGCTATTGCCAGTGGAAAGGATAGTATGATCGTGGGCACACATGCCATTTTTCAGCAGCAGGTGCAATTTAGTGGGTTAGCACTGGTGATCATTGATGAGCAGCACCGTTTCGGTGTACATCAACGATTGGCGCTGTGGGAAAAAGGGGTAGAACAGGGCTTTTATCCTCATCAATTAATCATGACTGCGACCCCCATCCCTCGTACTCTGGCGATGACTGCTTATGCGGATCTAGATACGTCGATCATCGATGAATTACCGCCTGGCAGAACACTTGTCACAACTGTTGCCATCCCTGATTCTCGCCGTGAAGAGATCATTACCGGCGTAGATCGTGCCTGCAGGGAAGAAGGGCGTCAGGCCTATTGGGTCTGTACACTGATTGAAGAGTCCGACTTCCTAGAGGCACAAACCGCTGAAGACACCTGCGAAGGGCTGAAGGCCGCGCTGCCAGATCTCAAGATTGGATTGGTACATGGGCGTATGAAAGCGCAAGAGAAGCAGGCGGTGATGCAAGCTTTTAAGCAGGGTGAATTGCAACTGCTGGTGGCAACCACAGTTATTGAAGTGGGCGTAGATTTGCCAAATGCCAGCCTGATAATCGTAGAGAACCCGGAGCGGCTAGGGTTAGCACAATTACATCAGTTACGCGGGCGCGTCGGGCGCGGTGCCATTGCCTCTTACTGTGTCTTGCTCTATAAAACACCACTAAGTAAAACCGCACAGCGGCGTTTGCAGATCATGCGCGGAAGCAACGATGGTTTCATCATTGCGCAACGAGATTTAGAGATTCGTGGCCCAGGTGAACTGCTCGGGACGCGACAAACCGGAAGCGCCGAATTTAAAGTGGCGGATTTACTGCGTGACCAGGCACTCATTCCCGAAGTGCAGCGCGTGGCACGTCACCTTCATGCCCACTATCCCGAACATGCAAAAGCGCTGATTGAACGCTGGTTACCGGAGCGTGTACGCTATGTTAATGCCTAGAGCCCACAGCGAGAGACTTACGTAGAGGAAAAACCTATAAAAGAAAAGGGTATAGAGTGTCTATAAACTAGCACTAACAATGAAGCTCTATTTATTCTCAGGGAACACCACACCGCAAGATTGTTTTATACAAGTTTCGAAAATGATTTGTTTTGCAAAGCAGATCATGAAGATTTCATGTTTAGCGTTTAGCGCTGTTTAATACCCTGATGGTAGCGTTTTTCAATGAAATCATTCTCTTCTGCCTCCTGAACTTTCTGTCACCGTAACCACTATTTACAAGTCCTCTCTCTTCTCTAAGATGCCTTACTTTATATGAAACGCCTGAAAGGCTATGAGTTGGCTAAAGGCATGCATTCTTACCTGGTCAGTTATCTCCAACATCTTCACTAACTCCTGATTTAACTAGAACAACGGCGTTATCTAACTCACCGGAATGGACCAGCCAATCACGGGGGCTTTTCGATCGCGCTGATCTCCCCTTGCAGGGGAAAGATTTCTGTAAAAATATCTACTACATTTTTACGCGTGCTGCATACTATACGCTTAACGCCTTTCTGAAGCGCGCCGGATCACGTCGTCATCACCATTCCCGTACCTAGCCTTTGCATCGCAGCATTAGTTCACTGACGTTCAGCATTGCGAGAGGACCACAAACGACTGGGCGAACCTATGGGCGATCCTGCCTGTACTCTCTTGCTGGGTAGTCCCCTTTTCCTGATAGGCGCGTTTGTTGCCGTGGATCGTCGGCATCAATATTCCATGCAGGATATCTGCCTGTTTTTTCTACCCGCGCTTCGGCATCCAGCTGTTGCCTGTGGTAACTAGTTTCAGTTTTATCGCAGGGCGAGATGCATTTACAGTAAGGCCCTAGCTATCGTGCCGCTGCTAGCTTGGCGTAGTAGCCTAGTATTTTGATACATTGTCGTTCAGAATCCTGCCAAAGGCATGTGCAGGGGATGCCCTGCTGGTCTTTACTACCCTGGGAGTACCGGAGCTGGAGAAGCTATCGCCATTAAAGCTATAGGAACCGTGTTGGTGAAGTTTAACTGCAGTGAATCTGCTACATTACCGAAGAATGCCACTGCGATTGTAAGCTACATAGAGTCTAGCCCTATAAAGATTCTCCACTCCTTAATTCTGATAGCATTAGGGAGTGGAGAATCCTTATAGGGCTAGAAAATAATGCCTACACCTCGTCCTCTTTCTACAGCATCGTTAGCCACAGCTTATATCCATAGCTTGCCTCTCAACGTTACGTGAGAAAGACTTGACGTCTTGAGACTTAATAAGCACATAAGGATCACTGCAGAGGAAGGCAGTAAGGAAATAAAGGTGAAGCAAAAGTAAGGCGGCTGAAAAGAGCCTTAGAACGATTTTTTAAAGAGTAGAAGATTAGCCCTCTTTTTGCCCGCGGTTAGCGCGACGGCGATCGTTTTCAGTCAGGTGACGTTTACGCAGACGAATAGACTGCGGAGTCACTTCAACTAATTCATCGTCATCGATAAACTCCAACGCTTGCTCCAGAGACATTTTTACAGCTGGAACCAATACGGTCGCTTCATCAGTACCAGAAGCACGCATGTTGGTTAGTTTCTTACCCGTCAGGCAGTTGACCGTTAGATCATTTAAACGCGTGTGAATACCAATAATCTGACCTTCATACACTTCTGCGCCGTGATCTAGGAACAACTTACCGCGTTGCTGCAAGCTGAATAGAGCATAAGCTACTGCTTTACCCTGACCATTGGAGATCAGCACACCGTTCTGACGCTGACCGATATCACCAGGATGCATGTCGTCGTGATGACTAAAGGTGGAGTACAGCAGACCGGTACCCGACGTCATAGTTAAGAAATCAGTACGGAATCCAATCAAACCACGGCTAGGGATAATGAAATCCAGACGTACACGACCGTTACCATCTGGGGTCATATCGCGCAGTTCACCTTTACGAAGACCCAGCGCTTCCATTACAGCGCCTTGATGCTGATCTTCGATATCCAGCGTCACCGTTTCAAACGGTTCCTGACGGCGCCCATCGATATCACGGAAGATAACTTGAGTACGAGACACAGCTAGTTCAAAACCTTCACGGCGCATGTTTTCGATCAGCACAGAGAGGTGCAGTTCACCACGGCCAGACACACGGAAGGTATCTGGATCTTTAGTTTCTTCTACGCGCAACGCCACGTTATGCGACTGTTCTTTCTTCAGGCGATCCAGAATCTGACGCGAGGTCACGAACTTGCCTTCTTTTCTGCAGAAAGGCGAGGTATTTACTCCGAAAGACATGGTTACTGTAGGTTCATCCACCGATAGTGGCGGCAATGCTTCTACTGCGTTCGTATCGCACAGCGTATCGGAGATGTTTAGCTCACCAACCCCAGTAACAGCAATGATATCTCCCGCTTCTGCAACATCGGTTTCGATACGTTGCAGACCGAGGTGGCCTAGAACATGGCCGACTTTACCATTACGGCGGTTACCTTCCGAATCGACAATCGTCACTTGCTGGTTCGGTTTAATACGACCGCGTTTAATACGGCCAATACCGATAACCCCTAGATAGCTACTGTAGTCCAGCTGGGAGAGCTGCATTTGCAGCGGACCTTCTAGGTCGACGTTCGGTGCTTCAACATGTTTGACGATCTCTTCGAAAAGCGGCGTCATATCTTCCGCCATCTCTTCGTGATCTAAACCAGCGATACCCATCAACGCAGAAGCGTAAACGATGGGGAAATCCAGTTGCTTATCTGTCGCGCCTAGGTTGACGAAAAGATCGAACACCTGATCGACTACCCAGTCAGGGCGTGCGCCAGGCCGGTCAATTTTATTGATTACCACAATTGGGTTTAGGCTATAGGCAAAAGCTTTTTTGGTAACAAAACGGGTCTGTGGCATCGGGCCGTCCATTGCGTCTACCAGCAGTAGCACTGAGTCGACCATAGACATTACACGCTCTACTTCACCACCGAAATCTGCGTGTCCTGGTGTGTCAACGATATTAATACGGTAACCTCTCCAGTTAATGGCTGTGTTTTTCGCCAGTATAGTGATACCGCGTTCTTTTTCCAGATCGTTAGAATCCATGACTCGCTCGCTGGCATCATTTCGTTTACCCAATGTTCCAGATTGTTGTAGTAGCTTATCAACCAGGGTTGTTTTCCCATGGTCAACGTGCGCAATAATAGCAATGTTACGCAAATTCTTGATCACAGCTTTGCCTCAGGTATTTAGAAAAATAGCGAACTATTGTACACAGATTAAACTTTGGACCAAACAAGATCACGCGCCTAAGAGATAAACAACCCAGGGTTACTTGCTTTGTGATCACCTATTCGGTACAAAGGCGCAGAGACAGTAAATAAATGCACACAACAAGTGTACCATATGTTTGGTTATGAACTATAAAAGTGGAATAAATAAGTAGAATAAACAAAGGGTACTGGTGTAGATTCTGCATTCATTCTACGAGTCTAAATTCTAAATTAGAAGATCCAAATATGTCGGCAGAAGCAGAAGCAGGCTCTCTGGAAGAAGCACTGAACGCGCTAGACGCTGACAGCGTATTCCTAACGGCAGGCTGCGTGTTAGACTGACTGCTATGAAGAGAACGATCGCGTTAGCATGATGATTTCTACCTGCTGCGCTTCCCGTTAATCATCCATGTCGATGCCAACTTATCCATCAAGATATTGATACAATCAATGTATCCTGTCTGCTTATTGCTTCTCATCTTTACTCAACTTCTCGGCATTATCCAGGCACTTCAGAACCATATCAATATCAAGGTGATCGTCATTTTCTAGAAGAGGAAGTTACTGCTCTGAGGTCTAGCATATTTCAACTACTATTACTATTTCTTCTTTAGGCTTAGGACGTTGTATATTTTCTGCAGATGCGTAGGTCACTTTTTTCTTGACTAGCTTGCTTTTCAGCTTCTCACCGCTGGTTTTTTGCGGCTGCCAGCGACACGACCAATTTATATGTTCTACCTTTTGCGCTCCCATCTTTCACTATTTAGCTAGTGGTGAAGTTTTTTTCTTGGCTGTAAACATTGATGCCTTCGCGCCGGAAGAGCTTTGGAACCAGGATTTTCACCGACTAGTTTATAACAATAATCTTAGGTAAACAGAAGATAATTTCGGCGAAGAATCTCGCAGAAAGGCTAACAACATAAAAGGCTAACAACAAAAACAGGTCATAGATAACCCTTTGTTTCTAGTCACTTATAGGTATAGTAGAGCTAAAATATCTATCTATATAGATATAAACATTATGACAGAACAAGAGAACCCGAAAATGACGTATAATTACAAGATGACGCATTTTGTCACCAGCGCGCCCGATATTCGTTACCTGCCTGATGATAGCGGTATCGAAGTAGCTTTCGCCGGATATTCCAATGTAGGTAAATCCAGCGCCTTGAATACATTAACCAACCAGAAAGGTTTGGCGCGCACTAGTAAAATGCCAGGGCGAACTCAGCTTATCAACCTGTTTGAGGTCATAGACGGTGTACGTCTAGTAGACCTTCCAGGTTATGGCTATGCCGAAGCCCCTAAAGAGATAAAGCAGAAATGGCAGCATGCTCTGGTGGCATATCTGCAAAAACGTGCCTGTTTGCAAGGACTGGTAGTATTGATGGATATCCGTCATCCGCTGAAAGATCTCGATCAAAGAATGATCGAATGGGCAGTAGCGGTGGAACTGCCGGTGCTCATTCTGCTTACTAAAGCCGATAAATTGGCTTCTGGCGCACAGAAGGCCCAACTGAACACGGTGCGCGAAGCGGCACTCGCTTTTGATGGAGATATTCAGGCTGAAGCCTTCTCTGCCTTAAAAAGGCAGGGCCTAGACAAACTGTGTACAAAACTCGATTTGTGGTTTAGTACTCACAGTTTACAGTTTAATGAAAGAAAACGCGGATAACTGAGAGTGCTTTCCACGAAAGTTATGAATCTTGCATCGCTTTTTCAACTTATTTCTAATAATCGGCTAATATTCAGCCAAATTCGATTATGTGAAGTAAATTCTCTGAAAGAGAGAACATTATTATTCTAATGCGCCTCATCCCAGTTTTTACCTTCGCCTATATCCACACGCAGCGGAATATTTAGCGACATACCCCCTTCCATTAGGGTAATGATCTTTTTTTTAGCAGCATCCATCTCAATCACCGACCCGTGCACCTCAAACACTAATTCATCATGTATCTGCATAATCATTCTTACCTGCGGCTGCTCGTGCTGCAGCCAACTATCGATTGCAACCATCGCCTTCTTGATAATATCGGCAGCAGTACCCTGCATAGGAGCGTTAATGGCGGCACGTTCAGCAGCTTTCCGGTTCATCGCATTCCGTGAACGAATATCCGGTAAATAGAGACGGCGCCCATCTAGCGTTTGTACATAACCTTTTTCAGCGGCTTCCTGACGGGTTCTTTCCATGTAGTCCCACACCCTAGGATAGCGCTCAAAGTAGCGGTTTATATAGTGTTGTGACTCGGCACGAGTAATACCCAATTGACGTGATAGGCCGAAGGCACTAATGCTATAAATTAAACCAAAGTTGATTGCCTTGGCGCTATGGCGCTGCTCTCCAGTGACTTTTTCTAGCGGTAAGCCAAAAATCTCTGCAGCAGTAGCTCTGTGAATATCCAGCTCGTCGCGAAACGCTTTGAGCAACCTTTCATCACCAGAGAGGTGCGCCATAATTCGTAACTCAATCTGCGAGTAGTCTGCTGCTACGATACGATACCCTTCAGGAGCAATAAACGCCTGACGGATACGTCTCCCTTCATTATTGCGTACCGGGATATTTTGTAGGTTGGGATCGCTGGAGGAAAGACGCCCTGTCGCAGTGACTGCTTGATGGTATGACGTGTGTACTCTCTGGGTCATCCGGTTAATCATCAGCGGCAGCTTGTCGGTGTAAGTCGATTTCAGTTTCGCTAGTCCACGATATTCCAGAATACGTTTAGGTATCGGATAATCATGCGCCAACGCTTCCAATACTTCTTCATTGGTGGAAGGCTTACCTTTCGGTGTTTTTTTTAGCACTGGCAGATTTAGCTTATCGTACAAGATCCACTGCAACTGCTTAGTAGAGGAAAGATTAAATTTTTCTCGAGCTAGTTCATGGACTTCAGTTTCCAGATCAGCCAGGCGTGCTGTCAATTCCTGAGAATGCTGCTCTAAAATTCCAGCATCAATCAACACGCCCTGTCGTTCAATGCGAGATAGCACTGTTACCAACGGCATATCAATATCGAGGAACACTTTCATTAATTCTCCCTGTTGCTGAAGTTGTTTCCACAATGTATTGTGAAAATATAGAGTAATATCAACCTCTTCAGCAGCATAGGTACTAGCCTGTTCGACAGGAATTTGGTTGAAAGCAAGCTGGTTCTTTCCTTTTCCGGCAATGTCTTCAAACAAAATAGTTTTATATTGCAGATAGCGCTCGGAAAGACTGACCATGTCATGACGACCTGCCACACTGTTTAGCACGTAAGACTCCACCATGGTATCATACGCAATACAGCGTAACTCAATATCATAGCGTTTCATTACGCTCTGATCGAACTTCAGGTTCTGTCCGATTTTGCGAAGAGCGCTATCTTCTAGCAGCGGCTTGAGCAATTCCAGTGCGCGATCCCTGTCAATTTGATCCGGCACATCAAGATAATCGTGCGCCAGTGGCAAATAAGCAGCTTCACCCTCCATCACAGCGAATGACATACCAATCAGGTTAGCACTCAGCGTATCCAAACTATCCGTTTCTGTGTCAAATGCAAACTCTCCCGCCTTTTGGATGCGGGCAATCCATGACAGTAGGGTCTCTTCATCCTGAATAGTGACATAGCCTTCTCGGATCAAGGCAATCGTCGCTTCCGTTTTTGCCTGCGTTTTTACCGTGTGTGTTACCTGCGAAACCTGGGATGGCTCTTTTCGCGCCTGCATCCAGGTTCCGCCTTCAATATCTTCCATCCAGCGTTTGAACTCATAGCGCTTAAATAGCCTGTACAGTGCATCCATATCAGGTTCATTCACTCTCAGCTCAGTACAGGTCAGTTCCAACGCGACGTCAGTTTTGATAGACGCCAGTTGATAAGAGAGGTATGCTGCTTCTTTATGCTGTTCTAGCTTTTTTGCTATTCTCTTTGCGCCACGAAACGACAACAAGGTAATCTTATCTAGATTACTGTACAGGCTATCTAATCCCCCAAACCCCTGAAGTAACGCCTGTGCCGTTTTTTTACCCACGCCTGGAATGCCGAGAATATTATCTGATGTATCCCCTCTCAAGGCTAGGAAATCAACAATTAACTCCGGAGAAACACCATATTTATTGAATACCTCTTGTGGCCCAATTACCGTATTATTCATTGTGTTAATAAGCGTGATCGTCGCTGATACTAGTTGCGCCATGTCTTTATCACCGGTACTAATCAGCACCGGTGTACCTATGCTTTCCGCTTGACGTGCTAGCGTACCTATCACGTCATCCGCTTCCACGCCGCCGATAGCTAACAAAGGCAATCCCATAGCACGAACTATCGCGTGCAACGGCTCAATCTGCACGCGCAGATTGTCAGGCATAGGTGGGCGGTGCGCTTTATATTTTGTAAATAGTTCTTTACGGAATGTTTTTTCCTTCGTATCAAACACTACTGCGACATGGCTAGAGGAAAATTGTAGCAACAAGCTGCGCAGCATATTCAGGACACCATATATGCCTCCTGTCGGGTTACCTGCGTTGTTCATTAAAGGGGGGCAAGCATGGTAAGCACGGTATAAATACCAAGAACCATCAACTAAAATAAACGGATTGTTCGGAATCTGAAGCATGTCCTGTCATGAC
>JBHKFL010000005.1:0-21002 GCA_042263625.1 Candidatus Malihini olakiniferum
GTAAACGTCTATTATTAGACAATCTATGTGAACACTGCACAGTACCAGTATCTTTAGGTAAGGAGGTGATCCAACCGCAGGTTCCCCTGCGGTTGCCTTATTACGACTTCACCCCAGTCATAAACCACAAAGTGGTAAGCGTTCTCCAGTAGGTTAAGCTATCCACTTCTTTTGCAATCTACTCCCATGGTGTGACGGGCGGTGTGTACAAGGCCCGGGAACGTATTCACCGTAGCATTCTTATCTACGATTACTAGCGATTCCGACTTCATAGAGTCGGGTTGCAGACTCCAATCCGGACTACGACGTACTTTATGAGGTCCGCTTACTCTCGCGAGGTTGCTTCTCTTTGTATACGCCATTGTAGCACGTGTGTAGCCCTACTCATAAGGGCCATGATGAGTGTAAGTTTAATTCACTCTTGAAGGCTTTTAATTATTTTATTTTAATAAATAATAAATTTAAGCTTTTCTACTTAAAAGTCAAGGCTTTTTTATTTTAAATGGAAAATAGTGACTTCTCGCGAAGTCTACAATAGGTATTTTTGAATAAAATTAATTATTTTCTGAATACTACAGCAAAACTTCTATTTATATCTACATTTTGTAAATGTTATCTATAATTTAGCTTTTCCCTAACATTAGACAAGCAGGATGAAAACGTTTTCGCTATAATGCTCTATATTAAAACAATAGCACAATAATAGAAAAAGCAGAAAAATTTCATTCATATAGTATTGTGGTATGACTACCTAAAAGGTAAGAGCTATATCATTATGTCACAACCTCGTCCTATCCGTATCCGCCGCGCTTTACTCAGCGTTTCTGAAAAAACCGGTGTTGTCGAATTTGCTCAGGCGCTTTCTCAGTGTGGGGTGGAGTTACTTTCGACTGGCGGTACTGCCCGCCTATTGGCTGATGCGAGCTTACCCGTGATTGAAGTGTCCGATTATACTGGCTTCCCAGAGATGATGGACGGGCGCGTAAAAACTTTGCACCCTAAAGTACACGGCGGGATCCTGGGTCGTCGCGGCACGGATGATGCAATTATGGCAGAGCACAATATCAGCCCCATCGATATGGTGGTGGTAAACCTATATCCCTTCGCACAAACGGTGGCTCGCTTCGATTGCTCCCTGGCTCATGCCGTAGAAAACATCGATATTGGCGGTTCTACCTTGGTGCGCTCCGCTGCTAAGAATTATAAAGATGTCGCCATTGTAGTAAAAAGCAGTGACTATACTGACATCCTTAAGGAGATGGATGCAAATGAGCGTTCTATAACGCTGCAAACTAGATTCAATCTCGCGATTAAGGCCTTTGAACATACTGCAGCCTACGACAGCATAATCGCCAATTACTTTGGCACGATGCTTCCTCCTTACCATAGCGAGCCAGACAAGTTAGTCTGGCACTTCCCGCGTACGTTGAATCTGAACTTCATCAAGAAGCATGACATGCGTTACGGAGAGAACAGGCATCAGCAAGCAGCTTTTTATATAGAAGAGACGTTAAAAGAGGCATCAGTCGCCACAGCAAAACAATTACAGGGCAAAGATCTATCTTACAACAACATTGCTGACACCGATGTGGCATTGGAGTGCGTAAAAGAATTTGCTGAACCCGCATGCGTAATCGTAAAACACGCAAACCCCTGTAGCGTGGCTATTGGCAATTCGATTCTGGTAGCCTACGAGCGCGCATACAAAACCGACCCTACGTCTGCTTTTGGTGGTATCATCGCATTTAACCGAAAATTGAATGAAGCTACTGCGCAAGCGATTATCAGTCGTCAGTTTGTAGAAGTGATCATCGCGCCATCAGCCAGTGCAGCGATATTGAAAGTAACAGCAGCACAACAGAACGTGCGCGTCCTAACTTGCGGCCAATGGCAGAAACGCATTTCCGGGCTGGATTTTAAACGTGTCAATGGCGGCTTGCTAGTACAGGATCGCGATCTAAAGATGGTTGATGTGAGTCAACTTCGCGTTGTTACAGAGCGCAAACCGACAGAAACCGAGCTACGCGATGCTCTGTTCTCCTGGAAAGTTGCGAAGTTTGTCAAATCTAATGCTATCGTCTATGCTCGTGATAATATGACTGTCGGTATTGGTGCCGGACAAATGAGTCGTGTCTTTTCTGCAAAAATTGCGAGAATTAAAGCGGTTGAGGAAGGGGTTGAAGTAAACGGTTCCGTGATGGCTTCTGATGCGTTCTTCCCATTCCGGGATGGGATCGATGTAGCGGCAGCAGGTATTACTTGTATAATTCAGCCGGGGGGTTCCATTCGAGATAATGAGGTTATCACCGCCGCTAACGAACACGGCATTGCCATGATCTTCACCGACATGCGTCATTTTCGCCACTAATTTAGGATATGACATAGATGAATATCTTAATCATAGGTAATGGGGGACGTGAACACGCACTGGCGTGGAAATCCGCCCAGTCGCCCTTGGCAGATAATGTGTATGTAGCCCCCGGTAATGCGGGTACGGAACGAGAACCTGCGCTAAAAAACGTAGCGATCTCTGCAACCGATATTTCGGCGTTAGTGGACTTTGCCCAAGAAAAAAAGATTGGTTTGACGATAGTTGGACCGGAAACACCGCTGGTAATTGGCGTGGTTGACGCTTTCCGTGCTGCTGGTCTGATGATTTTTGGCCCTACTCAGGCTGCTGCGCAGTTGGAAAGCTCTAAGGCCTTTACCAAGGATTTCCTAACCCGTCAGAAAATCCCAACAATGGTCTACCAGAATTTCACGGAAGTTGAACCTGCATTGGCCTATGTGCGAAAACACGGTGCGCCTATTGTTATCAAAGCTGATGGCCTAGCTGCAGGCAAAGGCGTTATTGTCGCCATGACTCTGGAAGAAGCGGAAAATGCAGTTCAGGATATGCTGGTAGGAAATGCTTTTAGCGATGCCGGATACCGCATCGTGATCGAAGAGTTTCTAGAAGGAGAAGAGGTGAGCTTTATCGTCATGGTCGACGGCGAGAACGTATTGCCTATGGCTACTAGTCAAGATCACAAACGTGTAGGTGAAAAAGACACCGGCCCGAATACAGGCGGTATGGGCGCTCATTCTCCCGCACCGATAGTAACCGATGAGATCCATCAGCACGTGATGGATCAGGTAATTTGGCCAACAGTGCGAGGCATGAAGGCCGAAGGAAATACCTATACAGGTTTCCTGTATGCCGGGTTGATGATCGATGCCGAGGGCCAGCTAAAAGTGATCGAATTTAACTGCCGTTTTGGCGATCCGGAAACGCAACCGATTATGATGCGCCTACGTTCTGATCTTGTAGAGATGTGTCTAGCGGGTTGTGAGGTTAGACTAGATCAGACGAGATCCTTTTGGGATGAACGCCAGGCATTGGGTGTAGTGATCGCGGCAGGTGGTTACCCTGGTGACTACGCTTCTGGCGATGTCATCAGCGGCTTCCCGCAAGAAGAAGCGGAAGACACTAAGGTGTTCCAGGCTGGAACCGCACTGCGAGGCAATGAAGTAGTAACCAGCGGTGGGCGCGTACTATGCGTGACCGCATTGGGTAATACTTTCGCACTCGCGCAGAAGAAAGCCTATGAAGTTGCGAAAGATATTCGCTGGAATGGCAGTTTCTACCGCAATGATATTGGCTACCGCGCTATTACACGTGAGCAGAAGTAGTAAGCACTGTCAATAGTAGAAAGCTGGCTATATTTGGCTGTCTAGTTTCTGACAAATTCTTTTCGATCGTTTTCTTTAATATGAGAGAGAATGTCATTCATCTTTACTTCTCGAAGGTAAAGAGTAGCGTCCACTGACACAAATATTCCTTGGAGACCACTAGCAGTTGTGTTTCTTTCCTGCTATGGTATCTAAATGCACTACATGCCGCATGACGTCATGATGATGCTATCGCTGTTTCGCTAACTGCTCTACCTCTATAAGAGCAGATCAAAATTAGGGATGAGATTTTGCGACTCACAAGTCAGCACACGATTGCCCTGTAACTACTCCTGACGTAGTCTCACGTTGCCAGTAAGTAATAGATCATTGATTTCCAATATCTGCTTGGCAGAAAAATGAAACAGTACAATTTCATTTTTAGAAATGCTTTCGCGTCTGTCGTCAAGGTCGACAAGTTTCTATTGTTAAAAGCTCACTATCCTGCCGTCAGCAAAACAACGATGAAGATCTAGATTGGCGGGAGCCTAGGTAAGTGCACTTTTTATGTAGATAGTTCTGTAAAAATCTGTGTAGATCTAGCTACAGGTTAAGGTTATCAGCCGTAAAGAGCATTTAGAAAGCGTAACCAACTGCGTTCTATCGTGTTTGCTATTATCCATGCGCCCACCTCTGCAACGTTTACCCCTCAATTACGTTGGGGTAAACGTTGCAGAGGTGGGCGCATGGATGGAAAATAGGTAACCACTAGAGCCTGGTGATAATCACCGCTCACAACTCTTTACTAAAAAAGAGAAATGGGTGTTAGCGCTAAACTGAGCCAGACCTCGCTTTCTGTTCATCATGCCACATTCATCAGTGGACTTTAACTCCCAGGCGTATGCGAAAGGGCGTGGCTGTCAATAAATAGGACATTAGACTGTTCCAATAGTTCCTAATCCGAAAACAGGCCAGAAATAGAGCAACTTCGGAACATAGAGCATGACCATCGGTATAGTGGCAAACTGATACTCAACCAACTAAAGTGAAGAGTAGGACTCTATCACGATCACCGCACGCGTCAACATTCCTCTTATTTGAAGAGGACATCTGCCCCACAAATAAACGCGGGATCGGCACACGAAAGAGAGTCAACACGCAATTTCCTGCGGCCGCTATTTTTGCTCTTGCCTTGCTTGCATATCCATAAGCCTACTCCTTTGCAAGGTTTTCTAGTGACTAACCAGCCATACATATTCTCCTTGCCACTGCTACATTTTGCATCTAAATCTGCACTACTCCTCCGTGCTGTGAAGGAGTCTCCCTTCGGATAGCCAAACTTGCTTAGCATAACTGACTACCCATACTCATCATTTTTTAATTTTTATTCCATATTTTTTATTGCTCTATAGACACTTTACTGACATTTTAACTACCAGAGATGAGATATAGCAGAAATTCATCGCGACCGACTTATTGTGCTTTCTTATTAATGCACAGAGTTAACAATATAGTAAATCCATTAAAAATATGACAGATACGTTTGGTAGCAAAATTGCGTTAATCGATCAATGGCTACAAGCGCGTAATCAACCTCTGATTGCCTATCATAATTTGATCGGTATTAAGAAAAAAAGATAAAAAAGACTCGATTAATAAGAAGGCTTTGGATGCTTTTTCCACAATATCTTGTGGATTATCCTTTCCGATTGCTATTTTCATGTTTATAAGCGCCTTTTACAAGAGCCTTATGGCTTATTAAGCCACCAAAAGTTGGTGTAAACTTATCATCTAGCGCTTGCGTTGCAGGTCAAGCAGGTCAACATGCAATTCATCATGGACTAGCTAGGATAGTAGTCTGTCGACTACCATCGACTACTACCACTACAGTGACTTTCAGCAAGTGCTGTCAAGCGTAGGAGAGAGGTGATGTCGGAAGGCTTTTAATTAGCAGATCCCTAGATTTGTCTGGTTGTAGAGAAAATAACGCTATCACTCTCCTAAAACATTTTGACAGTTCCTCTCGGACATCCTAAATAGCATTGATGATCTTATGGTCGTGGAGTTATTGCCCAGTAAAGAAAGGACTTTCATACCCTAAATAATTTTAGGGGTAGGTGCACAGGAAAGCGGTAAGCAAACAAATCCTGATGAGATTATTCAAGTAAGTGATTTGGATAAACAGGTCTATGTAACGCATAAGCAACTTGCAGCATGACGGGTACATGTCGATTGATAGATCCTATCTACTCGGACTCTGCCTAGTGTATCTATATATGATAGATAAATCTCAGGGTGAGAACGTTTCTTTAAGCTCCGCGAAACCTGATCAGGTTAAAACCTACGAAGGGAAACAAGAGTAATCCATTCTATTTTTCTCCGTTGTTACCTCCATTTTGTGTTACCGGCATAGTGCGTAAAATCGGAAATAAGGCATCCATTACCTCGCGGTATCTAGCCCGCGATGATTTGCTAATTCGGGTGCAGAACTATTCCCTGTTAAGAGACGCCTACAGAACATCTTTAGCTGCCAAAAAAAAGAGCATCTAGCAGTGTCTTATTCCCTACTAGATCTCTGCTCACATAGACGATCTTGTATAAGAACATCCCAGGTGTGCAGATACACGATAACTCCATATCAAAAGCATGTTTACAGTTTCATTAAAAATGACTATGCCAATTTGGCACTCAACTAAAAGACATTGTTCTCCCCGCTCACGATATCGATCGCTTTCGCAAAAAAAGCTAAGACTGGATAGGTTTGGTTTAGTTAGGTTTACAAGATCGATCCAGTATCGACTCTATGTCCCAGCATTGCTCTATTTACGAGCTACCTGCTCTAAATTTTAGCGTTCATTTTCTGCAAAAGCAGTCTGCAGAACAAGACGCCGAATTCCGCATTTTTAACTAGTCTGCTCACGGGTACAAATTCTACTAAAAAACAAGTTGCACACGGGAAAATTAAAAATCATCAACAAAATACCTGATGACCTGCTGCCCTTTATTGCTACTCTGCAATGGATTGAGAAAATTATTCATAATTTTCTGCTCAATGCTATCCAGGTACAGCAAGATAATACATTATAATCGATCTCGTTTGAGAATAAGCCGCGCACACGACGGAAAATAGAAGTACATTAACCATAACAGGCTAACCAACCTCTAGATTAGCATAAAAGTTGCTGCAGAATATTTTCTTCTATTATCTGTCAAGGTGGACAAAGACTCGTGATGGTGCTGCTTTCCGATCTGATCGATGATGAGCCACTATCCAAGATTTGATTAAAGATACTCTTAGTCCGTTGATTGTGGCTTCAGGTTCATGCCAACTACGGAAGAAATAAGACATCCCATCGCTACATAACCCGCGAGCCGTGCTAGTCTCCGGAGAATAATTTTCACCAGCAATAAGGCGATAAAAGGTGTAAAGCCATCGCCTACCACACTACTATCTGATAACCAACGCCAGCACCACTATAGCGATAAGCAGTACCAAACAGCTCGATGAATATGGTCTTCTGTACGCTGACAATCATATCATGCGCTGTATTCGCCAGCAGGATCGCGAATAGAAATATCAGAATTGTATTATGGTTTCCCAGAGCGATAAAAAACGGAACAGCACTAGCCGCACCGATCAACGAACCAGTGACGTAGATGCAACGAAGACCAAAGAAGGTATAGAGAAACAGCTGATTGCCCCCACTCCTAAGCCGCTGTTAAGGAACCTATCGTGCGATAGGCCGAGATGTGCGGTTGAAAAGTTCAGCGCAAATATTGTAACAATATGCATTTTAACAACTCGCCAAGGCGCAGGGCAATGATTAGTAGAAATGCCTTGGGATCTTTGCGCAATCCTTCAAAAATAGGGAAAGAGAGAAGCTTGCTGTTGCTGGCACGCGATTGCAGCGTTTTATTAGCCCTAAACTCCTGGAATTCATCCATGCCGTTGCGGACCCTCCATGCAATCGCAAAGAGTATCAGGCTGAACAGATATGGCAAACACCAACCCAGAATAACAAACTCCTCATTACTCGTCTAATGAGTAACCATAGAAATGGACCCTGTTTCCAGAAACAACCCGACACTATAACCTACTTGAACAACGCTAATGTAAAAGGCTTTCTTGTTCGGCGCGCTTTCTACTGCAAGCAATGCAGCACCTCCCCATGCTCCCCCGATAGCAAATCCTTGAATGCCGCGAAGTACGACCAGCAATACAGGAGCCTACCAGCCGATAGCAGTAAATAAAAGTAACAAACTGATAAATGCAGTGGCGATCCACATCATCCAGACGGTGATTATTAGCATGCGTTTATGACCCAGGCGATCGCAAAAGTAGCCGAATACCATGCTACCAAGTGGACGGAATAAGAAGCCGAAGCTAAAAGTACCAAATGCCGCCAGTGTCGCCATTTTGAGCCTACTTGAGGGAAAATTCGGTGTTGAAAACTAAAGCGGAAACTATTTTCGTATAGTAAAAAATCATACCAGTCGACAACTGCGCCGAAAAAACTTCCCCATACTGCACAGTGCGCTCGGTTATGAATATTACTTTTAGGCATAGAGTGTGAACTTTTTTATTTTTTTGCTATCGCTTTGCGACGACATTGCTCTGTTTGTGCTGTTCACATTTATCTCGTTATTTTTTATTTACACAACAGTAAACTACATATTACCTAGAAGAAATTTCTATGTTAAGAACTATACGTAACGAAAGGTAAGCAAGTCTATTTTTTATTTTGCTCTCGCGATCTGATAGCTAAAAACTCCGGCTAATACAAGCCGGGGTTTTTAGCTTTTTAAGCATTAGCTAAGAATAAACTTATTTGTCGTCACTGCTACCAAAGCCTGCATTTAATAATTCAGCCATGTTAGCAGAAGCTTCATCTGCACTTACATGCGCGAATGCTGGCATTTCGCCTGCTTGACGGCGACGCATGCGATCTTGGTGGTAAGCATAACCAGTACCGGCCGGGATAAGACGACCCACGATGACATTCTCTTTCAGACCACGCAGTTCGTCGTATTTTCCAGCAACAGCCGCTTCCGTCAGCACGCGTGTCGTTTCCTGAAACGATGCTGCAGAAATGAAGGATTCTGTTGCTAGAGATGCCTTGGTGATACCCAGCAGGTCATGATAGTACGTGGACGGGATCTTGCCGTCGGCTTCCAACTGACGGTTAGCGATCTTGATGCGCGACACTTCTACCTGCTCGCCTTCTAGGAAGTCGGAGTTACCCGCGCTAGCAATAGTCCCTTTACGTAACATCTGACGAACGATAACTTCAATATGTTTATCGTTAATCTTAACGCCTTGCAGTCGATAAACTTCTTGCACTTCGTTAGTAATATAACGGGTTACTGCATGAATACCACGCAAGCGCAGAATATCGTGCGGAGATTCTGGACCGTCAGAAACCACATCACCACGTTCTACACGTTCACCTTCAAATACGTTGAGCTGACGCCATTTTGGAATCATCTCTTCGTAAGTATCGCTGCCATCCAATAGTGAAATGACCAGTCTACGTTTGCCTTTAGTTTCTTTACCGAAGGTAATGATACCGGTAATTTCAGCCAGAATAGCCGGTTCTTTCGGACGACGCGCTTCGAACAGGTCAGCAACGCGCGGAAGACCACCAGTGATATCCTTGGTACCGCCAGATTCCTGCGGAATTCGTGCTAAAGTATCACCTACACCGATCTGGGTACCATCTTCTAACTGAACAATAGCTTTGCCCGGTAGGAAGTACTGTGCTGGTATGTCAGTGCCAGGAATCAGTACATCATTACCTTTGTTATCAAGGATTTTTAGTGCCGGACGCAGATCTTTACCGCCACCTGTACGTTCTGCACTATCCAGAATAACAATAGAGTATAAGCCGGTCAGTTCGTCAGTCTGACGTGTAATCGTCTGACCATCGATCATGTCGATGAAGCGAATACTACCGTCCACTTCAGTGATAACTGGCATAGTATGCGGATCCCAGTTCGCGACGGTTTCACCTCCGAAGACTTCATCACCGTTACCTTTACCCATTACTGCACCGTAAGGAACTTTATAGCTTTCTTTTGTACGACTGAATTCATCGATCAGTTTCAGCTCGGTGTTACGCGAGGTAATAACTAGCTTGCCCGCTGCGTTCTTAACGAACTTGGCATTGGATAATTTTAGGCTACCTTTGTTTTTTACCTGAATGCTAGATTCAGCCGCTGCACGCGATGCTGCACCACCGATGTGGAACGTACGCATCGTCAGCTGAGTCCCAGGTTCACCGATGGACTGGGCTGCGATAACCCCAATAGCCTCACCTTTATTAATGATGTGACCACGTGCCAAGTCGCGACCATAGCACTTGGCACACACGCCAAAGTCGGTTTCACAACTTACCACAGAGCGAACCTTCACGGCATCGACAGAGTTTTCTTCCAACAGGTTACACCATTGCTCGTTCAGCAACGTGTTACGTGCAACCAGAGTGTCGTCAGTACCTGGTTTCAGAACGTCTTCAGCCGTTACACGACCTAGTACGCGCTCACGCAGCGGCTCTTTAACATCACCACCTTCAATGACTGGCATCATCATGATGCCTTCGTGCGTACCGCAATCGTCCTCAGTTACCACCAGATCCTGAGCTACGTCAACCAGACGACGGGTAAGATAACCAGAGTTTGCTGTCTTCAACGCGGTATCTGCCAGACCTTTACGCGCACCGTGTGTAGAAATGAAGTACTGGAGTACGTTCAGACCTTCACGGAAGTTTGCGGTGATCGGTGTTTCGATGATGGAACCATCTGGCTTTGCCATCAGACCACGCATCCCAGCCAGCTGACGAATCTGTGCCGCAGAACCACGCGCACCGGAGTCGGCCATCATAAAGATACTGTTAAAGGAAATCTGACGCTCTTCTTCTCCATGGCGGTTGATAACCACTTCGCAGGATAGGTTTTCCATCATTGCCTTAGCCACACGCTCATTCGCCGAGGCCCAGATATCGATGACTTTGTTGTAACGTTCTCCTGCGGTTACCAGACCTGATTGGAACTGTTCCTGAATTTCGGCAACTTCAGCTTCTGCTTCGTTGATAATTTCTACTTTCTTCGCCGGAATGACCATATCGTCAATACCAACAGAAGATCCGGAACGCGCTGCATAGGCAAAACCAGTATACATGATCTGATCAGCAAAGATAACGGTTGGTTTCAAACCCAATACGCGATAACAGGTATTAAGCATCTTGGAGATGGCTTTTTTGCCCAGCGTCTGGTTAACGATAGAGAACGGGAGACCTTTCGGCACGATCATCCATAGGATAGAACGGCCGACGGTAGTATCAATGATACTAGTTTTGGCAACCCACTTGCCCTGCTCGTTTTTCTCGTACTCTGTGATACGCACTTTAACGCGCGCATGCAGCGACGCGAGACCTGCACGGTAGATGCGTTCTGCTTCTTTCGGACCCGTTAGCACCATTCCTTCGCCTTTAGCGTTAACACAGTCACGCGCCATATAGTACAGACCCAACACCACGTCCTGAGACGGAACAATAATAGGTTCGCCATTCGCCGGAGATAGAATGTTGTTGGTGGACATCATCAGTGCACGCGCTTCTAACTGGGCTTCCAGCGTTAGTGGTACGTGAACAGCCATCTGGTCACCATCGAAGTCGGCGTTATACGCCGCACACACCAGCGGATGTAGCTGAATGGCTTTACCTTCGATCAGAACCGGTTCGAACGCTTGAATACCCAAACGGTGTAGCGTCGGTGCCCGGTTTAGCAGTACCGGATGTTCTCGGATGACTTCATCCAGTATATCCCATACTACGGCCTCTTCACGTTCGACCATTTTCTTAGCCGCTTTAATGGTGCTTGCAAGACTACGCAGTTCCAGCTTACCGTAGATAAACGGTTTGAATAGTTCTAGTGCCATTTTTTTCGGCAGACCACACTGATGCAGACGCAGGTACGGACCTACGGTAATAACGGAACGACCGGAGTAATCTACGCGCTTTCCGAGCAAGTTCTGACGAAAACGACCCTGCTTACCTTTGATCATGTCGGCTAAAGATTTCAAAGGACGCTTATTAGAACCGGTGATTGCACGACCGCGACGACCGTTATCCAGCAAAGCATCTACCGCTTCTTGTAGCATACGTTTTTCATTACGAACGATAATATCCGGCGCAGCTAAATCCAATAGGCGTTTTAAACGGTTATTACGGTTGATTACGCGACGGTACAGATCGTTCAAATCTGAGGTTGCGAAACGACCACCATCTAGCGGAACCAGAGGACGTAGATCTGGCGGCAGCACAGGCAGTACGGTCAGGATCATCCACTCTGGTTTATTACCAGACTGTACGAAAGCTTCTAGTAGCTTGATACGCTTAGTCAGTTTCTTACGCTTGGTTTCTGAGTTGGTTTCGCTCAACTCTTCACGCAATTGCTCACATTCCTGCTCTAGATCCATGTTTTTCAATAGATCCTGTATTGCTTCGGCACCCATCTTGACGTCGAATTCATCACCGAATTCTTCCAATGCGTCTAGATACTGCTCTTCAGTCAGGATCTGATGTTTTTCCAGGTTGGTCATACCGCCTTCAACAACTACATAGGATTCGAAGTAAAGCACACGTTCAATATCACGCAGTGGCATATCCAGCAGCAAGCCGATACGAGAGGGAAGCGACTTCAAGAACCAGATATGCGCGGTCGGAGACGCTAGTTCGATATGCCCCATGCGTTCACGACGAACTTTGGTCTGGGTTACTTCAACGCCGCATTTCTCACAGATAACGCCACGGTGTTTCAAGCGCTTGTACTTGCCACACAGGCACTCATAATCTTTCACTGGCCCAAAGATACGGGCGCAGAATAGACCGTCACGTTCAGGTTTAAACGTACGGTAGTTAATGGTTTCCGGTTTTTTTACTTCACCGAAAGACCAGGAACGAATCATGTCTGGGGATGCTAGAGCAATTTTGATTGCATCAAACTCCTCGGTCTTGGTTTGCGCTTTCAGAAACTTTAATAAGTCTTTCACGGATTGGCTCCCTTCGGAGTTAGACCTGTTAGATACCTAAGTATGGCCATTAACAAACCAGGCTCAGGCATCCCTTTAGCGTGCACACAGCACAATCGTGAGCGGGTATTAACCTTCTTCCAGCTCGATGTTGATAGCCAGAGAGCGGATTTCTTTTAACAGCACGTTGAAGGACTCCGGCATGCCCGGTTCCATACGATGGTCACCGTCTACGATGTTTTTATACATCTTGGTGCGTCCATTGACGTCATCAGATTTCACTGTCAGCATTTCCTGCAGGGTATAGGCTGCGCCATAAGCTTCCAACGCCCACACTTCCATCTCACCGAAACGCTGACCACCGAACTGGGCTTTACCACCTAACGGTTGCTGGGTTACCAGGCTATAAGAACCGGTAGAACGCGCGTGCATCTTGTCGTCAACCAAGTGGTTTAATTTTAGCATATACATATAACCTACGGTTACCGCACGCTCAAACTGTTCACCAGTACGACCATCAAACAGTGTGATCTGACCAGAGGTCGGCAAACCAACTAGAGTCAGCAGTTCTTTGATCTCGGATTCTTTAGCACCATCGAATACTGGCGTTGCCAGCGGCATCCCTTTCTTCAGGTTGTCCGCCAAACGCAGCACTTCACTATCAGTAAAGGTATTCAGGTCAACCTTCTGACGTACCTCGTTGCCCAGATCGTAAGCTTTCTGGATAAATTCTCGCAGCTTGGCTACTTCTTTCTGACCTTTTAGCATGGCGTTGATTTTTTCGCCAATACCTTTAGCCACCATGCCCAGGTGGGTTTCTAGAATCTGACCGATGTTCATACGCGATGGAACGCCTAGTGGATTCAGTACGATATCGACAGGTGTACCCTTCTCATCATAAGGCATATCTTCAATCGGGTTGATCTTGGAGATAACACCCTTGTTACCGTGTCGGCCTGCCATCTTATCACCCGGTTGAATCTGACGTTTAACAGCTAGATACACTTTTACGATTTTCAGTACGCCAGGAGCCAGATCGTCTCCTTGCGTGATCTTGCGTCGTTTTGCTTCGAGTTTTTTCTCGAATTCGTGTTTCAGTTCATCATACTGTTCGGCTAGCTGTTGCAGCTGATTCTGTTTTTCTTCATTAGCCAGGCTCAGTTCCAACCAGCGTTCACGAGGAAGCTTGTCCAGTTCGTCCTCTTCAATGCCGCTATAAACCAGTATCACGTGAATACGTGCAAACAGACCTGATTCGAAGATTTGTAATTCTTCAGTCAGGTCTTTTTTTGCCTGCTTCAGTTGCATCTCTTCGATTTCGAGCGCGCGTTTGTCTTTTTCTACGCCATCTCGAGTGAAAACCTGAACGTCAATAACTGTACCGGCCACGCCGTTAGGCACGCGCAGAGAAGAGTCTTTAACATCAGACGCTTTCTCACCGAAGATCGCTCGCAGCAGTTTTTCTTCCGGCGTCAATTGCGTTTCGCCTTTCGGCGTTACTTTACCGACTAGAATGTCGCCACCGGTTACTTCGGCACCGATATAGACGATACCGGACTCATCTAGTTTGGAGAGTGCAGCTTCACCTACATTCGGGATGTCAGCAGTGATCTCTTCTGGCCCTAGCTTTGTATCACGAGACACACACGCTAATTCCTGAATGTGAATAGAGGTAAAACGATCTTCTTGGACTACACGATCGGATACAAGGATGGAATCTTCGAAGTTGTAACCGTTCCAAGGCATGAAGGCGACGCGCATGTTTTGACCCAGAGCCAGTTCACCTAAATCAGTAGAAGGACCATCAGCCAGTACATTACCACGTTCAACGGGCTCACCTAAAGATACGCAAGGCATCTGATTAATACAGGTGTTCTGGTTAGAACGGGTGTATTTAGTCAGGTTGTAGATGTCAATACCCGCTTCACCTAGATACATCTCGTCTTCATTAACTTTGATAACGATACGGGATGCATCAACGTACTGTACAGTACCGCCACGCTTGGCAACGGCAGTAACACCGGAGTCAACAGCCACAGCTCGTTCCATACCCGTACCTACCAGCGGCTTGTCAGCACGAAGGGTCGGCACAGCCTGACGTTGCATGTTTGCACCCATTAAGGCGCGATTGGCATCATCGTGTTCCAGGAATGGGATCAAAGATGCACCGACAGAAACCACCTGCTGTGTAGAAACGTCCATGTACTCAATCTGATCGCGGCTGAACAAGCTAGATTCACCTTTACTACGGCAGGTAACCAGATCATCAACGAAATGACCTTCTTCGTCAAGATTAGTATTCGCCTGTGCAATAACGTAGTTGCCTTCTTCAATCGCAGACAGATAATAGATTTCATCCGTTACTACACCGTCACGCACCAGACGATAAGGGGTTTCAAGGAAACCGTATTCGTTGGTCTGCGCGTACACGGACAGTGAGTTAATAAGACCGATGTTCGGTCCTTCTGGAGTTTCAATAGGACATACACGACCATAGTGAGTCGGGTGTACGTCACGCACTTCGAAACCAGCACGTTCACGGGTCAGTCCGCCTGGACCCAATGCAGAGATACGGCGTTTATGGGTAATTTCAGATAATGGATTGTTCTGATCCATAAACTGTGACAGCTGGCTAGAACCGAAGAACTCTTTTACCGCCGCTGAAATAGGCTTAGCGTTGATCATGTCCTGCGGCATTAGTGTATCTAGATCGCCTAGAGACAGACGCTCTTTCACTGCACGTTCTACACGCACTAGACCGACGCGGAATTGATTTTCGGCCATTTCGCCCACGGAACGGATACGACGGTTTCCCAGATGGTCGATGTCATCGACTTCGCCAAAACCGTTACGGATATCGATGAGCTTCTTCATCACTTCGATAATGTCGTCTTTGCTCAAGATACCTGAACCTTCAATCTCTTCACGAAGCAAGGAGCGGTTAAACTTCATGCGGCCTACGGCAGACAGATCGTAGCGATCTTCAGAGAAGAACAGGTTCTCAAACAGGCTTTCTGCCGCTTCACGTGTCGGAGGCTCGCCAGGACGCATCATTCGATAGATTTCAACGAGCGCGCTCAAGCGATCGTTGGTCGGGTCAATGCGCAGCGTTTCAGAGATATATGGACCATGGTCCAGATCGTTAGTGAACAGAGTTTCAATACGCTTATGACCTGCCTGGCTTAGTTTAACCAAAAGATCCAGCGACAATTCCATATTAGCAATGCCGATCTGTTCTCCAGTACATGCATTTACGTAGTCTTTCGCTAGTACTTTTCCAGCAATGTATTCGCACGGCACTTCAATGCGCTCTACGCTGTCTTTTTCTAGCTGGCGAATGTGGCGCGCTGTAATACGGCGTCCTTTTTCAACGTATACCTTACCTTTGACTTCGATGTCAAAGGAGGCAGTTTCACCGCGCAGGCGTTCAGGCACCAGGTCCATCTGCAGCTTATTTCCGTTGATGTCATAGATAATCTTGTCAAAGAATAGGTCTAGGATTTGTTTGGCAGAGAAACCCAACGCACGTAAAATTATGGTCGCCGGCAGTTTACGACGACGGTCGATGCGCACAAATAGGTTATCTTTTGGATCAAACTCGAAATCTAGCCAGGAGCCCCGATAAGGGATAATACGTGCATTATACAGCACTTTACCGGAGGAGTGGGTTTTACCCTTATCGCTGTCAAAAAACACGCCAGGGCTACGGTGCAACTGAGAAACGATAACGCGCTCAGTCCCGTTGATAATAAAGGTCCCATTTTCGGTCATGAGCGGAATTTCGCCCATGTAGACTTCTTGTTCTTTAATGTCTTTTACAGTGCCTTCCGGCGCTTCGCGCTCGTAGATTACCAAACGCAGTTTAACACGCAGCGGTGCAGAGAAAGTAACACCGCGAATCTGACATTCTTTTACGTCAAATACGGGCTCCCCTAAACGGTAGCTTACGTATTGCAGCTCAGAGCTACCGCTGTAGCTTGAAATTGGGAATACGGAACGGAATGCGGCTTCCAGACCATAATGACCTTCCGGATCTTGCTCGATGAACTTCTGAAACGAGTTAAGCTGGATAGAAAGGAGATAAGGTATGTCCAACACTTTCGGACGTTTACCAAAATCCTTGCGAATACGTTTTTTCTCGGTATAGGAGTAAACCATGGAGTTCCTCAGCTCGCTGAAAAGTAAGAACCACTTGCTCTTCTTGACAGGACGGTTTATTGCAACACGATTTTGTTTTTTCGAAAGGCAAACCGCCCTTCGCAATACGTCTTATTACTCTTAAATCATTTCATTTCTT
This sequence comes from Candidatus Malihini olakiniferum, assembly GCA_042263625.1. Classification (GTDB taxonomy): domain Bacteria; phylum Pseudomonadota; class Gammaproteobacteria; order Enterobacterales; family Enterobacteriaceae; genus Symbiopectobacterium; species Symbiopectobacterium olakiniferum_A. Next base: position 16,977 of record JBHKFL010000005.1, read on the forward strand.
TTGCAAAGGGAAGGGTCCCCTAGCAGGAAAGCAGTATATTAAGAAGTTAATAGAAAAAACATTTAGGTTCTACCCTGAGATATAAAGCCTTGGCTAAATAATGCAAAATACCACAGACATCCTACAGAGCAAAAAGGCTGGTGACCAAACAGTCACCAGCCATCAACCTGAAAACTCAGGCTGCAACCAGAAGGGTTGGGTTATTTAACTTCAACTTCAGCACCAGCTTCTTCCAACGCTTTCTTCAGAGCCGCAGCGTCATCCTTGCTTACAGCTTCTTTCAGAGCAGCAGGTGCAGACTCAACTAGATCTTTCGCTTCTTTCAGCCCCAGACCAGTTGCGCTACGAACAGATTTGATTACGGCAACTTTGTTAGCGCCAATAGATTTTAGGATAACGTTGAATTCAGTTTTCTCTTCAGCAGCTTCAGCTGGGCTAGCAGCAGCTACAGCAGCCGCAGTAACAGAGACACCGAATTTTTCTTCCATTGCAGAGATCAGCTCAACAACATCCATTACAGACATAGCGGCTACTGCTTCAATTATTTGCTCTTTAGGGATAGGCATCAGATTTCTTCCTAACAATCAGAAATAGTTTATACGTAAGCAAATGCGACAATAGGTAAAGGGCGATTAAGCCGCTTCTTTTTGATCGCGAACAGCTGCTAGAGTACGGATGAATTTACCTGCAGAGGCTTCTTTCATAGTCGCCATCAAACATACAATTGCCTCTTCGTAAGTCGGTAGAGTAGCTAGACGGTCAATTTGAGCCGCCGAAATCAACTCGCCTTTAAAGGCTGCAGCTTTAATCTCAAAATTTGTATTTTCTTTTGCGAACTCTTTGAACAGACGAGCAGCAGCACCCGGGTGTTGCATAGAGTAAGCAATTAAGGTTGGACCAACAAACGTGTCTTTCAGACATTCGAACTGAGTACCGTCAACGACGCAGCGGAGTAGGGTATTACGAACAACACGAATGTATACGCCAGCTTCACGACCGGCTTTACGGAGTTTAGTCATTTTATCTACAGTTACTCCACGAAAACCTGCAACTACCGCAGACAGCGCGCTTTTGACCACTTCGCTGACTTCAGCAACAATTGCTTGTTTGTCTTGAAGATTTAATGCCATTAGCTTTTACTCCTGGATATTATCGGAATAATTTTCCGGAACTCACTTCTTCATGTAACCACAGGAAGAAATAGGCGTCAAAACTCACGGTGAGCAGAATCAAGTAAAAATTTTTCTTTAGACTCTGATACAGTCTATCTACGTAGAAAAATCGTGTTTCTAAAGAAACACTTACGGTTTTAGAAGGAGACCTGGATGAGGTATAGTCTCCAATTGAAAAAACTATTTCTTCTACTTTAAGCACGATAGACGCAAGATTTAACCTACACTTCGCATAGGCTAAACTATTATTTAGCGACTGCGATCAGATTACTCTGATCAACGGCAATTCCAGCTCCCATGGTTGTGGAGAGGCTAACTTTTTTGATGTACATGCCTTTCGTCTGTGCGGGTTTAGCTTTTTGCAGAGCAAGCAGAAGAGCTTCCAGGTTTTCTTTCAGTTTTTCATCTTCGAAATCAACTTTACCAATAATGGTGTGGATGATGCCATTTTTATCATTACGGTAACGAATCTGACCTGCTTTAGCGTTTTTAACCGCGTCAGCAACATTCGGCGTCACAGTACCCACTTTTGGGTTCGGCATGAGGCCACGAGGGCCCAGAACCTGGCCTAACTGGCCAACAACACGCATTGCATCCGGAGAGGCAATAACTACATCGAATTTTATTTCACCTTTTGTAATTTTGGAAGCTAGATCTTCCATACCCACTAGCTCTGCGCCAGCCGCTTGAGCAGCTTCAGCGTTTTTACCTTGGGTAAATACGGCAACGCAAACGGAACGACCAGTACCGTGCGGCAGTACAGTCGCACCACGGACGTTTTGGTCGGACTTGCGTGTATCGATACCCAGGTTTACGGCAACGTCAACGCTTTCAACAAACTTAACAGTAGACAACTCTTTCAGCAGGGCTATCGCTTCGTTAATTTTATATTGTTTATTAAGATCAACTTTTTCACGGATTAGGTGCATACGCTTGCTCAGCTTAGCCATTTTAGTCCTCTACTACCAGGCCCATAGAACGAGCAGTTCCCGAAATCGAGCGGGCCATGGTTTCCACGTCGGTACCCGTCATATCCGCCGCTTTGATTTGGGCAATTTCCATTACTTGAGCTTGGGTTACTTTACCTACTTTCTCTTTGTTCTGCTTGCCAGAACCAGACTTAATACCAGCAGCTTTCTTTAGCAAAATGGCTGCTGGAGGCGTTTTTGTAACGAAAGTAAAGGAACGGTCCGAGTAGACGGTAATAATAGCCGGAATCGGAAGACCCTTTTCAAGGCTTTCCGTTTTAGCATTGAATGCCTTACAGAATTCCATGATATTCACACCTTGCTGTCCCAGAGCGGGACCAACCGGTGGGCTCGGGTTAGCCATACCAGCTGCAACTTGCAGTTTTACGTAGGCTTGTACTTTCTTGGCCATTTCATTTATTCCCCCTATGGGTTATATCGCCTCAAACAGGCTCCCCTTGGTGATGTTGTTAACTTTGCTAGATACTATGGCAGTAAAAACAAAAAGGCGCGAAATAGTAGATCAATTTCGCGCCAGATACAAGAGTTTCTTTATGACTGATACAGGCTAGAGTATGTCAGCCTTTTTCTACCTGGCTGAAATCTAGCTCAACAGGGGTAGCACGGCCAAAGATCGAAACCGACACCTTCAAGCGGCTTTTTTCGTAGACCACTTCTTCGACTACACCGTTGAAGTCGGCAAAAGGGCCGTCGTTGACGCGTATAAGCTCGCCCGGTTCAAACAGCGTTTTTGGACGCGGCTTATCACCCATCTGTTGCAAGCGGTTCATAATAGAGATAACCTCTTTATCGCTGATCGGCGCTGGGTGATCGGACGTACCACCAACAAAGCCCATCACACGGGGCACGCTACGCACTAGGTGCCAGCTTGAATCTTCCATTACCATCTCTACTAGTACGTAACCAGGAAAGAATTTACGTTCGCTTTTACGACGCTGTCCTCCACGAATCTCAACGACTTCTTCCGTCGGCACTATTACGTTGCCAAATAGCTCTTCCATTTTGTGCAAATTAATATGTTCACGCAGCGATTGTGCAACGCGGCTTTCAAAGCCGGAAAACGCCTGAACAACGTACCAACGTTTTTTTGGAGCTTCAGACATCTGAGAACCTCAGGCCTGTGATAAACGATATCAAACGGACCAGAATGCCATCCAGCCCCCATAGAATTAGTGACATCATGGCAGTTACCGCGGCAACGATCAATGTGGAATGCAGCGTTTCCTGGCGGGTAGGCCAAATCACCTTACGAACTTCAGTGCGCGCTTCACGGGAAAACGTGACCGTTGCCTTGCCCTTCGAAGTTAACAGTGCAACACTGCCTGCAGTAGAAATCAGGATAACAATAGCCAAGGCGCGCAGTGGCAGACTATATGCGCGGTAGTAATAGTTGCCTACGATGGCAATAACGAGTAAAAACGCCACAATTAGCCATTTTATCGTTTCCAGGCCATGCCAACGACCTTGTGTCTCGGTCTTTGCACTCATAAACTAACCTGTCACTCGTGAATTAGACAAATAACTTTGCCCCGCAAAGCGCGGCAAACCAAAACAACATTCTAAGCGAAATATGGAATTTACGCTGTAAGCTACAGAGCCCATCTCACCACAGATTAGCAGGACTATACTCCACTAACTGTAATGAGTTAGGTTCCACTTAGGGCGGGCAGTGCAGAAAGGTGTGACCTTAAATGATGCCTTTTTATTGCATGTTGAGTCAACTTTATCAGAGATTAAGCGATAACGTTAGCAACAACACCAGCCCCAACGGTTCGACCGCCTTCACGGATTGCAAAACGTAGACCATCGTCCATGGCGATTGGAGCAATCAGAGTTACGACCATCTTGATATTATCACCAGGCAT
>JBHKFL010000006.1:0-80402 GCA_042263625.1 Candidatus Malihini olakiniferum
ATTGATCTATTGATCTAGCTTTGCAGCCAAAGGGCATGCAAAAATCGAATGACTTGAAAAGTGTATTCTGTTGATCTTAGAAAGGCATAGCTACAGTGCTGTAGGCATTGAGATCAACTCAATATGGAGCGGTAGTTCAGTCGGTTAGAATACCTGCCTGTCACGCAGGGGGTCGCGGGTTCGAGTCCCGTCCGTTCCGCCATTTAAAATAAAAAGCCAGAAGCTTGTGCTATTACTGCAATCACCATTCAGGATTAACCGACGCATAACATCTGCGATACCTACTCCAGTATAGAATAGACTGGAGGGTCCTATTAAATATTAATTTATTACGTAGTCTGAGATAGCGAGTTACTAGGTCTGATGGAGAAAAATAAGATATGAAACTAGCGCCTACACCCCAGACTCACACATCGCCCGAAAATTGGGATGATCTACCGTGGGGGATGCACTATCAGACAGCGCTTGAACGCGCACTCGCACCCTGGTGGCCACGTGTTTTTGGTTTCCACTTGCTTAAAATTGGCGCACTCAGTAACGCTATAGTGACAGATAGTTGTGCTATTACTCATCAGGTTAATATTAGCCTGTATCCTGCTAATAATGTGCATGTTTTAGCTGCTCCTTACCAATTGCCTTTTTCTAAGAAGTCTGTTGATGCATGTTTGCTTGCGCATACGCTTTCATATTCTTCAGATCCTCACCGCATTCTACGTGAGGTAGACCGCGTGTTAATTAATGATGGTTGGTTATTTTTAAGCGGCTTTAACCCGATTAGCCTGCTTGGCGCAGGAAAGCTCACGCCCGGTTTACGCCAATACCAACCCTACTGCGCCCGCATGTGTACACAGATGCGTATGGTCGATTGGCTTGCCTTACTTAATTATGAAGTCCTGCGTCAAGGATCTTTTCATATTGTTCCATGGAAGATGCCACAAGAGGCTATTGCACTTGAGCTACATTCTACTCCGTTAGGTTGCTTGACTCTTCTTATAGCACGTAAGCGCACCATTCCACTAACAATATACTCTCTTCGTCAGAAGCTTAACAAGCTATCCGTGGGTAGAGCAGTTGGAGCAACTAAAAGTTATCGTAAGAAGATCAAGCCACTATAATCTGTTTATTCAAGCTGATAACCTATATCAGCTTGAGTGGGATATGATGCTGCATGACGCGCTAGTTTATCGCATTTTTCGTTCTCAATATGACCCGCATGGCCTTTAACCCATTCCCAACGCAAAGTATGATGCTGAATAGCAGCATCCAGCCGTTTCCAGAGATCGATATTTTTAACTAGTTTTTTATCAGAGGTTTTCCATCCTTTAATTTTCCAATTATGGATCCAGCGTGTAATGCCCTGACGTACATACTGGCTGTCAGTGCTAAGTCTTACCGTGCAGGGGGTTGTTAACATTTCTAGAGCAGCGATCGCTGCCATTAGCTCCATCCGGTTATTAGTGGTTAGACTGTATCCCAGGCTCAAGATTTTTTCATGCTTTTTGTAGCGAAGTACAACGCCATAACCGCCAGAACCTGGATTTCCAAGGCAAGAACCATCGGTGAAAATTTCTACCTGCTTCGTCATCTCTAGTATGACTCTACCATAATCATTAAACTGTAAATTTTACATAAAAAGAAAGCAAAAAAAGCGATGAATACTATAATTACACGACAGATCTTTTTGGATACCGAAACTACGGGGATGAACAGGCTAGGCCGTCACTATGACGGCCATAAAATCATTGAGATTGGTGCGATAGAGGTTATCAATCGCCGCTTAACTAGGCGTTATTATCATGTTTATATCAAACCAAACAGATCAGTCGATCCGAAATCTTTTCTGATACATGGTATTAGCGATAAATTTTTGCAAGATAAGCCTGCTTATGCAGACATAGCTCAAGGATTCCTCGAGTTTATTCATGGCGCAGAACTTATTATACATAATGCCATGTTTGATATCGGTTTTATGGATTATGAATTCCAGATGTTAAATCAGAATATCCCAAAAATAGAAACATTTTGCAAGATAACCGATAGTCTAATGCTTGCACGTAAACTATTTCCGGAGAAACGAAATAGTTTAGACGCATTATGCGATCGTTATCAGATAGATAACAGCACAAGAACACTGCACGGGGCGTTACTCGATGCTGAAATTTTAGCCGATGTTTACTTAGCGATGACGGGGGGCCAAACTTCTTTGACATTTGCTATGGAGACTGAGAGTCAACTAGGTAGTCTAGAAAAGGAGAGCTTTCAGCGGATAAAGCCTCAATCTTCCTCCTTGCCTATCGTATACGCTAACACACAAGAACTTTTAGAACATGAAGCGCGTCTCGATCTGCTTGCTAAAAAAGGGGGGGGATGCTTATGGCGACAATGAAATTATTAATTTGGCAATGATTGTATCACAGATATAAAATTATAAAAAACTGTCCCAGTGTTTAGTTTACTTTTAAAATAAAAGTAGAGACACTTAGATCTCCTTTAATATTAATACTACTCATAAAAGTATATTAATCTAGAGCGCCAGTTCAATCGTCTAGCTGTCATGCAGAGTTTCTCGTGTTAGAGACGCATCCATTTCGATAATAAAAACCTTATATAAGTTCACTTATGTTAGTATTTTTGCTTTTTCGAGAGCTGGTATGATAATATTACTGAATAGTTAGGAGAATTTATTCACTCCTAGGAGTTTTTATTCATTTTAGATTAAAAAGTTATCCTCTATAAAAATTTTTCTTATTAGGTTAATTACTTATCATTCTGTAGACAGTGTTTATTATCCTTTTTTCGTTTTTAAAAATTCTCTTCTTAGAGAAGAGAATGTAGTATCTTTATACTTTCTCTCCTTTTTAAAATTAAAAATTAATTTTAAATCTGCTATTACCTTGCTGTTTTTCTATTTGAAAATAGATAATTTTAATCTACGCAGAATAGTTGGTGATAAAAATGACTTATCCGAAGTAAATTACATGGGTAAAATACAAAGCTTAATTAAGTTAAGAGGATTTTAGGCACATTCCTTAGCTATTTATGTTTAGGTTTTAATTAACTTGAAGCTATCTTTTTGTTTTTAAAGCATTGCATAGTTATTAACTATAATCAGCGTAGTGTTACTGCAAAAAATATTATGCTATTGTGGCTGCAGGTATTGATGATGTGGTTGCTGTTAACTTTAGGGGAAGAAGGAAGTTTTCCTGTATATATTATATATGGAATTCGCAAATACGCCAGTGTTAAGAGACGGCGTGAAACGCTAGGAGCGTATCCAATTGATTTATAAATTCGAATCTGTATTTTTCTGCACTTTTTACAATTTAGTTATTGCATGAAACTCAGTGTGATAATGATCTTTTGGTAGGACATTCCTCTTAATTATCATGAATACGATTGTCTGATTGATGAGGGCATATTCACCTTTACCTGTATCATTGAGAACCCTGTGTCCTGGCATCATACTATATTTTTAAATATATACTTCTAACAGATAGAAAAATTAGCATCAGTGTTGCGGTGTTGCCCCTTTTTATGAGGATCGCAGAAGACATTACCGATTCCGGTAACACCAGCCTGTATCTCTTGCGATTTGTACTCTGTTAGATAAGCTAAAACGTTTGGGAGTGGTCTAGAACGTAGAGTAGGTTTTTTCTATTCATGACGAGTTTATTGTTGGATACAGTATCCACTAGGTGGATAGCTAGTGGCATTCGCATTATATAGGCAAGCTGATCCTGCAGAAATAAGTGGTATTCCAGATGCAAGCGCAGGGGCACATTACGTACTCCTAGGACTGATAAATAGCTAGCTAGCTATGAGGCGAAGCGCACAATGGAGCCGTATTGGCCCAATCCTAGTTATTGGCAATGAGCGTTTTAATATCTTTTATGAAAGTAAATGGCGTGTGATAAAAATGGGGAAGTGAAAGCTAATATACGGCAAGCATGAATGTTTTAAATTTGAAACTGAGTTACTCATTGATAATAGGGCAAGTTAATTTGTTATGAAATATGCACTTGAACTGGAGAAACTGACCAAAACGTACCCTGGGGCCGTCAAGGCAGTGCGCGGTATCGATCTGCGCGTGAAAGCTGGGGATTTTTATGCGCTATTGGGGCCGAACGGTGCAGGAAAATCGACCACGATTGGTATCATCAGCTCACTGGTAAATAAATCTTCTGGTAAGGTGCGCGTTTTTGGCTACGATTTGGAGCGCGATATCGTTAACGCCAAACGTCAACTCGGACTGGTGCCTCAAGAGTTTAACTTCAACCTATTTGAGACAGTACTGCAAATCGTCACTCACCAGGCAGGCTTTTATGGTGTTTCACATCAAGATGCACTGCAACGAGCGGAAAAATACCTCAAACAGCTCGACTTATGGGAAAAACGGCAGGAAAAAGCGCGTATGCTTTCCGGCGGGATGAAACGCCGGTTAATGATTGGGCGTGCCTTGATGCACGAGCCGAAGTTACTGATCCTCGATGAACCTACTGCTGGGGTGGATATCGAACTGCGTCGTTCCATGTGGAGGTTCTTCAAGGCGTTGAATGCACAGGGTACTACTATCATTTTAACCACGCATTACCTGGAAGAGGCAGAGATGCTGTGCCGCAATATCGGTATTATTCAAGATGGCGAGCTAGTGGAGAACTCTTCCATTAAGGCGTTGCTGGCCAAAGTGAAATCGGAAACCTTCATTCTTGATTTAGCTCCAAAAAGTCCACTTCCTAAGCTGGAAGGCTATGTCTACCGACTGATGGATACGGCAACGCTTGAAGTCGACGTGATGCGGGAGCAGGGGCTGAATGGGGTTTTCAGCCAATTAACCGCCCAGCGGATTCAAATATTGAGTATGCGTAACAAGGCGAACCGTCTGGAAGAGCTGTTTCTTTCCATGATAAACGGTGAAAAAATGAAGAGCGAAAATACGAACGGTGAGGCGAAAACAGTATGATGAAATTATATTGGATCGCCCTGAAGAGTATCTGGACTAAAGAGATCAACCGCTTTAGTCGTATCTGGATACAAACGCTAGTGCCGCCAGTGATCACAATGACGCTCTATTTCATTATCTTTGGTAGTCTGATTGGTTCTCATATCGGTGAAATGCATGGTTTCGATTATATGCAGTTTATTGTTCCTGGTCTTATAATGATGGCTGTGATCACCAACGCCTATGCTAACGTCGCTGCTTCTTTCTTCAGCGCCAAATTTCAGCGCAATATCGAAGAACTGCTAGTGGCTCCTGTCCCGACACATATAGTGATTGCTGGTTACGTGGGGGGCGGTGTAGCCCGCGGCGTATGCGTTGGCGTGCTGGTCACTGCAGTTTCTCTGTTTTTTGTTCCGCTACATGTGCATGCCTGGTGGGTGGTGGTAGTCACGCTACTGCTGACCTCGGTCCTGTTCTCCCTAGCGGGGTTACTGAATGCAGTATTCGCAAAAACCTTTGATTACATCAGCCTAATCCCTACTTTTGTGCTGACACCCTTAACCTATCTTGGCGGCGTATTTTACTCGTTAACGCTGTTGCCGTCATTCTGGCAAGTGGTGTCCAAGCTTAACCCGGTAGTGTATATGATAAGTGGTTTCCGCTTTGGTTTTCTCGGCATTCAAGACGTACCACTGGCCTTAACCATGACGGTATTACTAGCGTTTATTCTAGTTTTTTACGTATTGGCGTGGTGGTTAATTGAACGTGGGAGCGGTCTACGTAGTTGAGATAGAAACGGGGAGTCCATTACAGCCTTGTTTTCTTAGGAGACTCCAACCGAAATGGCATCCGCCTGAAGGGACATCTTCAGGCGGATGATGCAGGCGTGCTTCTTCATCTTCATCTAATCAATTTATCGCCAACGCAGGCATAGCGTGCTACTGCATTGTTAACAAAAATAATGCGTGACTCTCTTTCTACTATACTGCAATAGCATAAATAGAGAAACGCTCTACCTTCTATCTTCTGGCTATCAAGAACTTCATCTTCCAGAATGCCAGTAGCATCCATAAATTTTTAATCAGTAGCACAAGAACCTTCATAGATCTAGATCTGCCTAAATTACTTTTACCCCCCCGAGGCACCTTACTTTGCAGCATAGTGTGCGTACATCACTGTCTATTACCTAGATTAATGTCTATCCTGCCTGTCAGTCGAAGACCAGCTCAACATCGATCTACTGGTTATCAATCAAAAGGTTTTTCCTAGACCTGGCAAAGCCGCCATCAATGTCGAGAATATAGAGCTCATCTGGCGTAAACACAGTTTCACTTAATGACTCTGCGGCGCTAGTTAGTGTTTCTTCCGACTAGTCGCCATTGCTCAGCTTCTTTACTGCTTGATCCATGATGCGTTTAAGCGCTGTGGCTAAATGAGCCTCTTAGGGCTAAGATAACTGACGAATTAGCGCTAACTGTTGTTAATCCTGTTTACCAAAACAGGCTATGTTAGGTTGTACTATGTTGAACAGCTTGCTGACACCGGACGAGACTTGTGCCTTCTAACATGGAAGAGAGCCCAGAAAATTCGACAAACGATTATTGAAACAGTCGATTAAGATCGACGACTTCTAGAAACAGAAGGTCGGAAATCAGTAGGTTTAATCGCTCTGCGCGCTGTATGCAGCGTGCTTGATGCGATTTTACTTTCAGTGACCGTAAGCGAGGAATCATATCCAGAGAGTCACCAAACATCATAACGCGAATACCATTTTGTAGGTGGAATAGAAGGAGGTAAGGCATAGCGATAAATTCACAGTTGAAGGGTCAAACTGTGACTGATGTGGTCTCAGTCCTGCTCATTCCACAGAGTCATGCCGTTACGCGGTACAGAATCCAGGCGAGACATCAACGCTTCACTATCGGGAAAGTGTAGATCCGGGGCGATATCAGCTAACGGATATAACATGAATTCTCTGTTTTTCATATCATAGTGGGGAACTATTAAACGCGCGGTGTTAAGGGTTTCGTTACCATACAGTAAAATATCCAGATCTAAGGTACGTGGCCCCCAGCGATGCACTTTATGCTCACGGCCGTGCTGCTGTTCAATCGCCTGGGTGTGATCCAGTAAGGCTTCTGGTACGAGTACCGTTTCCAGAGCGACTACAGCATTGAGATAATCAGGCTGATCCTGCAGCCCTAGTGGGCGGCTACGATAAAACGGAGAGCAGCACAGTACACGCGTGAGTGGCAAGGTATCCAGTACGGACAGCGCAGAGTTGACTTGTTGTAACGGATGCTCCAAGTTGCTACCCAGCGCAAGATAAACACGCGTCACGAGATTCTTTCTCGGCATGGCGCAGTCTGCTTGCGCGGACAATAACGTCGACGTAGCGGACGAACGTCATCCAGCGTGCTCAGCATTGTTTTCTGATGCGGCGTTGCAGCTACCTGAAACTCTTCCCACCATTGTGTTAGACGTTGCAGCTCTGGCTGACGCTCTATCTCAACACGCAAGCTTAACAGATTATAAGCGGCACGGAATTTTGGATGTTCCATCAACTGGTAGGCGCGTTTGCCTTGGCGTCGTGAAAAGCACAGTTGCAACTGCCAGATATCACGCACTAGCGAAGTGATGTGTTTAGGAATGGCTAGAGAGCGGCATTGTTCGGACAGAATGTCGTTAGTGGCGAGGACGAAGGAATCGAAATAGGTTAAACCACTCTTCTGTGCGAGCTTCTTGGCATGTTCAATTAACGGATACCACAGCATGGCGGAAAACAGGAACGCTGGATTAACGCGCATCTTGTTTTGCAACCGCTGGTCTGTATTTTTCAACACTAGCGCCACCATCTCTTCCAAATGGCTATCTCTATTAGATGTAAAATAACGGCTGATCAGAGGGAAAAGCGGTTGAAAAAGTTGATATTTGCACAGCAAGCGGTAGGTCTGGCAGCCGTGGCCTGCCTGCAACAGTTTCAATGACTCTTCGAATAAACGTGCTGCTGGGATATCGTGTAGCAGTGCTGCCAGACGCGGAATAGGCTCGACAGTTTCCGGACTGATCGCCATATTCAGTTTGGCAGCAAATCGTATGGCGCGCAGCATCCGCACCGGATCCTCTCGGTAACGGGTTTCTGGATCGCCAATTAACCGAATGACACCTTGAAGCAGATCGTTTAATCCGCCAGTATAATCGCGTACGCTAAAGTCAGCGACACTGTAATAGAGGCTGTTAATGGTGAAATCGCGGCGTTGTGCATCTTCTTCAATACTGCCAAAAATATTATCGCGCAGCAGCATACCGTTTTGCCCCTGCCGAGAGGTGGTTGTTAGCTGTTGTTCCTGATGTTGCTCGTGATGACCGCGAGAGGTCGCAACTTCGATCACTTCAGGGCCAAACATCACGTGAGCGAGCCGAAAACGACGCCCCACTAAACGACAGTTACGGAATAGCTTTCGTACCTGTTCTGGGGTGGCATTCGTGGTGATATCGAAATCTTTTGGTTTTTTCCTTAGCAGGAGATCTCTAACGCCGCCGCCAACTAGATAGGCTTCATAACCAGCCTTGTTCAGACGATAAAGCACCTTCAGCGCATTTTCACTAATTTCGCTGCGCGAAATGATATGCTGGTCTCGCGGAATCACGGTCATGCACTGAGGTGCGTGCTCCGCTCTAGCCACAGTATTGTCTCGGTTGAGTGCCTTGCAACAGAAATTAGCGACTCGGGTAAAGATGGCACACCTCGATAATAATGAAAAATAATGGTACAACAAAAAACATCGGATAATCATAGTTCACAGGGCCATCATTGAGAATGGCGATGTTGACTTGCTCACATCGTGTTTCCCCCTATTGACAGAACAGATGCACGAGACCCATGGCTAACGACTCACTGTGGGCTTAACAGAAAGACCTCAGATCTCCATCTGGTAGGGCGGGTTGAGGAGCAGCGAAAAGTGGTGGAATATATGATGGCATCCAGATCGGATCCTTCAACTACTAGCGCTGGTTCTGCATATAATTCTTCACGGAGCCCATCGCTAAAATGATGGATAGGCTGACGCGTGCAATTGCACTAGTAGCATAGATGGCATACTTTCAACGCAACCAGGATTTCTTGATAATGTGCAGGCCGTTGAGACTGATAAAGCAAAGGAAAATCCACTACAAACCAATAGTGTTGGTCTAACTTGACAAGAATGCGAATTGTTGCACAGGCGACTTCGCAAGAAGGATCGATGTGTCTGCAAAATGCGCACTAGCCAACGAACACGATTGGAATGCGTCTATAAATAGAGACTATAGCTGCCTAATGCGGCGATCAGGGAACCAAATGCAGATCACCGAAGTGATAGGGCAAGGCATCCGGTATTAGGCATGCGGGTGAACGTGCTGCCGGGCCAGTCCTACGGCAACTAATGCAGGAGTGCCCCCCGGCGGCAAAAACGTAAATAAGAACAGCTTTTCCTCTCTACAGAGCGGACTATCCCGCCATCTGTTTCTCTCGGATTTCCGCCAACGTTTTGCAATCAATGCATAAATCGGCGGTGGGTCGTGCTTCCAAGCGACGGATACCAATTTTAACACCACAGGATTCACAGTAGCCGAAGTCCTTGTCTTCGATTTTCTGTAGTGTCTTCGCAATTTTTTTGATCAGCTTACGTTCTCGATCACGGTTACGCAGTTCCAGACTGAACTCTTCTTCCTGTGTAGCTCGATCGATCGGATCAGGGAAATTGGCAGCTTCATCTCGCATATGGGATACGGTGCGATCTACTTCATCCCTGAGTTGATTGCGCCATGCTTCAAGAATACGCTTGAAATGACCTATTTGGGCGTCGTTCATGTACTCTTCGCCAGGCTTTTCCTGATACGGCTCCACTCCGGCAAATGCTAGAATGCTCAGAGAAGATGTATTACGATTTTGCTCTTCTTGCATGTTGCTTCTCCTACATAACACGACATGCACTATCGATCCCTAATGGGGGGCGGAAACAGGCCGCTATAAATAGCAGATGGAACTAGAGTTGGCAATAAGTAGGCCTTATACCGTCTGAGAAACCTCATCGTCACATCCGATAACAAAAAATAGGTCAATATACTTGCTGTTTTTATCTGATTTCGGTTAACGGAAACAGCTGTGTAAACGCAATAGTGTCGGAATTACATGTAGTGGTATAGCAAAAAAATTCAACCCCTTTTGCTAAGCTTCGCAAAATAATACTGTATAGTAGACAGCAATGTGATGCGCAGGCGCGACCTCAGCAGTGCCTGCGTACAGCAGAGCTTAGCTTCATGCATTATTTGATTTGCGCTTAGCGTATTGACAAAAATCCAGTGCTCTTCAACCGTATTGGCGAAGTACTGGTCCTAACAAATTGATCTTTAGGAGTTGATAACGCGCTATTACCCTGCTACAGGCAGTAGGCATCTGCCGTTACGCTATCATGACGATCAGCCTCTGGTGCTTTCGGTGCGTATGCAGGGGATATTTGGCGAGCAGCAAAATCAGATGTAGGGGGGAGTGTTTCCAGAGTGTTTCCGTTGTGTTAGAACTTCGTTACCTTGCGCATCTGCCTATGCTAATTACTCGCAATCTAGCCGCGTTCTAGAAAAAAGTAGCGTATTGTGTGAGGCGCAGAAAGAGATTAAATGCCATTATCCTAAGCACGTATAGCCGGACGATCGTGCCAATACCACGCTAACGCGACGCACGAAGAAATAGCAAATGCCCTGCTACTTTTTTGCAACGTATTTCAGACGGTTCTTCTTTCCTGAAAGCTGACGGAATAACAGAGTAAGCGCAACGATAGCCAGCACTAACCTTTAGATTGGCGCTATTGCTGTCTTTAACCTGATGGAGAAGTAACCGCAATGTCAAAACAGGACGATAGTAAACCTATAGGACGAAAGGGAAAAGCGTCAGGCCGAGAACTGCCACGCCCTCAGGCGACTACTACTTCATAGTAGAAAGAATGACATTGAGGAAGAGGAAGAAAGAGGATGAGTACGACATTAGAAAAACCCAGTGTAAAAAAGATTATGGCTAGTGTTGTTTCTTAAGCTTTCGTTGGTCTTCGCCGTAGTTCTGGCACTCTATGGCGTCTATCTCGACAATCAGATTCGTAGCCGAATCGAAGGCAAAGTCTGGCAACTGCCTGCAGCGGTTTATAGCCGGATAGTGAATCTGGAGCCTGGCATTTCCTATAGCCAGAAAGAGATGGTAAATCTGCTAGAAGGAATGCAATACCGTCAGATATCGCCTATCACTCGGTTGGGTGAATCTGGAGAATTCAGTGTGGGCGGCAATACCATTGATATACTCCGTCGCCCATTTGACTTTCCCGATGGTAAGGAAGGGAAGATTAATGCTAGATTAATCTTTATCAAAGATCGCCTTTCTCAGATCAAGAATATTGAAAATCAACGTAATTTTGGTTTCTTCCGTCTTGATCCACGTCTGCTTACCATGATGCAATCACCCAATGGTGAACAGCGCCTGTTTGTGCAGAGATCCGGTTTCCCCGATTTACTGGTGGATACGCTGGTCGCTACGGAAGATCGCCATTTTTACCAACATGATGGTATCAGCTTCCTCGCCATTGGCCGCGCTTTCCTAGCGAATATCACAGCTGGTCGTGCTGTGCAGGGCGGGAGTACCCTGACGCAGCAGTTGGTAAAAAATCTGTTTCTTATCAACGAACGATCTCTGTGGCGTAAGGCGAATGAAGCCTATATGGCGCTGATTATGGATTACCGTTACAGTAAGGATCGGATCCTTGAGCTCTACCTGAACGAAGTGTATCTCGGCCAGAATGGCAACGATCAGATTCGGGGTTTCCCACTAGCCAGCCTTTACTACTTTGGTCGTCCGGTAAATGAGTTAAGTCTGGATCAGCAGGCGCTACTGGTAGGCATGGTAAAGGGTGCTTCGCTCTATAACCCGTGGCGTAACCCGCAACTGATGTTAGAACGACGGAATCTAGTGCTACGTTTGCTTCAAAATCAGCAAATTATTGACGAATACCTCTACAACAGGCTCAGCGCTCGCCCGTTAGGGATACAGCCTAAAGGGGGCGTAATCTCGCCGCAACCTGCTTTTATGCAGATGGTGCGCCAAGAGTTGCAACAGCATTTGGGGGATAAGGTAAAAGATCTCTCCGGCGTGAAGATTTTCACAACGTTAGATCCAGTATCACAGGATGCGGCTGAAAAAGCGGTAGAAGAAGAAATTCCTGCGCTACGCGCGGCGCGTAACCTTAACGATCTGGAAACAGCAATGGTCGTTGTCGATCGTTTCAGCGGTGAAGTTCGCGCTATGGTGGGCGGGGCACAAACACAATTCCCCGGCTTTAACCGTGCGATGCATGCTCGTCGCCCTATTGGATCACTAGCAAAACCAGCAACATATCTTACAGCCTTGTGTCAAGAGGATAACTTCCGTCTCAATACCTGGCTAGCGGATGAGCCGTTATCGCTTAAGCAGCCAAATGGACAAGATTGGCAACCGAATAACTACGATCGCCAGTTCCGTGGACGTGTGATGCTGGTAGATGCATTAGCCCACTCGCTCAATGTGCCTACGGTCAATCTGGGAATGATCGTAGGGTTGGAGCAGATCAGCAATACGCTGCAACGTCTCGGGATCTCAAAAAAAGTAATCAAAACGGTTCCCGCTATGCTGTTGGGAGCAATCAGCCTAACCCCGATAGAAGTGGCTCAGGAGTATCAAACCATCGCTAGTGGTGGAAATCGTGCCCCCTTATCCGCATTACGCTCGGTAGTTGCGGAAGACGGTAGCGTGCTGTATCAAAGCTTCCCGCAGGCTGAGCGTGCGGTTCCTGCTCAGGCGGCGTACCTGACACTGTATAGCATGCAACAGGTGGTAGAGCAGGGGACGTCGCGTTCACTGTCGGTTAAATTTCCTAATTACCATCTGGCGGCAAAAACTGGGACCACCAATGACCTGCGCGATAGTTGGTTTGCCGGTGTTGATGGTAAAGAAGTGGCGATTACCTGGGTTGGGAGGGATAACAACGGCCCGGCAAAACTGACCGGTGCTAACGGTGCGTTAACCCTTTATCGCCGCTATCTGGAAAAACAGACGCCGATGGCGCTGAGGTTAACGCCGCCGGAAGGCATCGCTACCATGACCGTTGACGCCGGAGGCCGATTTATCTGTAATGGCAGTGCAGGCAGGGCCTTGCCAGTGTGGACGAAAAATCTGGAGTCGCTATGCCAGAGTGTGCAACAGCAACAACAAGTGCCAGCGCAGAAAAATGACAGCGGTGTTGCTGACTGGATAAAAGAGATATTTGTTCAGTAGTCGCTTATTTTCTCTAATTGATGACTTACTCCCCAAGACAGCAATCCTATCTGGGGGCGTTTTGTTTTTTTAGACGCACATTTCCTATCCTGCGCCGTAATAAAAAGCCCCTGATGATTCTAGTGCTATCCGCGCTTTTTTTGTGCTTTGTTCGTTCTAGTTGGGGTTCCATTTGAGAAAGGTGTTAAAAGGAGTATACTGCAAATACTTCTTCTGTAAACTGAAATGCATTCAGCGCTATCTACGTAGTCCTCAGCGCGCTGGGATTTTTCTTCTCTGGACTCATGACCTTAGGGAAATATTTGTGGTGCGTCGTGTTTCGCTAAAAGCAAAGACTGGTAGTTCAAGGATTGAAAGCACGTTGGCAGTCTTCTGTAGTTTAGGAACTTTTAGCCCTATATGGTGCCGAAAATAAAGGACAACTACTTAATTTTTTCAATGCTTATCACCTACCCCTTTAGAGTAACATTAATGGCCAAGTTTTTAGGCTAGTAACCTCTTTATTCTTCGAATTAGCTCGAACAAACACTGCAACGGCAAGAAGGATGTGCTAGAAAAAAGCATAGCTAATGCAGACAAGTGCAAACCTTATTTCCTACTATTGGATAGTAAGGTACTATTAGAATAAGATAAAAAATGCCACGCCCAATAAAAGATAAGCTGGGAGTACAAAACAATGAGCGATAAAGGAATGGCTGTGCCTCTGCAATTTACCGATGCAGCGGCAAAAAAGGTGAAACTCTTGATTGCTGATGAAGAGAACCAGAAGATGAAACTTCGCGTCTACATCACTGGGGGTGGGTGTAGCGGTTTCCAATATAGTTTTACGTTCGACGATAAGATTAACGACGGCGACATGACAATTGAAAAGCACGGCGTAGCTCTGGTAGTAGACCTGATGAGTCTGCAATATCTAGTCGGTGGCTCTGTGGATTACACCGAAGGTCTAGAAGGTTCTCGCTTCGTGGTCACTAATCCTAATGCGAAAAGCACCTGTGGCTGTGGCTCTTCTTTCAGAATCTAATTATCCAGACAGGAAATGTCAATAAAGAATTGCACTGCTTGCTGAGAACCGAACCACGCCCTCATTTTATCTCATAGAGTGGAGACCCTTAATCTCATATTGATTTACCCGTTGGTGCTCAATGCATAGTAGTAGCTAGCGTGCGTGGCCACACTGATTATTTATTCGCTGAGCGATGACATGATGGCACCCCTAACCAATAAAATGAGCAGGCATTCTATCGCCAGAAGATAGAAGAAGAGAACACGCATCAGGCTTTTCCGGAAAGCTCTTCTAACATGGCTTCGACTATGCGTGATGATTGCTTGGTTGCCACAGCTAGAAAATCGTCAAAACTTAGTTTTGAGTCTTTGCCTGCGACATCAGAGATGGCGCGTACCACCACGAAAGGAACATAGAACTGATGGCATACATGGGCAATAGCCGTTGCTTCCATTTCGACGGCGACGGACTGCGGGAAGGTACGGCGAATACGGGATAGCGGTTCTGCACTATTGATAAAGGAATCACCACTGACGATAAGCCCTTGGACCGCATGCAGTTGCAGAGACGTAATCGCACGCTCTGCCAATGCAATAAGCGATACGTCTGCAGGAAATGCTGCCGGACAGCCAGCCATCTGACCCGCTTCATAACCGAACGCGGTGACATCCACATCATGATAGCGTGCTTCGCTTGATATCACGATATCGCCGACGTTTAAAGTCGGCGATAGGCCGCCAGCAGAGCCGGTATTGATGATGATATCGGGTTGTGCGTATTCCAGAAGCAGCGTTGTGCCCATCGCGGCGGAAACCTTACCAATACCGGATTGTAGCAGCGTTATCTCTAAGCCTCTCAACCAGCCGATATAGATTACGCATCCGGCGCGCGTAAAGGTTGTAAGCTTTTCAATGCGATCGCGAAGAAGCGTCACTTCTTGTTTCATGGCACCGATAATGCCGACTTTCATAAGCTTTCCCACAACATTTCGAACAGAGAGTCGAAGTCTGCATTCTATAGCCTATCATGGCTAACGGTATGAAATGAAGTTCAGGTGTGGTGTTAGCAGCGCAAAAGAAAAATGTATCCGATAGCTATTCTTCTAAGAAGAAGAGCGTTCAGCGGGCCTCTTAGTCAACCAATTACGATTGAGAGTGAATGTGATATTTTTTATTTATTTGAACAATGATAGGAGACGGTCTCATCAACTCCGCCCTGATTAGCCATTTACAAAAAAAAGACGAAAGTGTTTCCGCTAGAGCGGAACGCCGCCGAATGCGGATGATAGGAAACTCAGCTATTCTGCATTACCATGCAGAATAGCTGAGTCTATTTTTTGGTGCATACTCTGCGTAAGCAGAACCTTATAGCCTAATTTGTTGTATTCTAAAAATGTCTAGAGAGGCTCTTATATTGTTGATTTGTATTACACATATCTTTAATAGATGGGCTACTCTTCTTTCCTAAGAAGCTTTTATTGCTGAGTTGCGAAAGCAACTATCACTGGACGAATACCATCGCTTCCCGCTCACCCTATATTATGGAAGCGGTTAACGACATCTCCTACTGCGTCGTCCTAACCAGTAAACAATTAATTATATCTGCCGCCACTCTAGACATGGCGGGGATAGAGAGCTTCCGCATTTTTCTAAAAACAGTAGAGTAGGTCTACAAAAGCCGAAAACAGCATTTCGGGTGCAGTACCTACAGTCAATGTTTTATGCTGTTGCATGTTAATACCGTGTGGCGCTGGTGGTACTATATACCTTATATGTCGCATCTTTTTCTTAAAAAGGACCTTCCAGTTAGGATAGCTCTTTTGATGAGGCGTTGCTAGAGGATAAGGGCGCGCAGGGCAGGATAAGCTATTGCGAGTATTTAAAAATGGTATATAATTATATGTTTAATAATGTAGATTCTCAAAATGTATTATGACCCTTTCAGCCTGAAAGGGAAAGATGATGCATCCGCATTATTCTATTGAACTCAGGTTGTCCGATAACTTTCCAGCAAGCATAGCTTTGGCTTATCGTGAAGCCACGCCTCAGACTTTCCTCTCTCGTGCGTTGGAAATCTATTATTGTGCACGATTTAGTCAGTACTTGATCAGTGAGATGACATAATCTTTACGCTTATGGAGAAAATACCGGCAGCATAACAATGCTATGAAAAGCAGTTCCGTAATTACTTACGTTTAGTCTGGCGCATAGTGATGAACTTTGTGCTTTCTTCTGTATCTGATATAGCGGAACTCCAATTGAACCTGCTGATACGACGAGATAATAGATCATGAAAAGAAAATCATTGGTTCTGAGTGCATTGGCGCTGAGTCTGGTAATGAGCATGTGGCAAGTCGCCGCGGCGACAGAGGCGACAAGATTAACATCCAGCCAGATGCCAAGTCTGGCTCCGATGCTCGAGAAAGTGATGCCTTCCGCCGTTAGCATCTCTATTGAAGGGCATACCGACATCAAGCGCAGCAATATTCCGCAGCAGATTCAACCTTTCTTTGGCGAAAATTCACCGTTCTGTCAGGAAGGTTCTCCCTTCCAACACTCCCCGATTTGTCAGGGAGGTGAAGATGAAGGAGAAGAGAGCGTGCCTGCGAATCGTGAGCATTTTCAGGCACTTGGTTCTGGCGTGGTGATTAACGCAGAGAAAGGCTATGTGGTAACTAATAACCACGTGGTAGAAAACGCGGATAAGATTCAGGTACGGCTCTACGACGGACGCAGATACGACGCTAAAGTGATTGGCAAAGACACGCGTACCGATATTGCATTAATCCAACTAATTGATTTTAAAAGACTAACAGCCATTAAGATCGCTGATTCCGATCAGTTATGCGTGGGTGATTATACAGTCGCGATTGGTAATCCGTATGGCTTAGGCCAGACGGCTACGTCCGGCATTGTTTCCGCGCTGGGGCGCAGCGGACTCAATATCGAAAATTATGAAAACTTTATCCAGACCGATGCAGCAATCAACCGAGGCAACTCAGGTGGCGCATTAGTTAACCTCAATGGTGAACTTATCGGTCTGAACACTGCTATCCTTGCACCGGACGGCGGGAATATCGGTATTGGCTTTGCGATTCCTAGCAATATGGTGAAAAATCTGACAGCGCAACTGCTTGAATATGGCGATGTGAAACGCGGTGAGCTAGGTATTACCGGCACTGAGCTAAACTCCGATTTGGCACAGGCGCTGAAAGTAGATGCGCAGCGCGGCGCGTTTGTCAGCCAGGTCAGGGCGAAATCAGCAGCAGATGACGCTGGCATCAAGGCTGGTGACGTAATTTTGACGCTGAATAATAAACCGATCAGCAGCTTTTCTGCACTACGTGCACAGGTTGGTTCTTTGCCAGTTGGAAGTAAGATCAAGCTAGGCTTGCTGCGTGAGGGTAAACCATTAACAGTAGAAGTGACCTTACAGCAGGCAAATCAGACGCAGATGGCCTCTGGCAATCTCTATCCTGGGATCAGCGGAGCATCACTCAGCAACACCGAAATCGAAGGACAGAAAGGTGTGAAGGTGGATGATGTAAAAGTTAGTTCGGCTGCAGCGAAAATTGGTTTGAAGAAGAATGACGTGATACTTGCTGTTAATCAGCAACCGGTGCAGAATCTCGGCGAACTGCGTACAATCCTGGACAGCAAGCCTACTGTATTGGCACTGAATGTGCGACGTGGAGATATAACACTTTATCTATTAGCACAATAAATAATAGAAGCCCTTTCAAACTGAAAGGAGCGTATTCTTTTCGCTCCTTTTTATTTTGGCTTTTGCAAACCTCCCTTTTGCCAACTGGGCAATGTTCTGCTAGCCTGGGAAAATGCGATCGGTTGGATATTAGTACATAGTCGATATCTATTTTAGTAGAGAGGCCGGTAGCAGAATCTTTTATGGATAAAGTGATTGAGTGTAAAGGCACGCAAAAACAGGCTAAAGCTTATCTGAAATACCTCTGCGGGGATGCACACTGCACTGCGTAATGCTTCGATAGCCGAAGAGTTTAAAGGTAATCTTGGTTTTAATCTTATTTTAGATAGATGAATTAGCTATTTAAATTTGATTTTATTGATCTTAGTGTCATCTATTCCACTTACAGTACTGTATAAAACCAATAGGTTTATTGTTTAGCTATGTTTCTTTCTACGCTGGTTAGGACTGGTTTTGCTTTGGCATTTGCACGCGTAGTAAGGAAAGGAATAGGAATACGGTTCGGTGATACTTATTACGGGGAATATTCGGTTTAAAAATTTCCCCTCCCTTTCTGATTGCATCCAAGTTTAATTAGTATTAACTGCAAGGTAACTGCAAGGGTAAAATTAGTTGCAGCGTTTAGGCTATTGGTTTCTTTCATTATAATACTAATTGCATAGAATAGGTACTTGCTATCTCTGCACGAGCTCCTAAGGCTAAAAACGCGCACGCACCTATTATATACTGGTAACGCTAGCTTAGCTTGTAGTTTTTCTGCTGCTGATATTGCCATGATTGATAGTACTGATCTAGGAGTTGATGAATGCGTTGGTACATTCTAGAATGTGATTTCTAAACTCGAAACCTAATTGCCAGGCATTTTTACTCAACTCATTTTATAGTAAAATTAATGGTAGCTGCGCTGAGCAATATTAATAATTAACCCTATGTATATTCAAAATATTTTGTGAAAGACAACATAGCGTAGTGTCCCCCTTTTAGTAGGGTAGAGAAAGCAAATTCATTTAACATAGCTAGTTAAACTTGCTGTGTTAGTTACGATAACAAGCTCGTAGCCGGTAACATAGTGAAAAATTAACGTTAAAAAATAGAGAAGACACAAAGACGGATAGGAAAAAAATGCAAATAGAGACATAAGCGTTCATAGTTAATAAACATAGTTTTTGTTTGCACGATGTTTTAGATAGGAAAACGTGGCCTTTAAGAAGTAATAAAAGAATTTTTACAGAAATGGTGGGTCGTGCAAGATTCGAACCTGCGACCAATTGATTAAAAGTCAACTGCTCTACCGACTGAGCTAACGACCCATAGAAGTGGTGGGTGATGACGGTATCGAACCGCCGACCCCCTCCTTGTAAGGGAGGTGCTCTCCCAGCTGAGCTAATCACCCTCACTGTCTAAAGATGATTATAGGGATAGTTGAAAGTGAGTCAACGGTTTTTTAAATGCAAAATTTATGTTCATCATAAAATCAAAAAAGTCTCTTTTTTAGAGAGACCGGTTGATAATTCGGTGGATTGTTTACCCTAGTGCACGCTCAATATGTTTGCAGCATTGAAGAATCAGGGAAAAGTGATAGAATACTAGTGCTGTTGCTAGTGCCTTTCAGGGAGGCGTAAGTAAGAACGCTTATTATCCTAATGAAAATTAAAACTCGTTTCGCGCCAAGCCCCACTGGATATCTGCATGTCGGAGGCGCTCGTACTGCGCTTTACTCGTGGCTCTTTGCACGTCACCATGGGGGTAAGTTTGTTTTACGCATTGAAGACACTGATCTAGAACGCTCAACTCAGGATGCTATCAATGCCATTATGGACAGTATGAAGTGGTTGAGCCTGGATTGGGATGAGGGTCCGTACTACCAAACTAAGCGTTTCGATCGCTATAACGCAGTGATTGACGAAATGTTAGTGCAGGGTACCGCCTATAAGTGCTATTGCAGCCGTGAACGTTTGGAAGCACTCCGGGAAGATCAAATAAAAAAGGGTGAAAAACCTCGCTATGACGGCTACTGCCGCGATTTTCATAAGCATCCTGTAGCAGATGAACCTGACGTAGTCCGTTTTCGGAATCCGCAAGACGGTTTAGTGATTTTTAACGACCGTATTCGTGGTCCGATCGAATTCAGTAACCAGGAATTGGACGATCTGATTATTCGACGTACTGATGGTTCGCCTACTTATAACTTCTGCGTAGTGATTGACGACTGGGATATGGAAATTACGCATGTTATCCGTGGGGAAGATCATATCAGTAACACCCCACGTCAAATTAACATCCTGAAAGCGTTGGGTGCACCGGTTCCGGAATACGCCCATGTGTCGATGATTCTCGGCGATGATGGAAAGAAACTGTCCAAGCGTCATGGTGCAGTGGGTGTTATGCAGTATCGTGATGATGGTTATCTGCCGGAAGTTCTACTCAACTATCTAGTTCGTCTAGGTTGGGCGAATGGCAATCAGGAAATTTTTTCCATTAAGGAGATGACGCAGTTGTTTACACTGGATGCTGTAAGCAAATCAGCCAGTATTTTTAATACCGAAAAGTTACAGTGGCTCGATCACCACTATATTAATCATTTACCTGCTGAATATGTAGCGACGCACCTGTCATGGCATATTCAGCAAGCTGGGATCGATACCCGCATCGGGCCACAACTCAGTGAACTGGTAACACTGCTGGGTGAGCGCTGTAAAACGCTGAAAGAGATCGCGGCATCTTGTCGTTATTTCTATGAGGATTTTGGCGAATTTGATGCCAATGCTGTCAAGAAATATCTGTGTCCAGTCGATCGACAACCGCTGGAGCTAGTACGTGAGAAACTTGCCCATATCAGTGACTGGATGCCGGAAAACATTCATCATGCTATTCAGAGCACAGCAGATGAGCTACAACAAGGCATGGGTAAAGTAGGTATGCCACTGCGTGTAGCTATAACTGGTGCAGGTCAATCACCTAGAGTGGATGTCACGGTGCATGCGATTGGTCAGCAACGGGCATTGGCACGCATCGATAAAGCTCTATCCTTTATCGTCGAGCGTGAAGTACAGCAATAAATACCTAACTCACAAGATCAATTTGCGCTCATTGCAGCTTTCCCTTATGAAGAACCCGCTACCGTGGGGCATTTTTTATGATCCACTCGTTTTATAAACGAGATGCCTTTATGTTCTGTTATGCTAGCCTTTTAAAAAATTACTGTGATGTAAGTGCCACCTTTATGATTTTGCCCCCGTATGGGAGATCACACGCCAAACTGAAGTAGCTCTTTGTGTTTTCAGAAAATGTTGCGACAGGGGCTGTCCCCGTATGCGCAAAAGGCTAGAGGCGATCATGTTACTAAGCACAATAGGAAAATAGCGTATAAAGACCTATTTAGGTTATATTGAGTGAGTAAAAATATGAAAAAATACGGTATCCTTACCAAGGATTTTTCTGTTTTTACGCTGGGCAGCACATCAACAACGCCAATAAAAGCGGAGAACTAGCCTCTTTTTTCAGCGATTACTTGTTGGAGTAAGTAGATTTGGCCGTTGACGCAAATGAGGGGGTTGCATATTAGGCATGCCGTAATATGTGCCACTGTCTGATGTAATGTAATGGGGCTATAGCTTAGCAGGCAGAGCGCTTGCATGGCATGCAAGAGGTCAGCGGTTCGATCCCGCTTAGCTCCAACACTCTCTTCTTATTTGAATTTTCTATTTGCTTTTCTCTAAAAGATTTCTTATGCGCCCGAGTATAAGGTCTTTCTGCCCTTCTTCCAAGATCGCAGACAGTTTGCGTTGTGTCCTCCCGCCTGCATAAGCGAATTCATTACCGATCCGAATCTGGTAGGCGTGGCATCCAGTCAATGCGAGAGAATCCTTTCTGTGTCAATAATTGATTCGTTTTAGAAAAATGGTGGCAACCTAAAAAACCACGGTGTGCTGAAAGTGGCGACGGATGCGGAGATTTCAGCACATAATGGTGCTGAGTATCGATAATGCTACACTTTTTCTGAGCATGGCAACCCCACAACAGAAACACAATGTCTTCACATTTTTCATTTAACAAGCTTATCACGCGATCGGTAAAGGTTTCCCAGTAGAGGCTGTCGTGTGAATGTGCCTTTCCTGACTCTACCGTTAATACGGTATTTAACAGTAGCACCCCTTGCTCTGCCCAGCTTTGTAAGCAGCCATGTTGGGGAACGGTAAAACCCAAGATATCGTTCGCCAGTTCTTTATATATATTCATCAATGATGGCGGTGCGTGAATGCCTGGACGGACAGAAAATGACAGGCCGTGTGCCTGATTAGGCCCGTAGTACGGATCTTGTCCCAATATGACGACTTTGACCTGATTAAACTCCGTATACCGAAATGCATTAAACACATCTTTCTGCGGGGGATAAATTACCTTTCCGGCGGAGCGGGCCTTACCAATAAATTGCAACGTTTGCACAAAATAAGGCTTCTGCTTTTCCTGTGCCAAAATATCATGCCACGTTAGTACGGTT
Organism: Candidatus Malihini olakiniferum; assembly: GCA_042263625.1. Taxonomy (GTDB): domain Bacteria; phylum Pseudomonadota; class Gammaproteobacteria; order Enterobacterales; family Enterobacteriaceae; genus Symbiopectobacterium; species Symbiopectobacterium olakiniferum_A. The sequence continues at coordinate 22,502 of JBHKFL010000006.1, forward strand.
GTCATTCTGTCCTCGATGCTTATGTTGTGAAAGAGGACTGTATCTTACCGATCCCTAAGCTAGGGATAAAATACTGCAATAGAAAAATTCAATCTATAAAAAGGTAAATTATAAAAAATTAAAAAAATTATAAAACACTGCATCGTTTCTTTTGGTTAACTTTGATGCTGAAAAATTAATTGCTTGCTGAGTGTTTTTTTATACTAAATGAATTGCTTTAAATCGAAGTTAAAACCTCGTAGCCTTAGTGAGTACTGCAACCCTTTCCAGTTTCAGACCCGATTACGCGATTTTACAGAGACTGTTATAGTTACTGGCATTTAAATTACTAAAGAATAAAAACAATGCGCTGATTAACTCTTTTTGGCTGCTTAATAAAAAAATCAGAAGCACGATGCATATGCGCTAAAGCAGACTAGGATAAAAACTAGATCGTTCCCCAGTGAGCGATCTGATGGGTTTGAATATCGTGACGTTCCGTTTAGAAAACAAACAGATAGTCTGTGTTGAAGTTAGCCAACATCTATCTGAACATAAAGGTTTTACGTCATGCAACGCTGTAAGATACGGTAAAATAACCTAAAAAATACTCTCGGCTAAAACGATCCGAGTTGCTATTTATACTATGCGTTTCACTTAACTGACTCTAGAACAGCAATGTGATATGAGCAACAATGCTTTTATAGAAAGTCTGTAATCGCACTCTTCTGATGATAAAAAGAGGGAGTAAAAGATCCCCTTTTGAAAAAATTACTCTGCGCCAAAAGTCGCATCGTCCGTTTTCTGCGTTGGCTGTCGGCGCTTACCTACGTTCTTTCTGTCTCGGTAACGTATTTTTACTTTTGTTTTTTCTTTCTTCTTTTTCTTATCCTCTATACGTCTTGCCCGCACTTTTTTTGAAGGTTTACCATTATTTTTTTCGCTTGGCGCTTTATTTTTCGGGCGTAACTCATCAATAACGCGCGCTTTTAGCAGCTCCTTTAAATAGCGATTAATTTTTCTAAGGAGAAGATGATCGTGTGCTTCTACCAGTGAAATAGCATACCCTTTTTTTCCTGCGCGTCCGGTACGCCCAATACGGTGCAAGTAGGTATCGGCTGTCAGCGGCAGGTCAAAGTTGAAGACATGGCTGACATCGTTGATGTCTAATCCGCGGGCGGCAACGTCAGTTGCAATCAATACATTAACCAGTCCATCTCTTAAATTCTTGATGGCTTGATTGCGTTTAGCCTGCACTATTTCTCCTTCCAGGTGGCAAGTGTTGATACCTGCTTCTCGAAGCCAGGCAGCGAGTTCGTGCAAGCGCTCTCGCTTACGTACAAAAACAATGGAACGGGTAGCTTCTGGTTGTTTTAGAAGATGAGCTAGTAGTGCGGTTTTATGCTCAATACCATCAGCACGGTAAAAGCATTGCAAAAAATTTTTACGCTCTCCCCGTGAAGGGTCTGCTTCTATTTCTATCGCCTCTTTTAAGAGGCGCGCTGCAAAATCTTTTACAGCATAGCCTTCTAACGTGGCGGAAAACAGAAAGGTTTGTGTGCGCCAACGAGTTTTACCGGCAATAAGCTCAATATCTTTGATAAATCCCATATCGAGCATACGATCCGCTTCGTCTAGAATCAGTATTTCTACTGCCTGGCAGTTAAAGTTTTCTTCTTTGATGTATTGCAGCAGACGTCCTGTTGTTGCTACAACAATATCTTGGTTCTCGCTGAAGACTTCAGCGTGGTTCATATACGCCACACCGCCAGTAATAGTTGCTACATCCAGATGAGTGTAAGCTGCTAAAGCTTTAGCCTGTTCGGCAACCTGCATCGTCAGTTCACGCGTGGGAGTTAAAATCAAAATTCGCGGTGGCCCTGTTTTTTCACGTGGGAACTCAATCAGATGCTGCAACGCAGGCAGTAAATAAGCTGCTGTTTTTCCTGTTCCTGTTGGCGCAGAGCCGAGAATATCCCTCCCTTCTCTTGCTAGTGGGATAACTGCAAGTTGAATGGTGGTAGGCCGCTCATACCCCAAATCACGCAAGGCATCTAGTAGGCTCTTATCAAGATCAAGATCAAAAAATTGGGTTGCAGTCATGGTCTACTCTGTTTATAGCGCTGATTATAGACGCATTATGCGTACGCTTTATCCTCTGTTTACACCACATATATTTCATACTACACACTTGTACGTTTCATTTTTTGTGCCTTCTCCTGTTCTAGAGATTCACTTATGCTCTGGTACTTTTTAGGAGGATTAGCCCATCATGCATCAGCACGCAGCGCAAGTACAAACATTGCGGCGTAATGAGTTTTCACGTTTAAACAATTTTTTCTTTCTCACGATCTTTTCGTGATGAAAGTAGGCACGGATGCGATCCTCTTCGGTGCCTAGCTCCAGTGCCGAACTGGTCGTATTCTTAATATGAGCTATGGTTTAGGATTTATAGTCCTAATGTTAGCTTAGCGTAGCCTAGAAACATTAATGATCAATGTTCTGGAGTTAGCTCTCTAAGTCAGTACGTAACTAAAAAACCAGCAATCACCCCCTCTTGAAATCATATATCACCTTGATAACATTGTTATTTTTAGAAAGTAAACGGCTTTACTGTACGCCTTTATTTTCAGTAATCCTCAGTTTTTGTCAAGATGTGTTTATCGAACTCCGGAACTCAGAAAAGCCCGTTATTCTGAGTCGTTGCTCGAGTGTACCGCCATATTATATTTCTGGAGCCGGAGGGCTACTTTTGTGGTGCTGCCAATTCCGATTACAAGTAATTTTGTGTGCTGATTACAAGTAATTTTGTGTGCTATAGATAGCATGCCACCTACTGTTGGTTTCTATACGTCAACGTCTAATGGTACACAAGCGAACGGATAGAAAGCCCCATCGGGAACTCGAGACCTTTTCGAAGAAAAGGCGGTCTCTAATACGGAAACGCTTATCGTGCGTACAGATGATGGTGGCTATTCTTTTGAATTTCGCGCACTGACAAAAGAGTTCTATTTATTGATGTAAGATATCCCCGTACAATTGGATGTTACAGGTGTGTTGGCGATGATCACGTATCCGAACGCTTGCCTGAGCCTGAGTAAGCGCATTAGGATAATGAACCTCATCCAGAAGGTTCTCTCTATGGCCAGCACAATCGCTATTCAAAACGTTAATACTTTGTCCTGGAACTTGAATTCTCTAAGATATAGTGTCGCTAAGCAAGTAGAGAGGGTACTAAAGACTCGCACGGTGCTATTAAGCGCTTTTTCACGTCTTATCCCCTGACTTGTCCTGATGAAAGAAAAGAATAGAAATCTGCCCGGAATGTAAGAGTGTAAACTTCGACGCGCGAAGATACATGGGGTAGGCTGAGCAATATAAAAAAGAAAAAACTCTAAAGAAAGAAAAATGCCGTCTGGAACTTTTTTTGATGGATACTGTCTGCTTAAAAGCTTGCTCAGATTATTCAATAACGACATGGCTGGCAGTACTATTTCACGTGTGGAGACCGGTTTGAGGAGATATTACCTCGGATGAGCGAGCAGGTAGCGGATCGCGTTCTGGTTGAACGTGTCCAGAAAGGCGAACAGAAATCGTTTAATTTGCTGGTGGTTCGATACCAGCAAAAAGTGGCAAACCTGGTTTCACGGTATGTTCCTCCTGGAGATGTGCCCGACGTAGTGCAGGAGTCCTTTATTAAAGCCTATCGTGCATTGGCATCGTTTCGGGGTGATAGCGCATTTTACACCTGGCTGTATCGTATTTCCGTCAATACAGCTAAAAATTATCTAGTTTCCCAAGGGCGGAGGCCACCATCTAGCGATGTTGATGCCAATGACGCTGAAAATTATGAAACTGCCAGTGCATTAAAAGAAATATCAAACCCTGAGAACTTAATGCTCTCAGAAGAGTTGAGAAGTATTGTTTTTCGAACGATTGAATCGTTGCCAGAAAATTTACGGATGGCGATTACGCTACGTGAACTTGATGGCTTGAGTTATGAAGAAATAGCCGCCATTATGGATTGTCCGGTCGGCACTGTGCGTTCCCGTATTTTTCGTGCGCGAGAGGCGATCGATACTAAAGTACAACCGTTAATTCAACGTTAGACACGGTTTTTCGTTAACCATCATGGAGTTGATAAGGTAAAGTCAGGCAGAAAGAGAAGCTTTGCTACTGTAGTGGACGGCAAAGCCGCAAATACTCAATTTCTTAACACATTAGAGCCTGAGCCTGGTGTTGAACCATATAACAGCTGCCAAAGCTGCCTTTAGTTCTGGTATTCTGCGTGGTGACGTAGCTTCAGATTGAAGTAAAAAGTAACTAACGGCATCAATGTCATGTTGCATGACTACGAATTACAGCGTCTTCTCCAATCTATTCTAAGACATTAGCTGGAAGTACCCGCAGAATGAAAAATAGCAGGCAGCGATTCAGGTACTGAACTCGGTACTCAATCATGGGTGATGAAGCTCTTTCGGTTTAATTTTTAATTAATACTCATCAGTTTATCTTATTCAACTACCACACTGGTGGATCGTGTAGAGAGATAGGGATATCAGCTATTTTAATTCAGATCTTGAATCTTTTTGCTCTCTTGCGATCAAGTTTTTTGATCTCTTTCTCCATCCGAATCTTCGTAAACGAAGATTCGCAATCACTTTCTGCATTCTATGCTTTCATTCCAGAGGAATGAACAGTGCGTATAGCCGATCCCCTACTGGGTATCACAAAAGCGGTTAAAACACTTAACCTGACCTGGATTCGTGAGTAGCTTTTTCATTGGACGAAGAGTCCATACAGTAATTCGCAATGGTTATGAACTTACGTGGTGGGTGAATTATCCAAAGAAACGCTAAACACATTGCTAATAATATTCTTTTTCAATCACACACACTAAGTGATGTGTAGGGTGCTTTTATGATAAAAGAGTGGGCGACTGTGGTTGTCTGGCACGATGGCATAGCTGTCTTGCATTGTGAGCAAGGTTACGGGTGTATCGGTTGTCAATCGCGTAAAACTTGTGGCACGGGTCTTCTAAGTGAATTGGAAGGGTTTGCAGAACAAGTACTACAGGTTCCCTGCGAGCAGCCCTTGATTCCTGGTCAACGTGTTGAGTTGGGTGTTTCGGAAAGCAGCCTGCTTCGCTTCTCTGTATTGGTTTATTTAGTGCCATTACTGGGATTATTTATGGGATCTGGGCTGTTGCAATCGTTGTTCAGAACCGATTTGGCTGCGGTGCTCGGTGCCGTGTTGGGCGCGGCGTTGGCGTTCATATTGGTGCGAGGTTTCTCGCTAAAGTTAGGCAAAAAATGCCATTATCGTCCAGTTATTTTACAGATATCCCCTCCGGGATAACCGCTGCAAATGGCAGCCTGAGCTTCATTTACTCAGAGAGTGCTAGCCTCTCTCTGAGATTTTTTATCATGTGATAACAGCAGACGTCAAGAATTTTTACAATACAAAGGTAGCAAAACATTTCTAATGAATCATATACGAAACTTCTCTATTATTGCCCATATCGACCACGGTAAGTCGACGATCTCTGATCGCATCATTCAACTTTGCGGGGGTTTATCTAACCGTGAAATGGCGGAGCAGGTGTTGGACTCGATGGATCTGGAACGTGAACGCGGCATCACCATTAAAGCGCAGAGCGTAACGCTGCATTACCATGCTAAAGATGGTAAAATTTACCAGTTAAATTTTATCGATACGCCTGGACATGTTGACTTCTCCTATGAAGTGTCACGTTCATTGGCTGCGTGTGAAGGCGCGCTGTTGGTGGTAGATACAGGACAAGGCGTAGAGGCACAAACGCTTGCTACCTGCTATTCCGCTATAGAAATGAATCTGGAAGTGGTCCCGGTGCTGAACAAGATTGATCTGCCTGCCGCTGATCCAGAACGTGTTGCAGAAGAGATTGAAGATATTGTCGGTATCGATGCGAACGACGCAGTGCGCTGCTCAGCGAAAACCGGCGTCGGTATTCCAGATGTACTCGAGCGCCTGATAAAAGAAATTTCACCCCCAGAAGGTGATCCCAACGCACCGCTTCAGGCTCTGATCATTGATTCCTGGTTCGATAACTACCTCGGTGTAGTCTCTCTGATCCGTATCAAAAACGGGGTATTGCGCAAGGGCAACAAGATCAAGGTTATCAGTACCGGTCAGGCATATAACGTCGATCGTCTGGGGATTTTTACGCCTAAGCAGGTCGATCGTGATATGCTTAACTGCGGTGAGGTAGGCTGGCTAGTGTGTGCTATCAAAGATATCCTGGGGGCTCCTGTGGGCGATACCTTGACACTGGCTCGCCAACCCGCTAAAAAAGCGTTGCCTGGCTTTAAAAAGGTCACACCTCAGGTTTATGCAGGCTTGTTCCCGGTCAGCTCCCATCATTATGAAAACTTTCGCGATGCCTTGGGCAAGCTAAGCCTCAATGACTCCTCTCTGTTCTACGAACCTGAAATATCGACAGCGCTTGGCTTTGGCTTCCGTTGTGGCTTTCTGGGTCTTTTGCATATGGAGATTATTCAGGAGCGTCTAGAGCGTGAATATGCTCTAGATCTGATCACCACTGCACCAACCGTTATTTTCGAGGTAATGACCATACGCCAGGAAATTATTTACGTAGACAGCCCTTCCAAGCTACCGAAGTTAAATAATATCGAAGAGCTACGTGAACCGATTGTAGAATGTCACATGCTTTTACCACAGGCATATCTAGGCAACGTAATCACCCTGTGTACTAAGAAACGCGGTGTACAGACCAACCTCGTTTACCACGGAAATCAGGTTTCATTGACGTATGAAATCCCAATGGCGGAAGTGGTGCTCGATTTCTTCGATCGATTGAAATCGACCTCATGCGGTTATGCGTCTCTTGATTATAGCTTCAAACGTTTCCAAGTCTCTGACTTGGTGCGGGTTGACGTGATGATTAACGGTAAACGTATTGATGCTCTGGCACTGATTACCCACCGCGATCATTCACAGTATCTCGCTCATGAGTTGGTAGAAAAAATAAAAAAGCTGATCCCGCGTCAACAATTTGATATTCCCATTCAGGCGGCTATGGGTAGCCATATTATAGCATGTTCAACCGTGAAACAATTGCGCAAAAACGTATTAGCAAAATGTTACGGAGGCGACGTTAGTCGTAAGAAAAAGCTATTGCAGAAACAGAAAGCTGGTAAGAAGCGCATGAAGCAGATCGGCAACGTTGTATTGCCGAAAGAAGCCTTCCTAGCCATTTTACACGTTGGCAAATAGAGCAAATAACTCATGAGGAGTTGGCATGGCCAATATGTTTGCCTTGGTTTTAGCGCTGGCGACGCCAGTCACTGGCATAGTCTGGTGTTTTGAACGCTTTAAATGGGCGCCAGAACGCAATGCAAGAGCTGAGTCTGCGCTCAACTCGCAGCAGAATAGCAGCAGTGACGTTTTCACAATTAAAACACCTGGCTGGATTGAAACCAGTGCTTCGGTATTTCCCGTGCTGACACTGGTGTTTATTCTTCGCTCCTTTATATATGAGCCGTTCCAAATTCCGTCTGGTTCGATGATGCCGACCCTACTGATTGGTGATTTTATTCTGGTAGAAAAGTTTGCCTATGGCATAAAAGACCCTATCACGCAGACGACGCTGATCCCAACTGGGCATCCACGGCACGGTGATATCGCAGTATTTAAGTACCCTGAAAATCCACGTTTAGACTATATCAAGCGTGTGATTGGTTTGCCTGGTGACCGGGTTTCTTACGATCCGCTGAGTAAACAAGTTACGGTGCGCCCGGCGTGTGAAGAAACAGCCTATGATAGCGCCCTCGCAGTGACCTACAGTAACCTTGAAGCCAGTGATTTTTCCCAAACCTTGGGCCGTCCTGGCACGGAAAAGAGCAGAGGTTTGTACTCACTTCCAGTCGGCCAAGAAAAATCTGGCGGTGTGGTTATCGGAGTTCGTCAGGAGAAGATGGGTGATGTATCGCATCAGATCTTAGTAATGCCAGGAAGTCAGGATCAACTGGGGATGTATTACCAACAGGCTCGCCAGCCGCTGGCCACTTGGGTGGTGCCGAACGGACACTATTTCATGATGGGTGATAATCGCGATAACAGCACGGATAGCCGCTACTGGGGTTTCGTTCCTGAAAAGAACCTGGTAGGTCGGGCAACAGCAATCTGGATGAGCTTTGAAAAAAAAGAAGGTGAGTGGCCGACCGGTGTACGTTTCAGTCGTATTGGTCGAATTCATTAATTACAGTGATAAACCCGCAGCATTATTTTTAGGTGCGTTGTAGAGTTAACAAAACGGCTTTCATGTTATATTGCGCGAAACAAAGCGCGATCAGGGAAGGAGTATTCCGTCTGCTGCGGTAAACAGGTATCAGGTATCTATGATTTATTGGTAACAAATGAACTCAATTTTAATAAATCGGTTACAAAGAAAGCTGGGCTACACTTTCCAGCAGAATGACCTGTTATTGCAGGCCTTAACGCACCGCAGTGCTAATAGTAAGCATAATGAACGCCTTGAATTTCTCGGTGACTCCATTCTGAGTTTTGTGATTGCAAATGCGCTTTATCATCGCTTTTTTTTCGTGGATGAAGGAGAAATGAGCCGCATGCGTGCCTCGCTTGTACGCGGCAATACGCTAGCGGAAATTGCGCGTGAATTTGAATTAGGCGAGTGCCTGCGTCTTGGTCCAGGCGAGTTCAAAAGCGGTGGTTGTCGCCGAGAGTCTCTTCTGGCAGACACCATCGAAGCGCTGATTGGCGGTATTTTTCTCGACAGCGATATTCAAAATGTCGAAAGACTAATTCTGAATTGGTATCAGACCCGTCTGGATAAACTAAGTCCAGGAGATAAACAAAAAGATCCAAAGACTCGGTTGCAGGAGTTTCTACAAGGCTGTCATCTACCACTACCTGCCTATCTGGTGGTACAGGTTCGCGGTGAAGCACACGAGCAGGTATTTACTATCCATTGTCAGATTAGTTGTTTTGACGAACTGGTGATTGGTACAGGTTCAAGCCGCCGTAAAGCAGAGCAGGAAGCGGCAAAAAAAGCGTTGAAAAAACTGGAGATTGAATGAGCGAAGAACAAACCTATTGCAGTTTCGTCACTATTATTGGGAGACCCAATGTTGGTAAATCCACATTGCTAAACGAACTGCTGGGGCAAAAAGTCTCCATTACTTCTCGTAAGCCTCAAACTACGCGACACCCCATTATGGGGATCCATACCAAAGGCCCCTATCAAGCTATTTATGTAGATACGCCGGGGCTGTATTTAAAAAAAAAACATGAGATCAACCGCCTGATGAATCGCGCTTCCAGTAATTCAATCTATGACGTTCAGCTGATTATCTTTGTTGTGGAAGGTATAAACTGGACTGACGATGATGAAATGGTCGTTGGCAAGTTGCGTGATCAAAATAGTCCTGTACTGTTGGCGATCAATAAGATTGATAACCTAATAGATAAAACAAAGCTGTTGCCTCATATTCTGCTTTTAAGCAAAAAGATGAATTTTCTAGACGTAGTCCCCCTTTCTACAGAAAAGGGGGTTAACGTTGACACTATTGCCAGAATCGTGCGTAAACATCTGCCCGTTGCTGAGCATCACTTTCCAAAAAATTTTATTACAGATCGGTCAAAAAGCTTTATGGCAGCAGAAATTATTCGTGAAAAGCTGATGCGCTTCCTGGACGAAGAGTTGCCATATTCGGTGACAGTAGGGATCGAACGTTTCGTTACCAACGATTGTGGTGGCTATGATATCAACGCCATAATTCTGGTTGAGCGTGATGGTCAGAAGAAAATAGTGATCGGTAATAAAGGCGGCAAAATAAAAATAATTGGTATCAAAGCACGCCAGGATATGGAAATCATGTTTGAAGTCAAGGTACACCTTGAACTGTGGGTGAAAGTAAAATCCAGCTGGGCTGATGAAGAACAGAAACTACGTAGTATTGGCTATATCGACGATAAATAAGCTCCATTCCGATTGAATGGCTAGCAGTAAGCGTTTATCTAAAATTGACTGGATAGTCTGACAATGAAATCTGACAATGAAATCTGGACTTCTGCTGGATCACTAAAAATGAATGGCTTATGCGCATTTTGGCGAAGGGGGATGCGCATGCTCTTCGTTTTCCGCTCAGAGAGGTATTTGCAACCGGTCACACCGCTGCTGGTGTGTTTTAGTGGGCTGCAGAAAAATGAAAACGCTGCCTAATGTTAAGCTAGTCTAGGCTATCTAGCCTTACCACTCACTCACTGGAAGCATGCTTTATGGTGGCCTCTGCGCACATGAATTGCTCATTCGTGTGCTAGAAGTCAGAGCACAAAACCAACTATTGGATGGCGCTCAAGCCCTATTCTGTTAGGAAACCGTTAAAAAGTAGTAATCTTTTTTAGAAATCAGCTAGTTTACGACTTTCTATCCCTCCTCTCCGACGACGGAGGAATACTGATCAAAGCGGAAATCCGAACGGCGATTCTGTGCTAGAAGGTGGCGACTGTAGTAACTAACTAAAAGTGCAGTGTACACTGCTCACCTAACGGTAATTTTAGTGAGGACTGATGTAATGGCTGAGCTTTTGCTAGGTGTAAATATCGATCACGTGGCGACTCTACGCAATGCACGTGGTACGGCATACCCAGATCCTGTGCAGGCTGCATTTGTTGCCGAGCAAACCGGTGCAGATCGCATTACGGTTCACCTACGCGAAGATCGCCGTCACATCACCGATCGCGACGTGCGTTTATTACGCCAAACGTTGCAGACACACATGAATCTTGAAATAGCCGTAACAGAAGAGATGCTGGAGATAGCCTGTGAACTTCGCGTACACTTCTGCTGCCTGGTGCCTGAAAAACGAGAGGAAGTGACGACAGAAGGCGGGCTTGATGTAGCAGGTCAATTACCGCGCATGATATCAGCTGTAGCGCGCTTGCGAGAGGCGGGCATTCTGGTTTCTCTGTTTATCGATCCGGAACGGGTGCAAATTGATGCCGCGATAGCAGTAGGTGCGCCTTATATTGAAATCCATACTGGTGCTTATGCTGATGCACAGGACGATACACTGCGCCAACAAGAGTGCGCTCGTATTCGCGATGCGGCGTTTTATGCTGTTAGTAAAGGGCTTAAGGTAAATGCAGGGCATGGTCTTACGTACCATAACGTACATGCTATTGCTGCATTACCTGAAATCCATGAGCTTAATATCGGGCACGCCATTATTGGTCGCGCAGTCATGAGTGGTTTACCTGATGCCGTAGCGAAAATGAAAGCGTTGATGAGGGAAGCCCGTCGCTAATGCTTATTCTGGAGCTAAGTTCGGATATTGTCGAGAGCGCTGGGATTGAGGCGATTATCGCCCGCTCAGGCGAGCGTCTAGCGCGCAGAGCAGAGTCTTGTCTGCACAAGAGTGGTTGCACTATCAACGGCACTAGAACAGGCCGCCTGCTGCTTTGCCAAGCACTTCTGCCGTCAAAGAAGAAACAGTGGAGAACGCGTTAGGTACTGGCATTAGCTAATGATGGGCCTCCGAACGAAGAGTTTGAAGTCTTTAACGATCCGCTTAGTAAACCTTGCTTTCGGCTGTGGAAATACACGCAATCGATAGCGGACCGCTTCTGTACAGATAAGATTCACCTAACTATCTCTGATAAACGATACTATGCATGTAGCATGGTAATCTTTTAGCGGTGAACGAAAACGCTAGATCACAGACGACCTATTTGGTGTATAATAACAAATTTTTCCCATAACTGATCTTGCGTTTCTACCTGTTGTGGATCACGAGTGATTGTATTATCAATCGGACACACCTTTTGACAGCTAGGCGAATCGTAATGGCCCACGCACTCGGTGCAGCGCATTGGGTCTATTTCATAGGTCTCCAATCCCATGGAGATTGCCTGATTAGGGCATTCAGGCTCGCACATATCGCAGTTAATGCAGTTTGCTGTGATTAGTAACGCCATTTTAACATACCTTGCTAATCTATTTTCTTTGTAAATCAACGTACCCTGCAAGATGCAGTAGCATTATAACTGCAACCTAGCAGAGGACCCTCCTTCCTGTCGAATAAAATACCCATAGTTAGTATGTAAGATAAATAATAAAGTTTATTGTTGCTATACAGATAAGTATATTTTTATATAAGTAGGCTAATAGCGTATCGCATTAGGTATTAGGATAATAATGTATAGGGCAGCAGTGGAATTTGGCGGTTTTACAGGCACTTCCTTCTAAACTCGGAGATGCAGCAAGTTGTAAAGATTATTATTGGCATCCTTGACAGAGAGATGATATTATTTTTCGTATATCTAGTATTCTGTTAGAATACATAGATAGCCACTGAGCTGCTTACCTCATTTTTCCATCTTGGTTATGCTTTGCAATTACAGAAATCATTCCGTGCTTTCTAAAGACATCTTGACGATGTTTCCCGAAATGCAGCACTTTTAGCTGAATAATTTCTATTCTAGTAGCGTAGCCAATTTCTCACCATTGATACAAGTACAATATGTACTGACTGTATCAAACGTACTCGGGAGTTATTTGTTTTCCTGCAAAAGACGAGGAATGCCCTCATCTGCCCTATTCGTTAGGGGCCGATCCTTTGGCTTTTTTTGTGATTAGATTGTCGCCAAAGTGGCTCGAACGACAGTGCATACTCATGCAGACTAGGGCTGATGCAGTGCAATGATTTTCTTTCCCTCGCTCAACCATTGAGAATGTCATCGACCTGAAATCTAGGTTATAAGGGCTTTGCAGGCCATTTAAATCTAGCTGATCTATCTCGCTCTTGCAATATCGACAAATATGATTATTTTTATTTTATCTTCCTTTCTCTGCTCGCACTGCTTGTCAGAGCCTGAAGTACGTTCCTAAGAGGAAAAGTTAAAATAGTTTTTATATTGTTACTGATTAATAGATTGACTTTTTCCGCTCTTAATTGGCGGTCTGCAGTCTTGCAAGTCTTCATAGTAAGTGAAATAATTTTCTATTGAAGACAATATTAGGAATAAAATGAAAAAATTAGGTTTTTATTTGCCGAAAATAAGCAATAATCGTATTGAAATTCTTAATGTTTTTGTTTCAGCGTTTACCCCACTCTATGCGCGAAAGTAGGCTAAGGCAGTCAGTTTCTCTTTCGCCTATGTTTTTGAGGAACGGTAACACCCAATTTTTCATCATTTTTTTCATCGCTACCCTTTCTTTTCGCGCTTTCGGTGTAAGCGAGACGCTTTTGCACAACGCTGTTCTTCGGTGAACGTCTCTGTGTTATGTGCTGAGGGCAGAAACATTACAACAGTTGGAGTAATGGTAGTCTGCAAGACAACAAGCACTACTCTCCTTTGCGCCCTATATAACTAATGCTAGAAACCAAAAACTTGATGAATACCTAGGAGATACAATGAATGATACTATTCGGCTGCGTGATAAAACAGATGAATACTGGATGCGCCATGCCCTGAATCTAGCCCAACGGGCGCAGGAAGAGGGGGAGGTGCCCGTTGGTGCCTTGCTAGTTCTGAATGACAATGTGATTGGCGAGGGATGGAATGGCCCTATCGGCCATCACGACCCGACATCGCACGCTGAGATCATGGCGTTGCGTCAGGGGGGGGGCGTATTGCAGAACTATCGCTTACTCAATGCGATACTGTATGTTACGCTCGAGCCATGTGTGATGTGCGCCGGAGCTATTGTACATAGCCGGATTAGACGGCTGGTTTATGGCGCTAATGATGAAAAAACCGGTGCCGCAGGTTCGCTGATTGATGTTTTACGCCATCCAAGAATGAATCATCAGATACAAATCACCTCGGCAGTCCTGGCCTCTGAGTGTGCGCAACTCCTCAAAAATTTTTTTCGTGTGCGCTGCAAGCAGCGCAAGGCTAAGCTGTAGCTGCTCAGAAATACTCACAATAATTAGGAGAGAGCCGCCAGCAATTTCCAGCCAATGTCATGGGTATTTTTCGTAAATAGCCTTTGTAAATCCGGTAAAATTTTGTCGATAGCACTCAGGAAAATCGACATATTGACATAATCAAACTCACCAACTAAAACTAAAGGCTGTCATCCTGCGCGCAATATTTTACCAGGTTACGCGTTCCTCGTCGCTTAGATCGAGAGCGAACAAAAGCTGCGGGTGAATGCAATGCTCTGCATCAAACCGATAGTAACGGAGTCCGCTAATGTATAATCCAATGCGCCTCAAGCCTTCTATTTGAGGAAGGCTTGAGGCTGCTTCTAAGTTCAATGCCGAATATTTATCGTTTTCAAATCACGTAGCATAGCGGTATGGGCTGAGCCCGATGTGACTGCTAACCGACCTTTGAACTTTTCCAGGTTTTTGGGGCGCGTTGTCCCCTTGCGATAAACCAGTTGCTACGAATCGGTGGCCGTATGGTCTTTCTGTCTGTAAGTGAATTTTTTGATCTACTCTTACAGAGAGTGTGGAATTTTGCTTAACAAAGCGCCAGTGTGCCATAGTTATCCATCAGGTTAAGGTTTGACCACGACGAAAATAATATGTGCAACAAACTCTGCACAAAAGGTTTCGTCTGGCGTCACAATTCTTTATAATGACGCATCTTTCCGCCACTTAACTGCGCGAAAAAGTAGCGACTACTGACGGACTGAAAGTCAGCACATCGAAGACAAGGAGAGATTTTTAGATGATGGAAACACTGCGTGGTTCACCTGCCCTATCGGCCTTCCATATAAACAAGTTGCTGACGCGCTGCAAAGATCACTTTTTATCACTTAGCGAGATCTATGGGGAATACGTGCACTTTGCCTCTGTGCGGTCTCCATTGAATAGCGATGAGCAGGTAAAACTGACACGACTATTGAACTATGGCTATTCGCATTCTCTTGCGAAGCAAGAGCCGAGTGGGCGATTACTGTTGGTCATACCGCGTCCAGGGACCATTTCTCCCTGGTCTTCAAAAGCTACCGACATTGCCCGTAACTGCGGTCTGGACAAGGTAACTCGTCTGGAACGCGGATTAGCCTTCTATATTCATGCGCCGACATTAAGAGATGAACAGTGGCAGCAATTGAGCGGTCTACTGCATGACCGTATGACGGAAACCGTCTTTAATGAAATGGCGCAGGCAGCGAAGCTATTTGCGCAATATCAACCCGCACCACTGAAACGCGTTGACGTACTGCTTCGCGGGCGTCAGGCGTTGGAACAGTTTAACGTGCTTTTAGGATTGGCGCTTTCGGAAGATGAAATCGATTATCTATTGGATGCTTTTACCCGATTGGGACGCAACCCGACTGATATCGAACTCTATATGTTTGCGCAGGCTAACTCCGAGCATTGCCGTCACAAGATTTTTAATGCCGACTGGGTGATTGATGGAGAAGAACAGCCAAAGTCCTTATTTGAAATGATCAAGAATACCTTCGTAAATGTGCCGGAGCACGTGTTGTCTGCTTATAAAGATAACGCTGCTGTGATGGAAGGCTCTGAAGCAGGGCGCTTTTTTGCCGATCCACAAGGGCACTATGCCTATCATCAGGAGCCAACACATATTCTGATGAAAGTAGAAACGCATAACCACCCGACAGCCATTTCTCCCGGGCCGGGGGCGGCCACGGGTTCTGGAGGTGAGATTCGTGATGAAGGAGCGACGGGACGCGGCTCGAAACCCAAAGCTGGTCTGATTGGGTTCTCTGTATCTAACCTCCGCATCCCTAACTTCGAACAGCCGTGGGAAAAGGATTTCGGTAAGCCAGATCGTATCGTCAGCGCGTTAGATATCATGCTCGATGGCCCATTGGGTAGCGCTGCATTTAACAATGAATTTGGTCATCCTGCTCTGACAGGTTATTTCCGTACCTATGAAGAGCAGGTTGACAGCCATAACGGTAACGAGTTGCGTGGTTATCATAAGCCTGTCATGTTGGCAGGGGGTATTGGTAATATCCGTGCCGATCATGTAAAAAAAGGGAAGATCACCGTAGGGGCTAAGCTGATTGTTCTGGGCGGACATTCCATGAATATCGGGCTAGGTGGTAGTTCCGCCTCCTCAATGGCCTTTTGCCAGTTAGATGCTGAGCTTGATTTTGCATCAATACAGCGTCATAACCCGGAAATGGAACGCCGTTGCCAAGAAGTGATTGATCGCTGTTGGCAACTGGGTGAAGAGAATCCGATTCTGTTTATCCATGACGTAGGGGCTGGGGGATTATCCAATGCTATGCCGGAATTGCTGAGTGATAGCGGGCTCGGCGGGCGCTTTGAGCTTCGAGATATCCTTAATTACGAGCCAGGAATGAGCCCTCTTGAAGTATGGTGTAACGAATCACAAGAGCGCTATGTGCTAGCAGTGGAACCAAAAAAACTAGAGTTGTTTGAGAAACTCTGCTGTCGTGAGCGTGCACCTTATGCGGTGATTGGAGAAGCCACGGAAGAGCGGCATTTAACCCTGAATGACCGCCATTTTAACAACCAGCCAATTGACTTGCCGCTAGACGTACTCCTGTACAAAATGCCAAAAATGCTGCGCGACGTTAAGCGACAGACTACAGAGGGTAGATTGCTAAATCGTGATGGTATATTCCTAGCTGGAGCGTTAGAGCGCGTAATGCACATTCCGGTGGTGGCGGAGAAAACCTTCCTAATTACCATTGGTGACCGTTCCGTTAGCGGAATGGTAGCTCGCGATCAGATGGTGGGGCCATGGCAGATTCCGATAGCAAACTGTGCTGTAACTACCGCAAGTCTCGACAGCTACAAGGGTGAGGCCATGTCCATCGGCGAACGTGCACCTGTGGCTTTGCGTAATTTTGGTGCATCCGCGCGTCTAGCCGTAGGTGAAGCGTTAACCAATCTTGCTGCTACCCAGATTGGCGCGTTGACGCGAGTGAAGCTCTCTGCAAACTGGATGTCGGCAGCCGGACATCCAGGTGAAGATGCCGGACTCTACGAAGCAGTAAAAGCCATCGGTGAAGAACTCTGTCCAGCATTAGGATTAACCATCCCGGTAGGTAAAGACTCTATGTCGATGAAACTCTGTTGGCAAGATGGGAATCAAGAGAGTAGTGTAATTTCGCCACTTTCCTTGGTAATCACGGCATTCGCCCGCGTGGAAGATGTGCGTAAAACGATCACGCCGCAACTGCGCGCTGATCGTGATAACGTGCTGCTGCTCATCGATCTGGGTGCTGGGCACCAGACACTGGGTGCAACAGCCTTGGCGCAGGTATACCGGCAGTTTGGTCGCTATACTGCAGATGTGCGTGACCCAAAACAGCTGGCCAGATTCTTTAATGCGATCCAGACACTGGTGTCGGAGGATGCGTTGTTAGCCTACCACGACCGTTCTGATGGGGGTCTGGTGGTAATGCTAGCAGAAATGGCCTTTACCGGTCACTGTGGTATCCATGTTAATATCGCGGTATTGGGTAATGATACCCTAGCCTCATTGTTTACCGAAGAGTTGGGTGCCGTGATTCAGGTGGCAGCTAACCGCCTAGCGTATGTTGAACAGGTTCTGGCCGATTACGGACTGACTGATATTGTTCACCGATTGGGCCATGCTTCTCAGGATAATCGCTTTGTGATTACGCATGGTAACGACTTGGTATATCAGGAGAGCTGTACCACGCTGCGCACCTGGTGGGCGGAAACGACCTGGAAAATGCAGCGTTTGCGCGATAACCCACACTGTGCCGATCAAGAACATGCGGCGAAGCAGGATGAGAATGACCCAGGTCTAAATGTCAGGTTAACGTTTGAACCGGAACAGGATATTGCAGCGCCGTTCATTGCGAAGGGGATTCGCCCTAAAGTAGCGGTGCTGCGTGAGCAAGGCATTAACTCTCACGTTGAAATGGCAGCTGCGTTTCATCGCGCTGGTTTTGATGCCATCGATGTACATATGAGTGATTTGCTAGAAGGCCGTCGCTCACTGCAAGATTTCCAGGCACTGGTAGCTTGCGGTGGTTTCTCTTACGGAGATGTGCTAGGAGCGGGTGAAGGCTGGGCTAAATCTATTTTATTCAATACGCGTGTTCGTGATGAATTTATAGATTTCTTTCTGCGTCCACAAACGGTAGCACTCGGCGTTTGTAATGGTTGCCAGATGATGTCGAACTTACGAGAGTTGATCCCTGGTGCTGAGCATTGGCCACGTTTTGTGCGCAACTTATCCGATCGTTTTGAGGCGCGGTTTAGTCTAGTTGAAGTTACGAAAAGTCCATCATTGTTTATGAATGAAATGGCTGGATCGCGAATGCCAATTGCAGTCTCCCACAGTGAAGGACGAGTTGAAGTGCTTGACGAGGCTCACTTGGCTGCATTGGAACACGAACATCTAGTCGCACTGCGTTTTGTGAATAACTTTGGACAGATGACAAATCATTACCCAGCTAATCCGAACGGCTCTCCGAACGGGATCACAGCAGTAACTAGTGCCAGTGGCCGTGCCACGGTGATGATGCCACATCCAGAACGCGTTTTCCGTACCGTGAGTAACTCCTGGCACCCAGAAACGTGGGGTGAAGACAGCCCGTGGATGCGCATATTCCGTAACGCGCGTCGTCAGCTTAGCTAGTTTAGCTATATGTACTAATTTGCCTTAAGATAATCCATACAGAGACTGAGTTTGATATCACACACGGTGCCGGGCCGAAACGACATTACTGATGCGCGTTATCGATCCTCTCTATTCTAGAGAGAGGTGCACTGCAAGGCATGCTTTTTAAGCTTTTCTATTAGAAAAGCACTAGCGTAAAAAGTCACGATAAAAAATCAGCTGGCTTGGATTAAGCATTTCGCGCTATTGCATTCGTCGTATATCAGGTGGGTGAGCCTGATATCGGTAGATAATATAGCTGATCTCTAATGATACGATAGAGTATTTTAATACGTCTTATTCGACGTAGTACAATATTGTTAAATCCCTTCTTATGTTTGTTTTTAGTATGTTAACAGAAATGTAAAATGCAGATAAAGAAAACTCCGTTATCAAAGTGCCTAATCATTAGGCTGCAAAGAGCCCCTAGCTCTGCCTAAGAGCTAATCGTTTGCTTAAAACTCTCTCAAGGCATATCATAAATAGGTAATTACACTTCTTGGTAGTTTTATCTTTTATGCGATTTTACTGTACCTCATGTCGTTTAACTGTACATAAAGTTAGGGGTTAGCTGAGTCAGGAGATGCGGATGTTACAGCGTGAAATGAATATTGCCGATTACGATGCCGAACTGTGGCACGCAATGCAGCAAGAAGTGGTGCGTCAGGAAGAACATATTGAACTGATAGCGTCAGAAAATTATACCAGCCCACGTGTTATGGAAGCTCAAGGGTCTCAGTTAACTAATAAATATGCAGAAGGATATCCCGGTAAACGTTACTATGGCGGCTGCGAATACGTTGATATCGTAGAGCAACTTGCGATTGACCGTGCTAAATCGCTATTCGGTGCCGATTACGCTAACGTGCAACCGCACTCTGGTTCTCAGGCTAATTTTGCTGTGTATACCGCGTTGCTGCAACCTGGAGACAAAATTCTGGGAATGAATCTGGCCCATGGTGGGCATCTGACTCACGGATCTCCGGTTAATCTATCGGGTAAGCTATACAAAGTGATTCCTTATGGTATTAATGAAATTGGTAAAATCGATTACGCAGAAATGGCTGAATTGGCGCACATGCACAAACCAAAAATGATTTTAGGCGGTTTCTCTGCCTACTCAGGCGTGGTTGACTGGGCAAAAATGCGTGAAATTGCTGATAGCATTGGAGCTTATCTGTTTGTGGATATGGCGCATGTTGCAGGTCTAGTCGCGGCTGATGTTTATCCTAACCCGGTTCCTCATGCGCATATGGTCACTACCACGACCCACAAAACGCTGTCTGGTCCACGTGGCGGGCTGATTCTAGCCAAGGGCGGTGACGAAGAACTGTATAAGAAACTGAACTCTGCTGTATTCCCTGGAGGGCAGGGTGGCCCTTTGATGCACGTTATTGCGGGTAAAGCGGTTGCACTAAAAGAAGCGATGGAGCCTGAGTTTAAAGTTTATCAGCAACAAGTAGAGAAGAATGCTAAAGCGATGGTTAAAGATTTCCTAGCACGCGGATTTAATGTGGTCTCAGGCGGCACTAGCAACCATCTGTTCTTACTCGATCTAGTAGGAAAGAATCTGACGGGTAAAGAAGCCGATGCCGCTTTAGGGCTCGCTAACATTACTGTCAATAAAAACAGTGTCCCACATGATCCGAAGAGTCCGTTTATCACCTCGGGGATCCGTATTGGTACCCCAGCAGCAACGCGCCGTGGCTTTAAAGAAACTGAAGTGCGTGAGCTTACAGGCTGGATCTGTGATATATTGGAGAATATAAATGACAAAAGTACCATTGAAGGTATTAAACAAAAAGTACTCATTACTTGCGAGCGTTTCCCTGTTTATGCCTAAATACCAGTAACTTATAGGTTAACGCTAGACTATTATGGGCTGGCTTTTTATCGCTCTGCCTCATCATCTTCTCATTTTGCTAATGAGTGCCCTGAAGAAATAGGGCATGGATGGATTTCTTAAACATACTGTTAACAGTAGCCTGAATTCATTCAGGATGTAATAAATTTTAAAAATGATCAGCTTTGATCTTATTGAAATACGATACATTATTTTAATAGGAACGAAACGGGATAAAAGACTATCTTAGCGTTTAAGCGCTTCGCTAAGTTCTTTACGGATAGTGTAAAGAATGGACTTCACAACTCGCGGGTTTCCCGCGACTAGGTTACCCGAAAAGAGATAGTTGTGGCCGCCTAAGAAGTCAGTGACAAGTCCACCGGCTTCACGAACAATCAATTCGCCACCAGCAAAATCCCAGGGCTTCAGGCCAATCTCGAAAAAACCATCTACGCGACCTGCTGCCACATAGGCTAGATCCAGCGCAGTGGATCCAGTACGACGGAAGTCACCGCAGGTGGTAAAGAGAGCAGAAACCATATTGATATAAGAGGTGGCGTGCTCCTTCTGCTTAAAAGGAAAACCAGTTGCTAGAATAGTGCCATCTAGATCTCGAGCATTGCTGCTGCGTAGACGATAGCCGTTCAACTGTGCGCCTTGACCGCGTGTTGCGGTAAACAGCTCATTGCGCATCGGATCATAAACCACAACCACTTCAGTACGAGATTTGATGCGCACAGCAATGGAAACAGCAAAATGGGGGAGGCGTTTAAAGAAATTGGTGACGCCATCCATCGGATTGATAATCCATTGAATTGTTTCGTTTTCACCGACTAATTCACCGCACTCTTCACCAATAATGGTATGCTGTGGATAGGATTTGCGGATCACCTCAATAAGTAGGTGCTCAGCATTTCGGTTAACGTTTGTGATAAAATCGTTACTGCTTTTTCGGCTCGCGTCAACGACGTCAGGGATTTCATAATTCTTGGCAATTAAATTCCCGCCCTTGCGCACAGCGCGCACAGCGATGTTAAGCATCGGATGCATGGTCTCGTCCACTGGGATGTTAAAGAACATAAAGCGAAGCGCAGTATAGCAGGAGAAAGAGAAAATAGCGAATTCTGTAATATACTAATCCTGTTTTTTACTCTTTCTTTTCTTTCTTACTGCTGAATTAGCATAGTAGAGAAAATTTGCATCGTTCTGGTGGAAACCGTGCTTACAAGACTATGAGGGGTTAAAGAACTTCTATTTAGTGAATCTACTGATGAAACCAAACCGGATTCACAAGCAATCGCTGTGAACTTGTAGGGTTGACTAATGTTAACTCATGACAAACTACAAACATGACAGTAACACGCGTACATTCCCGCCAACCCAGAGTATAGTTTGTTAAAATCTGATTATGAGGTTCTTATTGTACATCTCGATCTAATGGCGCAAAAGCAGCACCAGAAATCACGGAAGAACCTTACCCGTTGTGGTTGAGACTGAGAACATTGCTATACCTACATTAGAAGACACTCTGCCCTACACCGGTTTTATTTGAAAGGCACATTTTAGGGGAAAGTGATGCACAAGCTACTCCGCTTGTTTGCCCGTGCTCGCCCGGAAGAATAGGAACTGGCCATTTTACGCGCTATAAAAAAGAGCGTTGTAGAAAAAATACCTGAGTAAACTACTTGGTTAAGTGGTTGATTAAAATATTCGAGTATGTAAAACTAAAATTTTTGCTTTGCAAAGCAAATGCATACCTAGTGGATAGGTCTATCAATCAAGTTTAATAATAAGCTATTTTATCTTCGAGCACCCTTATCATGAGACTGATATCAAAAGCCCGTTATGCCATTAACGCCATGCTAGATGTAGCGTTGCACTCCAAAGAAGGGCCGGTTTCTTTAGCTCATATTTCCGAGCGGAAGGGAATATCACTGTCGTATCTAGAGAAACTGTTCTCTCTTTTGCGCAAAAATGGGCTGGTTTCCAGTGTTCGCGGACCGGGCGGTGGATACCTGCTAGGCAAAAACGCAAATGAAATTGCTGTTAGCGCTGTGATTTCCGCTTTTGACGAATCCGTCGATGCGACCAGCTGCCAAGGGCGTAAAGGCTGCCAGAGCGGCGATCGCTGCCTGACACACACGCTATGGCGCGATCTCAGAGACCGTATAACCGATTTCTTGAACAAGATCACGTTGGACGAACTGGTAAGTAACCAAGAAGTGCTGGACATAGCGGACCGTCAAGATGCTGATATTTACCGCACTGCCAACGGACGTATTCAAAAAACCATTAATGTTAATCAGCGCGCTGCTGACAATTCATCCTCACAGGGACAATAAAAACAAAAACCATTGTACGTTTTGAAGTGATGTACGGAGTTTAGGAGCAATGAAGTTACCCATTTATCTAGACTATTCAGCCACAACTCCGGTTGATCCGCGAGTAGCTGAAAAAATGATGCAGTTTTTGACCCTAGACGGTACGTTTGGGAACCCGGCTTCCCGCTCCCACATCTTTGGATGGCAGGCGGAAGAGGCCGTGGATATTGCGCGTAACCAAATCGCTGAACTGGTAGGAGCCGATCCGCGTGAGATCGTGTTCACTTCAGGCGCGACCGAAGCCGACAACCTCGCTATCAAGGGTGCTGCTCACTTCTATCGGAAGAAAGGAAAGCACATCATTACCAGCAAGACTGAACACAAGGTCGTTCTAGATACCTGCCGTCAGTTAGAGCGTGAAGGCTTTGAGGTAACTTACCTTTCTCCGCAGCGTAGCGGTATTATCGCTCTGCATGAACTTGAAGAGGCAATGCGTAAAGACACCATTTTGGTTTCCATTATGCACGTCAACAACGAAATCGGTGTGGTACAGGATATTTCTGCTATTGGCGAGATGTGCCGCATTCGTGGCATTGTGTTCCACGTTGATGCGACGCAGGGCGTAGGAAAAATACCTATCGATCTCAGAAAGACAAAAGTGGATTTGATGTCTTTTTCTGGGCATAAGATGTATGGCCCGAAAGGGATTGGTGCATTGTATATACGTCGTAAACCCCGTATCCGTATAGAACCGCAGATGCACGGAGGAGATCACGAACTCGGTATGCGTTCCGGTACTTTGCCCGTGCACCAGATCGTAGGCATGGGTGAAGCTTACCGCATTGCTAAAGAAGAGATGGCAACGGAAGTCGTTTGTTTAAACGCGCTGCGTCATCGTCTTTGGAACGGTATCAAGGAGATTCAAGAGGTGTACATCAATGGAGACCTGGAGCAGGGCGTTCCGAATATACTAAATGTCAGCTTTAACTATGTTGAAAGTGAATCCCTGATGATGCTACTAAAAGATTTGGCTGTCTCCTCCGGTTCCGCCTGTACCTCTGAGAGCCTGGAGCCATCCTATGTGCTGCGTGCTTTAGGCATAGATGATGAATTGGCGCACAGCTCTATTCGCTTTTCTCTCGGTCGTTTTACCACCGAAGAAGAGATCGACTACGCCATTGCCCTAGTTCAGAAATCCATTGAGCGCCTACGCGATCTTTCTCCGTTGTGGGGGATCTTCAAGCAGAGCTTAAATGTTTCCACTATTAAATGGGCTCATCATTAATTCGTAGCACAGAGAGCTCTAATCATGGCATATGATATATGGCATATGGCATATAGCGAAAAGTTATTGATCTTTAAAATCTAAGCCATGTGGGCTTGGTTGATAACGCCGATTCTTCGAATCTAAGACACACGGTTTAAAATCTACGGTTGTGTCTCCGCCATTGCTGCCAGTTAGCTGATCACTGAATAGAAGAAAGAAAAGTCTCCGGAAGAAGCCGAATCGATATTGATAGTAAGAGACTGATTTATCTCTATGGCATAGAGATGGATTTCGTCAAAGACGGTTTGAACGAAGGATTCAAGTTGAATCATCCCAACGTGACCGGCGAATGTGGCTGTAGCGTAAGCTTTAGGGTCTGATTCTTTTTTTCCTTATTAACAGGGGAATGATTGTTACGCCTGCTAGCGCAGGGACTGATCTCCCCAGTTAGCGCTAGCATATTCTAGCGCACTGTGGATTATGTTACGTTATTCTATCTGCAGGTTCACCCTGATAAAAAGGATAAGACAGACTGTCTGACGGGTATTTTTTTGGCATGATCAGCGATGTTCAGAAATATTCTAAGAACAGCACCTGTTAGGTGTAACCTAAGCAGGTATAGTTTACACGCAAATCCCAGCACTGAATCATCCAAAGATAATAAATTACGCTGCGAGCATGTGATCACAGGGTGATTGCCATAAACTGCATACTTATGCAATAGTGTCTCTACAGGCGTAATGACGTGACAAAAAGATACTATTTTTAGTAAAGGTTATATGCCCTGATAGGCAAGTGTAGGCAAGTGAATGTGTTGCCACCCTATTATATGCAATATAATAATTTTTTAAGCCTGGCGTTATTAGCTTGTAATATATTGAGGTCTAATATGACGGTAGAACGTACCTTTTCCATCGTAAAACCTAATGCCGTAGCCAAAAATGCCATCGGTGCCATCTATGCGCGTTTTGAGAAGGAAGGCTTCACCCTGGTGGCCGCCAAAATGGTGAAATTAACGCTTAAGCAGGCTGAAGGGTTCTATGCCGAGCATCAGGGAAAACCATTTTTTGACGGTCTGGTAGCTTTCATGAAATCTGGTCCGATCATGGTGCAAGTATTGGAAGGGGAAAACGCGATTCAGCGTAACCGGGACATCATAGGTGCTACAAATCCTGCAAATGCGATGGCGGGTACTCTGCGCGCTGAGTACGCAGACAGTTTTACCGAAAATGCCGTACATGGCTCTTCTTCACAAGAATCTGCTACGCGTGAGATTGCTTATTTCTTCAGTCCTGAAGAAATCTACCCGCGTAGCCGTTAAATCCGTTGCAGCGATTTTCTTCTGTCAAACGTAAAAATGCAAAAGGGGTAGCGTCGCTGTTTTAAACATTAAATAAAGCAGCGCCCAAGATGGGCACACGCTCGCTGTTTTTTTTAGTGTTTCTTTGTCAAAGTCACCTTCTTCATTTTGTAATAAAAATGAGGTGAAAGCCATTCCGTACTGAATAGGTGATGAAGACTATGACGGACAAAAACAAGGTTTTACGTCAGTAATTATAGCAGATCGCTAAGATCTATGCATAGGAGGTGTTGGCTAAATAGAGCTCCTCGAAGCGGTACTATACAGATTGCGATTCTGTTCGTTGTATGGCCAACCTGTGGAAACAGTGGACATTCCGAAAGGGAATCGAACCACGCGCTGCTTTTCCTTTCAGCTTGGTTATGCCCTTGAATGCGAGTTTTACTCCATCGCATAGCGATGCGATTTAACCATAATCTTTCTGTTTCAGAAATTATTGATCAGGTATGGCGTTCCGTAACATTATCAGTTTCTCAACAGTCACTGGTCAGAACCTGAACAATTTTTTGCTATGGAGATCATGCTAGATGATCTTCTGCGTTGGTTTTTCTAAGCACCAAGTGAGGGGCTCTCTCTACTTTCGGAGAAGGTACCCGCGCTGGATAACTTTGGTGAGGTGATATGATTGAGGTTGCACTGTGGAAATCGCTGCACGCGCTAACAGCTAAGATCAATAATAAAATAATAAAATTCTGCTGATCAACAAAAATGGCAGCGCAATGAATAATTGTGATGTGTTTCTTTTTAGCGCTACAATCGATCCGATTAGATCTTTATCACCATAGCCTTCCGGCTAGCTTATCATCACTATGCGCCGCTATTGTGGCGCATAGTGATGATAAGCGTAACTGTCATGGCGATAGGCCTGAGGCAAAGTTTTCTACACTCTAAAAACAACAAGAAGTTCCTAGCTAAGGAATACTGAAGCTACTCTAGAGAATACCACCTCAGCCACTCCTAGCGAATATCTTCGTAAGGCGAGCGAGCATAGGGGATTGATGCAGCAAACTGTCGCTGAACGTTTATACCTTAAAGTTACATAGTACGTGAGATCGAAGAGGGCAGCCTCTCGCTAGATTTGGCTCCCACCGTTTTGCGTTGGTATATCCGTTTTTATGCAAAAATGGTACATTTTCTCGAAATTGCACTGCTGCCTATGTTGGATAAACATCGTGGTGCTAAAATTTGCCAACGTGACATCAATGCAAGGTATGGCTGGTTGATGTCCTTTACCTGTCTGGCTGGTAGTCGTATTAGGTCTTATCGGAGCCTGGTGGTTGCAGAATGACCAGATTTAGCAGCAGGAGCAGGAGATCAGCATAATGAATGATCGATCAGTCTCCGGCCACTAGCCACTAATGCACCAGAAGGGGTTCTTATAGGCAAACAGCTTTTCAGATCGAAAATAGCAGATTGCAGACCTTCGATCTAAAGACGCAGCAGGCAAAACTATAGAGCGGCGTGCTGCGAAGCGGTAGAAGTGCCTTAAACCTGAGCTGCCATGCATCCTATCGATTGAGCCTGCTTTTAAGAAGCAACAAAGTTGCTCGTCTGACGCTTGCAGCGCAGTAGTTTCCGATATTAGTGATGCTGTAAACGTGGAGAAGAATTAATGAATAACCCTGCACTCATTGTCCGTCGTAAATCAACGCGCATTTACGTCGGCAAGGTTCCTATTGGTGATGGCGCACCGATCGCAGTGCAGTCAATGACCAGTACTAGAACTACTGATGTGGATGCTACGGTAAAACAGATCAAATCGCTTGAGCGGGTTGGCGTGGACATTGTACGCGTTTCCTTGCCCACCATGGATGCGGTGAAAGCCTTTAGACTTGTCAAACAGCAAGTCAATGTACCGCTGGTTGCGGATATCCATTTTGACTATCGCATCGCACTGAAAGTGTCGGAATATGGTGTAGATTGCTTGCGTATCAACCCCTGTAATATTGGAAATGAAGAGCGTATCCGCTCTGTGGTTGCTTGCGCGCGTTATAACAACATTCCTATTCGCATCGGAGTCAATGGCGGCTCTCTAGAAAGAGATCTTCAGAAAAAATATGGTGAGCCTACGCCGGAAGCGTTGCTTGAATCTGCAATGCGTCATGTAGATATTTTAGATCGCTTAAACTTCGATCAGTTTAAGGTAAGCGTTAAAGCGTCTGATGTTTTTTTAGCGGTGCAATCTTATCGCTTGCTGGCAACGCGTATTGATCAGCCTTTGCATCTCGGGATCACTGAAGCTGGCGATGCGCGAAGTGGCGCAGTCAAATCTGCAATCGGTCTTGGGCTATTACTTTCTGAAGGAATTGGAGATACCCTGCGTATTTCGCTGGCGGCCGATCCGGTTGAAGAGGTCAAAGTCGGTTTTGATATCCTAAAAACGCTTCGCATTCGCGAGCGTGGAATCAACTTTATCGCTTGTCCTACTTGCTCTCGTCAGGAGTTCGATGTTATCGGCACAGTTAACGCGCTGGAACAGCGTCTGGAAGACATCATCACACCGATGGACGTTTCCATTATTGGTTGTGTGGTTAACGGGCCTGGTGAAGCGCTAGTTTCAACGTTAGGCGTGACCGGAGGTAACAACAAAAGCGGCTTTTATGAAGATGGCATACGACAGAGAGAGCGCTTCGATAACAATGACATGATTGACCATCTGGAAGCAAAAATTCGCGCTAAAGCAGCGATGTTGGATGAAACCAAGCGCATCACGGTTAAGGTGGTAGATAAGTAATCTACCACCTCATCAGCAGTGAGATCATGACTCGGTCATAGCTTCAACATTGAACAAACCGTCTTAAACCCCCTAGAACGCGGTTTTATCGACCAAACGGTTTTAAACCGCATAGAGAACGATAGAGAACTGATGTGGCAAAAAATCTCCAAGCCATTCGTGGCATGAATGATTATCTTCCTGCCGAAACGGCCTTATGGCAGCATATTGAAGATAGCCTGAAAAAATCACTCCGAAGTTACGGTTACAGTGAGATCCGTCTGCCAATCGTTGAAAAAACCACGTTGTTTAAACGGGCAATTGGCGAAGTGACTGATGTATTCGAAAAAGAGATGTATACCTTTGAAGACCGTAACGGCGATAGCCTCTCACTGCGTCCAGAAGGAACAGCAGGGTGCGTTCGCGCCGGTATTGAACATGGCATTCTCTATAATCAGGAACAGCGGATGTGGTATATGGGGCCGATGTTTCGTCACGCACGCCCACAAAAAGGGCGCTATCGTCAATTCCATCAACTGGGTTGTGAAGTCTTTGGGTTGCAAGGGCCAGATATTGATGCCGAGTTAATTCTGCTCACTGCGCGCTGTTGGCGTGAGCTCGGAATTGCCGAACATGTTTCGCTAGAACTGAACTCCATCGGTTCGCTGGAAGCGAGAGCTCGATATCGTGAAGCATTGATCGCTTTCCTTGAAAAACACAAATATCAACTAGATGAAGATTGCTTGCGTCGCATGTACACTAACCCGCTGCGCGTACTGGACTCCAAAAATGCACAAGTACAGACGTTGCTAAACGATGCACCGGTGCTACCGGATTATCTGGATGATGAATCTCGCCAACATTTTGAACAATTAGGTGAACTTTTAACGCAGTCAGGTATACCATTTACTGTGAATCCGCGTTTGGTGCGCGGACTAGATTATTACAACCGCACCGTGTTCGAGTGGATCACTACCAGTCTTGGGTCGCAGGGTACCGTGTGTGCTGGCGGTCGCTATGACGGTATGGTGGAGCACCTCGAAGGGCATGCAACAACGCCAGCAGTAGGTTTTGCTATGGGGATAGATCGTTTGGTGCTGTTGGTGCAGTCCATTAATCCGGATTTAACAGCATTACCCGCCGTGGATGTGTATCTAATTTCCTCCGGCGTCGTTACGCAGTCAGCGGCAATGCAATTGGCTGAAACACTCCGTGATGCGTTACCTGCACTGAAATTGATGACCAACTACGGAGGCGGCAATTTTAAGAAACAGTTTGCTCGCGCAGATAAATGGAGAGCGCGTATTGCTCTGGTTCTGGGTGAAAACGAAGTGGCTTCCGGTCAGGTGATTGTAAAAAATCTGAGCAGTGGCGAGCAGGATTCCTTATCGCAGGCGGACATTGCCGCGCGACTGACAACGTTACTCGATTTAGATTAACAAGAAGACAGCGTGGAAGGCTATACCACTGAGAATGAGCAAGTTGGTGCGTTGCGCCGATTCTTTTCCTGCGACAAATGGGTCGTAGGCGAATCCGCTACATGCATTGCAGGCGTTGTTGCACAGGCGTTGTTGCATATGAAATTAAATCACCTGATAAGGGCTAAGAGAAACATCATACCCTTGGGTAAAACACTTATAGTTTTGATGCTTTCTCTGACTTTTTTGAGCGGATGTTCGTTATTCAGAGGCGAAGAAGATGTAGTGACTATGTCACCGCTTCACAAGGTAGAGAACCAGTTTATACCGATAAAAGTCTGGAGCAGCTCTGTGGGGAGTGGCCTCGACGGGCACTATTCCAACTTGCGTCCAGCCTGGATAGGCGGAAGCATCTTTGCAGCCGATCGTAAAGGATTAGTAAAAGCGATGGCTTTGGCGAACGGAAAAGAGCTGTGGAGTGCCGATCTGTCCAAAAAACGTGGACTTCTCTCTTCGCGTGAATCCGCGCTACTTTCCGGCGGCGTGACGGTCTCTGGCGATCATCTATATGTCGGTAGCGAGCGAGCAGAAGTTTTTAGGCTCAATGCGGCAGACGGTACGATCGAATGGAAAGCCACAGCATCGGGTGAAGTGTTATCACGCCCTGTAGTGAGTGATGGCGCGGTGCTGGTTCACACCAGCAATGGCATGTTGCAAGCGCTAAACGAAAGTGACGGAGCCATCAAATGGACAGTAAACCTGGCTATCCCGACGCTTTCGCTGCGCGGTGAATCTGCGCCAGCAACGGCGTTTGGTGCAGCCATAGTAGGCGGAGATAACGGTCGTGTGAACGCTGTGCTGATTAACCAAGGGCAACTGATTTGGCAACAGCGCATCGCTCAAGCGAGCGGTTCGACCGAAATCGATCATCTGAATGATGTAGACACTACGCCAGTTGTAGTCGGTAAACTAGTGTATGCACTGGGTTATAACGGCAATATGACGGCGCTGGATCTACGATCTGGTCAGATCGTATGGAAACGCGAACTGGGCAGCGTACAAGATTTCGTGATTAATGGTGATGGCATTTTTGTCGTGGATCAAAATGATCGCGTGGTAGCACTCAGTACTAAAAGTGGCGTTAATTTATGGCGGCAAAGCAATCTGCTGCACCGTAATCTTACAGGCCCGGCACTGTATAATGGTGATCTGGTGGTGGGAGATTCTGAAGGTTACCTACATTGGATTAATACTACAGATGGTCGTTTCGTTGCACAGTATAAAGTGGATAGTTCCGGCTTTCTAAGCGCCCCGATGTTGGCTAGTGACAAGCTGCTGATTCAGGCGAAGAACGGTGAAGTCTACGCGTTTACCCGCTAAACAGATTGTATCTTGATATAGATTAAGAATAAATCAGTCATCGTTTCGATTTTTAAATATCAGCGATCCTATTTTCTATCACATATTCAACTATAAATAATAAGGTGGTGAAATGATACCTGTCGTCGCGCTCGTTGGGCGCCCGAATGTGGGAAAATCTACCCTATTTAACCACCTGACACGTACGCGTGACGCCCTGGTGGCTGATTTTCCTGGGCTTACGCGTGACCGTAAGTACGGTCGGGCTGAGATAGAAGGGAAGGAGTTCATTATCATTGATACTGTCGGTATCGAGGTTTCGGAAAAGGGAGTGGAAACCTGTATGGCTGGGCAATCTCTGGTCGCTATTGAAGAAGCGAATATCGTATTATTTATGGTGGATGCGCGCGCGGGCCTGATGCCTGCAGATAAGGGCATTGCACAACATTTGCGCAGCCTCGGAAAAGAGACCATTCTGGTTGCTAACAAAATTGATGGTGTTGATGCCGATAGCGCAATGGCTGAGTTTTATGCGCTTGGGCTAGGGGAATTGTACCCCATGGTGGCCTCTCATGGTCTCGGCGTGATGTTTTTGCTGGAAAACGTGCTGCTTCCTTATGCTAAAGAAGAAGAGGAACCAGTTGAACTGACGGAAGAAGAAAGCAATGCTGCCTATTGGGCAGAGCATTTAGGAAAAAATACTGAGACTGAAAGCGAAACTGAAGATATTTCTGATCCAGAAAGCATGCCCATCAGACTAGCTATTGTCGGGCGCCCTAATGTAGGAAAATCCACCCTAACCAACCGCATTCTCGGTGACGAGAGAGTGGTGGTATTTGATATACCGGGAACGACACGTGACAGCATCTATATTCCGATGAAACGCGATGGTCGTGACTATGTGCTGATCGATACCGCTGGAGTACGTAAGCGCGGCAAGATAATGGAAAACATAGAGAAATTCTCAGTAATAAAAACGCTGCAAGCAATCGAAGATGCCAATGTCGTATTGCTTGTGATCGATGCAGTCGAAGGTATTTGCAATCAAGATCTCTCACTGCTGAGCTTTATTCTGAATACCAGTCGTTCTCTGGTTATTGCGGTAAATAAATGGGACAAGCTGTCGCTGGAGATCAAAGACCAAGTAAAAGAGATGCTTGATCTGCGATTGGGATTCATTGATTTTGCTCGTACGCACTTCATCTCTGCATTGCATGGTATCGGAGTCGACAACCTGTTTGAGTCCGTACATGAAGCCTACACCTGCGCGAATAAGCGCGTCAGTACTGCGCTATTGACACGTATTCTGCAAATGGCCTCTTCTGATCATCATCCTCCACTGGTACGCAGCCGTCGCGTGAAGCTGAAATATGCGCATGCCGGGGGCTATAATCCTCCGATTGTGGTGATCCACGGCAATCAGGTCAAAGATCTACCAGATTCCTATAAGCGATACCTGATGAACTACTACCGTCGTTCGCTGAACGTGATGGGTACACCTATTCGCATTCAATTTAAAGAGGGAAAAAACCCCTTTTCTGAGAAGCGTAATACCCTCACGAAAAATCAGCTGCGTAAGCGTAAGCGTTTGATGCAACATATCAAGAAAGGAAAATAATCAGAATGGAGCAGAATGGAGGATTGTCACCACATGTTATGGTTGCATTGGATGGTAATGACCCTCTTCTAACTTTACCATGCACACCTGTTGATCTTGCTGATGGGGGCGTAGTTAGATGACGCTTTGTGCGATGCAGTTTGGGTACTATTACCAGGTTTTATTGCTCCAATAACGAAAAGGGTGTACTCTTCAGCAAGAAAGCGCTGCTGACCAGCATTGCGACCAACCATCTTCTTATATTTCGTGTCCTATTCCAAGCCTAGATAGGCGATGCCTGATTTGCATGTTTAAGTTGGGATTGCAGTATCCTGGCGAAAATCTAAATTTCAAGATCATGCTGCGCACTAGTAACGTTGCAGCACTCTCCACAGTGGCTAAACTAGTGGTCATACCAGGGGAGTAAAGGCTACGCTTTGGGCTTACTTCATAACTGACGGCGCTGAAGACGGGAATATCCTTAAATCTCCAGAGATCTTCCAGCGAACCGCCACCACGGCACAGCAATCACTCTATCACACTCCTGCTGTTGGTTGGCAAGCTGGATGGGGCGAACAATGTGCACTGCACTGGGATATCTTCACCGCGGCGCGGGCTGCATACTCTACTGCCAGTAGTTAGTAATCCCCCTCCGGATTCGTTCGTATAGGGTATAGAAGAACAATCACAAGTCGCTTGCTGGTACGAAACATAGTGCATCGTACCTCAGTTTCTAGAAACAATCGCCTGACCGTTTGATTGAAGCGTCTGACACTAAAAATAGTGGACGATGGCGCTTGGAACATAATGTTAGCCAAGCTGGCTTTATGAGAAAAATCAAATATTAAAACAGAGGGTTAATTACCAGATTATACAGAGCCTAATCGCTTGCCTCCAGCTTTCATAAAAAGCTGGAGGCAAGCGATTAGGCTCTGTATAATGCAACGGCAATATTTTACACATCCCAATATGAGATATTGCCCAATGCTACGTATTGCCAAAGAAGCACTGACGTTTGATGACGTACTCCTGATTCCCGCTCACTCTACGGTTCTACCGAATACTGCTGACCTCAGTACTCGTCTCACGAAGAACATTCGTCTGAATATTCCTATGCTCTCTGCCGCCATGGATACCGTCACTGAATCCAGCTTGGCTATCGCATTGGCACAGGAAGGTGGTTTGGGTTTTATTCATAAAAACATGTCGATTGCGCGTCAGGCAGAAGAAGTCAGTCGTGTAAAACGCTATGAAAGCGGCGTTGTAGTTTATCCACAAACGGTGACCCCGAGCACCACATTGCGTCAAGTAAAAGAATTGACCGAGCGTAACGGTTTTGCCGGTTACCCGGTGGTGACGGACGATAACGAGTTGGCAGGTATTATAACCGGTCGTGATGTGCGTTTTGTGACTGATTTGGAATGCCAAGTCAGCGTAGTGATGACGCCGAAAGAACGCCTCGTAACGGTGCCTGAAGGAGAAGCGCGGGAGGTCGTGCTACAAAAAATGCACGAGAAACGTATTGAAAAAGCGCTGGTTGTAGATGATAGATTCCATCTACTTGGCCTTATTACCGTAAAAGATTTCGAGAAAGCAGAACGAAAACCTAACGCCTGTAAAGACGAGTATGGCCGCTTGCGCGTTGGTGCTGCTGTCGGCGCAGGGGGTGCGGGTAACGAAGAACGTGAAGAACGTGTTGATGCGTTAGTTTCTGCCTGTGTTGACGTGTTGCTAATTGACTCCTCACATGGCCACTCCGAAAGGGTATTACAGTGCATTCGTGAAACTCATGAAAAATATCCTGATCTGCAGATTATCGGTGGTAACGTTGCGACTGGAGCTGGTGCCAAGGCGCTGGCTGAAGCGGGTGTGAGCGCAGTAAAAGTAGGCATTGGCCCTGGGTCTATTTGTACTACCCGTATCGTTACCGGTGTAGGTGTACCGCAGATTACCGCAATTTACGACGCTGTAGAAGCGCTTGAAGGTACGGGCATTCCTGTGATTGCTGACGGCGGAATCCGTTTTTCCGGTGATATTGCCAAAGCTATTGCAGCGGGAGCATCCTGTGTGATGGTGGGATCTATGCTAGCTGGAACTGAAGAATCTCCTGGTGAGATCGAGCTTTATCAGGGACGTGCATTTAAATCTTACCGTGGGATGGGATCTCCGGGTGCTATGTCCAAAGGATCTTCTGATCGATACTTCCAAAGCGACAATGCTGCTGACAAACTAGTACCGGAAGGAATTGAAGGGTGTGTAGCTTATAAAGGCCGCCTAAAAGAGATCGTGCATCAGCAGATGGGGGGCTTGCGTTCTTCGATGGGGCTAACAGGCTGCGGTACGATCGACGCATTGCGCAAGGCTGAGTTTATACGCATCAGCGGTGCTGGTATTCAGGAAGGACATGTACATGATGTCAGTATCACCAAGGAATCCCCGAACTATCGCATGGGTTTATTTGAAGCTGGCTAATCTGCCGATTTTGATGAACTGTTTTTACAGAAAGTCTTAACGTTTACCTAGTTCTCTGATGTTGTTTGCTCCTTACGTATTTTGGAATGCGCCTCCTCTCATGACAGAAAATATTCATCAACACCGCATACTCATTCTAGATTTTGGATCACAGTATATAGAACTGGCTGCACGTCGTGTGCGTGAACTTGGCGTTTATTGTGAGCTCTGGGCATGGAACGTGACCGAAGTACAGATTCGCGAATTCAATCCAAACGGAATCATCCTTTCTGGCGGCCCAGAAAGCACAACTGAGCACAATAGTCCGCGTGCACCGGAATACGTATTCCAAGCAGGTATACCTGTGCTGGGTGTGTGTTATGGCATGCAGACTATGGCCATGCAACTTGGCGGGCATGTTGAAGGCTCTACTGAGCGTGAATTTGGTTATGCGCAGGTTAAAATTAAAATCGAAAGTGCGCTACTGCGCGATATCCAGGACGCATTGAGTGACAGCGGCGTTCCATTGCTGGATGTATGGATGAGCCACGGTGATAAAGTGATGGCACTGCCTTCTAATTTCGTTACCGTTGCCAGCACCGATACCTGTCCGTTTGCCATTATAGCTAACGAAGAAAAACGCTTCTATGGTGTACAGTTCCATCCAGAAGTGACCCATACCCGTCAGGGGAAACGCATACTGGAGCGCTTTGTACGTGATATCTGCCAGTGTGATGCATTGTGGACTCCAGCTAAAATTATTGATGATACGGTGGTGCGACTGCGTGAACAGGTTGGTAATGATCGCGTGATCCTTGGCCTTTCTGGTGGCATAGATTCCTCTGTAACGGCGATGCTGCTACATCGTGCTATTGGCGATCGTCTAATCTGCGTATGTGTAGATAATGGCTTGCTACGTTTACACGAAACAGACCAAGTTTTACAAATGTTTAGTGACCACTTTGGCCTGAATATTATACACGTTGCAGCGGAAGATCGTTTTTTATCTGAATTAGCCGGTGAAAACGATCCAGAAGCTAAGCGCAAAATTATTGGTCGCGCGTTCGTCGAAGTCTTCGATGAAGAAGCGAGCAAACAGACTGAAGTAAAATGGCTAGCGCAGGGTACTATTTACCCTGACGTAATTGAATCTGCTGTGTCTAAAACCGGTAAATCGCACGTTATTAAATCCCATCACAATGTAGGTGGCTTGCCGAAAGAGATGAAGCTGGGTCTAGTTGAACCGTTGAAAGAGTTGTTTAAAGACGAAGTGCGTAAGATTGGGCTTGAACTAGGCTTGCCGTACAACATGTTATACCGTCATCCGTTCCCGGGTCCTGGTCTTGGCGTGCGTGTACTGGGCGAAGTGAAGAAAGAGTATTGCGATCTACTACGTCGTGCCGACGCTATTTTCATCGAAGAGCTGCACAAAGCTAACCTGTACCACAAAGTGAGCCAGGCGTTTACCGTATTCCTGCCGGTGCGTTCCGTTGGTGTGATGGGAGATCGTCGTAAATATGACTGGGTAGTTTCTCTGCGCGCAATTGCAAGCATCGACTTTATGACTGCGGACTGGGCACACCTGCCTTATGACTTTCTTGGCCGAGTTTCCAACCGTATTATCAATGAAGTTGATGGTATTTCTCGCGTGCTTTACGACGTTTCGGGCAAACCGCCCGCAACGATCGAGTGGGAATGATTTAACGTCTGGCAATAGAGACTGCACGTATAAGAAGTATAACCTCTTTAAAAACCATATGATTTGCGGCTTTTTCGTATTTTGAGCATGGTTTGTCAGCGCGTAATATTTTATCATTCTTTCTTTCACTTTGAATAGCTGAAAGCACGCGAATCGCGGTGCACAGCGGTTAGCGGCCACACCCGCCCACTGCCAATAGCGATCACTAAAGTATCACTAGAAAACCAAAAATCGGGGGGCGAGAAGGTTACACATTGTGCTGCATTAGGAAACTGTCGTTTCTGCTAGCCGAGATCGTGTTTGTATGCTAACTACTTTTTATAAAAAAAGTTACAGGACAAGACTGGAAAGTCTGATTACGCTGCCTTACGCCGCATTTGGGTTGCACGTAGTCACTTCACTCGGAAGATTACGCAGCAATAAAGCAAACTCTAGCGCTACATCATCCGGCACCGGGATGTATACTATATGCCCGCTTCCTGGAGCGATATCAATGGCTTCGCCTTTGGCGTTTTGCAACGTATCGAGAGTGAACTGAATGTTGCCGTTCGGCGTCACCATTTCCACGCTGTCACCAAGGCAGAACTTGTTTTTTACCGCGACTTCAGTCAATCCGTTGCGCCGCTCACCGGTAAATTCACCGACGAACTGTTGGCGATTCGATACCGAATATCCGTATTCGTAGTTCTGGTAATCTTCATGAAGATGACGGCGCAGAAAGCCTTCGGTATAGCCTCTGTGCGCTAAACCTTCCAGGGTTTGCAGCAGTGTCGGATCAAAAGGTTTACCTGCGGCTGCATCGTCGATCGCCTGACGGTAAACCTGTGCTGTACGGGCGCAGTAATAGAAGGATTTAGTGCGGCCTCCAATCTTTAGTGAATGCACTTGCATTTTGGTTAAGCGCTCAACGTGCTGAATAGCGCGTAGATCGCGTGAGTTCATGATATAGGTACCATGCTCATCTTCAAAAGCACTCATATACTCGCCCGGGCGCTGTCTCTCTTCCAGCATAAACAATTTTTCAGTAGGCTCACCAATGCCGAGCGTGGGTTCTCCCATCCGCACCGGAATCGGCTCGTGTCTATGAACGATATTGCCCGTGTCGTCTTCTTTTCCTTCCTGTACCTTGTACTCCCAACGGCAAGCATTAGTGCAGGTGCCTTGATTTGGGTCGCGCTTGTTAATATAACCGGAAAGTAGGCAGCGGCCAGAGTAAGCCATGCATAAAGCACCGTGCACGAAAATTTCCAGTTCCATTTTAGGAACCTGCTGGCGGATTTCGCCAATCTCTTCCAGAGATAATTCGCGGGAAAGGATTACTCGACTCATCCCCATTTGCTGCCAGAATTTTACCGTTGCCCAATTCACAGCGTTGGCCTGTACTGAAAGATGAACTGGCATTTGTGGGAAGTTTTCTTTTACCAGCATGATCAGACCGGGATCGGATATGATCAACGCATCTGGCTCCATATCAATCACTGGCTGCAGGTCGCATAGGAAGGTTTTCAGCTTAGCGTTGTGCGGAGCAATGTTTACCACCACGTAGAATTTTTTTTTCAGCTCGTGAGCTTCATTGATGGCAAACGCCAGAGTCTTATGGTTGAATTCGTTATTACGTACCCGCAGGCTGTAACGAGGTTGCCCGGCATAAATCGCATCAGCTCCATACGCAAAGGCGTAGCGCATATTTTTTAGCGTACCGGCTGGAGAAAGCAGTTCCGGTTTAAACATTATGACTCTCTAGTCTGATCAAAAGTCAGACTATTCCTAAAGGAATAATAAACGGAGGGTGATTATAGCGCTAATTCTGGTAAAAATCACCTAACGGAGGAGAAAAGTGTGGCTATTGTATTGCCCACACGCGTATTGGCGTAGGGAATTATTTTCGTAAGGCTAGCGCGGTTGTGCGCATGCGGTAAATCAACCTATGGGGGAAACTAGCGGCAAAATCCCCATCCGGTTTAGCCACAGGATCCCATAGTAATGATCAAAATAGCGAATATTGCATTCGAACGTACTGGTAGGTAATAGCCAATCAGTTGCTCTGCGCTCTTCGTCGATTCCGGTGGCTCTTTCGGATGCGTTTAGGTTAATACTACAATACCTATGCTGTCACCGCTGCACTTCTGCGCTGGCGACAGACCTTTCATCGGCCTGGATACTGCCTTCTGTCTGATGGACTTGTGCTACCTGTCAGTTTTTCTACCGGGAGATCAGATAGGTTGTAATCAGTTGTTGATAACGCGCTAGATCATGACGGATGTTGGACAGAGCAAGTCTGATCGTTATCTAACGGCCCTTGTAACTGCGTTAACGAAAACTAACTGGTGCTGGCATTGCGTGCGGGAGCCGCGTTGCTACTGGTGTTCTGATTAGAGAAGGAAGTCTCTGTAAGGGAATCGGGCAGATCGAAAGTGACGATAGATGCTAATATATGAGATAATTGCGAATACAAGAAACAGCAGATGTAAAGACTGGGTATTCATTATTCTTTACAAATCGACTAGCAATCAGTATTAACACAATAAGCCTAGTCTTAGGACTTCTTACTCAAAAAATAAGTAAATATAGAATATATATCATAGTTTTAGTAGATGGTATGCAACCAGATATCCGACCAAATAAGTATGAGTAGATATTATAGCACCAGCCCTGCGATTGATGCCGAGAGAACGCTAACCAGCGTGGAGCCGTAAACTAACTTGAGACCGAAGCGGGAAATCACGTTACCCTGATTTTCGTTCAAACCCTTGATAGCACCGGAAATGATACCAATGGATGAAAAGTTGGCGAAAGACACCAGAAACACGGAAAGAATCCCTATGCTAGGTGCAGAAAGTTGGCTTGCAACTTTCTGCAGTTCCAACATAGCGACGAATTCATTGGATACCAGTTTGGTGGCCATAATACTGCCGACCTGTAACGCTTCGTTAGCAGGAATTCCCATGATCCAGGCAAAGGGGAAGAATACATATCCCAGCATTTCCTGGAAACTAATACCGAACACAGCGCTGAAAATAGCGTTAACCATTGTAATTAGTGAGATAAATCCGATTAGCATAGCGGCAACAATACAAGCCACTTTGAAGCCTGCCAGGATATATTCTCCCAGCATTTCAAAGAAACTCTGGTTTTCATGTAGATCTCGTAGTTGCAGCTCAGGCTCGGCGTCTACTTTATACGGGTTGATCAATGACAATACGATAAAGGTGCTGAACATATTCAGAATCAGAGCCACCACTACATATTTAGAATCCAGCATGGTCATATAGGCACCTACGATGGACATCGATACGGTCGACATGGCTGTTGCTGCCATGGTATACATGCGTTTTTCTGACATCTTTCCAAGGATCTCTTTATAGGCAATGAAGTTTTCTGATTGTCCGAGAATCAACGAACTGACAGCATTAAACGATTCTAGCTTACCCATACCGTTCACTTTGGACAGCGTAGTACCGATGGCAAGAATAACGATGGGCAGTACTTTTATGTGCTGGAGGATCCCTATCAGTGCCGAAATAAACACGATAGGGCAAAGCACTTTGAAGAAGAATGAAATAAGGTTCTTCTCGTGGTTAACCATATCGCCAAACACAAAATCAGTCCCTTTTCCGGCAAAACCCAGCAATTTATCAAAGACGGCGGAAAACCCCTTTATAAAGCCCAACCCTACGTTAGAATATAGGAAGAACCAGGCAAGCAGAATTTCAATCACTAACAGTTGAATAATAAATCGGATACGAATGCTTTTACGATCGCGGCAGGCAAGCAACGCCAAACCAGGCACGACAAGCAATGCCAACGCAAATTGCGCAATATGAGTCATGAGGGCTCCGAATATAGTAGGCGTATTAACGTTTGCCATATTACTCTAGGTGATGAAAAGCTAAAAGTGCGATAACATAAGAAAAAGTATACTTATATCTTGGGATATAGCGCTAAGTTGAATAGTTTAGCGCAGTGAGCAGCAATGTAGGAATGGTAAGCAAACATAACTAATTTAGAAAGAAAAGAGTTGCCATTAGGGACATTTAAAGCGAGATGCAGAGAAAAATGCAAGTTATCGATTGTGATGATCCAGTTTCTTTTTTTTGAAAAAAAGAAAAATATATTTTACGAGCTGCGTGTATATCGCAATCGTTAATCTAACGGTGTGGTATCCTGCTGACCGATTGTCTACGGCAGATCATGATATTGCTGTAGGACAGAATGCTGGAGCATTTTTGCTCCTTGTCTTCGCCGTACTCTTTGTACTTTTAACGGCCATTTACTCATATTGCAAATGATCTCAATATTGCCAGAGGTACCAATATTATATAAACAATAAAAATAGCAGCGCGTTTATAACGCTATTTGTTTCTGTTAAATTATAGCCAATAATGCCATTACAAATAAAGATACCCGTCATACTGCAAGTTGCATAGAAGTTTTCTTCACTTATTCATACGAATCAATTACCTGATTATATGCACATCAGGGTTCATTTACTTGAAGCCTTGCTAGGTATTACGAAAAAACAAATAAAAAATACGCAACGGTATTTTTTATTTGCATCAATAATATTCGTGATAAGATAAGAAAAGGAGCAACTTCCAGATAACTCGCAAAGCCGTAAGGCGAAAAGAGAACTGTTTTAAATCATCGATTGCGCCCACTGTAATCCAGAACGATAGTCTTCAGGTAATAATAGCATTAGTGACTGCAACGTATTCTGTAATTCAATGTGATCGCTGCGCGTTAAGTTCAAGTGACCGACTTTACGCGCTGGACGCACTTCTTTATCATACCAATGAAGATGAACAATCGGCAGTGAGAGCCAATCCTGATTCACCTTTATGCCGATCAGATTGATCATAACTGCAGGTGCCTCAATCACTGGTTTTGGTAATGGAAGACCGAGAAGGACACGCAAGTGCAATTCAAACTGGCTGATAGAAGCGCCATTTTGTGTCCAATGGCCGCTGTTATGCACGCGTGGAGCTAATTCGTTAATAAGCAAACGATCGCCAACAATAAAGCACTCCATTGCCATCACGCCGATGTAACCCAGATCATTCATAATAGCGGCAAGCATGTTTTCTGCCTGTTGCTGCATGCGTGCGTCCGGATCCGGGAGTGCAACGCAGACGCGCAGAATGCGATTCTCATGTAAATTATGCGTCAGCGGATAGAAGATACAGTGTCCATCCGCACTGCGTGCACCTACCATTGACACTTCACCGGAAAAGGCAATGTCCTGTTCTACAATGCACTCGCCATAGCATTCTTGCGGCAGCGTATGAGTAGTCTCATACAGTAAGCCCCACTGCCCACGGCCATCATAGCCACCTACGCGACTCTTAACAATCACCCGTTCACCCAGACGGGTGAAGATCTCTGCCCACTCTTGCTCTCTGGTTAGTAATTGCCAGAGAGCCGTGGGTAATTGCAAAGAATCCAACAGCTGTTTTTGCGTAAGGCGATCGGACAGACACGGAAAAATATCACGATTAATGAAGGCAGCATGCTCAGCCAGTTCACGCGTCAAGGCAGTTTCTGGCCAGTGTTCGATCTCTGCAGTGATAACGGCCTGATGAAAAGGCACAGATTTAGGCTCTGCATCCAATCCCACTGGGTAAACCGCAATGCCCAAGGGTTCACCAGCTTGACGTAACATTCGTCCCAGTTGGCCGTTTCCTAATACACAAATGGGTTTCATGCATCCTCTCTCGGATCGGGATGGGCCAATACCTCATTGGTTTGCTGTTGACGCCAAGCGGAGAGACGAACAGCCAGCTCTCCATCATGTAAGGCTAGAATCTGTGCGGCGAGCAGGGCAGCATTGGCGGCCCCTGCTTTGCCGATAGCCAGAGTGCCCACGGGAATACCACGCGGCATTTGTACAATAGAGTACAGGCTGTCAACGCTGCTTAATGCTGCACTCTGTATCGGCACACCTAGTATCGGAACCAATGTTTTCGCTGCTAGCATGCCGGGTAAGTGAGCTGCTTCCCCGGCGCCTGCGATGATCACGCTAAAACCGTTTTGAGTAGCTTGCTCTGCAAAGCTAAACAGCTTATCCGGTGTACGATGCGCTGAAACAACTTCGGTGTGACATGGGATAGCGAGTGTGGTGAGAATTTCCACAGAAAACCGCATCGTAGCCCAGTCACTCATTGAACCCATGACAATGGCAATTTTAGCTGGAGCAGCTTTAGATGACATACTTGTGGTGCTTCTGTAATATTGTATTGAGATGCATTTCTGCAGCGGCCAGAAAGAGATAAAATTCTAGGTTGAATAAGGAAGATCATATCATAAAATTGTGAGAAGGAAAACGGTTGCGTAGAGGTAAAATGGCGGTACTCAGCCGAGTGATACGTTATTTGTTTACAACAAAGTCAGCGAAAAGCTTGAAGAGATCAGAAGAGAGATGAAATCAATGCGGTATCATCAGATGTGACTTTTATCATCCACCCTTGTTCATGCCAGGCACCAAGTACAGCACGTTGTACTTCGCCGCTTTCTGTAATAAAAGTATGAATAGCTGGTCGATGGGTATGACCGTGAATCAACATTTTTGCTGCATGCGTCTGAAAAAATACCTGCACAGCTTGCGGGTTGACATCCATGATCTGCTGAGATTTTTGTCGGTTTACCTGCTGGCTTGCATCGCGCATTCTGTCTGCAATCTTAAGACGAAAACTTAACGGTAAATGTAGGAATATCCATTGGATAACCGGCTTGTGTACGCATCGGCGATATTTCTGGTAGGCCTCATCATCACTGCACAGGGTATCGCCGTGCATGATCAGTATCCGGCGACCATAGAGTTCCACTAGCTGTTCTGTGGGCAGCAGTGTCATGCCTGCCCGTTTGGCAAAACGTTTGCCTAGCAGAAAGTCACGGTTTCCGTGAATGAAGTAG
Source organism: Candidatus Malihini olakiniferum (assembly GCA_042263625.1). Classification (GTDB taxonomy): domain Bacteria; phylum Pseudomonadota; class Gammaproteobacteria; order Enterobacterales; family Enterobacteriaceae; genus Symbiopectobacterium; species Symbiopectobacterium olakiniferum_A. The sequence continues at coordinate 66,036 of JBHKFL010000006.1, forward strand.
CAGGGAACGCCAGACTGTTGCAACTGATGCAGTGCCTCGGCGACAATCGCATGCAGCGATTGAGGATCGTCATCGCCAATCCAGGCATCGAATAGATCGCCCAATATGTAGAGCGCCTCAGCCTGTTGTGCATCACGCTTAAGAAAACGCAGAAAAATGGCGGTAATCGACGGTTCCTGTGCGTTAAGATGCAGGTCGGAAATAAACAGTGTCACCATATTGTCCGCAATTATTCGATGAGGATAATTCTGGTTACAATCACATTTTTAGAACGTCTTGGTACATGCAGCTGCAGCCTGTTGTTACGCTTTTGATCTTATCAAAAGCGTTCATGGTTTCAGTTACTTACTGCAAACACACAGTAACCCAAGCCTTCTGCACTCTTCAGAACAGAAGAGAAAATCTTTATCAACCAGGTTAATAAAAAACTGTGCGGTAGCTGAATTCGGATCGTTAGTGCGCACCATGGACAGCACGCCATGCGTGTTTTTTAATCTGTTGTTAGCTTCATTAGCGATAGGCTCCTGTGTCACTTTCTTTGCTGAATGTTTGTCTGCAAACATGTTAATGATGAGGTCACTGAATTTATTATATAATGTGCTCATAATGAGCAAACGCTGATAATCAGAAGGATGAGATAAGAACCGCCAGGCAGCTTTGTCTGCACAAAGGCTGAATAATCAAGGCTCTCTTATAGCATAACTGGTTGCGTGAGTCAGTAATGTGCAGGAACCATTTTCTAGAACAACTGTAGATGGTTTATTTAAAATAAATATCAATTATATTGACTATATCTGTCATAAGGTGACGGTTTTTAAAAATGTTTTGATGATTGTAGATCAAGCAGTACTGCTTAGGGAGTAAGAATTTTCAGTTAATCTAGATTAGTTTTAAGTGACTTGTATTACTGACTTTATTAACAATACTAAACAGCTGGATAATGCTAAAATCAATTAATGGTTTTTTTTGATAAAACTGATGCAGACAAACTGCTACTGTGTCTCGATTTTGTCCTTTTTTTGATTTTTCATAGTTGTCACACAGTTATCAAGGGGGTCGGTACCATTGTGGATATGATGACAAACGCGGGATTACCGACGTTTATTCCGTATAGGGAATGTTCGGGTGAAGTGGTTGCCACAATCTTATTAATTTTCAGTATTCTAGAGCGTTCTTCAGTGTAATTATCGCTCAGTTTCTTCCTGCATCTTGCGGGCTTTTTCCACTTTTTACAAAAGGAGCTCAGGGTGTTGAGCCCGTACCATTTTTCTTCTTTTTTTGCACTAGCTATTGCCCAGTTAGGTAGCAGAAAACACTCCACAATGAGTAACCTGAATTTGCGTTAACGCGTATTCTGTTTTTTTGATTCTTATCAATTTTACTTCTATCATACAGGCGGCGCAGTCTTGCAAGAAATAGGCCTCAGTTCAGGTTTCAATACGCTGCCAGGCTTGCAGAACCTTCCTTTTTTGGAGAGCGTTTCTTTGCCACGAACACTTATTCTGTTTTTCTGCAAACACCATGGAATTCTTTGATGTTAAAGATTTTTAATACTCTAAGTCGCCAAAAAGAGGAATTCAAACCTATTCATGCTGGAAACGTAGGCATGTATGTATGTGGGATTACTGTATATGACCTGTGTCATATCGGTCACGGGCGTACTTTTATCGCATTCGATATCGTTGCCAGGTATTTGCGCTATTTGGGATATTCGCTGAAATATGTGCGCAATGTTACGGATATTGATGACAAAATCATCAAAATTGCAGCAGAGAATGGTGAGAGCTGCGAGCAACTAACCTCGCGTATGATCCCTGAAATGCACGCAGATTTCGACGCGCTAAATATTTTACGTCCTGACCTAGAACCGCGTGCAACACACCATATCGCAGAAATTATTGAACTAGTGGGGCAACTTATCGCGCGCAAACATGCCTATGTTGCTAAAAATAGTGATGTAATGTTTTCTGTAGACAGCGCACCGGCATACGGTGTGCTGTCTCGTCAAGATCTTGACCAGTTAAAAGCGGGTGCACGCATTGAGATTGCAGAAGTGAAGCGCAATCCGATGGATTTTGTGCTGTGGAAAATGTCCAAACCCAGTGAGCCACACTGTACTTCACCGTGGGGTGAAGGACGTCCCGGTTGGCATATTGAGTGTTCCGCCATGAACTGTAAACAACTTGGTGAGCATTTCGATATTCACGGTGGCGGTTCCGATCTAATATTCCCGCATCATGAGAATGAAATTGCACAATCAACCTGTGCCAATGACGGTCCCTACGTTAACTACTGGATGCATTCCGGTATGGTGATGATCGATCATGAAAAGATGTCTAAATCGCTGAACAACTTCTTTACCCTGCGTGATGTGCTTAAGGACTACGATGCCGAAACTGTGCGTTATTTCCTGATGTCTGGTCACTATCGTAGCCAACTAAACTACAGTAAAGAGAATCTGAAACAGGCTCGCGCTTCCCTAGAGCGTTTGTATACCGCATTGCGCGGCACCGATCCTTCGGCGCCTGCGCAAGGGGGTGAGGCATTTGAGGCGCGTTTTTGCACTGCTATGAATGATGATTTTAATACGCCAGTAGCTTACTCAGTACTGTTTGACATGGCGCGTGATGTTAACAGGCTTAAGGCAAAAGACTGCCTTGCAGCAGAAGGTCTGTCTGTAGAATTGCGTCGTCTGGGGGGTATTTTAGGCCTATTGGAGAAAGATCCTGAAGCTTTCCTGAAAAGTGGTGCTCAGGCGGATAACGATGAAGTGCAAGAAATTGAATCCTTGATTCAGCAGCGTAATGATGCGCGCAAGGTAAAGGACTGGGCGCAAGCGGATGTTACCCGCACAAGACTGAAGAAACTGGGGATTGTTTTAGAAGACGGCCCAGAGGGCACCACTTGGCGTTCGTAACTAATCGCATTACTGCGTATTAAGTTCAAAACAATACACCACGGTTAAAAAAGAATCGCACGCGAACGATTTTCTATCGTAGGCTATGTTTATTCGGTCACGCACTAACGATCTAGCTTAAAGAATACCTTAAACTAGATTACACTATAAAGTAACCTTTTGACCAGAACAAATTTTAGGTGTTTTCGTATTTCTATCTAGCCATCATTTAGCAGATGATTCTCTTTCGCTCCAGTCAGTCAGTTTTGGGAAAATCGCATAGTTCGAAGTGCGGGTTTTGATCGAAGTAAAAGGTTTCTATAACTTGCGGCTGTAAGAAAGAAAAAGACGGGCCTGACTGAGCGCACGATATTAACGTTAAGCTCCTGTGTTAACCTAACTGTTTTCAGTGCTGTCACGACTTCCCGTCGTGGTAGTCTTCGCAGGCTTGCAGCGTATTTTGAATTAGTGTGCCAATGGTCATTGGACCAACACCTCCAGGTACCGGCGTTATCAATGCCGCACGCTCTTGTGCGACAGCAAATTCCACATCACCAACCACTTTCCCGCTCTCCAGTCGATTGATGCCGACATCAATCACGATAGCCCCTGGTTTAATCCACCCTCCGGGAATAAAACCTGGCTTGCCAACGGCAACGATGAGCAGGTCTGCCTGCTCAACATGTTGACTCAGGTTTTTGGTAAAGCGGTGCGCGACCGTCGTAGTGCATCCTGCCAGCAGCAGCTCCAAACTCATCGGGCGACCAACAATATTCGATGCACCAACCACCAGGGCGTTTAAGCCGAACATGTCCACGTTGTGACGCTCTAGCATCGTTATAATACTGCGTGGTGTGCAGGCTCGTAACAGCGGATCTCGCTGACACAGGCGGCCAACATTGTAAGGGTGAAAGCCGTCCACGTCTTTGTCTGGGGCGATACGCTCCATCACTTTTGTGTTATTAATTCCTTCTGGGAGTGGCAATTGGACTAAAATACCATCAATAGTACTTTCGGCATTCAGTTCGTCAATAAGCGAGAGCAGTGCAGATTCAGTGATACTGGAAGTTAAATTATAAGAGCGGGATACAAAGCCTACCTCATCACAAACTTTACGTTTGCTTGCGACGTAAATCTGTGAGGCAGGATTATCGCCGACTAACACAACTGCCAGCCCAGGCGCACGCTTACCCTCGACTAGACGCCTCTTAACGCGTGCAAAAACTTCATCCTTTACCTGCTTCGCAGTCGTTTTACCATCAATAATCTTTGCTGCCATCTCTGTAGAAATCCATCAAATAAAACTACGAGGGTGTCTCTATTTTGTCAGAAGCTACTCGGCCTGTCAGGCTCTTTATTAAGATAAATTCATCTGACCTGAGTACCTGTTTACTTAGCACAATTTCAACGTGATTTCTACCATTGTTTTTCGCTTGATATAGCGCCTTATCTGCCCGAATAAGAACGATTTTTGATGCCTTAGTTAGGATTTTGTTCCTAAAAAAGGTACAGGCTGGCACTGGTAGTGATGATTTTTCGTCCAAAGTCGTAACCCTATGAGGGATACAGTGATATTTGTATGGATTATTGTGCATGTTCTGCGAATGCTAGCGCTACTTTCTTCCGTCAAGGTCTATGACGATGACAAACGCCTCGCCACTATAGCGAGAATTAAACCTCTTTGGGACGCGGCATGCTGCGTAGTGCATGAATAACGGTTTGCAGAGGCACTTATCAACTTCATTATGACCATAATGTCGTTATGTTTCTTGAGCCTAGGGATAGATCTGGATCAGGCTCGTAATATTTTAGCGCTGTACACGAGAGTGTGTCTTCGACATTTTTTGTTATTAACATGTTATTAACTTCATAGTATCACTGCCATAGTGGCTACTTGCTAATGAGCACCCAACCATTATTCCTGCCACTCGCTAGTCAGTTCAAGAATGAAATTATCGCGATCAAGACGTATGCCTGGATGTACACGATCAGAAGACCGTAGCGCAGTGTGTCATCAGCAAATAGCGAATAGCTTGTGTAGTTAAGTTAGCGCTGTAGGTGCCGGCGAGAAAACGGTTCCTGGCTAATATATCGATGTATGTGGAGATCATTAACTGGTAATGATAATCATCGTCGGATGATATCGACCTTTTGTATTGTTCACTTCAAAGCCAACCTTGGGCTAGTATAACATATCGAGCCCCTCGCTTTCGTTAAAGCGCATAATACTTTTCTCCGACAGCATTTCCTGATCGGAATCAGTCGAAATCAGATTGCCCGGATCGCAATCGATAACATATTTTTTATGGGTACGCCCTACAGGGCTTGAACCTGTGACCTACAGCTTAGAAGGCTGTTGCTCTATCCAACTGAGCTAAGGGCGCATAGAAAGCTGCGTGTGTATCTTTAATAAGATTGGCTTGCCTTGTACCCCATATGCTTTAATGAGTCAACGTATTGCGCCTAATACCATGTCATCAGGTGAATCACTGTGCACTTGTGCAATATCTGTTAACTACTCTCTTCCCGTTCATCCACTTTAGGTATAAAGGCAATCTATTGTGTATAAGCACAAATTAGTCTGATAATTGTAAAAAAAGAAGAGTTGCATTGATGAAAAGAAACCTCTTAATAAGAGAGTCTCATCGGGCTTCGAAAACGTGGCTTTCAATCATTTTTCCGCATTATTTTCCTTGTTCTTTTTCTCATTGCCTGGCTACTGCCGCAGCACTAGTGCTAGTTTAAATATGCAAATTCAGGCTGTTCGTCTCGGCGAGATCCATCTCTCACAATATAGATCAGCACGCTGCATCGTAATGCGCTAAAACCCAGTTGGCACTTAATTCAAGAAGTTTTCTATGATCCGCTTCTGGTCTCCTTTCTTCTCGTATGAGGCTGAGGATAAGAATCGGCTGTCGCAGTGTTAGGAACAGTGCAGTGATAGATTGAGTGTAACCTGGCAACTAGATTGGCGTTACGGAACGCTATTTTATCTATTGCTGGCATTTCTGGTATCAGGGCTCGTACAGACTGTAGGCCCCCATTGTCGTGAAGCACACACCATAGGGGTGGTGCAGAATCACAACAGATGGATACAGGCCACACAGCGTCATTACCGAGTAAGTAAGTAGGCTTCTGTACAATGTAGCCTGACTAGCTACTGCAGGGGGGAAGAGGGATTCATAAACTTTTACTGGTGAGTATACCCTTTCTATCCCTCCGACAGACAGAGTAATAGTGCTTGGTAGATGAGATGGTCTATTTCCGAGCGTAGCTCGATTTTATTGTAGAAGGAGAGTCAACTGACTGAGCATGTGCTGTGCTTAGCGTGCGTATTTATTCGAACTACTGGTAGTTTTAGAATTTCTATAAAATAACTGTGGAGAAATGTCACGTTTGTTTAGCGAACAGTTTCTTGTCTATTACTCAAGCAGCCTTGACGACCGAAAAGCATCACGCCCTCTGCAACATTACATTACCCACATTCTTGCAGCTTGAACTGCAAGATATCAAAAGTAAACAAGCACTGAAACGAGAGGTGCCTACGCAGGCGACTCCAGTAGAAGTGACGATGAGCCAGACACTCTTCTTTTTCCTGGTGGTGATGAGGTAACGCTATTATGTCTGTTGTTCAATGCCGAGTCTAAAAACCAAAAGATTAGGTGTAATACGAAAAATGCGCAGGCGTGCAGGGGTACAGTTCACTATCACTCGTAGCTCGATGATCTGCGAAACCAGTGAAGCTGGGTAAGCAGTGAACGTGGCGATCGCCTTAATTAGTTGGTCTTTGGGCTAGTTCCTAATACAACTAGGAAACCCACTGGCACCATCATGGCGCTGCTAATACTGCACTACGTGTAATAAAAAACTGTGTTGTAGACTTCCTTCAAGTTGCACAGCAACGATGAGATGAAAAGGCGAAGATTGCCAATGCCAAAGTGAAAATCGTCCTGGCACTAAAAAGCTCAAAAACCCAATCACTGGTAGTAATAATCGCCGATAGCGTTATTAGATAAGCGGTAATACCAATATTAAGATCAACGGCAGAAAAGCTAAAAGAGTAGGCCAATGATCAGAAATATAGTAGAGATCACTGTTCCAAAAACCCTATAAAGAAGGCGCTGTTGATTAGCAGAGCAGCGATACCTGAATGCATATCGACGTGGGGTTGCTTTTCTGATGCTATGCAGAATTCTAAACAGCATTATTGATAGACCCTTAAGGGGTCTATCAATAATGCTTTTATTTATGTATATATCGCATCAGTATAATCCTTTAGGCGATAACAATGCTTATTGCCTATAATAAAAGGCTGTATTTGAATACGATACAGCGTAGTATATGGCTCTAGCGTGATGCATTTCAACATGCTGATGATGCTTATTCAGCATGTTGAATACATGTTTTTATTTTTGCATTGAGTGATAATCCTGTTAAGATAAATTATTTATGTGTCCTTGTTTAAGCTGCACTCATTATAACTTTGCGTAATAGTAGAATCCTTTGAAGAGCACTCAGTCGCAAATTTCGCAATCTGGTTAATCGAGAAAATATTTCAAACTCTCAACAGGACTGAGCAATGACGATCATAGAAATAACTCTTGATGAAGAACAACTATTCCATTCTTAAAGAAATCTAGCAGACAGGCGATAAAATTATGCTAGCAGGGTTAGTTGCTATTCTGATGCGCATCAGGCTAGGCTGACTCCGTCACTAGCAGCTCTGGGCAGTTCATCGGTGATGACTTCGTGCCAAAGGGAAACAAAAGCGTATTACTAAACTAAGACATAAACAAAATCATTATCTAGTCCAGATACTGTATTCAGTGTCTGGACTAGTTAGTTCATTGCGCTGGTAGCAGTAGGTGTCCTGATTTGTTTATAAAAATCTAATATAGATTACGCGCACATTTCGCCAAGCGAAAGCTATCTATTGATTACAATAGATTCTAATCTATGTTGAGATAATGAGATTGTTTGGTATATCTTAAGTTTGTTGACTTGAGTCAACCTTGAGGAAAGTATGGTTGGCGTCCCCAGTAGGAATCGAACCTACAATTAGCCCTTAGGAGGGGCTTGTTATATCCATTTAACTATGGGGGCATCCACGATGAAAGTATACCCATTTTTGGCATAAGCATAAGCACATGAATATGTAATTACTGAATATTACGTCAATCAATGGAAAACAGTGTGAAGAATGCCCAGCAGGAGGCCTTTTGACGGCCAATGTAGGCGGCGTGAAATTTGTTTTTTGCCCTTTATTTTAATAAAATACTGATTAATAATCACTATAGCTTTATCAAAAAGCTGCAATAAAGTAGTTACACTAACAAACACCAGTTTCTGTCCGAATGCGTTCTTCGAAATCAAAGCGTTGAAACGAGTTGAGGGTATGCATGCTATAGGGGTTTGTAAAGTGTCAGAAATGCACTTTTATCAGGGAGAATTACTATGAATAACCGTTTGAGTGTGGTAGTGCTGGCCAGTGTCATGTTGGTTGGGTGCGCTAGCTCTTCGGATAAAACAACCCAAAGGCGTTCCGACCCACTTGAGGTTTTCAACCGAACCATGTTCAACTTCAACTACAATGTACTGGATCCATACGTCGTCCGGCCTGTAGCTGTTGCCTGGCGTGACTATGTGCCGAAACCTGCGCGTAATGGGTTGAGTAATTTCTTCAGCAACCTGGAAGAACCTGCTGCGATGACAAACTATCTTGTTTCGGGCAATCCCTATAAAGCCATGATCCACTTTAACCGCTTTTTTCTGAATACCCTGCTAGGTATGGGCGGTTTTTTTGATCTTGCCTCCGTAGCGAATGCGCAGTTAGCAAAAGAAGAGCCGCGCAGATTTGGAACTACTTTAGGAAGTTATGGCGTTGGATATGGTCCTTATGTGGTTTTGCCGGGCTACGGCAGCGCAACGTTGCGTGAAGGCGCTAGTATAGTCGATACGCTATATCCGGTCCTGAGTTACCTAACGTTTTGGGCTTCCGCGGGTAAGTGGGTCGTAGAATGGGTAGAAATGCGTGCACAACTTTTGGATTCGGATGGTTTGCTAAGAAACTCATCAGATCCTTATCTGCTAGTACGCGAAGCCTATTTCCAAGGGCATGATTTCCTGGCGAACAGTGGCCACCTTTCTCCACAAGAAAACCGGAACGCCGCAGACATTAAAGATTTTCTTCAAGAGATCGATGCCCCAGACCCCGTACCAGAAACACTGGCCAAATAGCCATTTCTCTGAAATCAAAAAAGTAAAAAAGCTCCTGGTGGAGCCTTTTGCTTTCTGCGCCTTACTCTGAAATAACACATTGAAATAACTATAAAAAATCTTAGGAAATTGTAGTTGATTTAGATAAAGAACTACCCCTTAATTCGCTTAGATGATAACCAATAGTTGCATTAGCATGCGTGTGAGATTTAGATCAAAGCTGAATTGCTGATTCAGGATGTGGGCCGAGCTCAGCTCTAAACTGAGTCTTTCCATCAAGCGCACCAGCTGCGTAGCTATCATTAAACATGTTTTCGAGACCTACTTAGTAGTGGCTAACCTTACCACTTCCAACAGCTCACTATTTTTTAGGTATAAATAGTAAAAATAAAAGTGCCCTCTGTATTTTTGCTGTTATTAGCAGCGGTAGGCAATAATTGATTGTAGTGTGTGTTGAAATAAACTTCATTATATCTATATATCTATTCATATAAATACTTATTCATGCTTAGGAAGTCACACCTCTTCTTAGATACCTTAGTACCTGCAGCATTAAGGAGTCACGTTAGATAGTTTTTTTCTTGCATGATCAGAAAATAGGCATTACGCGTGTTTTGTTTGGCTATTATGTCCGCGCCAAAAAACCATTTCTACCCTATGTAGAATCCTTTCGTTGCCTTATGAAGAAGATTTCTTATCGGAACTAACGCAGGGAAGCGATGCTGCGCTCGTCTCGGTAGTGGTCTTCCGTAACGCTCAATTCGCAGTCGGGTTCGGGTATGTTCGATTGGTAAATCGCCTAGAATCAGCTTAGGCTCAAATCTTGATACTGTAGTGCATATTATCGTGTTGCTTTAGTCCCCACTTTTATCTGGCCATAAGCCACATCTAGCTCAACCAGCACCAATAGTGCGGCATCGCCCCCCAATCCCTTTGGGGCTTGATGGAAGGCCAATACGTCTGGATGCTGTGCTAGCCAGAATGGGATCTGCTGCTTAAGAATGTGCTTGCCGTGACCGTGCATGATGCCGGCACAGTAAACGTGTTCACGCCGGCAAGCTGCTAGCAGGGAACCTAATTCCTTCTTAGCTTGCAACTTTGTCAATCCGTGCAGATCGAGAAAAAGATCTGGTAAGTAGTTGCCTCTCTGTAGTTTTTTCAGCTCATAGTGGCTACTCCCGGGACGCATATAACGCATGAGGCTGTTGCTGTCTGACTGGAGCTGAAATTCGTTAGAGAAATAAAAGCTAGCATCCATCTCTTCCTGCATCACTTTGCGTGATGGCAACTCTCCCCAGAAAGGATAATAATCTGGTCTGTGTACATAGGTATCTTGGGGCAGCATTTTCGTTCCGGCTACCGAAGAACGAAACAATTGCGCGTCATCGTCAGTCAGCGCGTGTTTTCTGCTCATTAGGTTTACCCCGTTGTGAATCTTTTATCCTTTTTTTTCGTCGGCGTATCGATACTTCTTCCCAATGGGACCGCCTGGCGTTAGGGTATCAATTCATGTTTCATAAATTACATTTTTATTATAAGCTGTACTATATAGATAGCGCTACCTTTTAACATCAAAACCGCTATTGCCGTAAGACAATAGGAGGGGGAATTTGCTTGATAGACAAAGAACTAAGATTTCTTGCCGATAGGTGACATCTACTCATTTGTCGTTAGATTAAGGGCAAACTAAGCGGTGTTTTCAGATCGCTAGGGTCTATAGAGGACTAACTTGGCTACAGTTTTTGTCGATGAAGAAGTCAAAGACCTACATACCTTACAGGATATGCTGCGCTGGGCTGTGAGCCGTTTTAACTCGGCCGAGATCTATTATGGTCATGGCACAGATAACCCGTGGGATGAAGCGCTGCAACTGGTGCTTCCAACAGTCCATTTACCTATGGACTTCCCCGTCGATATGTATGGCTCTCGCCTAACATTATCGGAACGCCAACGTATCGTTGAGCGAGTGATTCGCCGCGTTAATGAGCGTTTACCTGTGGCTTATATAACCAACAAGGCGTGGTTTTGCGGATTAGAGTTTTTTGTTAATGAAGACGTATTGGTACCGTGCTCACCTATCGGTGAGCTAATTTCACAACAATTCGCCGGATTGATCGCCAACAAGCCGCAGCGTATTCTCGATCTTTGTACGGGTAGTGGTTGTATTGCGATTGCGTGCGCACACTCTTTCCCTGAGGCAGAGGTTGATGCCGTTGATCTGTCCATTGATGCGTTGGCGGTAGCTGATTTCAATATTCAGCAACACGGTTTGGAACAGCATATAACACCGATTCTCTCCGACTTGTTCCGTGCGTTGCCACCGCTCCAATATGACGTAATTGTCACTAATCCTCCTTATGTTGATGCGGAAGATATGGCTGATTTACCAAAAGAGTTCCTCCATGAGCCGAAATTTGGATTGGCTGCAGGAAACGATGGATTAGATTTAGTACGGCGTATTCTAGCATGTGCGCCAGATTATCTTAACGAACAAGGCATACTGATTTGTGAAGTGGGTAACAGCATGGTTAACCTGATGGAGCAATACCCAGATATTCCGTTTACATGGTTAAAATTTAATCATGGAGGAGACGGCGTCTTTGTGATGAAAAAAGACCAACTTATTGATTTAAAAAATAAGCTTTCATTGTATCAACAATAAATATAGAGGTTATTATGGCGAGCTTGCCCCGGCAACATTAATCATAATTCTATACAGAATAGCGATGTTATACAGAAAGGAGTCATGTTTGGCAGGCAACAGTATTGGCCATTTCTTCCGTGTCACCACGTTCGGTGAATCCCACGGTATTGCTTTGGGATGTATCGTTGATGGTGTGCCTCCGGGCATTCCGTTGACGGAGGCGGATCTTCAATTCGATTTAGATCGCCGTCGTCCTGGAACTTCTGGCTATACTACTCAGCGTAGAGAACCGGATCAGGTACGTATTTTATCTGGCGTTTTCGAGGAAAAGACAATGGGCACCAGCATTGGTCTTATTATCGATAATACTGACCAGCTTCCTCAAGATTACAGCGCGATCAAGGATATATTTCGTCCTGCTCATGCTGATTATACCTACGAACAAAAATACGGCGTGCGTGACTATCGCGGCGGAGGCCGCTCTTCGGCCCGTGAAACTGCTATGCGCGTCGCAGCGGGGGCGATTGCTAAAAAATATCTGAAAATGAAACACGGTATTCGGGTACGAGGTTATCTAGCGCAAATGGGCGATGTCACCTGTAATCTAAAAGATTGGGATCTCGTTGAGCAAAATCCATTTTTTTGTCCCGATGCTGATAAGCTCGACGTACTGGATGAGTTGATGAGAGCTCTAAAGAAAGAGGGAGACTCCATAGGAGCCAAGGTCAGTGTTGTCGCAGAATCCGTACCAGCAGGTTTGGGAGAGCCAGTGTTCGATCGTCTAGATGCGGATCTGGCTCACGCCCTGATGAGTATCAACGCAGTAAAAGGCGTGGAAATTGGCGATGGTTTTGCTGTTGTCATCAAACGTGGAAGCGAGAACCGTGACGAAATTACGCCACAGAAGGGGTTCCAAAGCAACCATGCTGGAGGCGTATTAGGTGGTATCAGTAGTGGGCAGGCGATTGTTGCACACTTGGCGTTGAAACCGACATCAAGCATTACAGTGCCTGGGAAAACCATTAACCGACAGGGTGAAGCAGCGGAAACGATCACCAGAGGACGTCACGATCCCTGCATAGGAATCCGTGCGGTACCGATTGCAGAGGCGATGATGGCGATTGTATTGATGGATCATCTGTTACGTCAGCGTGCTCAATGTGCAGAAGTCGTGAGTCAGGTTCTGCGTTGGTAAACTAAATATAAAAAAGGCTTGGTGAAAGCCATTGCGTTGCTATTAAATGGGAAGGTGTATGGGCGAAACAAACACCCGTGAAAAGAGATTGCATATCCAGTGCCAGGCACTGTAAAAAACTATCGGCACATTCTCTAATAGGCTGTATTTTAGTTGATGCCTACAGATCAACGTTGGTATTTCAGTATCCAAGTTTACTAGTTTAGCACGTGACTCAATATTCAAGTCAATCAGCAAACTGGCAATATTGTGTTGGTATGGGAACTATAGGATGCCTGCCGGAGGCAGATATAGCAGAGGTCAATGCCAAGCATCAGTCTGGTCTGGATGCAGATATTTGGATAGATACCGAGACAACGTCGGACATTGTAGCAATTTTTCAAGCCGAAGCCTATGGTTTCTGCCAAGGGAGGTCAGGTGAATTCGCACTTGTAGCAAGTGCAAGAGAAGGCGCTAATTAAACTATCGCCACAGGACTATGCGGTTGTAGGTTTGCGTTAACTCGCCCCTTAAAAAATAATTTTGAGCAAGATCGTGATTGCCTGCGCCAAGTTCGCTCCTAGTTCAGCTATCCGAAAGATAGGTATATGCGATTGCGCTGAATCGGCGGGGAGCGCGACACCCGTTGGTTTACGCCCCGCCAGTCCAGTACTGAATTACCAGTAAAATGAAAACCACATTGCCTACCTCATGCTAGGCAATGATCGATAAACATCTATTAATGAACTAAGTCATGGCCTAGTTTTTAGTTAGACCAGAAATGCTCGAAGTATTATTTTTTCAGTACTTGCAGGTTTTATCGACTTACACCTGTGGTGCAATTTTTGTAAAGGTTTGTGATTGGACTTGTTCAGCTTACATCTGTACGCTAAAATGCGTGGCGACATTCCAAAATATTTTTATGCGGAAAGAGGTATTGAATGAAGCGTGTAGTGATTACTGGCCTAGGGATCGTTTCAAGCATTGGTAATAACCAGCAGGAAGTCCTCTCATCGTTGCGGGAAGGTCGCTCGGGTATTACGTTTTCTCAAGAGCTGAAAGATTCCGGTATGCGTAGTCACGTCTGGGGCAATGTAAAACTCGATACCAGCGGTCTCATTGAACGTAAAGTTGTACGTTTTATGAGCGATGCCTCTATCTATGCTTTTCTGTCAATGGAACAGGCGATTGAAGACGCCATGCTGGCGCCAGAGGTCTATCAAAATAATCCCCGGGTGGGCCTGATTGCTGGTTCTGGAGGTTCAGCGCGCTCACAGGTGTTTGGTGCGGATGCAATGCGTAGCCCTCGCGGCCTAAAAGCAGTTGGTCCTTATGTGGTCACAAAAGCAATGGGATCGGCGGTATCTGCCTGTCTCGCTATGCCGTTCAAAATTCAAGGCGTGAATTATTCCATTAGTTCTGCGTGTGCTACCTCCG
>JBHKFL010000007.1:0-621080 GCA_042263625.1 Candidatus Malihini olakiniferum
TGCGTAGCCCTCGCGGCCTAAAAGCAGTTGGTCCTTATGTGGTCACAAAAGCAATGGGATCGGCGGTATCTGCCTGTCTCGCTATGCCGTTCAAAATTCAAGGCGTGAATTATTCCATTAGTTCTGCGTGTGCTACCTCCGCGCACTGCATCGGTAATGCGGCAGAACAAATTCAACTGGGCAAACAGGATATCGTTTTTGCGGGCGGTGGTGAAGAGCTTTGTTGGGAGCTGGCCTGCGAATTTGATGCTATGGGCGCACTCTCTACTAAATATAACGAAACGCCGGAAAAGGCTTCTCGCACCTATGATGCTGATCGCGATGGATTTATTATCGCTGGTGGTGGCGGTATGGTAGTTGTAGAAGAACTAGAGCATGCATTGACTCGAGGCGCCTACATTTATGCAGAAGTAGTTGGCTACGGAGCAACCTCTGACGGTGCTGACATGGTTTCTCCATCGGGTGAAGGCGCCGTGCGCTGTATGAAGCTTGCGATGCAAGATGTGGATACCCGCATCGATTACATTAACACCCACGGTACCTCTACCCCTGTGGGTGATGTAAAAGAATTATGGGCGATTCGCCAGGTCTTTGGTGACGCCGTGCCGCCAATCTCTGCAACCAAAGCAATGGCCGGACACTCTCTGGGAGCTGCTGGCGTGCAGGAGGCTATCTATTCCCTACTGATGCTGGAACACGATTTTATCGCGCCGAGTATTAACATTGATACGCTGGACAAATTGGCGAAAAATATGAATATCGTAACAGAACCAACCGAACGGAAGCTGACTACGGTAATGTCTAATGGTTTTGGTTTTGGCGGTACCAATGCCACGTTGGTGATGCGTAAGTTGTAATCGGCTATAGTACTATTGTCTAAGCTGGGGCTGAGCTCCTTTTTTCGCTAAAACAGGACCCCACAGCAAGAACGAACCTACAATACATGCACTGTGCTAATGACCAAGAACATCGATTTAGTACACAGGTGGCAATGATGTTGCCGCCATCTACTAGATTGGCAATCGTCTGCAGATGAGCGAATAGGCTCTGAACCCGCTAATGTACCTTCGGAAGAAGGATTCGCCTACGGTGCGCAAAACAACTATCGATTCAAGCTCTTGTATTCGATGTTCGAAGAGAGGGTGTATAAAGGTCGTAGCCGCAGGTAGGTAACCATTTTCGCGGAAAGAATCTAGGTTCCTAGTCTGCAAATAGACTGCATGATGGCAACTTTGCTACATTATTCAGTGGGAGCCCTGAATAAGCAACAGAAATCATAGCAAGATGATCTGATATAATCAAAGTCAGAGACTATAAGAAAGGGCTACCTTTCTTTTTTTTCTGATACCTGATTTGTGCGTTATAGACTGTGTCTAATAGTACCAGGAAGCGTAAAAATGATATCGTAACTAGATCTATGAAGCCAATCTAGATAAAAAGAAATAATAATTGAATCATGATCATTATCATTATTAGCTAGTGGAGATCAGTTTACGCTAGGAGGATTCGTTATATAGTGAAATAACGAGATTCCCTTAACGGGAAGACAGACAACATGATCCAACAATGCCCTTGCCTGCAGATATAAGAGCCTAATCACCATAGGATATTTTGCATGCCATGCTGAGGCATATTAGTGCAATATATACGGAATAATACCTTCTGCATCAACATGCTTGTTGATAGTTTTATCTGTTTTCGTCTTTGAGCAGGAACATTTTTAACCTCAGATCTGTTTTCTCCTCTATTTACCGCATAGACTTGGAACAAGACTCTTAAAACGAACATCAAGCTGCCATTCGAACTATCAATTTTGTGTACACGTTAGTGTAATACACCCGCTAAGCCGTGCTTATTGGAAATGAGCCCATTGTTTTACGCCCTTTACGCATGTATCTCGTGCTGTGAATCAAATGATAGTAGCATCTAACGCAACTATTTTCTGACAGGTGACTCTCCCTTCCCCAAGGACTGCATGCGGGGGAGCATACCTCGGAGGCTAACAGTACTTTATTACAATATGCAGAGCAATCCTAACAACACCGAGAGTGGGCTTTCTCGGTGTTGTTAGGATTGCTCTGCATATTGTTTAGCGAGTGGCTAAAGGAGGGGCTGCGCTACCTGCACAAGCGCTAGCCTTTCAGCGAAAGGGGTTAGCGCTTGTGCAGGTAGCGCTTGAGGTCGACTATAGCTTATCCTCGCATTTTATCTTTATTGTAATGTGTCAGCAAAAAAGAGCCACGCTATAAAGGCATTATACCCGGATCTAGGACATTGAGATCGTTTATCATTATTTGGTAAAATAATACCATGTTTTTTTGTAAGTGCAGAGTTTTACCGGGGTCATACATGAAAATTGTGGTTGATGAAAATATGCCGTATGCACGAAAGTTGTTTAGCCGCGTGGGTGATGTAGTGTCCGTACCGGGAAGGCCGTTGCCTGTAGAGGTGCTGGCGCATGCGCAAGCCCTGATGGTACGTTCTGTCACGCTAGTCAATGCCGTCCTATTAGCAGGAACTAACATAAACTTTGTTGGTAGCGCCACGGCAGGTACTGATCATGTAGATAAAACCTGGCTACGCCAGCAGGGCGTGGAATTTTCAGCGGCGCCAGGGTGTAATGCCATCGCAGTAGTGGAATATATTTTTTCAGCGCTGCTGATGCTAGCGGAACAAGATGGTTTTCAACTTCGAGACAAAACCGTCGGCATTGTAGGTGTAGGCAACATCGGGCGGCGTTTACAGGCTAGTCTTAATGCCTGGGGAGTCAAGACATTGTTGTGCGATCCACCACGGAAGCGTAACGATGATGTCACTCCTTTCCTGCCTCTTGAAGTACTACTGCGTGAAGCGGATATTCTTACTTTGCATACGCCACTGACGAAGGATAGCACGGATAACACCTTTCATCTGGTTGATGACACTGTACTCGCGGACTGGCCTGCCGGTCGCATTCTAATCAACGCTTGCCGCGGTCCTGTTGTGGATAACGCAGCGTTGCTGCGGGCATTACGGCGTGGAAAAGATCTGCGCGTGGTGCTGGATGTATGGGAACTGGAACCGGGACTATCTCTGGATTTGCTAGCGTATGCCCATGTGGGTACGGCACATATTGCGGGTTATACTCTGGAAGGTAAGGCGCGGGGGACGACGCAGGTTTTTGAAGCGTTTTGTCAGTTTATCGGAAAACCTCAGCTGGTGCCGTTGGCGTCGTTGTTGCCTACTCCGTATATTACAGATCTCCATCTTGCTGCCCCACTTGATCAAACGCTGCTTAAGCGTCTTGTCCATCTTGTGTATGATGTACGCCGTGACGATGCGCTGTTACGGCAGTCTGCTCATCAAATTAACGGATTTGATCGTTTACGTAAACACTATCAGGAGCGCCGCGAATGGTCTTCCCTCCGTATCACTTGTTCTGATGAAGCTAGCGTGGCGTGTCTGAGTGCGTTAGGATTCACTTCTGTTTTGCTCTAGTGTGACGGGAGGAGAAAGCAAGCGGCATCTGGTCGCATCAGGTGCGAAAAATATTGCAAGGAGAATGTTTGCTTCTTTTCGTAAACTGTGTACAAGCTTGCGTATTTTATGGCCACTTGAAGCACAGCGTTCGCTGTCTGCAGAAGAGGCCCCGGTTGCGCTTACACTTGCAGAAAATATGCAAATCAGTAATGATAATCACCACTTTATCCGGGTAGGATAGGCCTATGGAAACGTTCAACCTAAAATAGGTTGCCTGCATAACGACTATAGAATTATAGTAATTCTAGTCAATTCTGGATAATACTTGCGATTTTGCAGCACTCTATTGGTAGAGAACGGTAGAATAGCTTGTACAGGAGCATTTTGGTAATATCCGACAGACATTTGCTACGGAGGTTAGATGTAATCAAGATAGCGCTGGGCATTGAGTATGACGGTAGCCTCTATTATGGCTGGCAGCGTCAGGCTAAAGTAGAAAGCGTGCAAGGGCATCTTGAACAAGCGTTGAGTAAAGTGGCTGATGAACCGATTACCGTATTTTGTGCTGGTCGGACTGATGCCGGAGTTCACGCTACAGGTCAAGTGGTGCACTTCACGACCGAGGTACAGCGCAAAGATACGGCCTGGACTATAGGCGTTGATGCTCATTTACCGCGGGATATTGCCGTACGATGGGTAAAGCTGGTTGATGAGGATTTTCACGTGCGTTTCAGCGCGACGGCACGCCGATACCGCTACATTATTTATAATCACCGCTATCGTCCGGCCGTGTTAGCGCGCGGTATGACGCATTTCCACCTCCCACTGGATGCAGAACGTATGGCGCGTGCTGGACAGTGTCTGCTTGGCGAAAATGATTTCACTTCATTTCGCGCTATGCAATGTCAGTCGCGTACGCCATGGAGAAATGTAAATCATTTAAAGGTTACGCGTCATGGTGCTTATATTGTTGTAGATATTAAAGCCAATGCGTTTGTGCATCATATGGTGCGTAATATTGTCGGTAGTCTGATTGAGGTCGGATGCTGGAATCAGCCTGAATCCTGGATAGCTAAACTGCTGGCTGCCAAGGCTCGCCCTCTAGCGGGCGCTACAGGGCGAGCAGATGGTCTTTATCTGGTGGCAGTGGATTATCCGGCGCATTTCGATTTGCCGAAACCCCCGATGGGTCCACTATTTCTTGAAGATTGACCCAATCTCTAGCTTGTCGTGCTAGAGAGGGAGGGAGGCGCACGCTAAAAATTTATGAAGATACTCACGGCGCTGTATGTCACGAAAAATGCATATAATGGAACTTATCGCGTTTATATGCTTTGTCATCGATTTTATTTTGATTGATGTTCACCTGGGGGAACTGGTTGCGCAATACGGTGTCTGGATTTATGCGATTCTGTTTTAGATCCTGTTTTACGAAACAGGTCTGTTAGTAAGAATCTCTCGAGAGAGATTCTTTTTTGTCGGTACGTTGGCCGCGTTGCTGATGAACGATCTGAAAGTACTGACGATGGTGTGCACTGATGATTATGACTATACTGAACTGAGAATAAGGTCCACTATACCATCGTGTATTTTTTTAAAAATCTATTTGGCAAACTAAACAAAAAATTTTCGCTGCAGTTATCTAGATAAACGCATCAGTTTTTGCTTATCACGAGAGGGTAAAACTATTTTCTGGCTCGATTAATACCGATTGTGAGAATATAGAGTCCTTTTTGCCTGTATAGAGCCAAAGGCGTTGCCGTGGGTAGTCCTGTTTACCTATGCATTCTACCTGTTGGTTGACTTGGCAAGTGTGCAAGAAACAGCGGATAGCCACTCGCGATCGTAATAAAAAACACGGTAATCTCTTCGGTTTGACCAGTTTGCTATCCACAGTCCCGGATTATTATAGTTTAATGAGCAGCATTAATAGGTTTTCCACGATGACGATGTGCATTGCCAATATCCTTAAAACGACGGTATCCTAGAATAGTAGCCGGTTTAGAGACAGGGCAAACGGGTGTTGTGACAGGGTAGAGAGCAGGTTTGTTATGGACAGGTTCAAGCAGAAAGGTTATCAATGAGCTGGATTGAACGAATTCTTAATAAGAGCAACATTACACCAACCCGAAAGGCCAATATTCCTGAAGGGGTATGGACAAAATGTGACAGTTGCGGTCAGGTGCTTTACCGCGCTGAGTTGGAAAGCAACCTTGAGGTGTGTCCCAAGTGTGATCACCACATGCGGCTTTCCGCACGTGCGCGGCTGAATGCGTTTCTGGATAAGGACGTCGTGGTTGAGCTGGGTAGTGAGCTCGAGCCTAAGGATGCGCTAAAGTTCAAAGACTCTAAAAAATACAAAGATCGCCTGGTTGCCGCGCAGAAACAGTCTGAAGAAAAAGACGCTCTGGTGGTGATGAAGGGTATGCTCTACGGTATGCCAGTGGTTGCGGCTTCCTTTGAATTTTCCTTTATGGGCGGTTCCATGGCTTCTGTGGTAGGAGCGCGTTTTGTGCGTGCAGTAGAACAAGCGCTGGAAGATGGCTGCCCGTTAGTATGTTTCTCCGCCAGCGGCGGTGCGCGTATGCAAGAAGCACTGATGTCGCTCATGCAGATGGCGAAAACCAGCGCAGCGCTGGCAAAAATGCGCGAGCAAGGATTGCCTTATATCTCTGTACTGACAGACCCAACAATGGGTGGAGTTTCAGCCAGTCTGGCAATGTTAGGGGATTTAAACATTGCAGAGCCTAACGCCCTAATCGGGTTTGCCGGTCCTCGTGTTATCGAACAAACAGTGCGTGAAAAATTACCACCTGGTTTCCAGCGCAGTGAATTCTTACTGGAGAAAGGTGCTATTGATATGATCGTACGTCGCCCAGAAATGCGTTTAAAACTGGCTAGCATGCTTTCTCAGTTAACGAATTATCCTGAGCCAGTTAAAACTGCTGATATTTTTCGCCTGAAGTGATCACTGATCCGCAGTTTGATGCTAAAGCATCGCAGGATCTATGCTGCGCATCCTATATTAATGAACCGTAAGCCAGTAAAGTGGACTCATGGAAAACTCTTGCCTTCCCCAAGCCACTTCGCCTTTAGGCATGTGGCTTCATTATTTGGAGCACCTACACGCCACAGCTATTGACATGGGATTGAGGCGTGTTACGCAGGTTGCTGACAGTCTTAATCTGCTTCGTCCGGCCCAAACGGTATTTACCGTTGCGGGAACTAACGGTAAGGGTACAACGTGTTGCATGCTAGAAGCTATTCTAATAGCGGCCGGATTACGTGTCGGCGTTTATAGTTCTCCCCATCTACTACGTTATACTGAGCGCGTGCGTATTCAAGGGAATGAATTATCAGAAGCTGAGCATTCTCAATCCCTTGCAGAGGTTGATGCAGGGCGTGGTGATACTTCCTTGACCTGTTTCGAGTTTGGCACACTTTCCGCATTGCACTTGTTTAAGCAGGCAAGCCTGGATGTTGTTATTCTGGAAGTGGGGATGGGGGGGCGTTTAGATGCTACCAATATCGTCGATGCTGATGTCGCAGCGATAACCACCATTGCACTCGATCATACCGAGTGGTTAGGGCACGATCGTGAAAGTATCGGTCGTGAAAAAGCAGGTATTTTCCGAGGCATGAAACCTGCAATTATCGGAGATCCCGATATGCCCGCTTCGATTTCTACTGTGGCCGAAGAGAAGGGCGCCGTGCTGTATAGACGCGGAGAGAATTGGATGTTCGCACTTGATGGAGATGGCTGGTACTGGCAAGAAGTCGGCGGGGAACGCCAGGTGCTACCACTGCCACATGTGCCGCTGGCCAATGCAGCCACCGCTCTAGCTATGTTGCACCAAGGGCCAATTCATATCCCTCTAGCTGCTATCGAGCAGGGGTTGCGCCACGCGGCGTTACCGGGTCGGTTCCAAACGGTAAGTGAACAACCAAAACTGATTCTCGATGTAGCGCATAATCCGCATGCTGCTGCCTATCTGGCCGAGCGTTTGGCGCAGTTGCCGCGAACGGGAAAAGTACGTGCGGTAATAGGTATGCTGTCTGATAAAGATATTCCTGGTACCTTGGCGTATCTTAAGCTAGTAGTGGATGAATGGTATTGTGCTCCACTGGAAGGTCCTCGTGGCGCAAGTACTGAATTGATAACCGTACACCTTGATTGCAACCGTTCGTTTGATTGTGTGGCGACAGCCTGGCATCAGGCTATGCAAGAGGCAGACATACAGGATACCGTTGTGGTGTGTGGGTCTTTTTATACGATAGCGCATGTGATTTCGGAGCTAGAGGAGAGAAAGGCGAATGGCAAGTAAATTTCAAAACTATCTAGTCGGCACCATTATTTTGGTTACATTGGGCATTATTGTGCTGCCAGCGCTGCTGGATGGAAAAAAGAAATATTACTACGAAGATGAATTCGCAGAAATACCGCTGGTTCCAAAAATAGGTAACAGCAGTGAAACGGAATCTATGCTTTCATTGAATCAGTCATTGCCGAGCCATCCCCCTGAAGGGGGGCAGAAGGTGATGCATAGAAAATCGGCTCAAGGTAGCGTACCGATACTAGAAAATTACGGTGAAACGCGGATATCACCAAGCAGTGCGTTATCTTACTCGTCTTCACCAATAGAAATTGCTTCGCCAACCGTATCTGCTAGATCTATAATGCAGAAATTAGAAGCAAAGCCTGAGTTAAAATCAGAGATCAAGCCTGTAATGTCCACGCTGCAACCTGCAGCACAGCCGGAAGTAAAGCAGAAAACCACACCGGCAGGAAAGGTACTATGTAATGCATCGAGGTGCGCTGAAAAATGCCGATAAAGTAAATTAGATCTCCACTACAAAGGTTATGGTCTAGATAGTCAAAGATAGTCTATCTAGACCATAACCTTTGTAGTGGAGATACCTCGCATTTACGTCGGGCCGGATGCGTAAAAAAAGGAATTACACTCTGCCCTCGGCGGACTACAACAACTAACTAGATTGAGCGGACAGGTTAGGAAAATACAGCGCACGTTAAGGTTAGCTCTCGGTGGTTGTTAGCAAGCCCGATTAAAGCGTTCATTCCAGTGCAGGCGCTGTGAGGTGAGAGGAAGGAATTACGCTAGCTACGCCTAAGATTCATGCGCTTTCGACAGAAACATTCACTATACAAACAAATAGGCGTGCCTTAAATTTGAGGATTTTTTCAGCAAGCGGCTAGAAATCTCTTTTTGTAGAAGTGAAGTGACTTTACTAGCCTCTGAGACACATCACCTTCGTGGATTTGATACCCGAAGCAATTCTGAGGACTGCGTGTGGCAATTGCTTTACTGCCACTAAAGTCACCTATCGGTGACATCATTGAGAAATAAGCTACGAAACGTTTTCTTTTTTTGTTAAAAGTCACCTTGACTGAGATGATGAGCGGCGCTGTTCTAGTAATCAGGCGATAATATTGGCATCTTTCTTGAGTGATATATTTCATGTTTTGGGTTGACTACGTCATCATTGGCATTATTGGTTTCTCCTCGCTGGTCAGTTTGATACGAGGGTTTGTTAGTGAGGCGCTATCTCTGATCTTATGGGGTGGTGCATTTTTTGTCGCCAGCCACTATCACCCATACCTATCGGTCTATTTTACAGGTTTTGAAGACGAGATAGTGCGCAACGGGGTTGCTATCGCCATTCTGTTTATTGCGATATTGATTATGGGAACGTTCGTTAACTCTGTGATTGGTTCACTAGTTAAACGCACCGGGCTTTCAAGCACCGATCGCGTACTAGGCATCTGCTTTGGTGTCCTTCGCGGTGTGTTGATTGTCTCCTTACTGCTATTATTTTTAGATACGTTTACTAACTTTTCACAAAGCGATGACTGGAAACGATCTCAGCTTATCTCGCAGTTTAGTTATATTATCAGGTGGTTTTTCGACCACCTGCAAAGCACGTCAAGTTTCTTGCCGCAGCACATACAGCTACGGTGGTGTTGATGAGGAAAAGAGAACATGTGCGGTATTGTCGGTATCGTCGGTTTTACAGCGGTCAACCAGTCAATTTATGACGCATTAACGGTGTTACAGCATCGCGGACAGGATGCTGCAGGGATCGTCACCATCGACTCCATGAATTGTTTCCATCTGCGTAAGGCGAGCGGCTTGGTAAAGGACGTATTTGAGGCGCGGCACATGCAGCGCTTGCAAGGCAATATAGGGGTAGGGCATGTGCGTTATCCTACTGCAGGCAGTTGCAGTGCATCGGAAGCTCAGCCGTTTTATGTCAATTCCCCCTTTGGAATTACGCTGGTGCACAATGGTAACCTGACTAATGCTCACGAATTGCGCAAACAGCTGTTTGAGAAAGGGCGTCGCCATGTTAATACTACCTCTGACTCAGAAATTCTGCTCAATATCTTTGCTTGCGAGTTAGATCGCATCCAAGACTATTCTTTTGATGTTGACAACGTGTTTGCTGCCGTTGCCGCCACGCATAAGCAGATTCGTGGCGCTTATGCCTGCGTTGGCAGCATAATCGGTCACGGTCTTTTTGCTTTTCGCGATCCGCACGGTATCCGTCCGTTGGTGATTGGTAAGCGCTGTCTGACCGATAGTCGCTGCGAATATATGGTAGCATCGGAAAGTGTGGCGCTGGATACGCTCGGATTTGAGTTCTTGCGTGACGTTGCGCCGGGAGAGGCGATGTACATCACCGAGAAAGGGCAACTGTTTACGTGTCAGTGTGCTGAAAACCCGAAAAGCAATCCGTGCCTATTCGAGTATGTTTACTTTGCTCGTCCAGACTCTTTTATCGACAAGATTTCAGTCTACAGGACTCGTGTACGTATGGGCCAAAAACTGGGTGAGAAGATCGCCCGCATGTGGGAAGACCTTGATATTGATGTAGTTATTCCTATCCCAGAAACTTCATGCGATATCGCGCTGGAGCTTGCACTCATTATCGATAAACCATATCGTCAGGGGTTTGTAAAAAATCGCTATGTTGGCCGCACCTTTATCATGCCCGGCCAGGAACAGCGTAAAATTTCGGTGCTCCGTAAGCTGAACGTCAACCGCACAGAGTTCCGTGATAAAAACGTACTTCTAGTGGATGACTCCATAGTACGTGGCACCACGTCGGAGCAAATTGTTAAGATGGCGCGCCAAGCTGGCGCACGGCGTGTTTATCTGGCTTCTGCAGCACCAGAAATTCGCTTTCCAAACGTGTATGGCATTGATATGACGAGTGCCAATGAGCTGATTGCTCACGGCAGAGAAGTAGAAGATATTCGTCAGATTATCGGTGTTGATGCCCTTATTTTCCAGGATCTAGACGATTTAATCGCTGCCGCGCGGGAAGAAAACCCGAATATCGTTCAGTTTGAGTGTTCGGTATTTAACGGTATCTACGTAACCAAAGATATTGATCAGGGCTACCTGGAGTATCTCGAAGGGTTTCGTAATGACGATGCTAAAGCGTTGCGTGGTGAGAACGAACTTGAAGATCTTGAAATGCATAATGAATATTGAGCTTATTCTCATCCTATGATCTATAATTACAGTGAAAAGAGAGGCGCGTAAGACCTACTCTTTGTTTCTTCTTGAGTGGGAAGAAGGCACAGTAAGTACTGTTCTTCTTTTTACGCAGTAGTATTTAAAGGTTAGGCATAAAACGCCTCATCATTGGAGTTTCTGGTTCCAGCGGAGCTATCTAAAGTGTGCTCCTGTTGCATTGGAGAGTAATTTCAGTGTGCTTGATGTCCAGGCATTGGACTGACGTAGTACATGACAGTCGAGACGATTCTGCCTCCTTGTCGTCTAGATCGTTTCGCACATCGGGGATGGTCATCCTGCCTTGTTCTATCAAAATCCTCCCTTGGATTGTGCACGGCTACAGCGACAATTTTTTGATTCGCGCTGCTGAGTTGATACTAAAAGTAGCGCCGCTCGTTGGTGCTGTGTGTACGTGAAACTCCATTTCATCTTAATTATTTACGTTTAATGACTGCAGCCGCAGAAATCTGGGCAGTGATCATGCTGCTAGTTCCTAGATTTTATCACGGTCTGCAAACCGTACAAGAAATAGTCAACCGTGTGCTTGATCAACTTGATATCGAGTTGTCAGAGTCGTTGCTCACTCACTGTCAAGGTAGTTGACGCAGACCTATCTTTCTTTACATTTCTCTACTTGATTAGCTATGCTCGTTATTCAACCGATATCACTATCTAATGATGTAAAAAACTAATCAGGTGCAATGCGCGTTGCCTTTTCTCTCGATTTCTTACCTGTCCACACTGGGTTTGCACTACACTTAAGCAGTGATGCGTTGTTATGGTGCAGTGTTGATTAATTTACAAAAAATTGTTGCAAAGTGGCAGTTTGCCCCCATCCGTCTTAATTAATCTAAGCATCCGCAGCATCGGCAAGAGACCCCCTTTAATGGCTACGCACGTGAGGAAGATGTCAGATTTATTCGTGTTCTGCTGCGCTTGTGGCGCGTATTTTTCAGGGTTTCTGCTGATGAAACAGGATAAAAAAGAATAAGAGAAGAGAAATGTAATTTTTTTACACTTTTCTTCATTACTTAATTTTTATAGATTTTTAGAGTAAATTGATGTTTTTACTAAGATATTCATTTCTCCTTTAGGGCTCTGGAGAGGGCACTCGATATTTTTACTCGTACTGGTGCGTACTGGTGCAGAGAGTAGCTGATTTTATTGGGCGATTTCCCAACCCAACCATAGGCAGCTTAATCTCTTTCTAAGAGTCCTATCTACCATCCAAAGGGATGGATGAACCGATTGATTGAATGGTTTTTTCTTACAAATTATGTCAGTGCGCAGTAACTGTCATACCGAAGTGGATCAGATTACTGTTACCCTAAAGTAGGTCTCTATATCATCCCTAACATCTCCTATAATAATGGGAGATCCTATTACACAGATAACTATTAGTCACTAAGTAATCAGTGATCCCTGCATGACGGAAAGGTTCTCTGAGGATGAAGGAGCAAAGTCAATCGGCAGCAGGCACTACAGGAACGATTACGCTCAAAGTTTACGTCATCTCGCCACCTATATTATTCTTCATGACAGAATAAAAAATGCCGTTTCAAGGCTGTTGAGATAGAAAAGATTTCTATCTCCGTTGGTTGGATAGAAAGCCTATCATGGCCAATTCTATTGTATAGTGATAATTTTGTCTTTATTCAGTTGCGTTATGCACAGTTAGTTTCCCTTTCAGGAAAAGGAAGGGAAGGAAGTAGCTGAAGTGTGATGGATATAACACCGTAAAAACTCACAGCGTGCTGCGATAAGTTTACTCAGGATTTTCTAACAGAAGTTTTACGGAAAAACCATTGTATGTGAGTCCTCAAAAACAGATGACGGTGTCGCCGAATCGTATGCCGTTACGACTGTATAGCATGAACCGGGATATACCTGTTGGCAAATCTTGATGGAGTACATCTACAGGTCTTCTCGCAGGAAGAACACCATCGCCAATGGCCACTTTTTTTTAAAAATGCCTGGCGTATCATCTACTCGAACAGCGAGTGATATGGTGGGATCTGATGGGCATCTCTCTCAATATTGATCCACACCGGTACGATTATCAAAATGCAACGTAACGAAATCGCTGAAGACCAGTGCTTGGATCCATTTTTGGAGAACAAATGCACAGCGCATTATTGATGCGCGGATAAATGTCACCAACGTGCATCATCATCTTGATCTATTGGTAGCAGTCTAAATGTTTCTTCGGTCTGCTTATCGAGATAAGTGAACTAAATTTATTCTTTTTCAATAATTTGCTATGTCATAAAAACTGAAACAGTAGATTACTGCTGGGTAGCCTGAATGGCGGTCACAGCCACTGTGTAAACGATATCGTCTACTAATGCGCCACGGGAAAGATCGTTCACCGACTTGCGCATGCCTTGCAACATTGGCCCGATGGAGATCAGGTCAGCAGAACGCTGTACTGCTTTGTACGTAGTGTTACCCGTGTTTAGATCTGGAAAAATGAACACGGTAGCCTGTCCTGCAACTGGTGAGTTTGGTGCCTTGAATTTCGCAACGTCTACCATCACAGCGGCGTCGTATTGCAAGGGACCATCGATCAGTAAGTCTGGGCGTTTTTCCTGTGCCAAACGGGTTGCTTTACGCACTTTTTCTACATCGCTGCCAGCACCAGAATTACCGGTGGAGTAGGAGATCATGGCAACGCGCGGCTCGATGCCAAACGCAGAGGCAGAGTTGGCGGACTGAATCGCAATTTCTGCTAGTTGCTCTGCGGTTGGATCCGGGTTGATGGCGCAGTCGCCATAAACAAAGACCTGTTCCGGCAGCAGCATAAAGAATACGGAAGAAACTAGCGAACTGCCCGGAGAGGTTTTGATTAACTGCAATGGCGGACGTATGGTATTAGCGGTTGTGTGAACGGCACCAGAAACCAGACCGTCAACTTCATCTTGTTCTAACATTAGGGTGCCCAGCACAACATTGTCTTCCAGTTGCTCACGCGCAACTACTTCGGTCATGCCTTTGCTCTTGCGAAGATCAACCAGACGCGGAACATAGAGTTCGCGAACGGTTTCTGGATCGATAATTTCTATCCCTTTGCCCAGTTCAACGCCTTGTGCAGCAGCAACACGCTTAATCTCGTCCGGGTTGCCTAGGAGAACGCAGTGTGCAATGCCACGTTCGCCACAGATAGAGGCTGCTTTTACGGTGCGAGGCTCTTCGCCTTCCGGTAACACTACTCGTTTGCCTGCCTGGCGTGCCAGCTCGGTTAACTGATAACGAAATGCCGGAGGAGACAGACGACGAGAACGCTTGTACGCAGCGCTAAGCGATTCTATCCACTGGTTATCGATATGGCGAGCTACGTAGTCTTCTACTTTTTCAACGCGTTCGCTGTCATCAACCGGCACTTCTAGGCTGAAGCTTTGCAGGCTGAGAGAGGTCTGCCAGGTATTAGTGTTCACCCTAAATACCGGCAGGCCAGTCTTGAAGGCGCTTTCACACAGTTTTGCGATACTAGCATCAAGTTTACAACCACCAGTTAACAGCACGGCACCGATTTCAACGCCGTTCATGGCTGCTAGACAAGCGGAAACCAGCACGTCAGGACGGTCTGCTGAGGTTACTAAAAGGGAACCAGGACAGAAATGTTCTAGCATGTGCGGAATGCTCTGCGCACAGAAGATCACGGTTTTTACACGGCGGGTATGAATTTCGCCTTCGTTGATGAGTATGGCATTCAAGTGCTTTGCTATATCGATAGCGCGGGTCGCGATTAGGTCGAAACTCCACGGTACACAGCCCAGCACAGGCAACGGACTTTTAGCAAAAAGTTGTTTTAGATCAATGCTAGGAACCTCCTTTTTGCTTAAATCGTCGAAGATTTCAGACAAATCAGAGAGCGTACGACCTTGCTCATCCTCCGTGGCATTCAGTATGTTGATGATAACACCAGTGATATTTTTGTTCTTGCTACCGCCGAAGCTACTTCGCACCAGTTCGATACGCTCTTTTAACTGGTCCGGAGAGTTATTACCCAGTGTAATAACGAATACGATTTCTGCGTTTAGAGTTTTGGCAATTTCATAGTTCAGCGCGTTAGCAAACTGATGTTTGAGGGTCGGCACTAGACCTTCTACCAGCACTACTTCAATATCTTTAGTATTCTTGTGGTAGTTAGCGATAATCTCTTCCATCAGCACGTCTTGTTGATTAGAACTGAGTAATGCCTCTACATGGCTCATTTTCAACGGTTCAGCAGCATTGATAGCGGAGTTGGCGCGAATGATTTTGGTCGTCTGATCTGGCGTATTATCTCTAGTACTCGGTTGAGCGATAGGCTTGAATACTCTCAGACGCACGCCTTTTCGTTTCATAGAACGAATAATACCCAGTCTGACGCTTGTCAGCCCAACGCTAGTGCCAGTAGGGATCAACATGATTGTACGGGACACGGCTAAACCTCTTTACGGTTGTTCGTTGAGTTAAAAATAGATTAGTCAAAAAAAAACGCTGTCATCCTTTGCTGTGAGGGTGTCGAGTTACCTGTCTGATGCTGTCAGACGCAAAGCGTCTTGCGCGATAACCAACTCTTCATTGGTCGGGATCACCAGCGCAGGGCGGCAGTCATCTTTACTGATGTTTCCAGCTTTACCGAAGCGTGCAGCTAGGTTTCGTTCGTGATCCACTTCAAAGCCCAGCAGAACTAGTTTGTTCAGAGTTAGTTCACGAACCATAGCCGAATTTTCACCGATACCTCCAGTGAAAATGACTGCGTCGAGACGGCCTTGCATCAAAGCACTGTAAGCACCGATGTATTTAGCCAGCCGGTGGCAGTACACGCCCATGGCACGTTTAGCGTCTTCTTTGGTCTGGTAGTTATCTTCCACATAACGGCAATCGCTAGTGACTTCAGTCAGGCCCAAAAGACCCGATTCTTTGGTCAAAAGCTTGTTGATGGCTTCAACGCTCATACCAAGAGAATGGTGCAGGTGGAAG
Organism: Candidatus Malihini olakiniferum; assembly: GCA_042263625.1. Lineage (GTDB taxonomy): Bacteria > Pseudomonadota > Gammaproteobacteria > Enterobacterales > Enterobacteriaceae > Symbiopectobacterium > Symbiopectobacterium olakiniferum_A. Next base: position 15,969 of record JBHKFL010000007.1, read on the forward strand.
ACGATAGCCGGATCGATGTCACCGCTACGGGTACCCATCACCAGGCCTTCCAGTGGAGTCAAACCCATGGAAGTATCAACGCATTTACCGTTTTGTACAGCAGTAACAGAACCACCATTGCCCAGGTGGCAAGTGATCAGGTTAACCTCATCTACTGGTTTATTCAGCGCTGCTGCAGCCTGTTGGGTTACAAAGAAGTGACTGGTGCCGTGTGCACCGTAACGGCGGATATGATGTTCTTTATACAGTTTATACGGCAGGGCATACAGGAAAGATTCTTCCGGCATAGTCTGGTGGAATGCCGTATCGAACACAGCAACGTTTTTGTTCGCCTGCGCAGGGAACGCTTTCAGCGCTTCGTCGATGCCGATCAGATGAGCTGGGTTGTGCAATGGCGCAAACGGCACGGAATCTTTGATTCCCTGCAATACAGAGTCGTTGATCACAGCAGACCTGGTAAACTTCTCGCCACCGTGTACGATACGGTGGCCGATAGCAACTAGTTGGGCAGAGAGCTCTGGTTTCTTAGCTAGAATAGTGTTTACAATAAAGTTTAGTGCTTCGCTGTGTGCAGCACCTACGCCCAGTGCTGCTTCCTGCTTGCGATCATCTATTTTCCATTTGATACGGGCTTCGGAAAGATAGAAACACTCGGCAAGACCTGACAGGTATTTTTCTCCATTGATAGGATCTAGGATTGCGAACTTTAGGGAAGAACTACCACAGTTAAGAACTAGTACTAATTTTCTCGACATAAAAGTACCTTTTATTCCATATTTTATACATTCTGAATATAATGTCAAATAGCGATCAGAGTAGTGTAAAGAGTCTTTGACCTTTAGGATTAAGTCATAGTAAGGTGATGTTCTTGCCATGACCATAAAAATGCCGATTTGCTCTATGTATGCCCTATGAGAGAGTGATGGGAAAAGGATGTTATCATGGCATGTTGTCTGCCTACTTTAGTGCAGTTAACATGACAACTTACTACTTTTACTATTGATGGCGACCTTAAAAAGGTCTGGTTAGAATACAGATAGCGCTTGGCAAACACAAAGTACACTCTATCATACTAAAGTATGATTAATTTTTTAAAAATTTTTATTTTTATCTGTTATTTTTTATCGTGATTGCAAACAGAAATTACTGAAAAGTTGGTAACAAAGGAGGCACAATGAAGATGCTGGATCCGAAAAATACAGAATCGATATCGTCGTCTTAAAACCATCGTAGAGTGCGGTTATAGGCTTCAAAAACGTCATCAGCGCTGCCTGACATTATTTTGGACTGGAAGGACGCTATTCTCATAATGCTAGCAGCGTGTGACAGTCTTGTCCTCGTCAATATCACTTGATTTTGATCGTCGAAATGATGCTTATTTGCATAGGGTCCCAGCAGACGACTGGGGATAGGAGGCTGATTTTAATAGCCTAAGAGATTCTCAAGTGGCGTAGAGAAGGCTAAAGGTGATGTAGGTATACCTGTGTGCTTTGTGCAACGATCCGGCTATTTATTTCCGGAACCGGAAAAACTTCCTTGCTGCTAATGACGCCTATTATAGGCGTAGGCGATCTGCGCATTGAAATATTTGATAGGGGTAGGCATGTCCCTGGTCAATCCTTGCTGGCATCTGGTACATTGCTAGCATTCCTATGCCTTCTGCATTCAGGTTTCCTGAAGTGTGATCAGACACATTTTCTATGCGTACATTATGCATTAGCGGACAGCAGCTAATCTGTTTTAAACAGGCTAAGTAGGCGAAATCCTGACAAGGATTCATCATTTTCTTTCAGACGGCAGCACCATACTCGGTTATTGTTTGAGCTCTGGAGAAGGCTGCAAACTAGGGTAAAGCCGCTTCCCTAGGCGCTGTGGAAAATAGTAGCCTCGTAGGCATGAGGCATGCAGGGCATTACTGATGGTAATGCGATAGAAAACGTCCAAATTTATGGATTGCAGAATCCAGTTCATCAAGGCTCGGCAGCGTTACGATACGCACGTGGTCCGGATGTAGCCAGTTAAAGGCCGTTCCTTGGACCAGCAACACTTTTTCTTGCAGAAGAAGATCTAACACCAGTTTTTGGTCGTCATGAATATTGAAACATTTGGCATCAATGCGCGGGAATATGTAGAGCGCACCCTGTGGTTTTACACAGGAGACACCGGGAATCTGATTGATTAGTTCCCAAGCGTGCAGACGCTGTTCATACAGCCGTCCACCGGGATGAACAAACTCACTGATACTCTGATAGCCGCCTAACGCAGTCTGAATGGCATATTGCATAGGGACGTTGGCACACAAACGCATTGAAGCCAGTATTTCCAATCCTTCGATATAGCCTTTCGCATGCTTTTTTGGGCCGTTAAGAGCCATCCATCCTTGACGGAATCCAGATACACGGTATGTTTTTGACAGTCCGTTGAATGTAACAGTCAGCAAATCCGGTGCCAGTGCGGCAACAGAATAGTGTTGTGCCTCGTCATATAGAATTTTATCGTAGATCTCGTCAGCAAAAATAATCAGGCTGTATTGACGCGCAATTTCCACGATTTCCATCAGCAGCTCCTTACTGTAGACAGCCCCGGTTGGGTTGTTGGGGTTGATAATTACAATGCCCCGTGTACGAGGGGTGATTTTTGTGCGAATGTCGTTCAGGTCGGGGAACCATGCGGCTTCTTCATCACACAGATAGTGCACTGCATTCCCGCTAGATACCGAAACTGCAGCGGTCCATAGCGGATAATCCGGTGCGGGAACTAATATCTCGTCGCCCGTATTAAGCAATGCTTGCATAGATTGCACAATCAGTTCGGATACACCGTTTCCGATATAAACGTCTTCCAGTGTCATTTCACGAATTCCGCGTGCTTGATAATACTGCATAATTGCTTTACGCGCTGAATAAAGTCCTTTAAAATCGCAGTAACCCTGCGCGTTTGGTAAATTACGAATCACAGCAACTAGGATTTCATCCGGAGCATCGAAACCAAATGGCGCAGGATTGCCAATATTCAGTTTTAGTACTTTATTTCCTTTTTCTTCCAGTCGCTTGGCTTCTTTTAGCATCTGGCCGCGAATGTCATAGCAAACATTATCCAGCTTTTTAGCCTTCTCAATGGGAGAGATCATAGATAGAGAGAACCTTTTCAGGAAAAACGTATTCCGAGATAAAATCACATAACCTGCCTAATGTACTCCTGTATTTACCCTTTTTGAAGAATGATCGTCGATTTTAGTACAATGCGGCTGGCAGCTGTACTGTTATTGTGCCTTTATTTTCTTAAGGTTGTTTATTCGGAGAAGTATGTAAATGTATTACTCCCAGTATTCCAGTATAAAGGAAAGGAAAGGCTGTGCGCTTGTTTTTACTGAGCGTATAGTGTTCATGTCACTATTACGCAAGGTTCATTAAGGGGTAGGTGAAAAGGCGATAATGATAACGAAATATGAGTATTTTTGCCATTATCAAATATCTATTAAACACTAAACCATATAAGTGAGAATCATATGACCGATGCAACTCGATTGATACTTAATTTTGATCTGAAGCAAGCATCCTCTACTCACGACGTTTGAGGCGGTAGCAGATTTGAAGAGTTTCGCTGCAGCTTCCGTAGCTTTTTATCCCACGCAAAATGATCTCTATCGTCATGCACTCCAGGCATGGGAGGATGCAGCACTTACTAAAGTCACTAACCTGATTATGGTGGATCACCATCGCGCCGCGATCATGGAAAAAGCGTCTTTAATTCTCTCTGCTACAAGTTTTTTAGAAATGGAAGGGGAAAAAAACCATAACGCAGCGTGCTACTAGATTCCTTTTCTCTGGTCTCTCGGTTTGGAAACTCCTCTCAGGACTGGAATAAATTTCAGAATGAAGTGAGCATTATCGGCGCTACATTGATTCTGGCGTGCGTTTGATAGAAACGGGCGAAGGCGAGTTATGTAGCGTGTAACTTGTGCGCCATTGTCTTTTCGATCGGTTGTATCTCTTTGCAGAAAGAGGAAATGAAGGATAGCCGTTTTATGGTATCCCGAGTTTTTTCATATCAACTTCTTTCGTTATTATTTCTGCGGGTTTTTTAAAGAGGCCTTTTCCCGACCATAGCAATACAGATGACACCAGATTTTAAAATGAACTGATTATAAACGTCAGGATTTAGTATACAAAAAAGAGGATCTCTTGATCTCCAGTTCCGACCAAATACCCGGAATACAACTTCTACCTGATGGCGGGTATAGCTATTGAGAGGATAGAGAAGAGCGCAGGGGCTGCGGGGAAAGTGGTTGATTTCTCCAACAACTCAATACTTGCCACCCTCTACGGGTTCTCTCTGGAGAAAACCCGGCTGGGACACGTTCCGAAGAGATAAAATCGTCGGTGATTGCTCTTGGTGAGTGCGGTGCGCCTCAGTGCACGTGATGCTGAGCTTACGCTCTCATTGCGTATTACCGATGACTTCTGCATGGTAGTACATGATCATTTTATTTGGTTTATAAACTGCAGGCGATCCTGCAGTGTGCCTATGGCATAATGCGCGTTAAATCATACTTTTTATTTGAGTTAACGCCGTGTTAAGCACCAACAACATTACGATGCAATTTGGCAGTAAGCCATTATTTGAAAATATTTCCCTCAATTTTAGCAATGGTAACCGTTACGGGTTGATCGGTTCTAATGGCTGCGGTAAATCCACCTTTATGAAGATTTTAGGTGGCGATCTGGTACCGAGTGGCGGCAACGTTGTGATCGACCCTAATAAACGTCTTGGCAAGCTACGTCAAGATCAGTTTTCCTTTGAAAATTTTACTGTACTGGATACCGTCATTAGGGGACACAGGGAGCTGTGGGTCGTAAAAGAAGAGCGTGACCGCATTTACGCTTTAGCGGAAATAAGCGAAAAAGAAGGCTATAAGGTAGCTGATCTGGAAGTAAAATACGGTGAAATGGATGGCTACAGTGCAGAGTCCCGTGCGGGGAAGTTATTGCTGGGGGTTGGCATTCCGATAGAGCAGCATTACGGTCTGATGAGTGAAGTGGCACCTGGCTGGAAACTGCGTGTACTGCTGGCACAGGCGCTATTTTCTAATCCAGATATTCTTCTGCTTGATGAACCGACCAACAACTTGGATATTGATACTATCCGTTGGCTGGAGAATGTCTTGAACGAGCGTAATAGCACCATGATTATTATTTCGCATGATCGCCATTTTCTGAACATGGTATGTACTCACATGGCGGATCTAGATTATGGTGAACTACGCGTTTTCCCCGGTAATTACGACGACTATATGACGGCAGCCATCCAGGCGCGTGAGCGTTTACTGTCGGATAACGCTAAGAAGAAAGTACAGATTGCTGAATTGCAATCCTTTGTCAGCCGCTTTAGTGCTAACGCATCCAAATCTCGTCAGGCAACATCTCGCGCGCGAAAAATTGAAAAAATTCAGCTTGATGAAGTAAAAGCTTCCAGCCGAAAGTCCCCCTTTATCCGCTTCGATCAGGATAAAAAATTGTTTCGTAATGCACTGGAAGTAGAGGCATTAGAAAAAGGGTTCGATAAGGGCCCACTGTTCTCCGGTCTTAATCTACTGATTGAAGTAGGTGAGAGGGTTGCAATTTTAGGTACAAATGGTATTGGTAAAACCACGCTGCTAAAAACCCTGGTGGGTGAACTGGCGGCGGACAAGGGTACTATTAAGTGGTCTGAAAACGTGAATATCGCCTACTATAGGCAAGACTATGAATACGAGTTTGAAGGCAATCTAACGGTGTTTGAATGGATGAGCCAGTGGAAGCATGAGAAGGATGATGAGCAGGCTGTACGTGGCGTCCTGGGACGCCTGCTATTCGGTCAGAATGATATCAAGAAGAAAGTGACAGTCCTCTCCGGAGGGGAAAAAGGCCGTATGCTGTTCGGGAAACTAATGATGCAACGCCCCAATATTTTAGTGATGGATGAACCAACCAACCACTTAGATATGGAATCTATTGCAGCGCTTAACATAGCGCTGGAGCTTTATCAGGGTACTTTATTATTCGTTTCCCATGATCGTGAATTTGTCAGCTCATTGGCGACCCGCATACTAGAAATCACACCAAACAAAGTAGTGGATTTTACTAGCAGTTATGAAGAGTACCTGCGCAGCCAAGGTATTGAGTAAGCGATAGCCTCTGGTATCCTCCTGTGCATCAGTATATGCAGAGGGTATTGCACAATACCTGCACGAACCCCCTTTGATTATCAATTTCTTCTCCTATCTATAGGAGAGAGCAATCGTTGCATTTACCAGCGTTTGCTGAGGTAATCCTGCAGTTCTCCTACCCTAGTAGGGTTATAATCACTGTTATTTATTATTTTTTGGTTTGTAATGTACTGTTTCTTTATATTATTTTTCCTGACTGAGCAAAATATATTTCAGTATTCTGTGATTAATAAATTTTCGTTCGCGATTTTTATTTAACTAACCTTTAATTTTTGATAAAAATCAATACAATATTTTAACATAAATACTAAACCGATAATTGGATAGGAAAGGTAAAATATTAATAATAAAAACTTGTACAATTAAGAATTGGAGTACACATTGCCGACGGTTATACAATTCATATTAGCAATAAACTTTATAGAAAAGAGAAGCTTATTCTCTCATTTGGTTAATTAAAAATCGCTATTTTCACTATTGAAATTAATTTGAGAGAGTTATATCTCCATATAAAGGTTTTAATGCAATATCAGAGAGTTTACCAGAAACTGCCCATAACGCTTTGTTTTATTAGCCATTTTATCTGAGGAGAGTTATTTTTACTGCTTCTAATTTTGTTTATCTTTTTTGTATAAAACAAATGCCTTAACAGTTTTGTTTCTATTAAAATCTTCAAAAGAGATAAAGATAGCAGAAAGATAATACTGATTAATTAAGAATTAATGGGCTGATATGTAGCTTCATTAACGAAAAAATTAATGGAGGCTAGACACTGTTCTTCATCTTAAAAGAATTTTATGTATGGAATTGATATCAGACCTATGATTGGAGAGCAGACAGTGGCATCTTCCGTGGTGTTTGATAACAAAGTGGCATAGAGTTCGAAGTCTCGTCGTTACAACATTAGCGACATCACCTTAAAGATCTCTATGTAGTCATGAACTAAGGTTCTGAAACGTCGTTTTGAAGATGGCGGTAAGGACCAATTTCGAGATGACTCGAACGAGTCATGCAATCTCTGGTCACTGCAAGAAAAGTGCAAAAGCAAAAAACACTAGTTCGCTAGAACTGATTGACAGGTTTGGTCCGAAAAGTAGGCCAATGCTGCTGAAATACTTTGTCGGTATGCAGCTATTTTACGTGCTAGCATTTATGCTATTATGCATATGCTCGGCTTTTCATATGCATTAAGCAGAAAAAACTTTCCCACATTGAAACACTAAGGACAATGTAGCAACATATCCACCACCCATACCACCCCATATGCAATTGAACATAGCAACATTGCTAACCCTCTTTCGCATTGTCCTTATCCCGCTCTTTGTGCTAGCGTTTTATATCCCTTTTATCTGGGCACCTCTGCTCTGTGCCTTTATTTTTGTAGTCGCGGCGCTGACAGACTGGGTTGATGGTTTTCTAGCACGTCGCTTGAAGCAAACTACGCGCCTTGGTGCCTTTCTCGATCCGGTAGCTGACAAAGTGATGGTAACGGTGGCGTTGGTACTAGTGTCAGAGCATTACCATGTGTGGTGGATAACCTTGCCTGCCGCTACGATGATTGGAAGGGAAATTATTATTTCTGCACTGCGCGAATGGATGTCTGAAATTGGCAAACGTAGTTATATTGCTGTATCTTGGTTGGGAAAGGTGAAAACGACTGCGCAAATGCTAGCGCTGGTTGGGTTACTTTGTCGCCCTGAGCACCTGATCGAAGGTGCGAGTATTATCGCACTCTATATCGCAGTAGTGCTGACATTTTGGTCTATGTTCTATTATTTGAGTGCCGCATGGCGCTATTTGCTAGATTCCTAACCTCGATGTTGTAAAAAACAACACTTATCGAGAGGGAATTGATAATTTTATTGACTCGCTTGAATAAGTTAGTAGAATAATTTCATTAAATAGATTGGTGTCCAACGCTAATTATGATGCGGGAATAGCTCAGTTGGTAGAGCACGACCTTGCCAAGGTCGGGGTCGCGAGTTCGAGTCTCGTTTCCCGCTCCAAAACTTGGAGAATCAAAAGTTCTTTATTCTAATCACTATGAATTAGTGGGAGTTTTTTAAACAGGCAAAAGAAATTCACATGGTGAATAAGAACAGGCGGTTTCCTTATGGCAAATCTTTAATTCTTTGGCTATAGTGGCTGGATAACTTGCTTTTTAGCAGCTACCCAGTAATTTCCCTGCCCGATTAACAATGCCAACCTTATATTGGCATCTTGTCTTTTTACATTGACATAACCTATAGATTTACGGCTAGGTTTAAGATGTTAGCAAACACTATAAAATGTTTATAATATTACATTTCACATTGAAAACTCTGAATATCTTATTTTTTCTTACTCAATAAAAAAAGAAAAGGACATACAACACTCCAGAGAATAAATTGTATTGATTAACTTCCATTTAAAAAGATTTTTTAAAAAAATTAAATTACCTGACCTGTGATTTATCCATCAATAGATAGATAGATGTAGGAGGAAAAAAAGAGATCCACATTCTTATAAACATAAGAATGTGGATGCACAGTGCGTAAATTTATTGTAATACTTCAGCTTTATCTTTATCTTTATTAGCACCAATGATGCAATGCGCTCCCTTCTTGTAAGGGCTCATTGTTAATAATACTAGTAATTTCCTCGCCAATAGACAAGCCCGTGATTGATGGCGATACTTTGCCATTAGATTTGATTTCGGCCGAGCCACCACGGTTTTTTTCTGAGGTAGAAAGGTAAAAATACCATTATATTTCATATATATGGCAATTCTAAATGCCCATACTACCGGTAGCCGCCACGGCATTGCTGATGTATGACTCCCTTGAGGACCTAGCTTTCGATTTCACGAAAGTGATCCCTGCCTTGCTCATTAACGGTTTTAGCAATGGTTTATTCGTTTTTTTTATGCCAGATCTTCTCGTTTCAATGAAATACAGACGTAGTCGTATTACCAACATTTTCCCAACGGGAGTTTTTCAGGAAAAGCGTGAACCGACTAAAATAATCGAATTATTCATCTACTAAAGGTAGATGTCACTCTCCATGATATGGACAATATAGGTAGCCGTTTTCTCAATAGTTATAAAATAGTTGTTGTAAAGCTTATAAACTCACATACATGTAACATGATGCAACTGCAAAATACAAAACAGTATAATGTTAAAGGCATGGCGTGTATGTGACCAGAAAGCAGATAGTATTGGTTGCTTTTAGAGCAGATTATGGCATTGGATACACGCCACTACACTGTGTGTTGATATCGGAAAGTGTCGTGTTATCACCCACTGTCTCAAAAACAGATCAACTAACTGCTTCAGCTAGTGGTGCAACTCAAGAAGGTGATCCTTTCATTGGCTACTTAGTGACGGCAGTCTTGTCGACATTATCGAGACTGCTGTCGAAGTATCGACCTCAATCCAGTGAACTTATTGCTGTTGGATGATATTGTAGTTTTTTTCGCTATCCAGAGTGGATACTGAGAGTAGATAATGATGTTAATGCTGTGTGGAAAAATGAATATTTTCCGACTAAGCAACCGTTTGCTGCTAAATGAAGCGAGAATAGTAAATAACAGATTCACGTGGTGAGATTTTGAGCGTTCAGTTTTATCCCGACGACAAAAGGCTTGCCAGCAGCGAGTACCCAGTCCATAATGTCTTTCATTACTGAAGCGAAAATAAAAAACTGATTTTACTCAATGAGTTATAAGAAAAATACTGTTATTATAGCCAGAAGTACCAGCTCAGTGAGAAGACTGTAAACTAAAGGCGCGTTGGCAGAGTGGCCATGCAGCGGATTGCAAATCCGCCCATCTCGGTTCGACTCCGAGACGCGCCTCCAATTTTTGCCCGGGTGGTGAAATCGGTAGACACAAGGGATTTAAAATTCCTCGGCGAGCGCGCTGTGCGGGTTCAAGTCCCGCCCCGGGCACCATTAGCACATTGATATGTGCTATCTTTTTCTAAAAACCATCATTTACAGACTTTTACCTCATTCCTTACTCTCCTATCGCCAACGTAATTCAACGTACATCAACGGGCCTATGATGTATACGTCTGAATATATATGCTGATTCTATCTTGCTCTTTAGACTCACCAAAAACACCTATAAAGAGATATTGATAATGGCTCTGAACCAACCCAAAGCCCGTTTTGCAAAACCAGAAGAAAAAGAGTAGTCACTATTCACCCTCCACCATCTCAATGGTTTCCAATACTGGCGACTACGTTTTTATTTTGGAGGAAAGCAACCTCTAAAATAGCAATGTGAATAGCACCAACAATACCAGTATGAGTCATAGAAGCGCTTTGTCATCGCTGCGGATAGGAAAGGAAATGGAGCACCTGCTTCAGCGCTCTAGCAATAGCAACAAAAGAACGCGTTGCTTTCTGACCCGGATAGATAGGCAACACCTTCATTAATAAGCCCCTAGTTGCAGCAGAGGTGATCATTAGTAAGCCTTTTGATGAAGCAGATAAATTACTAGCGGATATAGAACATCATTAGTTCTTTTTAGATATAAAAGCCTATAATACTGAGCAAATACATGCCAGCTTCCGTGCCCTCACTCCAGTACAGGTAGTGTCAGGAAGCTTATGTTTTTCCGTCTTGCAGGAAACAACCACCCATAGGATACAAGATCAGTTAGAGTTAGACGATTATAAAGAGCACAGGAATCCGATACCGAAAGCTTTGAGTATATCTGTACCCTAGCACCCTCTGCTACGAAGGCTCAACCGCTTAACAAGCACACGATATAAATAAAAATCGGCCTGCACCTGGCGATTACCAATCTCAGGTGGCTTATGCTGAAGCATGTAGCAGTTAGAGAGAAACGCGCGTGTTTTCTAAGAGTCTGTTTCGCAGAAAGGAACAGACTACACAAATGCATAATAGTGTAGATGATAATCTTATCTTAGCTATTTATCACTGTAAACGATGTGTATACCGCCGAATGCACTATGGATAAAAAGCCTGCTGACAGAGACCTGTTTCGTTAGGGAGCCACGAAGCCTTGAGTTTCGTTACAGGGAATTTCGAATTTACCGCCTATGCGGTGGTACAACGTATTCGAGGAGCTATCCATCAAAACTGGATGAGTTGCGCTGTCTGGATTTTGGTGTCTCAGGTAGAAAAGCAACTTGGCCTAGGATCAACCGATTAATATCACGCAGAAAAATTATCTTCAGATGCGGGAAAGAGGTCAGAATAATGCTGGAAAAGCCTGCGACTCTGCTACTCTGCTGAAAGCTACGCTATGTGATAGCAATACTTATTGTCCCCAGTTTGGTAGTAAGATTTGGTGGCAAGATAGGTTATTGGTTTTGGCGTGGCCGTGTATGAACTAGTGAACCTAATTACTTATGTCTGCTGCACGTAGACAAATCACCTAAATTTTTAGATGTGGTGGTGAGGGAGGGATTCGAACCCTCGATACGTTTTCACGTATACACACTTTCCAGGCATGCTCCTTCAGCCACTCAGACACCTCACCGAGGGTTATCATTAACTAATAATCGATATTTTAATCTCTAGAGTCAACTACTTTCTGTCAATCAGAAGTTTAGGATTTTCTTATATAAGATTTCATAGTGAAAGGCTAAGGCAAAATATTCTGAATTCGATGGTAAAATGGGGCCAATAAAATACAAAACACCGTGGATGCATCCACGGTGTTTTCAATACAACCACTTTCTCGGTACAAGACTTATACCAGCAGAGATTTTCTAAAGTTAGTCAGTTCTGCATCTTTGCTGTTTGCAAAGAAATATTGCTGTCATTGAGGAACAGAAATAGTACTTTTAACCAGATCCTGATCCAGTTCTTTTTGGAACTTGGAGATCAATAATTGCTTTCACTACGTCCAGAATTTTCTTATCGCATTTTTGCTGAACAACGCGGTAGCTCAAGTAGCTACGGCTACATTCTTCTTTAAACAGTTGAGTAAATAGGTTTTCCAGATTCAGCTCAGCCATCCAACCAAAACCTTTGGTATATAACAGAGAAACGAAGTTACTATTATTCATCTGAGAGATCAGATAGGCATGTCGGACAGGTGAACAAACTAGAACCCAGCTCACACTCTAAGAAAGAGTGGCATGCCAGCATTGTGCTCTGGGCAGTACCATAACCGGTTAGAACAACAGCAGCAGCATTGGAATTCAGCAGAATTACTGCCTGAATTCTATTCTAGATATAGGTCAGTTATGCTGCGTTATCAACGAAGTACTAACTGTAGGTCTATACGGTATGACCATTGCTGTGCAATGGCTTTAGTCATCGCTCCGGCAATGATAGCGTTCTTGGCAGCTTATCTTTTTACAATGCTAAAAAATGCTAAAATAGGGCCTATATCACATTTTCATTCAAATCGACAAAAATGACTGTAGTCTCTAGGAAAACTACATTAAGCGCTGCTTCTGGCATTATGCTGTGGAAGCAATACAAAAAGCGCGTTCGTGATACACACGCCTCTGATGCTGAATACGAGCTCATCGTTTGAGCATAGCATCAGTTTTGTAGCTAAAAGCTATGGACATATTGATTCTGCAGAGTAGCAATGCATAAAAGAGAATGATCAGGAACTGCAATTAGGTGCAGAAGCAGAAACTTTGATATAAGCAGCAATCGACTAGCCACTGGATCTAGCTTTGCTAGCGCTTGTGGTCAAAAGAATCAAGATCAGGCGTTCAAAGTATACTTCTTGAGCGGGGAGGGGGAACCGTCCACATTTGCGATTAGAATGAAGTTTTATCTTTAAACAGACCCACTTTTAATTCATTAGCCGTATAGATCTGTTTCCCGTCGACCAAAACTTCACCGTCTGCAATTCCCATCACCAAACGGCGATTAATAACGCGTTTGAAGTGAATGCAGTAGGTAACCTTTTTATCTGTTGGCAGCACTTGGCCTGTAAATTTCACTTCACCTACACCTAATGCTCTGCCTTTACCTTCACCGCCCAACCATCCGAGATAGAACCCGACCAACTGCCACATGGCGTCTAAGCCCAGGCATCCTGGCATAACAGGGTCACCGATAAAGTGGCAGCTAAAGAACCACTGTTCTGGGGTAATATCTAATTCAGCTTCAACATAACCTTTACCGTGATTACCAGCGTTTTCCGTCATTTGTACGACACGGTCCATCATCAACATGTTCTGGGCAGGCAACTGAGGACCCAGAGGGCCGAACAGTTCACCGCGGCTAGAGGCAAGGAGGTCTTCTTTTCTATAAGATTCGCGTTTATCTACCATATTCTCAATAAACCTTATGCTAGTGAAGCACGTAGGTTAGCTTACACATGCAAGCTGAGCAACCCAGAAACCTGGTTAAACGAGATCCTCACCGAAAGAACCACGAGAATAGGCGTCGCTCTTGCAGTGAAAATTGAGAAATACGGTCTTTAATCAACCCCAATAGATTTGGCTGTTGCTCATAGTCATAAGCCATATTCGTCAGCAGAGTGATGGCTTCCTGCACCGTTTTCACCGGGATAATATGGAACTGCCCAGAACGAACAGACTCGACTACATCGAGATTCAGACTTAGATGACGAAGATTGGCTGCTGGAATAATAACACCCTGATTTCCAGTGAGTTCTCTTCGCTGACAAATTTCAAAGAAGCCTTCAATCTTCTCATTGACGCCACCAATGGGCTGCACTCTACCAAACTGATCGACAGAGCCAGTAATCGCTATTTGCTGATTAATAGGTTGCTGCGACAAGGCGCTGATTGATGCACATAACCCTGCTAGCGAAGCACTATCACCATCTACTTCACTGTAGGACTGCTCAAAAACCAGCGATGCTGAGAATGGCAATTGTTGCTTAAGATCTAGCTCGGAAATTAAAAATGCTTGCATGATCATCATACCCTTAGCGTGTATATTGCCTGCTAATTCAGTTTTTCGATCTACATCAGTGAATTCACTTTCTCCAGGATACACCACGCAGCTAATGCGAGTTGGTTCACCAAAAGCAACCGGATGTCCAGGGTATTTGAGCACAGAAAGCCCGTTGACCTGCCCTATAACTTCACCCTCCGTTTCGATGACTATCTGGCCCAGTTCAATTTCATCATGTATACGCTCGGCCAGATACCCTTCACGCCATCGCTGGGCAGCTATCGCATCAGCGATAGTTTTAGCAGTGATATAGTCTTCTTGAACGTAAATCGCAATGTGCTTTAGCTGATGTGTAAGCCATTGGGGGCAAAGTGGCAGGCTATCCTGATCTCCGCTATAGCGAACGGCTACTTGCAGCAGCGAAGGCCAGGCATCTGCTGTAAGTGAGGGAAGGTGGTTAGCTGTGCATAACGCATTAATATACGAACACCAGCGCGTCATATCGTCTTCGTTGATCAGCAGCAATTCAGATTCAAATTCACCGTAAATAGCTAAGTTGCTCATGTCTGGCTCTATATCATACAGATCGCTAAGACTTTTACGATCGCCAACGACGATCAGACGAATATTCATTGGCACTGGTGGAATAGAAATGGGTAAAGGCCGCCTTTCATCAGGCGACAGCCAATGGTATTGGCCTTCTTCGATAATCTGTTTCAGGCGTAGCCAAAGCAGCGGTTGTGCCAATAGGGTAAGTGCTGTCAGAATCAGTATTCCACCATTAATACGGTGTAGTAACCCATCTTCTAGGCTAATGCGCTCTTGATAATAGCGGACACAGCCGAATAATTGTTCTGCTTCGATCCATGCCTTGAACTCACATGCCTGCTTAGCTGCAAAGTTATCGGAAAACTGCACAGCCGGTTGAATGTCGATACGATCGTTCTCGATGATATAACGGCTACCATAGCGAGCTGAGGCATTCTGGCATAGAGTTCTTACGGCACCTGCGATGAGAACAAGATAATCGTTAGTCTCTTCTGCTTTCACTAACATAAAGGGTGAAGGTGAGAGTTGGTGGCAAAATACCTTTAGGCTGTCTACCAGTCTCGGTTGAAGTGCAGAAAAATCTAGAGATTCAAGCTTGTCTGCTCGATCAAACAGAGACTGGTACGGCGTATGGTCTGGCAGAAGATGCTGCCATGCAAGTTGGTTATTGATCAAAGTGTCAAGGGTAGTTGTCTGAATGAAGAGCGTGATTATACAATAATAATACTTGCTGCACAGACGAAGTCTTGGAACGGTATGGCAAGAGATAATTAGCTCAGTGTGTAGTCTCTTTTTAACGTTTATGTCAAAAAGAGAAGCTCAAAGAGGAAAATTAAGTAACTATTAGTATAGTTAGAAACTAACTATGACAGGTTCAATGAATAATTGATGATTAAATATCAAAAACTAGAAAATCTTGAGTTCAGTTAAAAATAGAAATATCTGGTGAAAAAATACCGTAAGGAGGAGAAGACATAATACATTTTGCATAAAATTTGGCTGATTCATGCGGTGGGGGGCGGCGTTGCTAAAAACAGAAAATGGAAAAACAGCCAGTGCAAGTGCCTACCTAGATCAAGCAGGGTATAATATAAACCCTGGTTTGGAAAATCGTCTAAAGACGATAATACGCTACGCTAAAAATCAGCTTCAAAGTTTTTATTGTCAGTATAAAAGTATTTGTGAATAACTCAGTTAATCCTGAGGCTGAGAAACAACATCTTTACTGCCTTTCACTTCGATTGAAATATGAAGATCCGGCGCTATGTAGTCAATCAGAGCTGTACGCGGTTTTGTGTTATCGTAGGTTGAACCGCTAACCGGGTTATCTTTACTCACGCTGCGAGCAGAGATATTGTTCACAGGGATACTCTTAGTGCGTCTTCTCTAATAGAGAAGACTTAGCTTCTACAGAAGCGATTCGTCAGAAAAACTAAAAACAACAATAGAACCGTTTTTAGGATCTAGGGTTCTCAGTTAACTATAAAGTTGATCCAGAGATTGACAACCTTCCGGTTTCAGAGTGCCTTTACTAAAAATCAGTAACGCAGAGTAAAGCACTTAGTTTCAACAACGAGCGCTAGAGCTTAGGCAGAAAAATAACCGGTGCCTGTAGCATTATTCAATATAAAATATGGTAAAAACATATATTTAAAAGTATGTTACTAGACGGATGTTCCGCCCAATCCGTTTATCCTTGGTGATCATTGCATATAGATGGTGCTCAGATAGTGTGTTCTTGCAAGTAATCCCTCCAATCCAGCAGTGCCTGCTAACTAGGGGCATTTGTAACTAAAGAAATGTGCTTAGGTTCAAGGAATAAAAGGAATAATATGAGTAGTGAGTTCCTTCTCCTTCGGGAAGAATAACAAATATAGATTGATAGAAGGCTTATTCGCTAAAAAGCGGTGTAGATGAAAAATGTGAATAACGAAAAAATTAGGAAGTTTACGATTATCGACTCGAGGATACTGAGATCTCCAGATCAAAGCGTACCCAAGTCTTAATGATGATAGCAGTAAAGATATGTTTGCACTATGCTAATGCAACGTTATAGTGTGATAGCTTATTTTTGGAGAAGGGCTAGAGGCTAGATATGAGGTAATTCCTGTCATCCGCTAAATTAGCGGGGGTAGAATCATTACATGTGCATGGAGTATCTGCATTACTTGCTGAATTTTCCTAAAAAATCGAGATGGTAGAGTTTAGCCATGTAATAGGCACTTGACTAGGGGCCTATAGGCTATTTATTAGCGTAAAAGCGTTATTACTGCAGATAGGTGTTATAAAAACGAGCGAGCAGAGTGTTGGCAAAAAGCTTACGACTTGATGTCGTTATAGATTGCTGCTTAAAAAATTGAGATTCTGTAATTAGGCACTCACTAAGTAGTGCATTTTCCGTTGATTCCGATCATAACTGTTGGTCATTAATGATGTAAGCGAGGTGCGCGCTGTTTAATCTCTCTAGCAAGCTCATTTAGAGAAGAGTGTGTATCATAATCTTGGGCTTCTTGCAGCAACTGAGCTTCTGCCAGGTATGTATGAATGGCTTGCCCTTGTTCATCTTCCATCACAACATGATACCAAGGCGCAGTACGAAGCGTATCGTGAGCAGCTAGTTCTTCCCAGGTGGGGCTTACCAGCGAGTATTCAGGATCGATATCAATCACTACGCCAGGGTACCCCAGCAGTTTATGACGAATCTGTTCTCCAATGCTAAATTTACAGATAATCATAGTGTCTCCTGAGATAATTTGACTCTGTCACCTTTAAAGCTAGCTTATTCACTACCGGTAAGTGGTTATTTTACTGTCAATATTATGAAGTAAATTACGTCGCTATACAGAAAATAAAGGTGTTTGTCTATTGATGATTGAGGGGGCGTTTAGATGAAAAACTAGTGTATGGCAGCCACTGTTTATAGTGGGGTACAAGGCTTTAGTTTTCGTTATCATACACAACATCAAGCTCAATAGTTTAGTTTAAAAGTTTTTACTAAAAATTAGTGATAACGGCAGTATAGAGGTAGTCACCTACGGTGAGCTGGAACAGGTTGAGCTGCTGATCGCCTAGCTGGAAACTTGGTAGTCACACAGTACCTGCCGATGTGCTGATGTTGTGATCGCATTTTCAATTAGCTATTAGTCGCACCGTGCATCAAATGCATTTAACTGGCTTGGGTAAGCCTGCAATCTTGGTCACCTGCTTTGCAGGTCCTCTTGGGAAGAGTTGATACAGATAACGACTACTGCCTTTTTCTTCACCGTACTTTCTTGCCATCGCTTTAACTAGCATCCGAATCGCCGGGGAGGTATTGAACTCCAGATAAAAGTGGCGAACAAATTGTACAACTTCCCAATGAGCATCCGCTAAAGAGATATCTTCCTCTTTAGCCAGAAATGGAGCGAGAGACTCACTCCAGTCAGCGCTGTTTAGCAAGTACCCCTGTGCATCTGTTTCTATTAAACGCCCTTCGAACTTCAACATCGTGCTCCATAACCTCTTTTTTAAAAAAAATAGCAAAACGCAGTCAGAAGAACAGGGATGGCCACAAAAAGACCCAATGAGTATCACAAAACCCAAGCGTGTTACAGTTACATCTAGGTATTGTATTATACAGACATTAGCTTTAATCCGGTTTGTCGTTGCGCATAATTCCTAAAATACTCAATAAGCTGATAAACAGGTTATAGATGGAAGCGTACAGGCTGACTGTAGCACGAATATAATTCGTTTCACCACCGTGAATGATATTGCTGGTTTCGGACAGAATGGCTCCTGCAGAGAACAAAATTAACATACCGCTTAACGCAAGATGCAACGCAGAGAGCTGCAGAAACAGATTGGAAATCCCCCCGACGATCAGAACAATAAATCCAGCTAGCATCATCCCGGACAGAAATGACATATTCTTACGCGTTGTCAGTACATAAGCAGAAGAACAGCAAAAGACCAAAGCTGTGCCACATAATGCAACCATGATAATGACAGAGACACTGTCTGCAATCAGTGAGCTAAGAATAGGGCCAAGCGTATACCCCATAAATCCTGTGAGCGCGAATGCCGAGAGGATACCAGCGCTACCATTAGCGAGCTTATGGGTAAAAAACATAAGGCTATAGAACCCTATCAGCATTAATAACAACCCAGGCCTAGGGAGCTTGAGTGCAGTGCTGATAGTTGCGCTAAGAGCAGAAAAGCCTAATGTAAGGGATAAAAGGAAATACGTGTTACGCAACACTTTATGTGTGCTAAGTAGTGAGCTTTCCTGTCGGGAAGCAACAAAAATACGATCCATGGCAGCGACTCTCTCTGTTAAATAATTATTATGATTCGGGATAAAAGCATAGATAGTTTTACTGGATTCTTAAAGGTGTTTTAACCTTCTTTACGCTGTGTAATGCTGTTTTTATTAGCATAAAAATGCAATTGTGTCCAGCAAGCATTAAGTAAAATGGGCTATTTTTAGCGCAGTTGAAGTGATCAGACTTTACAACCTGCCAGCCTGTGTTTATAGTACACTTTGTTATGGAGGGGTGGCCGAGTGGTTTAAGGCAGCGGTCTTGAAAACCGCCGAGCGTAACAGCTTCGTGAGTTCGAATCTCACCTCCTCCGCCACTCGTTCAATACAAGCTATAGTTTATTACTTTGTCAATATTTTTAATAGTTCATCTTTACTTATTGTAAAGAGTCGATCCGCCATTTTTAATGGCGATGTCCAATTACCCATGACAGGTGTGAAATGGTTGTAGCTATCACGTATCTCGCAACATCTGAACTTCGCAAGTAGTGCGATCCGATGGCTATCGTGAAGGGGAGAAGGTTAAACCTTTTATCTAAAAAACAGGGGTAACGGCCTTTTTATAGAAAAGTAGAATCACTCATAGAACATGAAGGCCTGAATAAAAATTTGATAAGAGATGACCTCTCAATTATGGAGAGCAACCAAGATCCGTTATAAAGCCCTCTTGCAGGATTATGCTCTTCAGAAAATTAGGTTTCCATATCAGCGCTTTTGATATCATTCGATAACTTCGAATGCTAAGCAAACAGATTTCGATAACAAAAACACCGAATTTGTTCGGTATGTAATGTGTAATGTTTACTGTATGCCCTTAAAGGGCATGCAGTACATAGATTATATTTGCAGAATAATCAATTGTATTGGTACATTGATTTTTAAATAAAAATAGATATTGATCTCAACACCACGATGATAGGATAGAGACCATAGCTTCGCGTGTAGTGCGCCTTTTCTCAACTTCTCTGACTGTCCAGGCATGAGGTGCTATTTTTGCCTGTCGAGATCACTCTTCAGCTTAGTTGCACTGATACCTGCTTGCTTTACTGCTCTCTATCGAAACTCTCTAATGCCAGAGTTGGGTTATGCAGGGTGATTCTCTATCCTATCATCGTGGTGCTCTCTACATGGGCATCATGCTATTATCGGCGAGCTCTGGATGATGAGCTTGGTGTTGATTATTTTTATTTACCAACCCAAGGCACTTTCGCCATATAGCTAAAATTATTGCCAGCCCATTTCTGCCCTAGGCGTGCTATGCCAATACCGTAGTAAGCGGGTAGGCTACTTGTATCATTTAGGTCTCAACGAACAGCCCCATGGTTGCATGGGAAGGCGTAGCACGCATTCTCCACCAAAGATATGCGCCTTCTCTTCTAGTCAGAAAGAGTAATCCAGGAAGCTACTAGCTAGGGAGACAGCGACGGTTTTAACGTTACGTTTATTGAGCAAGCGCAATAGATTGTTCAAGATCTCCACCTAGATCTCCATACCGTCCGTTGCGAAAAATACTGCACTTCGATAGCCGTGTGCGCAGAGATTTTCCTAGCGTACTGCAGGAAAAATATCAATGAGTAAACGCAACCAGTTTTTCACATCATTGCCATAGCTATCATCCAGCTGATTCGACAATGCGTCGAAAGTAATTAGTCTAACAGATAGCTGTAAGCACAGCATTTTTAAACACATCAAATCCAAAATGCATAGCATCATAGTATGCCAAAAGATTTTGCAAGGCCATTCCGCGCTGCGTATTGGCACATTGTAGTAATGATAACACGCTGGGGCAGCGTTGTTACAGAGTTACAGAGCCCATGGCAGGTAAATAGCCAATTCATAATGCAGCGTCTTCGGATTGTTACTCGGCATTAACGGGTACGCTTACCGTCGTTACGATGTAACAGTGCTCGAGTTGCCGACTCTTCAACAACGATTACAGTTTGGACAACGGCAGCCTCTAAGATTTCCGTAGCAATCGGCTTCTCTTGTTCATCTGGCGCTGTGATCACTGGTAATGCTACAACCGGCGTTTCTGATATTGAGCTTACATGACAGATCTTCTTTTTGTGCCAACATAGCGACTGGATAGAAAATCCTTACCCTTCCTAAGGCCATTTCTGGTGAGGCTGAAGCCTGGGCTAACGGCATAGGCGACTGTATCGGATACCTCTCATCACGGTAACGACGCCGCCGCTGACCGCTAACGCGTAGATGGCGTGGAGAACGGCGTGAACGACGCGGCATGCTTACATCGTTACGAGCTCCCTCTGCTTGCTTGCCATTGGCTTCCGTATCCAGAGTAGCATTTGACATAGTATCCGTCAACCGAGGCAGTGCTGCATGCATGACATCGGGGGCTAGAAGTTCATGGATATCAGTTTGGCTATCGATTTGTAAAGTATCACCGGCGGTAATATGCACTTTCTGCGCTAATTGGCAGCGTTGACGACGAGGTTGCTCCTGATCAAAGTCTGTCTCAGACTCTTCTTCATCGCGGTTCATGGTTTTGACATCTTGCTGAGCTTGACGTTTTTCTTCCTGACGCCGTTGACGTTCTGCTCGCTGTTCACGGCGTTGTTGATCTGCACGCGCTGCCTTTTCTACAACCGGTATGACGGTTTCCGCTACTGCTGGGGGGGCCTGACTCTTATCCTGACGATGATCATCACGAGACTCACGGTTATCGCGCGCGCCATCACGTTGATTGCAATCGAGACGGTTGTTTAAACCTTGACTACGCCCTGAATAATGGTCCTGACGTTCCTCTATGCTAGTATTTGCTTGCGTAGCAGCGCTGTTCGGTTGTCTCTCTTCTGCGATAGCAAATATGCTCTTTACTGCACAGAACAGACGACTAAACAGACCTGATATTGCAGGTCCAGAGTCTTGCTCTGAATCGTTTTTTTGCGATGCGTTGGGCCTAATTACAGGCGTTTCAGGCAAGTCCAGCATGGTAAACGTTGCCAAGACTGGTTGCTCAGGTGCCTTACGCTCCAGCGTCTGCTCTTCCTGAACCTGCTGCGCTTCGGTTTCAAGGATCTGTGGCAAGAGATAGCTCAGAGTGGGTTTTTCTTCGCCTTTACGGATACGTAAGACGCTGTAGTGCGGTGTTTGCATACCATCGTGCGGTACGATAACTGCACGTACGCCATCCTGGCATTTTTCAATTGAGTTCACGGCTTCACGTTTTTCATTAAGCAGATAAGACGCGATAGGCACAGGGACGATAGCTTGAACTTCCCGGGTGTTCTCTTTCAGCGCTTCTTCTTCAATCAAGCGCAGAATAGACAGCGACAAGGATTCGTTATCACGGATGGTACCCATCCCACCACATCGAGGGCATACGTGGTGGCTGGATTCGCCCAGTGAAGGGCGCAACCGTTGACGAGACATTTCCAGAAGACCGAAACGGGAGATACGGCTAATCTGTATACGGGCGCGATCCTGACGAACGGCATCACGCAAGCGGTTTTCTACTTCGCGTTGGTGGCGGATCGGCGTCATATCGATAAAGTCGATGACAATCAAACCGCCAAGGTCACGTAGTCGCAACTGTCGAGCGATTTCATCTGCCGCTTCCAGGTTGGTGTTGAATGCTGTTTCTTCGATATCACCACCTCGAGTTGCACGGGCAGAGTTTATATCGATCGCCGTCAATGCTTCTGTGGTGTCGATAAAAATAGAGCCACCAGAAGGCAAGCGCACTTCACGTTGGAAAGCAGACTCAATCTGAGATTCGATCTGATAGTGGCTGAACAACGGAATTTCACCGCTGTACAATTTTATTTTGCTACTGAAATCTGGACGACCCAACGCCGCTATATGCTCTCTAGCTAGATCGAGGATCTTGGGGTTATCAATAAGGATCTCACCAATATCCGGACGCAGGTAGTCACGGAATGCGCGGACGATAACGTTGCTTTCCTGATGAATTAAGAAAGGTGCAGCGCGCCCCTCAGCGGCTTTTTTGATTGCTTCCCAGTGTTTCAGTCGAAACGAAAGGTCCCACTGCAGTGCATCCGCAGATTTTCCTACGCCAGCAGTACGTACAATAAGCCCCATTCCATCAGGCAGTTCTAACGAACTGAGCGCTTCTTTTAACTCGGTACGATCGTCGCCTTCGATACGGCGGGAAATACCACCAGCCCGCGGGTTGTTCGGCATTAATACTAGATAGCTTCCGGCTAAACTGATAACGGTGGTGAGCGCCGCGCCCTTGTTACCACGCTCTTCTTTATCTAACTGAACGATAATTTCTTGTCCTTCGCGCAACACATCTTTAATGTCAGGGCGACCATAGGAGGCATAGTTACAGGGGAAATATTCGCGAGCAATCTCTTTTAGGGAGAGGAAACCGTGTCTTTCTGCACCGTAATCAATGAAAGCAGCTTCAAGACTGGGTTCAATTCGGGTGATTTTTCCTTTATAGATATTGGCTTTCTTTTGCTCATGGCCGGGGATTTCAATATCCAGATCGTAGAGCCGTTGACCATCAACCAAGGCAACACGCAGCTCTTCTTGCTGAGTCGCGTTAATTAGCATTCTTTTCATCTTAACTTACTCGTTATTTTTACTTGCATTATTGATAGAGCTGCGGACAAAGATATTGAATAACCGGGTTCACTGATGGCCTCGATGGCTTATCTCAGGGACGTCAACCTCTCAGTTCTCTCCTGCATAGAGGCGCACATTTCGGTTTTTTGATGGAAAACAGCACATTTACTGAGGGAATAGCTGCTGAAGCAGGATCACCAGATCTGATTCCATTTACTAGTCAAGCCGCCATCCGCAGCCAGCTAACTGCTTAATTCCACATTACGTCTTACGCCATTGCCGAGTTTATGCTGTATCAGGTAAATTTAATAATTTTGCTCTTTCTACTCTTTCAGAAAGAAAGGCTAATAATAAACAGCATTATTCCATTGCTGGTACTGTTATAGCAAGGTGACTTTACGGTTGCGCAAAAAGATTGTTGTCCTGATTTTAATCAAAGAGGCGCCAATATTGCCTGAACCATTCAGCTTAATTGCAAGATTGCAATCAGTTAGCCTAAACTCTAAATAATAACCAATCACGCCCCTGCCAGGACAGTCAAGCACATAAAAAGAAGTGGCGCTATCTGCACGGGCTATTTAGAATCATTCATCATGAAAATAGAGAAATTTTCAGTACAATTTATCGAAATTTCTGCTGATGAAGCAGGACAGCGTATCGACAACTTTTTATTTACGCGGTTTAAGGGTGTGCCGAAAAGTATGATTTACCGCATCTTGCGTAAAGGTGATGTGAGGGTTAACAAAAAACGGATTAAGCCAGAATACAAACTGCTAAATGGGGATGGAATCAGAATTCCACCTCTCAGAGTGGCAGATCGTGATGAACCTATGGTGTCTTCGATCCTTAGTAAGGTCGTAGCGCTTTCTGACTGTATTCTGTATGAAGATGACAGTCTAATCGTACTCAATAAACCTACTGGAACATCGGTGCACGGCGGTAGTGGATTAATTTTTAGCGTAATTGAAGGGTTGCGTGCTCTACGGCCGGAAGCGCACTTTCTCGAGCTGGTACACCGTCTAGATCGCGACACTTCTGGTGTATTGCTAATCGCGAAAAAGCGCTCAGCGTTGCGTGCGCTGCACGAGCAATTGCGCCTCAAAGGGATGCAAAAAAATTATCTAGCTCTAGTGCGTGGCCAGTGGCAATCCCACTGTAAAGTAGTACAAGCACCGTTGTTAAAAAATATTCTTCAAAGTGGTGAGCGTGTCGTGCGCGTCAGTAGGAAAGGTAAACCCTCAGAAACGCGCTTTAAGGTGGAAGAGAGGTTTAAACAAACGACACTAGTACGCGCCAGTCCGATAACAGGACGAACGCACCAGATTCGTGTGCATACTCAGCATGTAGGCCATCCTATTGCATTTGACGACCGCTATGGAAATCGAGAATATGATCGACAATTAGCACCCACCGGATTGTCACGTCTATTCTTGCATGCATACTCGTTAACCTTTGAGCACCCAGGTACCGGTGAGACGATGCGTATAAAAGCACCACTTGATGCTGCACTAGACCACTGCCTACAGGTATTACGGCAGCAGAAATAGCCGTCTGCTCGTTGCCAACAAAAACGGCTACCAGAGATGCTGATAAATTCTTCTGTTAAAAGAAGTTCGGCGATGGGGCTGTAGCGGTGGTGTAAGCCTCACTAATGCTCTACAGCCTTTGCTATCATCAGATATTTTTCAGTAATAACAACATTTAACACTCAGACTTGATCGCCCCCAACACTCAGGATCGTAGGATATGCGATGTCCAGCGCTTGTTCTTTTGCTTGCGCCATAGGCATAGGTGCTTAACAGATAGAGATGGCAACTCCCCCTGCGGGAAAGGCGTTTTATGAATGTAATGTTGAGATTGGCGCGCAGAAAAGCCAACTCCATCTTTGGATAACAGGCGTGTGCGGTAGGGGGGAGGTTGGGACGAGCACAATCTAAGATAGACTTTCACGATAAATCGTAGCGTAGTTAAAAAAGGCATTTTGCAAGCGAATCCGGGTAAATGCGCTTACAGCTTTTTCCTTTGACTCTATACCGTTACGACGTTAATATCCGCGCCCTATGCAAAAGATAAAATTACCCCTAACCCTGGATGCGTTTCGCACAGCTCAAAAAAGTTTAGACTATGTTGGTGTGTTCAGTGCTGAACAAGTGGCACGTGTTACCGAGTCTGTAGTCAGTATGGACAGTGATGTGCAGGTCTTTTTATCGTTCAATATCGATAATCAGTGCCTCGAGGTGATAAAGGGCAGCGCAGAAGTGACAGTTACGTTGCTGTGCCAGCGCTGCGGGAAACCGTTTGAACATCAGCTTTACACCACATTTTGTGTCAGTCCTTCCGTCAATGAGGCGCAGGCCGAAGCTATGCCTGAAGTATATGAGCCAATCGCTGTCGATGAGTTTGGCCAGGTCGATTTGCTAGCAACGATTGAAGATGAGATTATTCTTGTCTTGCCCATCGCACCCGCACATGATTCTGAAGACTGTGAAGTGTCCAAAGAGGACATGGTATTTGGCACCCTGCCTGCAGAGGAAGAAAAACTAAACCCTTTTGCTGTATTAGCGAGTTTAAAGCGTAAGTAATAATGAAGGAGTAAGTTCAATGGCCGTACAAAAGAACAAACCTAGCCGTTCTAAACGTGGAATGCGTCGTGCGCACGATGCACTAACTACCTCTTCTGTTTCCGTAGATAAAGTTTCTGGAGAAACTCATCTGCGGCACCATATCACTGTGGATGGGTACTATCACGGTCATAAGGTTATTGCCAAATAATTCTTGCAAATTATTAGCAAGGTAAGGCCTTGACACGCCTCATACTGGCGTTCTGGCGCTAGAGGCAATTATGGAGGGACCCACGGGTCCCTCCATAATTGCCTGCGGCGTTGCAGGGACTGGCTTCTAATCCGGGTCTTTACTTTTTATTGCATCGGCGATCCTGCTGAGATTCATCCATTACTCCCTAAAGTCGATTCTGCTTTGCTTTACCGCTTAGAACTTATATCGGCTGAATCGGTTATTGAGAATAAATGATGCGCTTCCGTCGCAGGCGGATCCGTGCTAATCGAGGCACGTTGATGCGCATTGCGATGGAACTGATTAAAATGAGGTAGGGCACAAGGGCGCGTGAGCGCCTGGAATTTCGGTGCCCTGATAGGGTTAAAAAAACTGCCGATTAAACCATTTAAACTATTCTAAGATATCGATTCGATCGCACGACATTGGTGACAGTCTTACCGCATCAGTAGCATGGCAAGACCGTGTTGCTGGATTTGAGTGCCAATCTCGAATGTGGAAGCCCTCCAATTGGTTAAGCTTGCCGGAATGGATTCAGTGATGGCCGAGGAAGTGCTTGTCTCTGAAAAAACCCGCGTAAGCCCTGCTGAAATCTTCATCGACAGGCGTTGGGCGTAAACAAAAATAAGCTTGATGGCTCTCACAGAGATTGGCCAATTTATCCAGATAACGATTAGCAAAACGGTTCGGTCATCTCAATCCTGATCAATATAATGGCGTATATCTGTTAGGGCTACGGAGTGCCGTGATAAAAAAACATCGCGTAGAAAACTAGCGTGCATTTACCGTAGCCATCGAACAGGCAATGTAGGCAGTGCTGCAGCCGTAACTTCCAGACCGGATTGCGTTTTGCCTGAAAACCGTATCACCCAAGAGTGACTGAGCGTACATGTATACTAAAATAATCGGAACGGGCAGTTTTTTGCCTGAAAAAATCAGGACAAACGCTGATTTAGAACAATTGGTTGACACCTCCGATGAGTGGATTGTGACGCGCACCGGTATTCGTGAGCGGCGTATTGCTGCGCCGGATGAAAACGTCGCTACGATGGGACATCAAGCCGCGCTGAACGCGCTAGAAATGGCGGGCGTTGATAAGGACAAGATTGGTTTGCTGATTGTTGCAACCACGTCTTCGACGAATGCTTTTCCGAGCTCTGCATGCCAGATTCAGCAGATGGTGGAGATCCGCGATACCATCGCATTTGATGTTGCTGCGGCTTGTGCTGGTTTCACCTATGCGCTCAGTATTGCAGATCAATATATCAAAAATGGTTCGGTGGATTATGCACTGGTGATTGGCTCTGATACGTTAGCTCGTACGCTGAATCCTGCCGATCGCGGCACGATCATTCTTTTTGGTGACGGCGCCGGTTCAGTCGTGTTGAGCAAATCAGAACATCCAGGCATCCTTTCTACCCATTTGCACGCGGATGGACGGTATGGTCAATTGCTGACGCTGCCTCATCAAGATCGCGCTCATCAGGATCAGCCTGCCTATCTGACTATGGCGGGGAACGAAGTCTTCAAAGTGGCCGTGACAGAATTGGTGCGTATCGTTGAAGAAACACTGAATGCCGCAAATCTCGACAAGAGCCAACTGGACTGGCTGGTGCCTCATCAGGCTAACCTTCGCATCATCAGCGCTACGGCGAAGAAATTGGGTATAGGCATGGATAAAGTTGTGGTGACACTCGATCGCCATGGAAACACTTCAGCTGCTTCCGTACCTAGCGCGCTGGATGAAGCGGTGCGTGATGGGCGGATAAAACCTGATCAGTTGATCCTGCTAGAAGCTTTTGGTGGTGGGTTCACCTGGGGGTCTGCACTGGTTCGCTTTTAATGAAACAGGACGCTTAATATGACACAATTTGCAATGGTATTTCCGGGACAAGGTTCCCAGGCAGTTGGCATGCTTTCTGAACTAGAGGCACAGTATCCGGTAGTACAAGAAACCTTTGCACAAGCTTCTGACGTATTGGATTACGACCTGTGGCAGCTCATTGCACAGGGCCCAGCGGAAGAACTGAATAAAACCTGGCAAACCCAACCAGCACTGCTGACGGCATCTGTAGCTATCTGGCGTGTGTGGCAACAAGAGGGCGGTAAACAGCCTACGTTAATGGCCGGCCACAGTCTAGGCGAATATTCAGCTCTGGTATGTGCGGGTGCGTTTGACTTTCAGGAAGCAGTGCATCTGGTTGAAATGCGCGGCAAGCTGATGCAGGAAGCCTTGCCAGAAGGGACTGGCGCTATGTATGCTATCATCGGTCTCGATAACGAAGTTATTGCTGCTGCAGCTGAAGCTTCTGCTCAAGGGCAAGTCGTTTCTCCTGTGAATTTTAACTCACCGGGACAGGTAGTGATCGCTGGTAATAAAGAAGCCGTTGAACGTGCCGGTGCTGCTTGTAAATCTGCCGGGGCAAAACTTGCATTACCACTGCCAGTGAGTGTGCCTTCCCACTGCGCATTGATGAAACCTGCAGCAGAAAAACTGGCAGAGGCGTTAAAAGAAATTACAGTTACTATGCCAGTCATTCCTGTGGTGAGCAACGTCGATGCCTGTATTAAAACCGATCCAAATGCGATTCGGATGGCGCTAGTAAAACAGCTTTATAGCCCTGTACGCTGGACTGAGTGTGTCTCCTACATTGCTGCTCAAGGTATTGACACTTTATTGGAAGTCGGTCCGGGGAAAGTCTTGATTGGGCTGGCAAAACGTATCGTTGATACCTTAAGTGCTGTGGCGGTTAACGACCCTGCTTCACTGTCTTCTGCCCTGGAACAATAAAACGGAGAGAGATCACTATGAGCTTTAAAGGAAAAATTGCCTTAGTAACTGGGGCAAGCCGAGGTATTGGCCGTTCTATTGCAGATACATTGTTCGCCCGCGGTGCCACCGTGGTGGGTACCGCCACCAGTGACAAAGGGGCTCAAGCCATCAGTGAGTGTTTGGGTGCTAATGGTAAAGGTTATAGGCTCAACGTCGCCCATCAGGCTTCTGTTGATGCCGTATTGACAGCTATTCGTAGTGATTTCGGCGAAATCGATATTTTGATCAATAACGCCGGAATGGCGCGTGATAACCTGTTGATGCGAATGAAAGAAGACGAGTGGCAAGATATGATTGATATCAATCTGACATCTGTATTTCGTCTGTCAAAAGAGGTCTTGCGTGCCATGATAAAAAAACGCTTTGGACGTATCGTCACCATCGGTTCCGTAGTCGGAACGATGGGGAACGTCGGTCAGGCGAACTATGCAGCAGCGAAAGCAGGCTTGATTGGTTTTAGCAAATCGCTGGCGCGTGAAGTAGCCTCACGAGGCATTACTGTCAATGTGGTTGCACCAGGTTTTATTAAAACCGATATGACGCACGCATTAACAGAAGAACAACGTGCAGGCACTTTAAGTCATGTTCCCGCGAACCGGCTTGGAGAGGCAAAAGAGATCGCCAGTGCTGTTGCTTTTTTGTCCTCAGATGAGGCTGCGTATATTACGGGTCAGACATTGCATGTCAATGGCGGCATGTATATGCTCTAAAGAGCTTGGAATTTATTTGCATTATTTGCAGTGAAATTAGCAAAATAGCATAAGTCTTGGTTAGACTAGCCAAGATTATTATATTATTTTCAATATTTTGATACTACAAAAACCATCGCGAAAGCGAGTTTTGATAGGAAATTTAAGAGTATGAGCACTATCGAAGAACGCGTTAAGAAAATCATCGTTGAACAGCTTGGTGTTAAGCCGGTGGAAGTGGTTAACAACGCTTCGTTTGTTGATGACCTCGGCGCGGATTCTCTTGACACCGTTGAACTGGTAATGGCGCTGGAAGAAGAATTTGATACCGAAATCCCAGACGAAGAAGCAGAAAAAATCACAACTGTTCAGGCAGCCGTTGATTTTATTGAGGCGAATCACCAGTAAGCTAACATATCTAGGCGGTCACTCGACCTCGACCGCTTAATTTTTTTTACAGTGTTATGTTCCACCCCTCTCCTCTCGGAGAGGGGTTTCTAAGCGTCGTGTGGCTATAAGTGGCCTGCGCATGTTAACTCCTTTCAGAAAATATAGTTGAGTCCATCTACAATTACACTGCTCTTCCAGAACATTCCGCTTATTGCGGATATCGGTTACTGTCTACTCTAAATGCTATTTCGTTGCTAATACTCTGTGTGCTTAAGCACGGGCGTGAATGAACCTGTTGGTTAAGGATATCGCATGTTTTCGATAAATGGTGAAGCGCAAGAACAGATAGCCGCTGCCGATCGTGGCCTACAGTATGGTGATGGTTGCTTCACCACTGCGCGCGTATTGGCTGGTAAGATAGTTTGGCTGGAGTTGCATATGGCGCGTTTACGTCAGGATGTAGATCGTCTGCATATCCCTTTTACTGGGTGGGGTGAATTACAAACCGAAATGGAGAAGGCAGCGCAGGGAGTTGAGAAAGGCGTAGTGAAAACCATCCTAACCCGAGGCAGTGGCGGGCGTGGCTATAGCCCTCTTTCTTGCCGAGAACCGACACGAATTGTTATGCGGATAGGTTATCCTGCTCATTACGCTGAATGGCGTGAGCAAGGTATCGTGCTTGGTATCAGTTCGGTTGCTTTAGGGTGCAATCCGCTGTTGGCAGGCATCAAACACTTAAATAGACTAGAACAGGTTTTGATACGCCAGGAGATGGAAACTCAGGGTGTGGATGATGTAGTGGTGCTTGACACTGTGGGAAACCTAGTGGAATGTTGTGCGGCTAATTTATTTTGGCGCAAGGGAAATCAAGTATTCACTCCAGAATTGTCATCGGCTGGAGTGAGTGGTGTTGCGCGTCAATATCTAATTTCTTGCTTAGCGCAATTTCCTGATTATCGGTTGCTGCTAGTTCGTGAAGCAGTGAACACACTTGCCGATGCTGATGAAATATTTATTTGTAATGCCTTAATGCCGGTGATACCGGTAAATCAAATAAATACCTGGTATTATCGCTCCAGAGCGCTGTACCAACTGCTGAGCCATAACGATTTGTCAATGATTGACGGATGACAAGATAGAAACTAGTTTTTTTCCTGCTGTTTGTGATTGGTCTGCCCATCGTATCGTGCTCAGTGTTGCATGTCATCACCTACAACAGGTTATTCGTTCTCCGCTGTTGATTGAGCACGAGACAATTTTTACCCTACCGGCTGGCACTGTCAGAGAGGGGCTAGAAATAATCCCTATTAAAAAGAAGGTCATTCCAATAACCCTTCTATTTCAGTGGTTACTGCGTACAGAGCCAGAACTGGCGAAATTCAAAGCGGGGACATACTGCTTTATGCCACGCATGACAGTACGAGAGATATTCACTCTGCTGGCAAACGGTAAAGAGGCACTTTTCTATCCGTTTTATTGAAGGCTCACGCCTATGTGATTGGCTAGAAACGCTCAAAGTCAAAGCAAAGCAGCACCGTACGCCTTACGCCGCAAGAGATTGCGGTGCTGTTAGATAGGAAAGAGACAGAAAACCCAGAAGGCTGTCTCTATCCTGATACCTACCTCTACACTGCAGACACGCGTGACAGTGATTTGCTGTTGCGCATTCATCATCGTATGCGTAATGTGGTAGAAAAGGTGTGGAAGAATCGCGATGCAGGCCTGCCCTATGATTCACGAGAAGCCTTACTTACTATGGCGGCAATCATTGAAAAAGAGACGGCAGTGAAAGAGGTGCGCCCTCAAGATGCTACCTATGTGATCACTGGATTGCCGCCGACGCCTATTTCCATGCTGAGCCGAGCCTCACTTGAAGCTGCAGCGCATCCGGAAAAAACAGATTATCTTTATTTTTTAGCGGACGGGAAGGGTAGACATCCAACCTTGCCGATCATAATTACGCAGTGCGTGCTTACCGCTCTATACTGATGAAGGGACCGGGATGAGCAGTAAATTTGTCGTGATTGAAGGATTGGAAGGTGCAGGCAAAACCTGTGCGCAGAATACTGTACTGCAAGTCTTGCATGCTCACGGCTTACAGGATGTAGCTTTTACCCGAGAACCTGGTGGTACACCCATCGCAGAGCGCTTAAGGGACATAATAAAACAGGGCACAGAAGATGAAAAAATCACGGATAAATCTGAATTGTTGATACTTTATGCTGCTCGAGTGCAGTTGGTTGAAAATGTGATCAAGCCCGCGCTGGCGCGGGGTTATTGGGTGATCGGCGATCGTCACGATCTTTCCTCTCAAGCATATCAAGGTGGTGGACGTGGCATGGATCAACAGTTTATGCAGTCATTGCGCAATATGGTTCTGGGTTCATTCCGCCCCGATCTTACTCTGTATCTGGATATCCCCCCTGAGAAGGGGTTGGCGCGTGCCAGTAAGCGTGGAGCACTTGACCGTATTGAGCAGGAATCACTGGATTTTTTTGTGCGTACGCGTGCTCGCTATCAGGCGCTAGCTGCTGCAGATCCCACCATCGTTACCGTTGATGCCGCACAGTCATTGGAAATGGTAAGCGTGGCTATCGAAACAGCTTTGAAACACTGGCTGTGTCAGCAAATGACGCAAGCTGATGCGTCCTTGACGGCGCAGGAACGCTGAGCGTGGAATGGTATCCTTGGCTGAATGGCCCCTATCGGCAACTGATTGAGAGATTTCAGAAAGGGAGGGCGCACCATGCAGTCTTGTTGCATGCGTTACCCGGAATGGGACGCAAGTCGTTAGTGTATGCCTTATCAAGACGTATTCTGTGCGAGAACCATGAGGGTATGAAAAGCTGCGGCGAGTGCCATTCCTGCAAATTAATGATAGCGGGCACACACCCTGACTGGTATGTCCTTGTCCCAGAAAAAGGTAAACAAATACTAGTCGTTGATACGATACGTAGCGTGTTGGAAAACCTCTATCAGCGTTCACGGCAAGGCGGAGCTAAACTGGTGTGGATCGAAAATACCGAGCAGTTGACGGAAGCAGCGGCAAACTCGCTATTAAAAACGTTGGAAGAACCGCCAGATGCAACCTATTTTCTACTGGGTTGCTATGAGCCAATGCGTTTGCTGGCGACACTGCGCAGTCGCTGCTTCTATCTTTATCTGTCTATACCAGAAAAAGCACAAAGCGTTGCCTGGCTCAATAATCGTCACTCTACCTCTGCGCAGGCGTTGCAAACCGCACTGCGTTTGCAGTCAGGTGCTCCGCTTGCAGTAGAGCATTTTCTGCAGAATGCAGAGACTGCGCGTCAGCGCTCTACGTTATGTCAGGCACTAGCAAATGCGGTTGTACACCGTACGTTTTATTCCTTATTACCGAAGCTAAACCACGAAGACGCGCCAGAGCGCATTCACTGGATTTCCTCGCTGTTGCTGGATGCGTTAAAAATACAGTGTGGTGCCGCGAGCGCGCGTGTCAATCTCGATCAGAATGAACTGATAGCACTGTTAGTAAAAAAATTAACCTCTACGGAGTTAGACGTTGTGCTCTCGCGTTGGCTGCGGTGTTGCCATCAGATTCTAACTGTGAAAAGCGTAAACCGTGAACTGCTGCTTGCCGATGTATTACTGGAATGGGAACAAGGGTTCCAGACGAAAACCCTGAATGCTTTTCCCTTTTATTTTTTCTAATAAGCGTTGAGCAAATATAGTATGTTATTAGTAGATTCACATTGCCATCTTGATAGTCTGGATTATCAATTACTACATAAAGATGTATCTGACGTACTGGCTAAAGCGCAAGCGCGCGATGTCGGCTTGATTCTAGCGGTAGCAACTACGCTTCCTGGGTTTCGCGCTATGCGCGAGCTCCTAGGCGATCGGCGCGAAGTGGCTTATTCGTGCGGTGTACACCCACTCAATCAGGCCGCCGAGTATGACTATGCTGAGCTACGTCAACTGGCTTCCGATCCAGAAGTAGTGGCGATAGGGGAAACCGGCCTTGATTATTACTACCAGCAAGAAACGAAGCAGAAACAGCGTGATTCCTTTCGCAAACACATTTGTATCGGGCGTGAATTAAATAAACCGCTTATCGTTCATACCCGCTCAGCACGAAAGGATACTCTTGAGATTCTGAAAGAAGAGAGGGTAGAACCCTATGGTGTGTTACACTGTTTTACTGAAGATATTTCGACAGCACGTACCCTGTTGAATATGGGGTTTTATATCTCATTTTCCGGTGTTGTCACCTTTCGCAATGCATATGAACTGCGCGATGTTGCACGGTTTGTGCCGTTGGACCGTCTTCTAGTAGAAACGGACTCTCCCTGTCTGTCACCGGTGCCCTTTCGTGGTAAAGAAAATCAACCCGCCTATGTGCGTGATGTTGCGGAGTATTTGTCCCTGCTAAAGGGTGTCGAGATTTCACAATTTGCGGCTGCTACAACAGAAAACTTCTTCCGCTTGTTCCATATCGATGATAAACAGTTGACCTCTGTAGTCTAGTGTCTGAAAATAAGCGAGTTTTTTCTTAGCGCCTAACTAATTTCTCCTTATCTCTTCGCTAGTTGAATATTTCGTCGCTAGCGCTAGAGAATATTTATCACCGATAACACACAAAACTAGTAATTTTGTGTCGCTTGGCATGGGGGAAAGCTATCTTCGCAACGAAACATGATAGTAATCAAATATTTGAAATCCACGAGCCGGTACATTGGTTATTTTTTACTCTTTGAAAAAATTAAAATAGGGATAACACTCTAGAAAATAAAAAGAGTACGCTTGTTCAAGCAGCGCTGGCACGCTATAAGGTAGCCTCACCGGACTTTGTTGCTATAACTCCGTAAAAACACTCTTGCTTAGGAGTACACTCAATCATGTTCAAGAATGCATTTGCCAACCTACAAAAAGTAGGTAAGTCGCTGATGCTGCCTGTTTCCGCACTGCCCATTGCGGGAATCCTGTTGGGCGTTGGATCGGCTAACTTTAGCTGGCTTCCGGCCATCGTCTCTAGCGTAATGGCGCAAGCTGGTGACTCCGTATTCGCCAATATGCCACTGATTTTTGCCATCGGCGTTGCCCTCGGTTTTACCAAAAACGATGGTGTTTCTGCACTGGCGGCTGTTGTTGCCTACGGTATTATGGTAAAAACGATGGCTGCGGTAGCTCCGATCGTGCTGCAACTTCCCCCCGAAGTGATCACAAAAGAACACCTGGTGGATGCAGGGGTATTAGGTGGGATCATCGCCGGTGCGATTGCAGCTTACATGTTTAAGCGATTTTTTCGTATTCAGTTGCCAGAATATCTGGGCTTCTTCGCCGGTAAGCGTTTTGTGCCGATTATATCCGGTCTGACCGCAATTATCACAGGCATAGTACTCTCCTTTATTTGGCCTCCTATAGGTAGGGCAATTCAGACCTTCTCTCATTGGGCTGCCTATCAGAATCCGGTGCTAGCATTTGGCCTTTACGGCATCGTTGAACGTTCTATGGTTCCGTTTGGTCTGCACCACATCTGGAACGTGCCGTTCCAGATGCAAATCGGTGAATTTACCAATGATGCAGGTCAGGTGTTTCATGGCGATATTCCGCGTTATATAGCGGCTGACCCGACTGCCGGTAAATTGGCTGGCGGATTCCTGTTCAAAATGTACGGTCTGCCAGCTGCGGCAATCTCCATTTGGCATTCTGCAAAGCCTGAAAATCGCACCATAGTAGGCGGTATCATGCTCTCAGCAGCATTGACCTCATTCCTGACTGGAATTACCGAGCCGATTGAGTTTTCTTTCTTGTTTGTGGCACCGATTCTGTATGTGATCCATGCTATTCTGGCAGGGTTTGCATTCCCCATCTGCATTCTGCTGGGAATGCGTGATGGCACCAGCTTCTCTCACGGCTTGATCGATTTTGTGGTCCTGAGCGGTAACGGCAGTAACCTATGGTTATTCCCGATTGTTGGCCTATGTTACTCGCTGGCTTACTACACTATCTTTCGCTTGCTGATTACTAAAATGAATCTGAAAACGCTGGGCCGTGAAGAGATCTCCTCTGAACAGACTGCTCAGAATAAAAGTGAAATGGCAGCGGCGCTGGTGACTGCATTTGGTGGTAAAGAGAATATCAGAAATTTAGACGCCTGCATTACGCGTTTACGGGTGAGCGTAGGTGATCTAACAAAAGTAGATCAGCTAGGTCTAAAAAAACTCGGGGCGGCGGGTATTGTTGTCTCCGGGTCCGGTGTACAGGCTATTTTTGGTACTAAATCAGACAATCTGAAAACAGATATAGATGATTATATTAGTAATCACTGATCTGTTGTACAGAGAGTGATACAAGGATCTGCTTTGTATTTTGCGCTGATATACGCTAAAAAAGCTGAAAGCAGACCTCTGAACAATCTAAAAGAAAGAAGATTGAAAATAACTAAAATAGGCAATTATTCTGAAAGAACCATTCGGCGTTACGCCGATTATAAGGAACTTTAAATATGGCTGAAGAAACCATTTTTAGTAAAATTATTCGCCGGGAAATTCCTTCTGATATTCTCTACCAGGATGATCTAGTGACCGCCTTTCGCGATAAATCACCCCACACGCTAACGCATGTTTTGATTGTTCCTAACATATTGATTACAAGTGTGAACGATGTCATGCCTGAGCATGAACTGGCATTAGGAAGACTGTTCACTGTCGCAAGCAAGATCGCCCGGGCCGAGGGTATTGACGAGGATGGTTATCGATTAATTGTTAATTGTAATGGTCATGGCGGCCAAGAGGTCTATCATATTCATATGCACCTTTTTGGCGGCCGTCCTCTGGGGCCATTGCTTTCGGATTGAATTCATGAATATGCAGATTGCATCTGGCTAGTGAGCGGCATTCTCGTGTGGAGGGGCTCCACGAGCGTGTTCGGGTAAGCCGCCTGTGCTGACTATCAACGAGCATCAGACGTTAGTAATGGATTGGATTCCTCCATGTTATTTGCCTCGAATACGGCATCCAACTCCCCCCTGATCTTACTGATGATACTCAGTGAGGTGAGAGCAGCGAAAGAGCATCAGAATTGCCACAGAATATCTCGTTGCAGAGGGTTGCGATACAATACCTCTTTTTTTTAGTATGACGAAAAATGAAAAAAGGTATTGATGTGTTGCCTTATAACGAGGTGTGCAGCGTTCGGCTGGCGCTTGCATAAACCGAAGTATGTATCTCAGGCTCGCACTTTGGTCAGGCTTCAGCAAGTACGTATACCTTTGCCTTTCTGTAATGGCGTTTAGAGAAGAAGGTATGAAAAAGTATCTTCTGCTGATATTGGAGGCGATTTTGTTGACGGGCTGTATGACAGGGCTACCACCAGAGCAACAGCCGACGGCGCAGATTGAGAAGGTGCAACCTCGGAAGCC
Organism: Candidatus Malihini olakiniferum; assembly: GCA_042263625.1. Lineage (GTDB taxonomy): Bacteria > Pseudomonadota > Gammaproteobacteria > Enterobacterales > Enterobacteriaceae > Symbiopectobacterium > Symbiopectobacterium olakiniferum_A. The sequence goes on from JBHKFL010000007.1 coordinate 53,536, forward strand.
GGAAGTGGTCACAACGCCGGTGCGGCTGGTGCCAACGCCCCCAAAAATTCAATTGTTGAACTGGAAATGTATCGTGGCCCCGTTAGTAGCGCAAATGCTACAGGCGAGCGATACGGCTTCTAGGAGAATTTTGCTGGTTGACAGCGTCAAGGACAACACTAGCGGTGGATTGCTTCCCGTCGCGAAAGCTACGACAGCAATTTACGATGCTCTATCGAGAGGTAGAGCGTTCATTTTAGTGCCGCACGAACACGTGGCAGTAGCTAAACAGAGGTTGGGCTTGTCGGCAGATGACATCCTGGAATCGCGCAGTAAAACGATTGGTCTTGCACGCTATATGAGTGCGCAGTATGTGCTATACAGCGATGTTAGCGGTAATGTAAAAACGCCACAGTTGGCTATGCAACTAATTCTGGTAAAAACCGGTGAGATTGTGTGGTCTGGAAATAGTGCCGTCCAATAGACATTTCGTGCTTAAACATTTGCTTGCGCAATAATGTCTTCCGGTTTTTATTTTTTGGATAACAGAATGGGGCATCAAGTTGTAATACTGTTCATTGCTTGCTTGGCACCTTACCTGTCACTAGTCAATATAAGCATTGGATACCCAATATAGTAGTAGCAAGTATATGTCTAGCGTAAATAGTACAATTGTTCTCGTTGCCTATCACTTTGCATCATTTTAATTCAATCAGACGGTAGTGTACCTTCATCGTCCAACACAGTTTATTCACTATTGACGTAGTCAACTACAAAATCAGGGGGTTGTTTTGATATCAGCACACAAAAAAATTGTTATTGTTGGGGGTGGAGCCGGAGGTTTGGAGTTAGCTACCAGCCTCGGACACAAGTTAGGGCGCAAAAAAAAAGCTGAGATCAGCTTGGTCGATTGTAATCAAAGTCATTTATGGAAACCATTGTTACATGAAGTGGCAACAGGGTCGATGGATGACGATATTGATGCTCTGAGCTATCTCGCGCACGCTCGCAATCATGCTTTCTATTTTCAATTAGGCACACTAATTGACATCGATCGTGAAAACCAATGCATTCGATTGGCTGAAATCGATAATGAGCATGGCGAAATGCTGGTTGCTGAACGCTCGCTACCCTATGACATACTTGTGATCGCGTTGGGCAGTATCTCAAACGATTTTGGTACCGTGGGCGTTAAGACTAACTGCATTTTTCTCGACAGCCCAAAACAGGCGCGCTTTTTCCACAATAAAATGCTTAACTTATTTCTTAAGTTCAACTCGAAGACCAATAACTATAGAGAAAAGGTCAATATTGCTATTGTAGGTGGCGGTGCGACTGGGGTTGAACTCTCTGCCGAGCTACATAACGCAGTGAAACAACTTCATAGTTACGGATTTAACGGACTAGACAATCAGGCGCTGAATGTGACGCTGCTGGAAGCAGGTGAGCGAATTTTGCCTGCTCTTCCACCCCGTATTTCTGCCGCCGCGCATCAAGAACTGACCAATATCGGGGTGCGTGTACTGACTAAAACTATGGTAACGGAAGCGAAACACAGTGGTTTACATACAAAAGAAGGCGAATTTATTAAAACCGATCTGATGGTATGGGCTGCAGGGATAAAAGCCCCAGATGCAATGAAAGAGATTGCTGGCCTGGAAACCAACCTTATTAACCAATTGGTGGTAGAAGCCACGTTGCAAACAACGCGCGATCCCAACATCTACGCTATCGGCGACTGTGCTTCGTGTCTGCAACCGAGTGGTAGCTTTGTACCGCCGCGCGCTCAAGCTGCTCACCAGATGGCGACGCGTTGTTATCATAATATTCTCGCACAGCTTAACGGAAAACCACTGAATCCTTATGTCTACAAGGATCACGGTTCTCTGGTGTCGCTGTCTAAATTCAGTACTATTGGCAGCCTGATGCGCGGTTCTGTGATGGTCGAGGGGCTGATTGCCCGCGTAGTATATATTTCACTTTATCGTATGCACCAGATTGCCTTACACGGCTATACAAAAACCGGTTTGATGATGTTGGTAGGCGGGATTAACCGCGTGATTCGTCCGCACCTGAAATTGCATTAATAGACACTGCTATACGGTATGCCGCCTGTCAAGGCGGCACGCTACACCGCTGAGGCGAGGCGACTATTTTCTTGTCCTTAGAAGAAGTTCTCCGAATAGAGTTTCTACCTGATGATGCTGCTATAATCACTTGGTGACAAATTCACACGTCCGTGCGCACAACATGGATGAAAGATAGGAAGCGCCGTTTTCTACTGAAAACGGCGTGGCGTATCCTTATTGTCGTGTCGTAGTCAAAAACTATTTACATGTTATCTACCCCAGGTAACAAGAAAAAAGCAGCAATAGCAGATTAAGCAGCCAATGTATGCTGGCCCATGTCCCCTAGAAGGGAAGAGATAAAATCTAATCGTTGTGTCCGTTCGCTAAGATCTTTAATAAATTTCAATCGGGATGGACCGTCTAAACGATAGACGCTGGGATTACGTTGTAACAAACCGATAAGGTAAGTGGGATCAACACGATTATGTGCGCTGAACTCAAAAAAACCTCCTGTTTCATTGCTTTCAATACGCTTGATGCCCAATGTTTGTGCGCGTTGGCGAAGGGCTACGATGTGTAACAGGTTGCGAGTAGCATCTGGCAAGGTACCAAAGCGATCGATCAGTTCTACCTTAAGCTCGTCTAACTCATTATCAATTTTAGCACTGGCAATCCGTTTGTAGAACGTTAAACGGGTGTTAACGTCAGGGATAAAGGCTTCAGGAAGCAGCGCTGGCAGGCGTAATTCTACCTCAGTCTGGCCGCTGATAAGCTCTTCCAAAGATGGCTCACGTCCAGCTTTAAGCGCATCTACCGCGCTTTCCAGCAATTTCATATAGAGTGAGAAACCGACATTTTTCACTTGTCCACTTTGATCTTCACCGAGTAACTCACCTACACCGCGAATCTCCAAGTCGTGTGTTGCCAGAGCAAAACCAGCTCCTAAACCCTCGAGTGAAGCAATGGCCTCCAGTCGTTTATGTGCATCAATGCTAATGGCTTTTGGATTCTGGGTTAGAAGATAAGCATAGGCCTGATGGTGTGAACGTCCGACGCGACCACGCAACTGGTATAACTGGGCCAGACCTAAATGGTCGGCACGTTCAATGATAATAGTATTGGCGCTTGGAATATCAATTCCGGTCTCAATGATGGTAGTACACACCAGCACATTAAAGCGTTGATGATAAAAATCGCTGATGATGCGTTCTAGATCCCATTCACGCATTTGGGCGTGACCAATCGCGATACGGGCTTCAGGTACCAGTTCAGCTAACCTCTGAGCAGCTTTCTCGATACTCTCTATATCGTTATAAAGATAATAAACTTGCCCACCGCGCAGAATTTCACGTAGCATCGCTTCACGCACTAGAAGGGCATCATACTCGCGCACAAAAGTTTTTACTGCTAGACGTCTAGCAGGTGGCGTGGCGATAATAGAAAGATCGCGCATACCGCTCATAGCCATGTTCAATGTGCGTGGGATTGGGGTCGCAGTGAGCGTCAGGATATCCACGTCGGCGCGCATTGCTTTGATATGCTCTTTATGACGAACGCCGAAGCGATGCTCTTCATCGACAATCAGTAAGCCAAGGTCACGCCAGTATACATCACGTTGCAGCAGTTTATGTGTGCCGATTAAAATATCTACCTTGCCTTCCTGCGTTTGTTTCAATACATGAGTCTGTTCTTTGGCACTGCAGAAACGAGAGAGCATTTCGATACGAATAGGCCAGTTGGCAAAGCGATCTCGGAAATTATCGTAGTGCTGCTGTGCCAGAAGCGTTGTCGGCACCAGCACTGCAACCTGTTTGTGGTTTTTCACAGCAAGAAACACGGCGCGCATTGCAACTTCAGTTTTTCCGAAACCCACATCACCACATACCAAACGGTCCATCGCCAGTGGCTGACACATATCGCTCAATACGGCATTAATGGCATGAGCCTGATCTAGGGTCGTTTCGAAGGAGAAGCCTTCGCAGAATAACTGATATTGCTCACGATCGTATTTAAAGGCAAAACCGCTTTTTGCTGCGCGCTGTGCATAAATATCTAGCAGTTCGGCTGCTACATCCCGGACTTTATCTACCGCTTTTTTCCGTGTGCGTGTCCAGGTATCGCCGCCCAGTTTGTGCAGTGGTGCGTTTTCATGGGCTCCACTTGAATAACGGCTGATGAGGTGTAGCGATGATACGGGCACATAAAGTTTATCTTCACCCGCATAGGTTAGGAGCATATACTCAGCCTTGATTCCGGCCACTTCTATCGTCGTGAGACCGAGATAACGCCCGACGCCATGTTCAAAATGCACTACAAGATTACCTGGGTATAGTTCCTCCAGTTTGCAGATTAGCGTGTGGTTGTTGATGGTCCGGCGACTGTTTTGGCGCTGGCATGCAACGCCTTCTCCGAGCAGGTCTGTCTCACAAATCAATGCCCTATGACGTAAGGTATCGATAAAACCGTGATCGCTGGCGCCGATGATCAGGTAAGCGCCTGGTTTATCGGCCCGATCCAGTCTAGCGATCGGTGTTGGTACCAGCTTTATGCGTGCTAGTAATTCCTGAAGCGTTTCGAGACGCCCCTCGCTTTCGACTGAAAAGATAACCTGACCGGAAAATCCTTCCAAAAAGCGGTGCAGTGCATCCAGCGGTGCTTTTTTTTGATGCGCAATGGCAATATCCGGCAGAGTCTGGTAACCGAGATTACGGTTTTCTGCTTTTTTCGGCAGCGTATCTTTACTTAGCTGAATGCGTGGCCAGGCTTTGAGTTCGCTGAGCAAGGCATCAACACGCAGCCATAATGATTCTGGTGGTAATAGCGGACGCATCGGGTCTACACGTCGGCTTTCAAAACGTTGTTGAATATCGGACCAAAAGCGGGTGGCGCTCGATTCGAGATCGTCCGTGTTTACGAGAAGCGTATTACTGGGAAGATAGCTAAACGGGGTACTGAGTGGCTGTTCAAAAAACAAAGGCTGCCAATATTCGATACCTGCTGGCCAGTTGCCTTTACTAACCTGCTGATAAATGAGCTCTGCATCGAGACGTACCTCGAACATTTCGCGCCACTGGGTGCGAAAACACTCAATAGCATTTTTGTCTGTAGGGAATTCATGTGCGGGCAACAGGCTAATCTGTGCAACTTCGTATAGCGTGCGCTGACTATCTATATCAAATATACGTAGACTGCGTATGTCGTCGTCAAAAAAATCGATACGGTATGTCTCTTTACTTCCCATAGGAAAGAGGTCCAAGAGTGCACCTCGTGTTGCGAACTCACCATGCCCCCTTACTCGATCGACACTGCGATATCCCGTTTGCTCTAACTGAGCACGTAACTTATCGCGTGAGAGTCGTTGCCCTTTTTTTATCATCAACGCATGGCCGTGCAAGAATGTATGTGGACAAATACGTTGCATCAGCGTGTTAACGGGCAACACCAGCACACCCCGCGTCATTCCCGGTAAGTGATAAAGCGTGTAGAGGCGGGCCGAAATGATCTCCTGATGAGGAGAAAAGCTGTCGTAAGGTAGCGTCTCCCAGTCAGACAATAGGCTGACAGGATGAAAGGTAAACCGCTGAAGTTCATCTCGTAGCCGTAGCGCGTTTTGCATATCAGGCGCGATAAGCACTACCGGCCCAGCGTGGCGTTCAATAATATCGGCACACTCAACGGAACAGGCGGCACGTGTAAGCTGACCCAACAGGCGTTGTTCACCCGCTTTTACAGGCAGAGCATAGCGATTTTGTTCAGGCATAATCCGGAATATCAGGTGTTGCCCCTTTCCATCATAAGAAAAAGTAGTGTAGAAAGCGGGGTAGGGTTCCATAAACAGATATGACCCTTTATTATCCTTGATCACTTTACTTTAGCAACCTTATCCAAACGGATTTCATGTATCAACCTGTCATATTATTTATTGGCCTGCGTTACATGCGGGGGAGAGCAGCGGATGGCTTCGGACGCTTTGTCTCCTGTTTATCTTCTATTGGCATCACGTTGGGTGTGATGGCCCTAGTGACAGTTTTGTCGGTTATGAATGGATTTGAACGAGAGCTTGAGGAAGGTATCCTGGAGATGATGCCGCAAGCGGTGGTAACCACCGCTAACGGTTCGATCGATCCGCAGGCATTTCCTGCTTCGTTAAGAGCTATGCAAGGTGTCACGCGTATTGCGCCCATCACCACTGGTGATGTTGTGTTACAAAGCGCGCGCAGCGTTGCGGTGGGGGTGATGTTGGGGATTAATCCAGATGAGGTCCAAGAGCCGTTGTCGCGTTATTTGAAAAACACGCAGTTAACACAACTTCAACCTAATGAATATCTGGTGATCCTCGGCGAACAGTTGGCCTCTCAGCTTGGAGTGAAGCGCGGTGAGCAACTACGTATTATGGTTGCCGGAGCAAGCCAACTGACACCAATGGGCCGTATTCCTAGCCATCGGCTGTTCACAGTGTCTGGAACCTTTTCATCAGGTAGCGAGGTAGATGGTTACCAGATGCTGGTAAATCAGCAGGATGCGTCTCGTTTGATGCGTTACCCAGCGGGGTATATCACTGGTTGGCGCTTATGGCTTGAAAATCCGCTTTATATTATTGCATTCAGTGCACGTGCGCAACCGATCCTGCACGGACTCGTATTGAAAGATTGGCGCGAACGTAAGGGTGAACTATTTCAGGCAATTCGTATGGAAAAAAATATGATGGGACTACTATTGAGCCTGATCGTTGCAGTGGCGGCGTTCAATATCATTACGTCATTGGGTTTACTGGTGATGGAAAAACAGGGTGAGGTAGCCATTTTGCAAACGCAGGGGCTCACTCAACGTCAGATCATGACGGTATTTATGGTGCATGGAGGGAGCGCTGGGGTGATTGGGGCGTTATTAGGCGCATTTCTCGGCATGCTGTTATCTAGCCAACTAAATACAGTAATCCCTGCATTTGGACTGTTGCTCGATAGTGCTGCGCTGCCAGTTCATATTGATGTTATGCAGGTGGTGACTATCGCACTAGTAGCAATGATCGTTGCGCTGTTATCTACGCTTTATCCTTCCTGGCTCGCCGCCGCCGTTCATCCTGCAGAGGCTTTACGCTATGAATGATTCCCTGTTGCTGCAATGTAATGATCTGTGCAAAACCTATCAGGCAGGCAGTTTGCCTACACCTACAGAGGTACTTCGGCATGTTACATTCAGCATGCAAAACAGTGAAATGATGGCTATCGTTGGGAGTTCTGGTTCTGGGAAAAGTACCTTGCTGTACCTGCTGGGTGGGCTGGATACCCCTACGACTGGCGATGTGATATTCAAAGGTCAAGCGTTAAGTAGGCTTTCTGCCGCAGCAAAATCGGCGCTGCGCAACCGAGAACTGGGTTTTATTTATCAGTTCCACCATTTGTTGCCCGATTTTTCTGCATTGGAAAACGTAGCTATGCCACTGCTGATTGGCAACATACCTCCAGTGCAGGCGCAAGAGCAGGCACACGCTATGCTAGCGGCAGTTGGGTTGTATGCGCAGCGCGAGCACCGCTCCAGCGAATTATCGGGAGGAGAACGTCAGCGTGTGGCAATAGCGAGAGCACTGGTAAATAACCCGTCGCTGGTGTTGGCGGATGAACCCACCGGTAACCTTGATCAACGTACTGCTGATACCATTTTTGAACTTCTAGGCGAATTAAATGTTCGTCAGGGAACGGCTTTTCTGTTGGTAACACACGATTTATCTTTGGCAGCGCGCTTGCGTCGGCAGTTGGAAATGCGTGATGGGCAGCTAGGAGCGGCACAATGAGTTTTCCTACGCTTTCCTTGCTAATTGGGCTACGTTTTATCTGGGGCCGTCAGCGATATGGTATGATATCACTGATATCAGTGATTTCTACTATCGGTATTGCGCTTGGGGTGGCAGTACTCATCGTAGGCCTTAGCGCCATGAACGGATTTGAACGAGAATTAAAAAATCGTATTTTAGCGGTGGTTCCCCATGGTGAAATAGAGCCGGTAAAGCCACCCTTTACCGGTTGGAAAGCTATGTTGCCAAAAGTGGAACAGGTTCCAGGCATTGTTGCCTCTGCACCTTATATTCATTTTACCGGGCTGTTGGAGAGTGGTTCTAGGCTACGTGCGATTCAGATCAAAGGTGTTGATCCAAAACAGGAGTCACGTCTGAGCGCCTTGCCAAATTTTGTTACCGGGGAGGCATGGGCTAATTTTAAAGAAGGTGAGCAGCAAGTCATCCTGGGTGAGGGTGTTGCGCAGGCACTTGAGGTGAAAACCGGGGATTGGGTTACGGTGATGATCCCGAATAGAGATTCAAAAATGAAGCCGTTACAAACAAAACGTATTCGTCTGCAATTAAGGGGCATTCTGCAATTAAGAGGTCAGCTTGATCATAGTATAGCATTGATTCCTCTGTCTGATGCACGGCAGTATCTAGACATGGGCGATGATGTTTCCGGTATCGCCATCAAGGTTGATGACGCATTTGCTGCCAGCAAGCTGGTGCGTGATGCGGGAAAATTGGCTACTACCTACATTTATATTCGTGACTGGATTGGCACCTACGGTTACATGTATCGCGATATCCAGATGATTAGGACTATCATATATTTAGCAATGGTGCTAGTGATAGGCGTTGCCTGTTTTAATATTGTTTCTACGCTGGTGATAGCAGTGAAAGATAAGAGCACTGATATCGCCGTATTGCGTACGTTAGGAGCGAGGGATGGGCTTATCTTTACCATTTTTATTTGGTATGGTCTTCTGGGTGGCCTGCTCGGGTCTGTGATGGGCGTTGTTATCGGTGTCATAGCGACGCTGCAACTAAGCACCATTATTCGCGGGTTAGAATCGTTGACCGGGCACCATTTTCTATCGGGGGCTATTTATTTTATCGATTTCTTGCCGTCAGAGTTACAGATGATGGATGTCGTTCTGGTGCTGCTCACTGCTGTGGCACTCAGCTTGCTCGCTAGCTGTTATCCAGCGCGGCGGGCGAGTCGCATAGAGCCTGCTCGCGTGTTAAGTGGTGGGCAGTAGCGCCGTATACATTTACAATTTTGAGAAGAGGACTTCGGTGTGATCTATGGATATCATGAGCGATGAGATTCTGCAGGTAAAATCTAGCTGTACTCAAGCTGAAAGGTTTAATGCTGTAAGCATTAAGCCTTATTCGCTACTATCGAGCAGGTGAGTCTAATGCCTGAGTACTCATTGATCGTTATATGAACGTACTCTTCACTTGTAAGGAAATCTATTTAGGTATAGCGAATTGATTCGTATCGATAAAAATAGCAGTTTTTTCTGCTATAGATTGCCAGATTACCTGTTGCTAGTGGCCCATCTGCCTCGAATTGAGAAAGCGCGCTATAGAGATGCTGGTGGTTTTTGGGGTGCAAGCCATTTTCTATTTCAGAGCAAAAAGTTTTCTTAGCAAGAAGAAGTACGCAACGCGTAACAATACGTTACCTAGTTATTACAGGAGCAGACATGTCAATGGCTGCGTCAGCAGGGTCTGCTGGGTTCACGAATTTTCCATAAGAATTGTCTGCTAGTAAATGAATTAAAAAGCCCAAGCTTGGTGGCTCTGACCGGCGCGTGGATTTCAGCAGAATCTGGCATTAGAACCTTTCGTGCAGCTGGTGTCTTTTGGGAAGATCACCTAGTGATGGTGCCAAATAGCTGCAAGTGTTCCAGCTGTACGTTTATCCTATCATAGGTAGCGGCGATAACCCTTCTGAGACAGCGCAGTGCATTCTGTGAGAGCCATCACGTAGTCGACCGACATGTCGATTACGCTAAACGAAAAATTCAGCCTACCCTTTTGGTGTATTACGGCATAGGTTTTTACTAATATGTCAGCCTGCCAGGTCGTGAGTGTTTTTCTGGGCAGAAAGCATTCACCGCTGTCTGGCTATGGTCAGGTAGCTCGTTAACAGGCTGGGGGTGTGGATATATCCAACCATAGAATGCTAGTAGCAGTCTCCGTAGACGAATGTTTAACTAGATAGGCTATGCTGGGTAGGCCACAATTCGCAGAAGGAAAGGAAGTATTACATATTGGTGGCACACAGTATTAATAGGACAAAAAAATACATCAGCCCCGATAATATCAGGCTAGGACGTTGTTGCAGGTTGCTTTGAACTACTAGACAGTGGGCGTGGGCGTAGCGTGGTTAACAGGGCTCTGGTTTTCAACGAAAATCTAGCATCTCTATATCATAGATCACGACTACTCGACATTGTTTACCCACGAGCGTCAGCGCAACAACACACACAGGGCAACTTCCAGTTTTTCTCTTCGCCACAGAGGCTCTTGAAACGTTGATCGGAAATCAGCAGGTGGGGCGCGCTGGCAATCACACCTTCTTTTGATAACGCTACCTCACAGTGCATGGTATTTGTAAAGTCGCTTCGCAGGTCCCAGTATCGTCTGGATTATTGTTCCTAGCAGCTGTAGCTGTCATTCCTCCGTAGCGGAGGCTTAACCGGCAGCGACTGTGGTGTAGTACCGCAGAGACCTGCTGTTGATAGCCGTATGGCAAGACTTTCTCTTCACTCTATTTCAGTATGCTTGACCGAGCTGTATGATTTTCGTGCCGTCATCGGCATACAGTTCCAAGCTGATGACGACAGCATCAGCTGTTGGTTTGCATGTGATCCAGCTTTCGGCAATAGTGTTATCAATCAGATGCAGTGTGAAATCAAGGTTAAAAATATTGATCTACTCGGCGTGCTGCGCCATTTTTCTACCTGCGAGATTGGGACATAGAACCGGTAAAATTTTTTACGAAGCCACTGTTTTCCAACGAAAACTATGATTTTGTTTTAATCTTGTTGCGCGGCGGACAGAATTTGCACCAGTACATTGTTATCAACCTATCAGGCCAGATCGTTACTGATGGGTGAAGAATAACTATTGGCGAATTAAATTATAATGATTTCGCAGAATAAAAAACTGGTGCACACGCGAATATTGCTAGCCCTGATTAGCTGTGTCGTCCCTTCTTGGAGAAATTGTAGCTCAGAATTAATCTTGGTAACAAATTTAGCCAGATACATCACTGATGATAAGTCTTATCGCAATATCACTGGCGTATTTGCGTGGTTGTCTTTTTTGTCTTTCAGGTATTGAGCATAAATTGAGTTCGGCATTCATTGAGGAAGAAATTAACGCTTCGTAGAGCCTGAAAGGCCATGCTCGAGAGGTAAGAACCGGAAGGGAGCTCAAAGCGGCTGTCTACCGCATACTCTGCGCCAGTGCCATCACAGATATAAAAGACGCTTCTTTCCACAGTAACTCCTGCATTTTCTGCGAAAAAAGCGACTATCAGAAATTGGCGTTGAACGATATTGTTCGTGAACCTTAATTCTCTTATATTCAAGGTAACAAGTTTAAATTTAACAGTATTGTACTTTTTCCCCATAAAGCCAGATTCTGCAGTAAATATTTTTTATAGGTTGAACGCTTTACCTTTTCCAAATTTTGTTAAAATCAATTTTAGATTCATGACGTTGAGGCAATTACTAAACAAAACTTTTACACATACAGAAAAGTCTGCAGATCTTTAGATCTGCAGAGCAGAATTAATCGCAGCCTGAAGAGATCAACGATAAGTTAGCGCAATAATGGCCTTAAGGTCATCATCATTCAGAGCCTGCCTATTGCTAATGGATTCTCTATTTGCTCTACATGACGCAGATAAGCGCAACGAATCGGTGAAGGCTCTGCTATAATGGCAATCAAAGCGTACAAGGAGCAACGGAAAAACGTGGTAATTTATGCCCAGGAACTATCTAATCACGAAAACTTTTCTATCTGGTTGATGGAGCAGGGCATTGATACTCTGTCGCTGAATCCGGATGCATTAGTGCAAACTTGGCTGACGTAGGTAGAAAAGTAATCATGCTGTAGTGCAGATGCGCCGCAGGATTGCCGGTGAGGGGAGCCTTACTAAAGGATAAGAAAAGTTTATATTACGGTTTGGCTTCTTTTTGTAAGAATGCCTTGAATTGTGGTGTCATTACAGATTCAAATCCGCTCTCTGTCTTTGTAATCAAATAGATAGCCAATCTATTTTGTTCGGCTACTTTTAGTGCCTTCTCTTTTCCTAACACCATCAATCCGGTATCCCACCCATCAGCCTCTAGCGCGGTTTTCGCAATTACTGTAGCAGAAACTAGTGTATGGTTAATAGGTTTTCCGGTAGCCGGGTCAATCACGTGGGAATAGCGTTTGCCATCCTGTTCGAAATAGTTGCGATAGCTTCCTGACGTGCTGGTGGAATAACCTTGCAGGTTAATCGCTGCTTGCACAGAATTCTCCCTGTCTGTGGGTTTCTGAATTGCTACCAGCCAAGGCATACCTTGGCCATTGACACCTCGGCTTGAAATGGCGCCTCCAACACAGATAAGATAGTTCGTGATACCTTTTCGTGTCATTAATTGAGCTAATAGATCGGCCCCATAGCCTTCCCCGAGCGTTGAGAGATCTACATACAGTGAAGGCAGATCTTTTTGTAACCACTTACCCTTTCTGTTGCTGATCAAGGTAAGGTGTTGTAAGCCAACACTTTTTCGAGCCTGATCGATCCCCTCTTGAGAGGGGATGCTAACCATCTGGTTTTGTGATCCGAATCCCCAGAGGTTGACTAAGGGTCCTATGGTAATATCCATAGCATGGTCTGTTGCCCGACCAATACGTTGGGCAATCAGTATAATATCTGCCATACCACTGGAAATGGGTTCTGGATCGCAGTCTTGATAACGATTAAAACGCGACAGCGTAGAGTCTACACGGTAAGTAGAAATATCATTATTAACCTGCTGTAGCAAGGCATCAATTTCCTGTTGTAACTGCGTTTTATCTTCAGGAAGATCTCCGCTGATCTTCACACTGTAATAGGTCCCCATTGTTTTGCCTTCAAGGCTAGTTAATGGACGACTGTTGGCAATGACCGTATGGTATGCGGTCATGCTGACTAGCATAATGCATACACTGCGTATCAGTGGGGAAGATATTATAGAGAGTGACTCCTTCTGAAAAAGAGAAGTTAGAGATAATACATTAATGCCCACTTGAAATGCCCACTTGAAAAGCAGAGATTGATAAAATCAAGATAAGGTGCAATTTCTCAGTAAAGGTAGTAAGAGATTAAGGAAAAATACTGATCCCTCCTAAGATCAGCAAAACCAGACCTAGTAATTCATTACTAGGTCGTACAAGAAAAAATAGCATTGGCAAACTCGTATTGGTCCTACACACTCATTCTTCAAAAATACTGATTAAAATCAATATTTGATCTAAAAGTTAAAGAGTGACAATCATTTAATAAATACTTAAGAGCCGCTGGGGCATTAAGTTATTACGCATCATCCTAATGGTTACTGTTTTTAATGGACGTATCACGTGATGATGATGATACAGACTATCCAATCTATTAGATATCAATACGTCTCTCATTCAGAGATTATTAGAATAACCCGTTTAGATTTAGGAATATTCATCAATACTATTGATTATTAATAGCGTTTCTCTGTACTATGTATTAAGCACCGCGATATCGGACTTAATATGAATGCGGCGCTCTATCGTTGTGGGATGTTAATGTACCACTAACGATTTCTAGTAGTGGTGTCGCCTTCATCCAGGCGAAAGTAGGCGTAAGAGACGGCAAGTACTGCCGGACCTATAAACAGGCCAATCATGCCAAACGCCAGCAAACCGCCAATTACTCCAGATAGGATCAGTAGCACCGGTAAGTTGGCGCCCATGTGTATCAACATTGAGCGTTTCTCATTATTCAATGTTCCCATAAACAAAACAGCTCCACAACAGCAGAATGGTGCCCAAGGTGGTATCTCCACTCCAATAGAGCCAGAGGATCACAGGGATCAGTACCAAAATGGTCCCAACTTCCCCAGACAAAAAAGGAACATCACGAGGATACGTAGGTATCGGATAAGGGATATCGGCCGATCCCGCCAAGTGCACAGGGTCGAACCCCCTGCGTGCGCTACCGCTTCACCCTTATAGTAAAGCAGAGCTAAAGATCAGCATCAGGCCGCAGTGCATCAGCAAACGCCATCTGTGTGCCGCTTATGACAGCAACTAGGTAGCCCGTTGCCCGATATACGGTTGCACTTTGGCGAATGTTTTACAGAAAACTTTGCCAAGTGGAAAATAGTCTGTCACCCGCAAAGGAGATAGATATCAGCCATTCCCTGCGCTGTGGCATCAGTTTTTTCTGCCCTGAGGCCCAGCTGACAATAGCGGAAGTATTGTCTATGACCGTACTAAGCAGAATAGAAATAGGCATTACAAAGAGCAGACAGAGCAGCAACGTTATCTCGGTAACCCCAAGCGCACGCTTACCCCACAGCAAATTTTGCATTCTCAGCATCACTGGCCAGGTGGCAATAACGACCATGCTAGCCCAGGAAAAACCGAGAATAAAAGGTTGCATCACCCAGAAACAGGCGATGATCATGATTGTTATAAACATCAGGCTGAATAGAATTCTTGGTAAATCAAAACGCTGCTGGCGCACACTTTGCGGCGTCGAACAAGTTCCCTACGATTGCTAGGAGCATCCGGCTATGGATAACTTATCATGGAATCTTTTTCGCATTTTTGACAGCAAGTCAGATCTATTGTTAATGCAGTCAAGGACAATGTTCCATAAATCATGCAGCGATGTTGTGCAGAAAGTTGTGCTTGGTCTGTCGGTGCACAGAAGTGCTGAAATGTGATAAACTATTAAATAGTGAACACACACAATGTGTATTTTACAATAAACAACAATCTGAATACGCTCAGAGCTCTCGCGCACCCGGACTGGGCAAGCCGATTCCTTTTTCTGCGGATACCTGTGTGCCGCCTGGCAGATTAAATTGCGGAGTTTCGTGTCCTGCGCTCGATAGCCACAATCTAACTTACGTTACGGTAAGTTTAGTCACGTTGACGCAGGGGTGCTGCATGTTAGGCCCGCACCAGCCGGAATTGTTGATGAAACAATCCCTGAGCAAGTTTTTTCGATGATAGCTAAATATTTTGGTCTACTCTTAGGGCACGGTAAAGGGTTCCGATCTAAATACATCCCCGGCATTTAGCGAAGAATTATATAACGAATGCCGTCGTATCAAGGCTGTAGTTAATCCGGATAATCATCTCAATCTCAGAAAGATCTGCGCACAGTTTAACGTAGATTTCTCAATGATGTGGGTTGATGCTGAGAAGCGCGGTAAGTTCGATCGTTGAATGCCACTGGCGGTGCGTGTCTCGTTCCGTGCTGCAATGAAGTTAACGGCAATAGCCTATCCTTTAACTTTACTACTCACTGTCCGATGTACCCCCTTCTATGAAGATCACTGCTAGCCCTATCCCCTAGCCTAAAAAGCAAGCGACGCTGGTCTGTGAATGCTTGCAGCTGCTTGCTAAGCAAGGCATCATACCCGACTATATGGGGCATTAGAGAAATCAATGACCGATCTAGTGCTAATCCTTCTCTCAGTGTCTAGCTTGTAAAGCCGGCTCGACCCAATGCCTGATCAAGATCGATGAGCCAGGATTCCGCGCGCGTTTTATCCAGTTTTATCACACGCGTTATTTACTTTCCGAGCGTGATTATCTTGTGGCTGGTATAGAAAGCTATGTACCGTTGATGGCACTGAACTCAACAAGCTTCAACATTTCTTGAAAATGCCGCGGGTGTAAGCTATGAGTCGCCGAACTATCCGAGTGACCGATCTTCCGTTGCTCTCCCTCCCCTTCATTTCGCCAGCAATTTGCCGGATACCTAGCGATAACTAGCATGCTTGAGCACTTAGAAATGTGGTTACATCAGTACGCAATCAGTATGTGTTAAGTGTGCAGGATCCAGTTACCATCTGTTACGATACGTAAGTGTTAGAAGTCTGGTACATCTGGTTGAAAAACTGCAGCTGAGAACCCTTGATATTACTCTCTGAATAGTAAGCGGCAACACAACACAGGAAAGGAGTTTTTAACGAGTTTTGCCAAAACAGCGGCCAAAAATTGGATTTCCTAAATTAGGTAGCTACACTGGGCATACTCATGATTAGCGTTGAGCCCGGCCATGCTGCTCTGTTACCGCAATGAATAACTAGAAATTCCATGGGCTAAGGGTTGCGTCATCCGTTGCAGAAGTGCTATCAAATGTCCTCTGATAGGAGAGGATTATACTGTAGAAAAGATAGTCCAACTTGGAACTGATTAATCAGCACAGACAGGGCTTGTATGATGGAAAATCTGGGGATTCGTTTTACTCATATTTCTCATATTGCAGAGAAGAGCCTTGAAGAAACGATGTTTTTATCTAAAAAGCGCACCGTTTAGTGTGCATCTCAAATTTAGCCTATCAAAGCAAAAAGGCACTTACCGTATAAAATTAGTCTAAAAAGGGGTGTCTTTTCTTTATCTCAATTGCCTTCTAGGCTCAATTAACTAGTAGCAAATTAACTTCAGCCATATCACGCGAAAAAGAGTAATCTCTGTACACGAACAAGGAGGCGGAGAT
Source organism: Candidatus Malihini olakiniferum (assembly GCA_042263625.1). Classification (GTDB taxonomy): domain Bacteria; phylum Pseudomonadota; class Gammaproteobacteria; order Enterobacterales; family Enterobacteriaceae; genus Symbiopectobacterium; species Symbiopectobacterium olakiniferum_A. The sequence continues at coordinate 70,121 of JBHKFL010000007.1, forward strand.
CTTCGTTTGCGAATAGCGCTTATCATCGCCATTTTTACAGCATAGATCGATCATTATAATAGCGCCACAGATTGTCAATCTGACGTTCCTGTCAATGTAATTGAGCTTCGTCTATATAAAATCCATAGGGAGAGGGATCAAGAACTTGTACTCATCAAGCTGATATTGCAGCTAGGTCTTCACGGATTGCATAAGGCTCACTATGGATGTTAATTTTTATTAAATTTGTAGTATGCATTGGGATATCTATCACTGCGTACCCGCAGAAAAAGCATACTCCCTATCCCTAATAGGTCTTTTCTGGTTAATAATTATGCGATCAAACAATAAAAAAGATCACGATTTTCCTATTTAAAAAAAGGTATTCTCTATGAATAGTACAAAGATAATAAAAACATATTTATATGAATTTATTTGGCTGTCACGCCATACTAAATTACTCATTTTAGATCAAGTGGTTAAATTTTTGCTTTTGATTGTTTGGGATGGCTGCTCTATGCAGAAAAAACTGGTTTTTATCTAAACGTCGAAATGTTATGAATACCCCTTCAAAACAAGAGGTTGAAGCAACAGCCATTATCACTAACATTAGGCCTCAAGCAACGCTTTTTCTGAAAAAAGATAAAGAGGTATAGCAGATGAAAACGGAAAACGTAGAGACCTTTTCACTGGATAAAAACAGTTGGCACGGGTTGAAGCTAACTGGCAGGGCTGCCCAACAGATCCTCCTTCTTATCCAGTCTGATAAGATAGTGAAAGGGTTACGTTTAAGTATTAAGCAATCGGGATGTGCAGGCTTTGTTTATGTATTGGATCTAGTCAGTGCACCTGACGCAGGCGACCTGGTTTTTGAGCGTGAAGGTGCGCATCTATACGTACCGCTAAAGGCAATGCCTTTTATTGACGGCACCGAACTAGATTATGTGCGTGAAGGCTTGAACCAGATTTTCAAATTTAATAATCCTAAAGCGCAACATGCCTGCGGGTGTGGTGAGAGCTTTGGCATTGAGTGATGATTGATATGGCGCGTAGCACTGTAGATGTACCTGAAGATGTGCAAATCTGGATGGGCAATAGCCGCTATAAAGAAGGCTTTTTTACTGAACTGTCCACAGACCAGCTCGGACGTGGCATCAACGAAGAAATAGTGCGGGCTATCTCAGCTAAACGAACCGAACCTGAATGGATGCTAGCATTCCGTCTTAATGCCTATCGCGCCTGGCTGGAGATGGAGGAACCTCATTGGCTAAAAGCCCATTATGATAAGCTAGATTATCAGGATTACAGCTATTACTCAGCACCTTCCTGCGATCATTGTGATGACACCTGTGGTTCCGAGTCTGGTGCTAAAGAGCAGTCCAGTATCGCTGAGGTAAACAGTTATCTAACAGCTGAAGTTGAAAATGCATTTAACCAGCTTGGTGTACCTGTACGTAAAGGACAAGCCATTGCTGTGGACGCGATTTTTGACTCCGTGTCGGTTGCGACCACCTACCGAGAAGAATTGGCAAAAGAGGGGATTATTTTCTGCTCGTTTAGTGAGGCTATTCAGGAACACTCTGAACTAGTGCGAAAATACCTCGGCACTGTAGTGCCTGCTAACGATAACTTCTTTGCCGCGCTTAATGCCGCGGTTGCCTCTGACGGCACCTTTGTCTATGTGCCGAAAGGCATGCGTTGCCCGATGGGGCTCTCCACCTATTTTCGCATCAATGCGGAGAAAACTGGGCAATTCGAGCGCACAATCCTGATTGCTGATGATGATAGCTATGTCAGCTATATCGAAGGGTGCTCGGCGCCGGTGCGCGACAGCCACCAACTCCATGCCGCGGTAGTTGAAGTGATCGTCAATAAGAACGCTGAGGCTAAATACTCTACGGTGCAGAACTGGTTTTCAGGCCAGGATGCGAAGAGCGGTATTCTCAATTTCGTCACCAAGCGTGCGCTCTGTGCCGGAGAGAATTCAAAAATGTCCTGGACTCAATCAGAAACGGGGTCTGCCATTACCTGGAAATACCCGAGTGTAATTTTACGTGGTGATAATTCAGTTGGTGAATTTTTCTCTGTCGCCTTGACCAGTAGTCATCAGCAGGCTGATACCGGCACCAAGATGATCCATATCGGCAAGAACACACGCTCTGTCATTAGATCCAAAGGGATCTCTGCTGGACACAGTGAGAATACCTATCGTGGTCTGGTAAAAATCATGCCGAGTGCGATGAATGCGCGCAACTTCACTCAATGTGACTCAATGCTAATTGGAAGCGACTGTAGCGCGCATACCTTCCCTTCTGTGGAAGTGCGTAATAACAGCGCTCACCTTGAGCATGAAGCAACAACTTCACGAATTAGTGAAGACCAAGTGTTCTATTGCTTGCAACGCGGTATCAGCGAAGACGATGCTGTTTCAATGATCGTAAACGGATTCTGTAAGGATGTGTTCTCTGAGCTTCCGCTAGAATTTGCTGTAGAAGCACAAAAACTTTTGGCCATTAGTCTGGAACACAGCATCGGTTAATGACAACCAGAAAATAAAAAGGATGCTGTGTTAGGTGCCGTTTGTCGTTCAGACAGAAAGCACCGTTATGCGAATTGATGTTATCAGGCGCGCTAAGCTCGACACTAGAAGGATAAACCATGTTAAAACTTAATAAGTTACACGTAAGCGTTGAAGGTAAGGAGATCCTAAATGGACTGAATCTTAACGTGAGGGCTGGTGAAGTTCATGCCATCATGGGGCCGAATGGGTCAGGCAAGAGTACGCTTTCTGCGACGCTTGCGGGTCGTAAAGATTATAAAGTTAACTACGGGACCGTCGTGTTCAAAGGAAAAGATCTACTGGAGCTAGATCCGGAAGAGCGCGCTGGCGAGGGAATCTTTATGGCCTTTCAATACCCTGTGGAGATTCCGGGCGTCAGCAACCGGTTTTTTCTGCAGACAGCTGTGAACGCCGTGCGCAAATATCGTAAGCAGGAGCCGCTGGACCGATTTGATTTTTCTGATTTTATTGAAGATAAAATCAAGCTGCTGAACATGAAGGAAGATTTGTTGACTCGCTCGGTCAACGTTGGTTTTTCCGGAGGAGAGAAAAAACGTAATGACATTCTGCAAATGATAGCGCTGGAACCTGAGCTCTGTATTTTAGACGAGACCGATTCCGGGCTGGATATTGATGCCTTGAAGCTTGTTGCCAACGGCGTTAACGCTCTTCGTAATCAAAAGCGCGCCTTTATTATTGTCACTCACTATCAACGCATTCTAGATTATATAAAACCCGATTACGTGCACGTGCTTTATCAAGGGCACATTGTCAAATCTGGTGATGTTTTACTGGTGAAACAGTTAGAGGAGAAAGGCTATGGCTGGCTTACCGAACAACAGTAACACACTGGCTGCAAAACAGAAAAAAATGCTGCAACAGTGGCAGGCATTGCTTGATGCATCGCGTGCGGTGGATGCGCCCAGTACGCAGCACCACTGGCAGGAAGTGCAACGTCTTAGTTTGCTGGGATGGAAACATGAGGACTGGAAATATACGCTGTTAGATGGGCTCTTGACGAAACAGTTTAGCGTGCCGGATACGGTGATAATTGATGCAGATACACTGGCAGCGTACACCCTAGAGCTAGACGGGTGGCGTCTAGTTTTTGTTAATGGTATCTTTAATACGACACTAAGCGATGTACAGTGTGGTCCCTACCAAATTGCTGTGACTCCGCCCCATTCGGCACTCACCGATCTGGAGGTAATTCAAGCTGAATTGTTTTTGCATCTGACAGAAAGCCTGGCGATTCAGCACACTACTATCCGCTTATCGGCTGGATGCCAAGCAGAGAAACCGCTCTATATCTTACATATCAGCAGAGGGCAGTCTGCCAGCCTGAATATGGTACATCAACGCCATCACCTAGATGTAGGTGCGGGCTCCAGCTCAGAAATTATCGAACACTACGTGAGTTTTGATGACAAAGCGCACTTTACCGGGACTCGTTTGACAATGCATGCCGCTGCTAATAGCCAGGTAAAACACCTCAAGCTGGCATTTGAGGCTGCCGCTAGTTATCACTTTGCACACAACGATCTAGTTCTGGAGAGAGATGCTCGCCTTCGTAGTCACAGCTTCTTACTGGGGGCCGGATCAACACGGCACCACACCAGCGCGAAAATCAACGGAGAAGGGGTCAACCTCTCTATCAATAGCCTGATTTTGCCGATTAGTAGTGAAGTGTGCGATACGCGAACCTACCTTGAACATAACCAAGGCTACAGCGAAAGCCGCCAAGTGCACAAGGCGATTGTTAGTGAGAAGGCCCGTGCAGTGTTTAACGGGATGATCAAGGTAGTACCGGGGGCATTGAAAACTGACGGACAGATGATTAACAACAATCTGCTGTTAGGACGTCTGGCAACAGTGGATACTAAGCCGCAATTAGAGATCTATGCTGATGACGTCACGTGCAGGCACGGAGCCACAGTTGGGCATATTGATGAAGAACAGTTGTTCTATCTGCGTTCGCGAGGCATTTCACAAAAGGATGCACAGCAGATGATCGTCTACGCTTTTGCTGCTGAGTTAACGGAAGCGCTTGATCACGAGGCCTTGCAAGCGGCCCTGTTGCAGCGTATTGCGTTGCGTCTGCCAATACGGCAGGAGTAGCCTGATGGCTTATCCTATAGAACGTATTCGGAGCGATTTTCCTGTACTAGCACAGCAGGTTAACGGACAGCTGCTTGCGTATCTGGACAGCGCAGCGAGCGCCCAGAAGCCGCAGGCGGTGATTGATCGGGAAGTGGCGTTTTACAGTCATGAATATGCCGCAGTACATCGAGGTATTTATACGTTAAGTGCTAAAGCCACCAGTGCTATGGAGGCGGTGCGTGAACAGGTTGCTCGCTATATCAATGCCGCGTCAGCGGAGGAGATTGTCTTCGTGCGCGGAACTACAGAGGCGATCAATTTAGTAGCTAATAGCTATGGTAACACCTTTATTAGGACTGGTGATAATATTCTGATTACAGAAATGGAGCACCATGCCAATATAGTTCCTTGGCAAATGCTGGCGGAACGCCAGGGTGTTGAGTTACGCGTGTTGCTATTAACCGCGCAAGGTGCCTTGGATTTAAGCCAACTGGATTCTTTGCTGGATAAACGCACGCGCTTGCTGGCCGTTACTCAGGTTTCTAACGTGCTCGGCACGATAAACCCGCTGGAGACGTTGATTGCGTTGGCGAGAGCGGTAGGCAGTGTGGTTCTGGTGGATGGCGCTCAGGCTATTATGCATCAATCTATTGACGTTCGTGCCCTGGACTGTGATTTTTATACGTTCTCAGGGCATAAGATTTACGGCCCTTCGGGTATTGGCGTACTGTACGCAAAACATCAGCTCCTCAATGCAATGCCTCCTTGGGAAGGAGGTGGTGCGATGATCCAAGATGTCAGCCTAACGGAAGGAACACATTATGCGGATGCTCCTTGGCGATTTGAAGCCGGATCTCCAAATACTTCCGGGATCATGGGCTTAGGAGCAGCTCTGGATTATGTATCCGCGATCGGACTGGACGCTATTCATGATTACGAAACGACGCTGATGCACTACGCGCTGGATGAGTTGAGTTCTGTGCCGGATATTATCCTCTATGGACCAGCAGAGAGGAAGGGGGTGATTGCATTCAACCTCGGTAAGCATCATGCATATGATGTCGGTAGTTTCCTCGATCAGTATGGTATTGCCATTCGTACTGGACATCATTGCGCCATGCCGTTAATGGCACATTATGGTGTAGCCAGTATGTGCCGCGCTTCGTTAGCGATTTATACTGCCCGTGAGGAAATAGACCGGCTGGTTGCTGGTCTACTGCGTATTCATCGTTTGCTGGGAGGCTAATAAGCCTTCATACGTACCTTCATTTTCCCTTAATCTACTTTGTCATGGCAGTGTTCGCCATCATGCAATGGGGAAGGCGTGCGTATATCAGCCTGATAGGAGGAGAGTTAATGGCAAGCTTGCCAGAGCCAGAGAAATTGTTGCGTAATTTTTCTAGATGTAATAATTGGGAAGAGAGATATCTTTATATCATTGATATTGGAGAACTTTTAGCACCCTTTCCAGACGCATGGCGTCATTCTGAGAATCTTATTGCCGGATGCCAGAGCCAGGCATGGATAGTGATGATGCGCGATAAAAATAGGCGCGTTGTTTTTAGCGGCGATAGCGATGCAGCCATCGTGAAAGGATTGGTTGCCATGGTCTTTTGTCTGTATCAGTCGTTGACTGCGCAGCAAATATTAGCGCTTGATGTTCAGCCCTTCTTTGAAGAGCTAGCATTAACTCAGCATTTAACGCCGTCTCGCTCTCAGGGATTAGAAGCAATGCTGCGCTCCATTCGTGCCAAAGCCTCTGTTTTGGTTTGATCTCGAAAACCAGCCTGCACTGAATAGACTAGTATACTGAGATTCTTCGTTTACACTGTTCTTGCCTTGTTTTGCAGATATTGCTCCCCTGATATTTACCTTAAACTTCTTTAATTCTTTTATAGTGCTTTGTTAAGACCTTCTTAACCCAGTGATTATAAAATCTTTGGATGTTTTTGGCATACTGTCACTTGCAGAAGACTAGGCAAGTAGTCGCGTTCAGATCCAGGCTGGTATTAATGAAAAATGAATAATAACGTCAATCTATTGAGATTTTCATATGAAGCGTATGTTCACATTTTTGGGTATAGTTCTGGCGATCTACCTGGTGGGATATTCGGCAGCCACTGCTACCGAATATCATTTGCCGCCAGCGGGAGGCAGATTGATTGGTGAGAAGATTGCTTATTCCGTTCCTCATGATGGGCGTGCGCTGGAAGCTATCGCTTCCGCTTTTAAAATCGGCTTGCTTAATATGCTAGAGGCTAATCCTGGCACCGATCCTTATTTGCCAACGCCTGGATCAACTCTGACCATCCCGACACAGATGCTGCTTCCGGATGCCCCCCGTGAGGGAATTGTAGTCAATCTGCCAGAACTGCGCCTCTACTATTATTTTCCGAGGGGGAAGAATACAGTAGTCGTCCTCCCGATCGGTATCGGCCAGCAGGGGCGTAATACTCCGTTGATGGAGACCTCGATCAGTGAAAAACGTGCAAATCCTACATGGACACCTACGGCTAATATTCGCAAACGTTATCTGGAAGAAGAAGGCATCAAGCTTCCAGCTGTTGTGCCTGCAGGACCGGATAATCCGATGGGAAAACATGCCCTGCGTCTGGCTGCCCATGGCGGAGTGTATTTGTTACACGGTACTAATGCTAACTTTGGTATTGGCATGAGGGTCAGTTCCGGATGTATCCGTCTACGTGCCGATGATATTGAATGTCTATTTAATAATGCCCTAGTGGGAACAAGGGTGCAGATCATTAACGACACAGTGAAAGCGGCTGTAGAGCCAGACGGCAAACGCTACATTGAAGTACACCAGCCGTTATCCAAAGTAGCTAAAGACGAGCCACAAAACATAGCAATCCTACTAAATAAAAAGATTCAGAGCTTTATCCATGCTCCAGAAACGGATAAAAAAATAGTGGAAGATGCCATTGTGCGCCGTTCTGGAATGCCAATTCTGGTCAGTGCAGGGCAAGGTATTGAATCTTTCAGGAGCATACGACAATAGCACACTAAGAAGTGTCTTAGTAAGACAAGAATGGACAACCTTCGTTTAGCGAGCGTAAATCAGGAATTAACGCCAACCCAGTGTAAACCAGGTACTCTCTTCTCTTGATAAGAGATTATCCACATGGTGACCCGCGTCAGTGGAGTATCTTGGGAGTGTAGTGTTAAAGCAGCCTGCTGAATAATCAAAATAACAGGCAAAAAATGGCGCATACTATAACATAACATGCGCCATTTTTACCACTTAACCAATTCTTACTTTTTGTAAGTGTGAACTTGGTTGTCCAGACGCTGGTTAGCACGAGCTGCGTCATCTTTAGCAGCCTGTACATCAGCGCGGACTGCGTTCACGTCGTTGCTTAATTGATCAACTTTAGCGTTCAAAGTCTGAACGTCAGAAGAAAGTTGGTCAATTTTAGCATTGCTGGAGCAGCCTGCCAGCAGAGTAGAACCCAGTATTACCGCGCCCAGTACCAGTTTAGTACGATTCATTCTTAATACCCTCTAGATTGAGTTAATCTTCATGTAGCGTCACAAGTATTACATAAAGCTTTTTCTAATGAGAATAAAATTTTGATGAGAACGTGCTTAAATTTAATCCTTCGTTCAAAAAGAATCAGCGATTTTTATAGAGTGGTTAAAAAGGATTGAAAACAGCGTTATTTTCTAGTGCTAATTAAGGATATGTTCTGAGAAAATAAGTGGCATGAAATAGGATTAATTATCCTCAGCGTAGTCGCTTGATAACATCAAAATATAAAAAGCGCTATTTATGCCGCTCTTTTTGCTATCGGTTATTAACCAACGACATCCAATAAAAACGATCAGAGACGGTGTACGGATGCCGTGTTTGTGGTACCACTGGAAACTAGCGCGCCAGACACCATGACAACAACGTCGCCCGGTTGGGCGTAGCCGCTTTTCAGTGCTTCTTCTTTACCGATACGGTAAAAGTCATCAGTAGATGCGATTTCAGTCACCAGTAGTGTCTCAACGCCTTTGCTCAGCAACAATTGACGTGCAGTGATGGCATTAGTGGTCAGCGCTAGAATATGCGCGTGCGGGAAGTATTTACGGATAGACTTCGCTGATTTACCGCCGCTGGTAGCCACCACGATCAGTGGGGCATCTAGTTTTTCTGCAGTTTCTACCGCACCGCGGCATACGGCCTCGGTGATGCGCATTTTAGCAGAATCTTGTTGTTCGTCTAAACGGGCTTTTATGACAACATCAGTGCGTTGACCGATAGTCGCCATGATAGTAACCGCTTCCAACGGGTATTTCCCTGTAGCACTTTCGCCAGATAGCATAACAGCATCGGTACCATCGATGATGGCGTTAGCAACATCGCCTGCTTCTGCGCGGGTTGGGCGCGGATTCTTGATCATAGAATCCAGCATTTGTGTAGCAGTGATAACTACTTTACGTGCTTTGTTGCATTTCTCGATCATCATTTTCTGTGCGAAGATCACTTCTTCAACCGGGATTTCCACGCCGAGATCTCCACGAGCAACCATGATACCATCAGACGCTTCCAGGATATCGTCAAAGTTGTTTAGACCTTCCTGATTTTCTATTTTGGAAATAATCTGGATATTTTCTCCGCAATGGGCATTCAGGTAAGAACGGATCTCTTTAACGTCAGAACTTTTACGGATAAAAGAGGCAGCTACGAAGTCAACGCCTTGTTCACACCCGAAGATCAGGTCGCTTTTATCTTTTTCAGCCAATGCGGGCAATTTGATAGACACTCCTGGCAGGTTCACGCTTTTTTGCTCGCCTAGGTCGCCGTTGTTCAGCACCTTACAAATAACTTTATCGTTGTTAATCGCGATGACTTCCATACCGATCAGACCATCATCTACCAGTACAGTTTTGCCGACGGCCAGGTTTTTAGAAAAACCTTTGTAGGTAACAGCAACCTGATCTTTGTTGCCGATTACGGTCTGGTTAGTAGTAAAGGTAAAGATTTGGTCTGCAACTAGGCTCACATCCGCACCCTTTTCTAGTTTCATCGTACGGATTTCTGGCCCTTTAGTATCTAGTAGAATAGCGGCTTTTTTGCCTGTTTTCTCCATGACCGCTCGCATATTTTTGATGCGCTGCTCGTGCTCAGAATAATTTCCGTGTGAGAAGTTAAGACGCATCACATTCATGCCTGCGTTCAGCATGTTAGTCAGCATTTCCTCGGTTTCGGTTTTCGGACCGATAGTACAAACTATTTTTGTCTTTTTCATACAAGTTTTTTCTAAAAGTTGTGTGATGGATAAAAAATTATTAGTTCGCTGGCACTAGAAAAGAACCGACGAAGAGATTGTGTTTGCGAGTCTATAGCCGAATAGTAAGTAGTGGGTAAAGATAAATGAAAGATGATGGACGCATCCTGTTACCACTTTATAAAAGTGAGCTTTTAGCCCTAAGGTCGCAGGCTAGTTGTTTGCAGTAAAAGTGTCTAAATACTAATTTAGTAGTATACTTATACTATACTAAGGAATTCAATGCAAATTGCTATTAAGCATAATTGACTATTTCTATAATTTTCAGAAAAACTTAGGTAATAAATAGGATAAGTTCTGTCTTAATGATAAGCTTGCTACGATTAGAGCAGTGCGGTTTATTTTTTATTAAAATATCTTCAATGAATACAAAAAATTATATCTAATCTTATTACTAAATGAGTAAGCCTGTTTTATAAACAGATATTCTTTTCAAATCCTATTTGATAGGATACTTTCTATAAAAGTACTATTTAATATTAAAAATTATTTTAATACCTTCTTTTTTTGCAAGCACCTGAATTATCAGGTGATCAATGTAATTTAGTTAGGAAGATTGGTTAAGAGCATTACAGTATTTTATATCAAAATACCCGATAAGGATATCTAGTGATATGGAAAATATAAGTATAATATACTAAAAATATCTACTAGTATAATCTTGATGACGTATATTATTAGGTGAAGACGATATTTATCGAATATTGAAAATATAGGACAATGATGTCCAGATTCCCTGTAATCAGGGATAGGCTAATATAGCTGATATCGCTTTTTGTAACAAGTAAGAAAAGCGATATCAGCTATGTAAAATATGTTATCCTAAAGACAAGACCCAGGCATAGACACATTGGTGAACTATTTTTCACGCTAGATTTAGGAAAAACACCGAAGGTGGATTGAAACATGAAGTCGAGGTTTTCAGGTGTTTTGGCAGGCTGTTGAGATGCTTAACGCTGTAGAAAATGGTGCGTTCTAATGGACTTGAACCATCGACCCCCACCATGTCAAGGTGGTGCTCTAACCAACTGAGCTAAGAACGCATTTTAAATGTTACTGGGAGTTTGAAATAATGCTGTGCTGCTACGGGAACTACATAATAGAAGTTGAGTGCTATAGCTGACAAGATAAAAATGCGAAATTTATGGACTTAGGCGATGCGCCTGCTAACGATTGCATTTCTTTTGCATTTTTTCATCCAGCGTAGCTATATGAAATGGCTATCAACGTGCAGCGCGAGCCAGAATATCGCTCGGCGGCTGGCGTTGTAAATAGCGAATACGCAGTAGCATCATGATTGCGGCTGCTGTGAGCCCAATAATAAAGCCGCACCAGAAACCGGCTGGGCCCATACGCGGCACAAGGTAATCGGTCATGGACAGCAGATAGCCGCTTGGAAGGCCGAGTATCCAGTAGGATACGAAGGTAATATAAAAAATAGAGCGAGTATCTTTATAGCCACGTAATACACCGTTTCCGATGGCCTGCACTGCATCTGCAATCTGATAAACTGCTGCCAGCATCATCAATTGAGCTGCCATGGCGACGACTTCAGGATTTTTATTGTACATCAATGCGATTTGTTCACGCAGTAGTGCGGTAAAAATTGCAGTGCAGCAAGCCAGCAGAACGCCCGTTATGATACCAGTATAAGCTGCGATCCGCGCATTTTCTACAGATCCTTCACCTAATCGATAGCCGACGCGGATCGTCGAGGCAATACCGTTAGATAGTGGTAATACAAACATTAATGAGCTAAAATTTAAGGCGATCTGGTGTCCAGCAACATCAATAACACCTAGGGGTAGGATCAATAGCGCAACGATTGCAAACAGCGATACTTCGAACAGCAGTGCAAGCGCGATAGGCAAACCAAGAAAAAAAAGACGTCGCATGGTAGGGAAGTCAATCTTCCAGCGTTGCCATTTGATATCCTTTAACCAGCGAGCCCGCATACTGTAAAACACCATTATCAACATCATTATCCAGTAAGTAGATGCCGTTGCGACGCCGCAGCCAACACCGCCTAGTTTTGGCATGCCAAATTTTCCATAGATAAAGATATAGTTCAGCGGCATATTAACGAGCACACCAATGAAACCAATAACCATCCCCGGCTTTGTTTTAGATAAACCATCACATTGGCAACGCAATACTTGATAAAAAAGATAGCCAGGCACTCCTAGCAGCATCACGTGTAAATAACCAATAGCAATATTCGCTAACTCTAGCGAATCAGTATGCATCATAGCGATAACATGTTTGCCGTTGTACAGCACTACGATGGTTATTACGGCCACAATTGCGGCTAAAATGAATGCTTGCTGAACTTGATGGGCGATGCGAGGGAGTTGCCCCGATCCGTTAAGTTGGGCAACCACCGGTGTCAGCGCCATCAATAAACCATGCCCAAATAGGATGACGGGCAACCATACAGAAGTGCCAACCGCAATAGCCGCCATATCCGTTGCGCTATAGGCACCTGCAATTATGGTATCTACGACACCCATGGATGCTTGGAAAAACTGCGCAATAACGACAGGAACCGCGAGCGTTACTAGACTTCGCATTTCTGATAAATATTTCTGCAAACAAATACCTTCCTTGAATGGTTTAAGTGGATAATCGATGTAGATATCATCCCGATATCTGGCATATAACACTGCCTAAAGGCTCCGCGTTGCATGATACAATGGGGATATCGTGGTAGAAAGAAAACAACGGCGAGCAAGATAACGAGCATGAGTGGCTTCAATAAGCTATGAAACTTATGACGAGTCATCCACCAATGACTGAGTTGCGACTACTGTAACGGCTTTCCATAAGTAAACCAACTTCTTAATAAAATATTTTGTTGGTGGAGAGCTTCTCTTATTTCGCTGAATAAGCCAAGGCTAAAAGTGGGAATACAGTTTGTTTTTTGAGATATTATGAAGCAAACTTCAAATTGATTTGTCGACTCTGGTTCTCTCATGTCTTGCCACTTAAGGTAATGAATGAGAGTGGCACAGTTAAATTTAATTATTTCATTGATTTATTAAGAGGTTATCGTATGTTTACCGGTATTGTTCAAGGTACTGCACCGGTGGTGTCCATTGATGAAAAAACGAACTTCCGTACGCATATGGTAAAACTTACTCCGGAATTACTGAAAGGCCTGGTAACTGGCGCCTCGATTGCTAATAACGGCTGTTGCCTGACAGTGACAGCTATTGATGGCAATCAAGTCACCTTTGATTTAATAAAAGAAACGCTGTGTCTGACAAATCTGTGCGATATTACTTTAGGGGGTCTGGTTAATATCGAACGTGCCGTAAAATACGGCGATGAAATTGGTGGTCACGTTATGTCTGGCCATATTATGGGTACAGCGGAAATCGTGAAAATTTCTACAGCAGAGAATAATCACCAAATCTGGTTTCGTTTAGCCGATGAATCGCAGATGAAATATGTACTCCACAAAGGATTTATCGGTATCGATGGTATCAGCCTCACCGTGGGAGAGGTTTCGAGCAGGCGTTTCTGCGTACATTTGATTCCCGAAACTTTGCAGCGTACAACCCTCGGGAAAAAAAAGTTGAGACATCGAGTAAATATTGAAATAGACCCGCAAACACAGGCGGTAATTGATGCGGTTGAGCGCGTGCTTGCGCAGCGACAGGCACAAGAAGCAGTAACGGGTGCATGCCACTCAAAGTACCTGATGCCTGCATTGATTATCAATAATAACGAAACTCCCTAGTCGGAGTGTCGTTATTGTTTTAGGGGCTATCAACGGGTTCCTTGCAGACCTCTTTGAATATCCTGAAGGCTAAAAATACCTTCTGCAATTGAAGGTTACGTGCTAGAAATATTCCATCATAGGCATTAAGGTAAGAATGGAATATACGAAAACTGTGGTGAGTATTGGATTGTTTTAGGCTATCAATGTGTTTTCGTGATCATCACCACTGTTATGCCAAGCGCGTGGCAATATGGCGGATGGCGTTGGGCATTAGTTGTGGAAATGTATTTGTTAATCTAGAAAGAAACTTGCAAATCAGTACTATTTGTCCCAATAGTATGCAGAAAGAACAGCTCCTCTTATTTGAGTTTTTACCTCATCACCCTAAAGCGGTGTCGTGATTTTCGACCCGACATGTTTAAAAACATGCCAACAGAAATGATGCGATCAAAATGTTGTTTGAGGTCAAGATAATCTTATCATTGGGTAATGATATTGAGATCGCAACAATGGTCTTCCGCCGGTTTTTGCTATTCGTATGAAATAGTAACTCTGTAATGGTCTGTAGTATAGGCGGCTAGTCCGCCACAGATATAACTGATATCCAATAATGTCCTTCCCGACAGAAGTTAAAGTTTTTCAAAGACTATAGGTAATTTGGCTTCTTATGCCACTTCCAGTGAAGTGGCTTCTTTCCAATAAACGCAGGAATACTATAGGTGCCTATCAAGCATCAGGCTAAAGAGATCATTACCAAAATGGAATGATATTCGCTAACAAATTAGGCTCTCTTAGAGAGCTTAAATGTTAATCAACTATGTGGAAACGATAAGCAGGATGTCTTTGAAGTGATTTAGCAGCAACGTATCTGAATGAAGGGTAAGTTACTCATTGTTAAAATAGTCTGCGGTTGGAATTAAAGAATCTCATTCCTGAGATTTGCCTTTCGGGTAAAATGCAAATACTGTTTAAAATGTGAACGCTTTGTCCTGCACCTTGCATTATTATGGTATAAATTTGTTTTGGACTCTATATTGATGCGCCTGTCGCGCAATGATAGCCCCGTTAAATGATGATGCCGAGCACCCCAAAACAGGAGAGGGCATAGGCGATGGCTAGCAGAAACACTGCTTAAGGAAGCAAAAGCATGACGACAGCAATTGAAAAAATTCAGCGCCAGATTACTGAAAATCCGATTCTACTGTATATGAAAGGTTCCCCGAAGCAGCCAAGTTGTGGTTTCTCTTCTCAGGCTGTGCAGGCACTGTCGATATGTGGTGAACGCTTTGCCTATGTAGATATTTTGCAAAACCCGGATATCCGTGCAGAGTTGCCAAAATATGCCAACTGGCCAACTTTTCCTCAATTATGGGTTGAGGGCGAGCTGATTGGTGGATGCGATTTCATTATTGAAATGTACCAAAGTGGTGAATTGCACCACTTGATTAAAAAAACTGCGGACAAATACCGTGAGCAGTAAGAATGGAGAATAAAAGCAGTAAATTGTGCACTATGGCAGTTTTATGGCGTTATCTTGAAGCGAAAGAAGGGAGACAGGAATAAGGGCTCACACTTTTTGGACAAGAGCGTATGTCTGTTCCTTGCATGAACATTCAGGCAGGTTTGTCTTCAGAGGGCAATGGCCAACCGCCCAAACGCTTCCAACGATTCACAAGCTCACAGAATAGCGCTGTTGTTTGCTGTGTATCATACAGTGCTATGTGCGCCTGTGCCGAGTCAAAAGGGATTCCAGCGATCATGCAGGCCTTTGCTAACACTGTTTGGCCTAGCACCAGTCCGCTCAGCGCAGCTGTATCAAAAGTAGAAAACGGGTGGAATGGGTTACGCTTGAGTCTGCAGCGTTCTGCGGCGGCCATTAGGAAACCGTGATCAAAGTTGGCGTTATGAGCTACGATAATCCCGCGATTGCAGCCTCTATCTTTAATGCCTTTTCGCACCATTTTAAAAATTTCGTACAATGCCTTATATTCTGATACTGCACCGCGCAGCGGATTATGGGGATCTATGCCGGTGAAAGCCAATGCGGCTGGGTTAAGAAGCGCACCTTCAAAGGTCGCGACGTGGAAATGCAAGGTTTCATCTTGATGTAACCAACCGTCCTCATCCATTTTCATCGTAATAGCAGCAATTTCTAGCAATGCGTCAGTTTTTGCGTTAAAACCTGCAGTTTCGACGTCAATGACTACCGGGTAAAAACCACGAAAACGGCTACTCAGCGTGTTCTCAATATTTTTATCAGCCATGTTCTTTTTTGATCATTTGCTAAAGGCGGTACGCATTATGGCAAATTTCCTGTACTAATGCAGTAGGCCTAATGCCACCTCAAGAAAGAGTAATGAGGGCAAAAGGATGCAGTTAAGGAGGAAGATAAGGGGTGACAATGCTAAACGAAAAGGCGGAAAAGAAACGACGACGGAGAAGCGGTTAGGTGATCAGTTACCGAGTCCATTAGCGGATGGTACTTTTTAAAAATCTTAAGTTAATAACTGTAGAGATCTTAGATAAAGGCAATAATCGTTACCTTCATGACCAGCCTTTCTTCACTCGTCACTTTTTGCATGGCTTGATGAATAAGCTTGCATATTGCGGCAACGTCTTCAACCGGTGACGGGCAGTAAGGTTGTCTATATTAGATCTGTTAGATCCACGCCTGCGAAAACTCTTTATCGAAACGGTACTGATGTTGCTGAAACAAACCGAGCTTAAGCCCATGTGACCTCATGGAGATTAGTTGTGCTATGGGCAAACACGTGGCATCAGCCTAGGCGGTGACGCTCCTTGTACCCCTCCCCTTACCTGCACCTATAAAAGTACCGATCGGGAGCACTGTAATCTTCAAAATGAACTGGCTTGCAAAATAGCTTGTAGGATCTTGCAGCTTCAGACAAAAATATAGCAACAGTTATTATACTCTAATAACTTATAGAGCAAGGTCGATCGCGCTTTATTAACAATAATAGACACATCATTGCCGATTACTGCCTCCTTCAGGGAGGATTTTAACGCGCAACGCGTTACATTGAGATATTTCCACTGTTGGCGCAGAATAGTGTAATGGTTTTTTCTTTGACACACCACAGCAGGATGTTATGACACAGGACAAGACTTCTTCTCTCTACGCTACATTCCCTACTGAAGATGAGATTTCGGCTATCAGACGTGAATATACCCGTGGCGGTTTGCGCCGTAGTGAATTAACGGATAATCCCCTTGAATTGTTTGATAAGTGGTTAAAAGAGGCATGTAAGGCACGTCTTTCTGATCCGACGGCTATGTGTGTTGCTACCGTGGATGAACTGGGACAACCATACCAACGTATCGTGTTGTTAAAACATGTTGATGACAAAGGCATGGTATTTTATACCAATCTCGGCAGCCGTAAGGCCAAACATTTGGCGCGTAATGTGCGTATCAGCTTATTATTTCCCTGGTATAGCCTAGATCGTCAGGTCATTGTCACAGGCCATGTCCAGCGTCTTTCGACGTGTAAGGTCCTAAAGTATTTTTACAGCCGCCCGAAAGAGAGTCAGATTGGCTCCTGGGTGTCACAGCAGTCGAGCCGGATCTCTGCTCGAGGCATACTGGAAAGTAAGTTTTTAGAACTAAAGCAAAAGTTTATGAAGAGCGAGGTGCCGTTACCGAGTTTTTGGGGCGGATACCTCGTCACAATCGAGGCCATCGAATTCTGGCAGGGGGGTACACACCGTCTGCATGATCGCTTTATTTATCAAAGCAATGGTGATAGTTGGCAAATTGATCGCCTAGCGCCTTAAGAGCTGTGCATAGTAATAAATACCACCTTTTATAGAACTATTTTTCAGATTTTTATTTTAAAAATAAAGGAGCTATTGATGGTGAGTAGTAACCTAATTCAACAATTACAAGAACGGGGCCTGATTTCTCAGGTAACGGACGAGAGCGCCTTAGCAGAGCAGCTGTCGCAAGGGCCAATTGCACTGTATTGTGGCTTTGATCCAACCGCAGATAGCTTGCATTTAGGGCATCTTTTGCAACTGTTGTGCTTGAGACGTTTTCAGTTGGCGGGGTATAAACCTATCGCATTGATCGGTGGCGCTACTGGCCTTATCGGTGATCCAAGCTTTAAAGCAACTGAACGTAAGCTTAATAGCAGCGAAACTGTAAGAGTATGGGTTGAAAAAATTCAAGATCAAGTGTCTCCGTTTCTAGATTTTAACTGTGGAGACACTAGTGCTGTCATGGTAAATAACTATGAATGGTTCGGTGGCATAAATCTGCTAAACTTCCTGCGTGATATCGGAAAGCACTTCTCGGTTAATCAGATGATGAACCGAGAAGCGGTGAAGCAGCGTTTAAAGCGTGATGACGTAGGGATTTCCTTTACTGAATTTTCCTATAATCTGTTGCAAGGTTATGATTTTGCAGTATTGAATAAAAATTATGGCGTTGCATTGCAAATTGGTGGCTCCGACCAATGGGGTAATATTATCTCTGGGATCGAGCTAACGCGTCGCTTGCACAAAAATACGGTGTTTGGCTTGACCCTTCCTCTGATCACTAAGTCAGATGGTACCAAATTTGGTAAAACTGAAGTCGGCACGGTCTGGTTGGATGCAAAAAAAACTAGTCCGTACAAGTTTTACCAATTTTGGATGAATATTGCCGATGCGGATGTTTACCGCTTCCTGAAGTTCTTTACATTCCTCAGCATAGAACAGATTAATACATTAGAAGAAAAAGATAAAAATAGCGGAAAGCCTCCGCATGCCCAGTCTGTGTTAGCAGAAGAAGTGACGCGTATAGTTCACGGTGAGGAAGGTCTTCAAGTAGCGCAGCGCATAACACAGAGTGTGTTCTCTGGCTCCTTAAAAAATTTGACTGAAAATGACTTTGCCCAGTTAGCGCAGGATGGCATGCTACTTATTGAACTGGGACTTGAGGCTGATGTGCAGCAGGCATTAGTGACGGCTGGGTTAGCCCCCTCACGCGGGCAGGCGCGTACCATGATTTCTTCAAACGCGGTGACTATTAACGGCGAAAAACAGACCAACCCTGAGCATTTATTCTTGAATAGCGATCGCTTGTTTGGTCGTTATACGTTACTACGCCGAGGTAAAAAACATTACTGCCTGATTTGTTGGGCAGTATAAGAAAACAGCATAGCTGTAGTTTCTATTACGCTATTTGTAAAAATGTTTTTATGGTTCGTTGACAAGATCAATAACACGCGCTGATACGAAAAACATCGGGGCCGTAAGGACCCCAGATAGTAACATTAGCATGTTATTAGTGTAGGCGAGGTGCTATATGCAAGGATTTTAATATGGAGAAAGATCCAGCATGTGGCCCATTTTAGCGGCTTTCGTTGCTAGATAGCGCTCATTTTTAGGGTTACGTCCCACGACTAAGGACACGCGTTTAACGATATTGATGCCCGCATCCTTGAGGATTTTTACTTTTTGCGGATTGTTAGTCAGAAGACGAACTTCGTTCACACCTAACAGCTTAAACATATCCGCACATAGGGTGAAATCACGCTCATCAGCCGCGAACCCGAGCTGATGATTTGCTTCGACGGTATCTGCTCCTAGGTCTTGTAACGCATAGGCTCGAATTTTATTTAACAAGCCAATGTTACGCCCTTCCTGTCGATGATAGAGCAGCACACCACGCCCTTCTTCAGAAATGTGCCCCAATGCGGCTTCCAGTTGGAAGCCGCAATCGCAGCGTAAGCTGAACAACGCATCACCAGTTAAACATTCGGAATGGATGCGTGCTAAAACTGACGCTGTACCGGAGATATCACCGAAAACTAGCGCGAGGTGATCGTGTCCTGTGTTTAACTCTTCAAATCCTACCATGAGAAAATCGCCCCAGTGGGTGGGTAATTTTGCTTCGGTTATACGTTTAAGCTGCATTTTACCTCTCCAACGCAAAAAGATTGCGCATATCCTACTGCCGGATAACGCAATTAACCAGTAAAAACGCCATCACTGAATAAAGTCTAAACCGAAATTCGGATGACCTTTTTGCGTTTTCATGATAGCGTGAATAGACATACTTCCTTGTAGTATGTCTGTATAGTAGATCCTGTTACAAGGATGGACTAGTATTCGTTCTATTAACAATTCGGAGGATCTTTTATAATAAGTTTATGAAAATTATGTGAATGATGATAACATTATCAGAGAAGTATTTCTCTGTTTGCTGGTAAAAATATAAAGGGGCAGTTATGTACTGCCTTGCTAAACCTACCTCTATTAGAGCTGTAATTTTATAATTTTTAATAATTTCTTTATACTTAAAAGGCTGGGAATGGCAATCTGTTGCATAGGGCGTTTGTGTCTCTGGCTATGTATGCTAGCTGTTTTTTGGATAACAGAAACGGTAAGGCGTTTCTATGGGAGATTAAGCAGCGTGCTATTGGCAATATATTTTTTATAGTATTTACTTTCCTCTGAAACTGGCTAAGGAACAACAGCCATGATCTATTTTTCAATGTGTTGTACTGCGTTGAACTTCAACGGTTAATCGGCTGATCGCTCAGAGAAAGGTACTGAGATGATGCCCCAACTATCTCTTATTACTGAGAGATAGAGAGTATATGGGTAAAATACTGTTATTGGGGTTTATAGGGTTAATGCAAGAAAATCTCCTGAATGAGACTAATACACATCATCGTAAATTTGACATTGCTCACGCGATTTTAAAGAGATATTCCTCAGGCAAGTAAAACGGATTACAGGCAAACCTAAAGTTAGGTAATTCCAATTATAGAACATCTATATAAAATAGATTCCAAAATTTGGATCTAAGCCTGAGAATAACGCTCGTATTCTGTTTTGAATACACTTAAAGGGTAAAAAGTTTAATCTCACTACAGCTCCTCAGGAATGTTCCAGCTAAAAAGTGGGGCGAAGAATACAAGATAGCAAATCTAGTTGATGATGCACTATCAGGCATCAATGATTTATAATGTTTTATTATCCCTTTCGATCAGCCGTGTCAAATTTAGTAAGCCAGTCTTATCTATTTCTGAAGAAAATCCAACTAGGATATACTCCATAAGAGTGGCATTTATCTTTTTCAAATTCACCAAAGGTGCAGTTTGCTATCGGTACTAAAATTCAGTGACACTTAGTTTTTTAGGGCAAATATCAGCCAGTATTTTATGCCTTCCGCCGAAGTCCGTCATGCAGGCTGACTGTGTCTTAAATTACTACTACCTGAATTTAGCTTTGTTAATCATAGTTTTTGCTATCTAGCTCTCTACTACATTATCGAGAACTGCTAATGTCGGTTACTATCAGATGAGTTAACTACGCTATTTATCGCAGTAAAACTGATAATTTTATGGGGTTCAGCGCCAATATTTGGCATAATCATCAGGTTAAGGCGATATCACAGGAAAGAGAACATGAAATACTTGCTGATCTTTTTGATGGTACTTGGGATATTCATCGTTTCCATTACGTTCTGGTCACATAACGAGCAGATCGTTACCATTAACTATCTTTTGGCCAAGGGCCAATATCACGTTTCCACGCTACTCGCAACGCTATTTGTAGTAGGTTTTGTTCTTGGTTGGGTGATCTGCGGTTTTTTTTACCTGCGATTACGCATCTTGCTAGGCCGTGTACAGCGAAAAATCAAACGCCTGGAACATCAACAATCTCTGATAGAGAGCGAGACATTTCCCTCTTCACTCTTTTCTTCCCATTAAGGATCCTTTCCTATGTTAGAACTGCTGTTTCTGTTGTTGCCTGTGTCCGCCGCGTACGGGTGGTATATGGGTCGCAGAAGCGCGCAGAAGGAAAAGGATCATGAAGCTCACCGGTTGTCTCGAGAATATGTGACAGGTGTGAATTTTCTATTATCTAACCAACAGGATAAAGCAGTTGAGCTGTTCCTTGATATGCTTAAGGATGAGAGTAATACCTTCGAAGCACACTTGACGCTCGGTAATCTTTTTCGATCCCGAGGAGAGGTCGATCGTGCCATCCGCATTCATCAAGCTTTGACTGAGAGCGCTTCGTTGTCGTTTGAACAACGGCTGTTGGCCGTTCAGCAACTAGGCCGTGACTATATGACAGCGGGTCTTTATGACCGTGCTGAAGAGATCTTCATTCAATTAAAGGATGAAGAAGATTTTCGTCGTAGCTCGCTGCAACAACTATTGCAGCTCTATCAGGCTACTAGTGAGTGGCAAAAGGCTATCGATATCGCGGAGAAATTGGTCAAAATCGGACAGCCGCAGTTGAAGACCGAAATCGCCCATTTTTACTGTGAACTAGCACTCCAAGCAATCACCAGTGATGATCTTGATAAAGCTATGATTCTACTGAAAAAAGGAGAGGTAATTGATAAAGCGTGTGCACGTGTATCGATTATGATGGGGCGCATTCATATCGCTCAGGAGCGCTATGCGCCTGCCGTAAAAGTGCTCCAACAGGTACTTGAACAAGATAAAGCCTTTGTCACTGAAACGTTTTCGATGCTAGAAAGCTGTTACCAGCACCTGCCCTCGTCAGATGCATGGGAAGACTTCCTGAAACGCTGTGTTGAAGAAAATACTGGTACCAGTGCCGATCTTATGCTAGCGGATATCCTCGAACGTAAAGAGGGTGCCGAGGTGGCACAGGTCTATATCAACCATCAATTGCAACGCCACCCAACAATGCGCATTTTTCATCGACTGATGGATTTCCACTTGAGTGAAGCTGAAGATGGCCGGGCTAAAGAGAGCCTGTTAGTGTTGCGTGATATGGTAGGAGAACAGATACGAACCAAACCACGCTACGCTTGCCAGAAGTGTGGTTTTACCTCGCAATCCCTTTACTGGCACTGTCTATCATGCCGTTCCTGGGCCAGCATTAAACCGATTCGCGGACTGGATGGGCAATAATTTAATACCATTTTAGATGTAGGCAATGATAACTTTGTTAGTTACAACATGCTTTATTTCGGTTGTAAACCTAGCAGGGGTAGCGTAAAAATTTATAATGTCTAGCAGACCTCTAGGATTTTGAGAGCGAGGGTAGGATAAAAATGCAGTGAAAAATTTATACCCATCGTACTTTGCGTTGCCTGTGCGCCTGTTGCTTTTATCCACCTGAGTAACCTACTCGATAAGGTCATCAGGGTTAATGGTTAAAAACTGTTTCCTAGCAGGTATCTCTTCGCAGGTATCTCTTCAGGACAATATGCGATACTTTTCTATAAAATGAGTTATTTTAGGTAGATTATTCAACCAAAGCGTAACACGGATTTAATTACAAAGTAATCAGAGGACAACAAGATAGCAAGAGCAAGCTCAAGTGTGCCGTCACCATCGTCTTTGTCTGTAGCATACAAGGCAATGTCCATGTATTTAGTACTAACACTGGTTGATTCGGGGTTTCCAGAGCATGAAAAGGTTGAGCGATCAGGCAGATTGGGACATAGAGATCTCTTGTGCCGTCATAGCGCATCGGATGAGTTAATTGCTACTGATGCCTAAGGAAAAAGTCACGCTGCTTGCTGCTTGCGAAAACGCTACGCTCTGTAGGGAGAAAAAGACCGGGTCGCTAGCTTTATCTTTCTGCTATTGTCTTCGGTATCAGGTATCAGGGGCTGTAAAGACAGCCAAAAAATTTTTGGCTTGTTAACCCAGAGCAAGTTTCGAATATTTTTTAGCAATTGCTTGCTGTCGAGCACAAAACGGGTTTTTACCTCCTTCCAATACGCTCTATCCACCTACTAGACCATCTAGATGGGTGTTTTATTAGCGTTTTTTTATTTCAAAATGAGGTTCTGCAGGTGCAGAATATTTATTTTACTTGATATTATATTGGCATATCTTTGCGGTGTGCATCAAAATATTCACTGCTAAAAGGAAGGGTGAGCTAGCCGAGGTGGCGTATTGCGTATCTGTGCAGTGCCGCAAGTTACGGATAATGATGATACTGTCCCAACGGCTGGCAGCCCAGCGTCAATGAGATCTATCAGACAGCTAGACTATCTAGTGTCATTGTTTGGTTCAGATCTACTGCTGAAAGCTCTAGATAATCATATCGTCGATATTTGATCTTTATAAACGCATCACGCTAAAGAAAAGAGCTAGCCTTTCTCAGGCTGCATCTCTTTGCATCGTGTAGTGAGGTATCGCGCTGATTTATCATCCGTAGGCATTCCTGCAGCTGGCGGGTGAGAGACTCCTTTGGTCTGGCTGAGCTCAGTCTCTATGTCGGCGTTATATTGATGGTCAATGTCGTGACTCGGACTTAACACTACTGAGTAATAAGGGTAGTCTTCTAGACTACTGCCAAAAAGGCCACCGATGCAGCGTCATGCCCGCACTGGTTGTAGCTCCGGTTGGCAATGTGACCCCATACTAGCGGAAATTTTTCGTCTGTGGACGACGACCTAGCTATCAGTAAAACTTGACTGAATAATGAAGAAAAAACCACCGGATACCAGTGAATATTGTCTATTTTAGTTGAAAATTACTCTGGTTCTAGCTCATTCATGGCCGCAATGTTGAAACCACCATCCACATGCAGCACTTCGCCAGAGATACCGGCCGCTAGGTTTGAGCACAGGAATGCAGCAGTGTTGCCGACGTCTTCAATGGTGACTACGCGACGGATAGGCGTAACGGCCTCGCAGTAAGAGAGCATTTTCTTAAAGTTTTTAATGCCGGAAGCCGAGAGTGTCCGGATTGGGCCTGCGGAAATCGCGTTAACGCGTACGCTCTGAGCACCCATTGCGTTAGCCATGTAGCGAACGTTAGCTTCCAGAGACGCTTTTGCTAGACCCATTACGTTATAGTTTGGAATCGCACGCTCAGCACCTAGATAAGAGAGCGTTACCAGCGCAGAGTTTGGATTCAGTATGGTTCGGCAGGCTTTTGCCACAGCAACGAAACTGTAGGAACTGATATCGTGAGCAACGCGGAATCCGTCACGGGTAACGGCATTGACGTAATCTCCATCTAATTGATCTGCAGGAGTAAAAGCGATGGAATGAACAAAACCGTCAAAGGTCGGCCAGATGTTAGCTAGTTCGGCAAATAGGGCTTCAATGCTGGCATCTTCGGCTACATTACACGGCAGTACTATGCTACTAGAACTCAGTTTTTTAGCGAAGTCTTCAATGCGCGCTTTTAGCTTGTCTTTCTGGTAAGAAAACGCCAGTTCAGCTCCTTGACGTTGCATCGCCTGTGCGATCCCGAATGCAATTGATCGGTTACTGGCAACACCCATTACCAAAATGCGCTTACCGTTAAGAAAACCCATAGCAGTCATCCTTGTGATTATAGCTGCGAGCGCCCGCAGAGCAATTTATCAATCTGGACGTTCGGAGTGAGTAAACTGAGGATTCTAGCATAGTTGCCAATTATCGGATACTCTAAGCTGTACTGTCCGCGTGTTTTCTGCAATGTCGCGTTTGCAAATCCGACTAAAACTCATCGGCGTCATAACGCCAGGCATCTGTACTGCACTCTTCTCTAAAGAGACTGGCAATTAGCAGCTTAGTTAAATCTTGCAACGGCTCTGCCTCGCTTAACCACTTTTCCTTCGTGCATCATCAATACCTGAGCGATAGCCACTATGATCTTGGGTTGCAGAATCAGAATAGGCACCAACACGACGCGTCGTTTTTGGCCGTAGGTGTGGTCGCAGGCATGTAAGGTCTAGTTGCTTTTTTTCTCGCTAGTGGCTATGGAGTAGGGTATTTAGTCGAGTGGCATGTCGAGCAGTTGGCAGATGCGCTGGCGCGGGTTGGCGCGGGTTAAAGCGCATTTCAGGCATCCTAAAAATGATTCGAATCTGCTAACAGCGGTAATAATAATCACCATTATGTACTAGATAATCGCCAATCAGCACTTCATCAGAAATGTATTCTTCTCACAATGCGGGAAGAGAAACTACCTGTACGGTAGAGTAACGTGTTAGTCAGGTTACGCGTTTCGCGTAGATGTCATCCATCATTACTCCCTCCTCCGTATTGAGTATGAAAGAATAGCTAAGCTTAGTCGATAGTGAAAATTATCACTAGGTAAGGGAAGTTGGAAATACCAATACGATGGCGGATAATGGGAGCAATAGTCATCAAGTGCTGTTTGCTGTACAATCAGACTCACGTTCTGAGTAGCAAATTTTCGCTCTTCAACAACAGCAAGGCGAATTATCACCAGTGCCACCGCTGGTGATAATTCGCCTTATAACATTTCATGGAAATGCATTCAGCAATAACGCGGGTGGCGCCGCTCGATTTCATCTTCCGATGAAACGACAATATACGTCTTCATACGAAGACGTCCAGCACTTTACGGAAGTAATTCCGTACCTGCGTCGGAAAAATATTACATAGTAATAACTTGCAACATCCGATCCCTCGATCGGCCATACTGTATTCTACAGCGTTCCCGTTTTCGGATCCCTGAGATAGCAATAGCTTCCCTAGTTATCACAACTAGCATCCCGGCACTAGAAGGTTAAAGTTATGTCGCTACAACAGCTTACTCACAACCCGATAGTGTCAGCATTAGATGACACTCCTTATTAGAAATAAGTTGAAGTTCAAGATGCAGCCTATCGGGGTTATAAATAGGTACAGCAAACGGATCAAACCGAGGGAAAGAAATCGGAACACCGCCTCGGATAGAAACACCTTAATATTCAGTATATTAACTTCTTTTATTAATATTTCGTTTTTCATCATATCGGAACCTAGCTAATAAAAAGGGCGACATGATGTCACCCCCTTGCATCATCGATTATAGCACCGTCGCCTTATTTGGAGATATGGGAAATCAGGTCTAATACTTTATTGGAATAGCCCGTTTCGTTGTCATACCAGGAAACCAGTTTTACAAAGTTGTCGTTCAGCGCGATACTAGCTTTTGCATCGAACACGGATGTAAGAATTTCGCCATTGAAATCGGTGGAAACCACGTCATCTTCAACATAGCCTAGAACGCCTTTTAGTTTACCTTCAGAAGCGTCTTTTATGGCTTTCTTGATTTCTTCGTAAGTCGTTGCTTTTTCAAGATGAACAGTTAGGTCAACCACAGAGACGTTTGGAGTTGGAACCCGGAACGCCATACCCGTCAGTTTACCATTCAGTTCCGGCAGTACTTTTCCTACAGCCTTAGCTACACCAGTAGAGGACGGAATGATGTTCTGGTATGCGCCGCGGCCGCTGCGCCAGTCTTTGTAAGACGGGCCATCAACAGTTTTCTGAGTAGAAGTAGTGGCGTGAATAGTAGTCATCAGACCCTCGATGATACCAAAGTTATCGTTGATTACTTTTGCCAGCGGGGCCAAGCAGTTGGTAGTGCAGGATGCGTTGGAAACGATATCTTGCCCAGCATATGTGTTAAAGTTTACACAACGAACAAACATCGGGGTGTTATCTTTAGACGGGGCAGTCAGAACTACTTTTTTTGCGCCAGCAGTAATGTGCTTTCGAGCAGTTTCGTCATTCAAGAAGATACCAGTTGCTTCAGCAATTACGTCAACCCCAACTTCATCCCACTTCAGTTTAGCCGGATCTCTTTCTCCCGTAACGCGGATTTTTTTTCCATTAACAATCAGTTGACCGTCTTTCACTTCAACCGTGCCATCAAAACGGCCGTGAGTTGAGTCGTATTTCAGCATATAAGCCATATACTCAACGTCCAACAGGTCGTTGATTGCAACGATCTCGATGTCAGAATGATGCTTAGCAGCACGGAAAACAATGCGGCCGATGCGGCCAAAACCGTTAATACCTACTTTGATAGTCATCTATTCCACCAGCTAGGGTTAGTGAATAATAGTTAGTTGTAACATTACAAAAACATTTCTAAGCGTCAAGCGGAATCGTATCAATAGTTGCGGCAAGTCAAATCTGATGCACAAGGATTGTACGAAAAAAAACCACAATATAATTTAGAAAAATTTTTCTCTTAAATCAAGGTATTTACACTAAGATACCGACGAGAGATAGCTAGCAGCGCTTACCGACCGCGCTGTGGAAAAGGAATAATTCTCCGATGGCATGCCTTTAACTCAGGAACAGAAAGAAAATTGTACCTGTACATAGTAATGCCAAAGAAGTTGCGCTATAATAATAACATTTTGGTCTATGAGTATAGATACCTCGGACGAGTAATCAAACGCACATAGGAAAATAGGTATTTGTAATGAATAGCCGGTTTCATCGAGAACGCCAATAGCCTGAGCTCATGGTACGAACAGAGGTATTAATTTGCTGATGTCGTACAATGAATTCAGCTAGCAGGATACGACGAGCACCGTGATGGAGCATCTCTGCCAGCGCCTTTTCGCTATCCTCCGCTTGGAGATTGACACCACGACAGCCGTCTTCAACTATATCTACGTCATACCCAAGTGTCAGTGCATCCAGCACGGTAAATTTGACACAATAGTCTGTTGCTAGCCCCATGATGGTAAGCTGAGTTATACCCTGCTGGCGTAACACGTGATCCAACGCAGTTTTTGTACGTTTACCATTGTCAAAAAATGCACTATAGCTATCAATCTCAGGCTGGGTTCCTTTCTGTATCACTGCATCAAAAGCGTTATGATGGAGTAAAGGGTGGAAGTCAGCGCCTCGCGTATCTTGCACACAGTGTGCTGGCCACCAGATTTGTGGCAAACCTGCCAGTTCCCCACATTCCCCTATGATAGTATTAGGGTGATTAACGACAAAACTCAGGTGATTTGCCGGATGCCAGTCCTGACTAGCGATGACGGGCATGCTGACTTGTTGTGCTGCGGCTATGCCTTGGTTCGCAACATCTATAGTGGCATGACCTTCCGTTATCGGTAATGCACCACCTGGAAAAAAGTCATTTTGCAAATCAATCAATAGCAATGCATGGTTCATGGCAACTCCGGAATGAGGATGATGAGTCCTACGTCAATTCACCTCGCATGTCTGGTTGCATTAGAAGGCGAATGGCGTCAGGTGGTAAATCATGGGTAGCTCAGTAGCTGATGTAGTCAGTACAGCTTCAACCGTTATAAACTGTCATATCAAACACTAATCACGCCTGACTGTGCCATCGTATTACCTGTATATAGGGTATTCATCCATATTCATATGTATTAGAAATACACTGGGTTAAATTCACACTATGATTCCCCAAAGAGCTAGGCTTTGCGAGGCGCTTTGCTTTACCTACGCCATAGGAGCGTAATATCAGCTCTTTTACTGGATGATGCAGGAGGTTTCGTATCACATTAGCAGAAATTCCCCGATAAATGGTGATTACGCCGATAGGCTATCGGACTGATCGGATGCACGATTAACGGTACGTTGAGGAGG
The DNA here is from genome assembly GCA_042263625.1 of Candidatus Malihini olakiniferum. GTDB lineage: Bacteria > Pseudomonadota > Gammaproteobacteria > Enterobacterales > Enterobacteriaceae > Symbiopectobacterium > Symbiopectobacterium olakiniferum_A. The sequence goes on from JBHKFL010000007.1 coordinate 99,093, forward strand.
CGTGACGGTGGCTGCACTAATAAGCTGCGTATAGGAATGCCTTCTTCTATTTCACAGTAGTTTGTTATTGAACAAAAAACTCACTCTTGTTTGTCCGTAATAAAAAAGGGCTGAACCGGTGATGAATGCTATGGTATCACTGCTATGCAGTATCACTAAGCTATCGTATTTATCATAATGCTGATGAATACCCTCCGCGATAGCCTGCCAATCGGCAGGGGTCTCATGACTAAAAAGTCAATTAAAGATTATGTTCAGAGATAGTAACGTCTGGCATCTCTACGGACGATAAAATTCTGGCATATTGGCTAACTGCTATTGCAAGTTACTTAGAAACAGGGATGTAGACGTTTTCTTAGATCGAAAAATGCTAAAGGCACCCATCTGATGTAAGCAACACAGATACATTTCTTTTGCATAGTTTTCTTCTAAAGAAATAAAAAACAGCACTGTATATGCGGGGCTGAAGTAACCCACAACGGGGATCAGTCTATTGATGTTTATTTTACTTCACCGCAGGACATGCAAAGCGCATAGCGATGCTGAGGATCGTTAAACGTATTGAGCAATGCCGAGTGTGCTTGTACCATATCAGCTAACTGTGCTATTGGCTCTGGCAAGAAAGCCTTCTGCTTGCCTGATAACCAGGAAGGGGCGGCAACATTGACACGGTTTAACATCATAGCCAGTAGGCTTGGGTGTTCCTCAAGCCAGTTAAGTTGATATTGACCAATCTTGGCTAGTTCTGCGGCTTTTTTAACCGCATCGTCAAAATCGCCTAACTGATCTACTAGCCCATTTATCTTGGCGTCATCACCGCTCCAGACGTGCCCTTGAGCGATTTTATCGATCTCTTCCGTATTTTTCTTCCGAGATTGCGCAACCAGATCGACAAAGTTTTTGTAACCGCGTTCGATACTGATCTGCATAATTTGAGAAAACTCGGGAGGCAGTGTTTTGGTGATGCTGAGATCGGCCAGGGGTGAGGTGGAGACTCCGTCTGTATGTACCCCGATAGCGCCGAGGGTGTTTTCAAAAGTAGTGATCACGCCAAATATCCCAATCGAGCCTGTCAATGTGCTCGGGCTGGCGATAATGGCGTTAGCCGGCGTGGAAATCCAGTAGCCGCCTGAGGCGGCCATGCCCCCCATGGAAACGACAATCGGTTTGCCTGCCAATCGCACGGCTATCAGTTCAGAGCGAATCTTCTCCGAAGCGGTTACGCTGCCACCAGGGCTGTTGACGCGTAATATGATTGCTTTGATTTTAGGATCTAGTCTTGCCTGACGAATTTGGGCTGCAGTGGTATCACAGCCAACCACGCCCGGAGTTTCCGGACCATCGACAATGGCTCCATTAGCAAAGAGAACTGCGATTTGCATTCCTGTCTGGTTTGGCAATTTTTTTGTATAGTCGTAAATACTAGTGTGGTTGAAGCTTTGTTTCTTGTTGTTCCAACCGAACGTTTTCACCAGTTTCTGCTCACACACTGAGTGTAAAGCGACTTCGTCTACCCATTTATTCTCTAGCGCATAGCGTGCGGGATCGCCTTGCACAGCCTGAAGACCAGCGATGGTTGCCTTCGCACCGGGAAAAAGTTGTTGAGGGGTGATTTTTCGGTTTTCGGCCACCGTATTCAGATAGTTTTTCCATAAACCAACAATCCAGTGCATGTCGGCTTCGCGGGCTTCAGGAGACATATCGTCACGCAGAAAGGGTTCTACAGCGGATTTATAGGTGCCTACACGAAAAACGTGGCCGGTAATATCCAGTTTTTTCAAGAGCGATTTGTAGTAAAGTCCGTTAGTAGCGAAACCGCGTAGATCTACGGTACCCTGTGGCGTCATTAAAATAGTATTAGCAAAACTAGCCAAATAATATTGTGTTTGGGTGTAGTTGTCACCAATCGCGAAGATAGGCTTACCACTGTCACGGAATTCACGCAGTGCTTTGCCTATAAATTGGAGCGAGGGCTGATCGGCACCCACAAAATTCTTTAGATCAAGAACAATACCGGTAATATTACTATCCGTTTTGGCTTGACGAATGAGATTAACGATATCAAATAGCGAGTTTTCTTGGAAACGATTACTGGCGGCACCGAAGAATTCCCGACTTAACTGACGCAGATTATTAGTAACCGTTAGTTTATCGACCACTACACCTGTTAAATCAACGAGCAGAGCTCCCTTTAGGGTTGAGATTGGCGCATTTTTAAACTGTGCATAAATATAGAAACCCAAAAAAATTAACATAATCAAGAATAGGTTAAGAATAAACTCGCGGGTAAAATTAAGAAGACGCCATGTTCTCTTAAAAAGACCCCTAAAGATTTGCCATAGTGTGTGCATGTTTTCTCCGAAGACACCAAAAAAATAAATGCTTGCTCCTTATCCTTTTTTGCAGGAGAGCAAATAGAAAACGATCGCCCCGCGTCCTTGTCCCTGACAAGGAAAAATTATCCTCTATCTTAATGAGCGCACAAGACAATGCAAATCTCATTAATATCCTTCGTTGATAAACGAAGTGTCTTTTATTTGTAATAAAGCTATTATTGTAGTGATAATTTTCTAGTCTTTTGTTTCCTATCGCCCCAGGTTTAAATCTGGGGCGAATTGAGGTGATAACAACAGATCAACCCAGGATTAGCCTCAAAATCATTAAAATCATTGCATGCAGCGCTGGGCGTATTCGTGAATCACAACTATTCCGAAAGGAAATGGGCTGTGGTTAGAATGGAAGTCTTGTTGTTAAAGTGTGTGCGCGACAGGCAAACACTGAATTCCAATACTTGATTTGGAAAGCACTCAAACAGAAATAGCATTAGGCAAGAGCAAAACGCTTGCCACTACATGAGGCTAATGTGTCATGGCCGTGAAAAGGTTGCCCAAATCGGAGCGTGATCGGATGGTTTTTCTATACCACGAATGTCATAATCGATATCGCTGGCCGTGCAGTGCGCCGCCAGTGCATGGCTAGCGAGGATCACATCAATACGCAGGCCACGGTTATCATTAAAACCGGATGAACGGTAGTCAAACCAGGAATAACGATGAGTACTATCTGGAGCAAGTTTACGGAAAGTGTCGACTAATCCCCAATCAAGTAAGCACGTCATCCATTTACGCTCCTCTGGCAAAAACGAACACTTACCGGTACGCAGCCATCGCTTACGGTTTTCTTCGCCAATGCCAATGTCTAGATCTGTTGGGCTGATATTAATATCGCCCATTACAATCAGCGGTTGCTCCGGCGTATGATTCTGTGTCAGGTAGGTCTGCAAATCGGAATAAAAACGGGTTTTGGCCAGAAATTTCTCTGGGTGGTCACGGCTATCTCCCTGAGGAAAGTAACCATTAATCACGGTCAGCGTACCTTCTAGCGTCACAAAATCCGCCATAATGATACGCCGTTGCGCGTCGGGTTCATCGGTTGAAAATCCGTAGCGTACTACAATCGGCGTTTCTTTACACATCAACGCTACGCCATAATGGCTTTTTTGACCATAGCAGTAGACATGATAGTCAAGCATTCGTATCTCTTCGAATGGAAACATATCATCGTGCACTTTGGTTTCCTGCAAGCCAATGATATCAGGCTGATGCTGGGCGATGATGGCGACCAGTTGGTGAAGGCGTGCTCGCAGACCATTGATATTAAAAGAAACAAATTTCATCGTCACTGCCATATCAGGAAATTGTGATTTTGATGGTACCAGAAAAAAGGAAAAGCTCAAAACAAGGGTACGAGCTCCGAATAATCTCTTCCCGTTCATTGGATAGAACGGTTAAAGTAGCGGCGATACTAAGGCTTACACTCCTTAGCTCGCAGGAGGACGCATCGCTTAAAGCGCAACCAGCCGAAGGCGCAAACGCCTATAATAGTTCAGGCTACCTTACTGAAATTTTTGGTACGCCAATTAGAAAGCAATTCTATATGCTTTTTATATGAGTAGCTACTCATACCTAGAACAGCGTTATAAAATAGATCTGATCCTCTCTAGCCATTAGAGATGTTATGAAAAACAACTTCAACCTCTTTATCGCGAGTTTTTGTTTTCATTGCGGGAAATAAAAATTTTTCTATATTAATGCTATAGCCTTTCTGGCGTTGAGACTTAGCCTTAAACTTTTTTAAATTAGGTGGTGCGTATTTGAATTTTTAATTTTATTGCCAGGTGATCTTATCAAGAAATCATTACCGGTTATAAGCAACATAAAACAAAACCAATATTTTTGTATTTAGTAAGCGGTCGTATTCTCTGTTTATTTCTATTTTTCGTATTTTTCACGTTTTCCAGTTAAAGCTAATTCTCTTTTCCTTTAGAACTTAGCGGATTCGCTCGTTTATGGTTTATTTATAGTGTTTACTGAGGTTGCTGAGCCTGTTCTTATTAAGAGGCTAATCCAGAGATTCTGTTGCATCTACTGTCTCCGTGTCGACAATACGAAATATGAAGCCAAGCTGTCTTGCTTATGTCACTAGAGTTGTGGGTACACTAAATACTATAAGCAAAGTATTAGAGAGGTAAAAAAACCGATCTAGATTATCATTAATATAATGAAGTTTAATAAAAATTTGATTAACCTAGAGCACAAGGAACGTTTTAAGATGGTAGTGGGGGAAGGATTCGAACCTTCGAAGTCTATGACGGCAGATTTACAGTCTGCTCCCTTTGGCCGCTCGGGAACCCCACCGTGGGTCTAACTAATTCTTTATATTCTGGGTAAGAAGGAAGAATCATACCAAATGCGAAGCCTATGTAAAGTCTGAACGATAAAAAGCGAGTTCGTTCATCTCTTTTTTTACACACATTGTGTTTTTTCTACCCAAAGTTAATTTGGAAAACAACTGTTAAAAGAATAATAGTACGATTACCGTAAACAAACACCCGTTGTGCCAGTACGCAATAAAGAGCGTAGCTGAGCACGTTTTTTTTCTACGTCACGTCCCGCGCGCATCATGTCATCTTCCGTATAGGTGTGACCAACGTTAATCACGTCCTGCATGATGATCGGGCCTTCATCTAGACTATTGTTTACATAGTGCGCTGTAGTGTCAATGATCTTTATGCCACGCTCATACGCCTGATGATGAAGGCGTGCGCCAATTAAGGCAGGCAAGAATGAATATCAGAAGGTAATACGCGCATATATTTGTCCAACAAAATATAGTCCGGTTTATAGGCATCAATTTTTCAAACATCTGCCGATCGTGGGCTTCTCGTAAAAGTCCTTCATGGCTGATCATGATGAAATGGAATATCAAAACGTTCTACCAGAGTCTGTAATGTATCATTATTGCCAATCACGGCTACAATTTCAACGACTAGGTCACCATAGGCACTTTTTATCAGTAAATCACCTACACAGTGTACTTCTTTGGAAACCAGAACGACGATGCGACGACGGCCTACATTACTCAGTTCATGTACGGAACCGGCTAGCAGTGCGCCAGTCAAATCGGCCATCAGCGTGGCCTCATTGAAGATCTTTTCTAACTGGGTACGCATAAAGAAGAGCCCTGTTCTATGATCGACAAATTCATTATTTTGCAAAATATTTAGTTCGTATCTGTAGCAGATGTTGGTGATTATTAGCAATAAGCCCTTTTGCATCGGTGCAAAAGGTACGCAAGACTTTTCGTTGTGAGGCGATGAAGGAAGCGTGAACTCACGCATTAGCGATATTTGCTCTGGCTGTAAGCCATCGGTATAGCGAGAAGGCATCGAATTAATATAGCCTTTCATCGGCTCTCGCTCTGCACTGGTAGCCAGCACGTTTAGTCTTTGCTATTGCATATCCTGACGGCTTTCAGTAATTGAGGTGCGCTATTTTTCTGGCTGATGTGTGAGATCCTGAGTAAGAGTAAGAGAATTAACTTTATAAAACAAATAACTATAAAATCGTGATAGAAGCATCATACTGTATAGTAGTTGCCACTAGCGCTAGCCTGAAGAATGCGAGAGACTTTGTGTGAAATGGCTGTAATGGCCTCGATAGGGCCATTAAGTTCATTGAAACGCTCAGAATGCAGGATAAACCCATATGTAATTTTTAGGATAGGTCTGCCACAAGCTAGATGTCGGATATCGCTCAAGTGCTGCGCCTGCGCCTAGAGAGTGTGATACTTAAAACCATCAGAATTTTCTGACGATGATCTGGCGCAGGCTGTGAATAATAACAGCATTACTGAGCTAGGTAAATTAATTAATGGCTGCATCAGGCTAGTCACAACGGACGTTTTTCTCTTTTAGTTGGATACTAACACCGAGGGTTGCCACTGCCTTATTCTTATTTCCACCAGTGTACACGCTATGCTGAACGATGGAGAAGAGTAGTTTTAGTTAAACAAGGCCATACCTTTGGCACGGTAGATGGTGCTTAGCTGAAAACAATTAAACTATGAATATGCTGCCTGGAATTGTCAGGCGTTTGCTTGTAGAAGATGTTGCGTCTTCATGCTAACGACTGATTAATGAACTTACCAACTGCGTGATGATGCCTGCGGAATTGTCCGATAGGGGTACATCGTACAATTTCTTGCATGCGCTTCGCTTTTATTATTAATTTTTGTTTCCTACTATATAAAGCGTTTTTTATTTTATTATAGCTATCGAGTTTCCTGTGTATCGTATCTAGGTTGATCAGATTAGCGTATTCTGAATTAAACTAGGAAATAAAGTTCGTTATTTGAACGGTATATCAGAGGTTGTTATGTCAATGATGAATAAAAAAGTAAAAAAAGTGGTCATCCCTGTCGCAGGGCTAGGAACTCGGATGCTGCCGGCAACAAAAGCGATTCCAAAAGAAATGTTACCGTTGGTTGATAAGCCGCTCATTCAATACATCGTCAATGAGTGTATTGCAGCAGGCTTGAACGAAGTTGTTTTCGTAACACACTCGTCGAAAAATTCTATTGAAAACCACTTTGATACAAGTTTTGAGCTGGAAGCAATGTTGGGAAAACGTGTTAAGCGTCAGTTATTAGAAGAGGTTCAATCTATTTGCCCTAAACACGTTACCATCATGCAGGTGCGTCAGGGGTTGGCAAAAGGATTAGGTCACGCTGTAATGTGCGCACATCCTTTGGTGGGTGATGAACCGGTAGCCATTATTTTGCCTGATGTTATCATTGATGAATTTGCCTCCAATCTGGAGATTGACAATCTGGGTGAAATGCTAGCTCGGTTTTTTGAAACCGGCCGCAGCCAAATTATGGTTGAACCGGTTGAAGAGGTCACCAACTATGGTGTGGTGGATTGCAATGGGAAGCGATTATTTCCAGGTGATAGTGCACCGATGGTGGGTGTAGTAGAAAAACCTTCAGCTTCTGACGCACCTTCAAATTTGGCGATTGTTGGACGTTATGTGCTTTCAGCAGAAATTTGGTCTCTGTTAGAAAAAACCCCACCGGGTACAGGTAATGAAATCCAGCTAACGGATGCCATTGCACTGTTGATGGAAAAAGAAACAGTAGAGGCCTATCATTTGAAGGGGATGAGCCACGACTGCGGAAATAAATTAGGTTATATGCGTGCATTTGTAAAATACGGACTGCGTCACAATGCGCTGGGTAATGATTTTGCAAACTGGCTTAATAAAACGATTAATGACAGTGATGTGAAGTAATCTATTTTTGCTGGTACTCTGCCTTTTAATACGAAGAGCCTCATGAAAAAAGAATATAAAAACCCCATTTAATCGGGGTTTTTATATATCAGCCTAACAATTACGGTAGGGAATTATAGCAGAAAATCGTCTAGTAATTTACCTTGTTCTTCAATTGACTTTTTAATCACTGCAGGAGTACGGCCCTGGCCAGTCCAGGTTCTTTCTTCGCCGTTTTCATCGAAAAATTTGTATTTGGCTGGACGCGCGGCACGTTTGCTTTTACCCTGCGTTTTTACTGCACCCAAAGATTGTAGAAGTTCATTCGGATCGATTCCATCGGCAATCAGCATATCGCGATATTGCTGTAATTTATGCATGCGTTCTTCGATTTCCGCTTTAGCCTGATTTTCTTCTTCGCGACGTTCATTAACGATGACTTCCAGTTTTTCAAGCATTTCTTCCAAAGTATCTAGACTACATTCTCTCGATTGGGTGCGTAGAGTACGGATGTTGTTTAGAACTTGTAGTACTTCGCTCATTGTGATGATCTCAAATACTATTATTGGTGATATATGTAAGATGATAATAGATGGCCATTTTATTTTCCGCAATAGTCAAATCTGTAAGATTGTTGAAAATTGCGCTTTTAAAAGCAATATCAGGTTGCAGTTTATGCAATCATTAATTCATTAACGGATGAAATAAATTTCACTTGTCTGTTTCAGAAACCATACCTCACTAGCTGAGCTGAGTGCTCTAGTGTTGTGATATATGTATTTTTTTATGACCTGTCATGGTTTAGTATTCTCTCGTTATTTGCCTCTATTAATACAAATCAAGTTACGCATTCTCTTACCTGAAACCAGGTAGTCCATAGTTTGCTAAAAGCAATCTCATACACTACTATAATTGTTTATGCTAAATATTACTCATGGCATTAATATTTGCGCAGAGTATAGGATTTGTTACATTGACTAAATCCAGATATACTCATCAGTTTCAGTATTGTGTTACCTTGATCAAGGTAGCATCACGGCCAGAGATATGTATTACTATGTACTGTAATGTCTTTTATTCAAAATATATTACAATGCGCTGGAGCGTGCTGCGTTTGTCAGGCTCTATTTTTGGGTGATATACATGGCGCAACTTTATTTTTATTATTCTGCAATGAATGCGGGAAAGTCTACCGCATTATTACAGTCTTCTTATAACTACCAGGAACGGGGCATGAGAACGCTAATATTCAAGGCAGAAATAGATAACCGTGATGATATCGGCCGAATTAGCTCTCGTATTGGACTTTCCGCTCCATCCTTTCTTTTTAATTCACAAACCAATTTTTTTACCATGTTGGTTAATGAGCAAAACGAGCGACCCGTGCATTGTATATTAATAGACGAATGCCAGTTTTTAATGCGCAACCAGGTAAGCGAGCTTTCAGACATTGTCGATAACTTGGATATTCCCGTGCTGTGCTATGGTTTACGTACTGACTTTCAAGGGGAATTATTTTCCGGAAGCCAATTTTTGCTTGCCTGGGCAGATAAGCTGATTGAATTGAAGACCGTTTGTTTCTGCGGGCGTAAGGCGAATCGAGTTCTGAGACTCGATGCGGAAGGAAATCCTTTACGTGAAGGCGCTCAGGTAGTTATCGGCGGAAACGAGCGATATGTCTCTGTGTGCCGTAAACACTATAAAAGTACCTTAGGAATTAGGCGCGCAATGCAGTGCTGCATTGGGGATGTAGAAAAGACGTAAGGCGTGGAGGTAAGTGACTATTTACCCGTGTTCAGTTGGCTTTTTTCCCTTTCTTCTCCGCTTTTGAGGGTGGTTTTTCTTTTTCAACACTTTCAGCGACAGGACGTCAGTAGTCTATATACAGCATGATCTATTTCAGATTACAGATCAGTGAGTGGTGTGGTTTAGCCTCAGTATGCTAATTATAAAAACATCTTCAGACAGCTTATCTGCTTTCGTTAAAAATCGGCTTCCAGCGAGCCTACTGCGCGAAATTGCATGCGCAAAAAAAGACATCAGTTTCCCTACCATGCTGTTTCAGCACAGAGGAGTTATGATCTAGATAGCGGTTATTGAACAATATATGATCAATGACGATTATCGCCTTGTAATGCAGGCATATTGATCAACAAACATTGTTTTATTATGGTATCAAAAAGATTAACACGCTCCGGTTGGTTCTCCTGAAATGAGTTGAAACCGCTTTCCCCACTGGCAACCAGTTTCTATGGTTTGAGTACCGCATCATCTGCGTCATCTAGTTATGAGTAATAATAGATCAACATCATGAATAAAAGAATATCAAGAGTAAAAATTACTCCGGGTCGTGTGCTAGGATCCAACGTGTCGTGCGATCTACTAGAAGGGTTAGTTGATTACTGACCACAATGGCAAGAATATTTCTGGTATCGCTGACTGTTGAGAGCAAAAGGCATTCTGTGTTTAAAGCTTTCAGTTGCTAAGTTACTTAGCTAAGTAAAGTCATCAGGATGAGTAAATCTCACCCTACCAGCCTACACTTACTGCTTCTTGCAATATCAAGTATTGAGGAAGTGAGGGGATCTACCGTGATTTTCTAGAACGAAAAGTTCATAGAAACGGGCTGAAAAAGTAGAACAGCCTCTCGACGATACGCTGCCAATAGGGGCGTTGTTGCCATTTTATTTCATCCATCAAACGTGAGCGTGTGATGTAGTCTTCTTGTACGCAGGCTAGGTCGCTACCAAAACCGTCATCATCGATAACCAGCGTAATTTCAAAGTTAAGCCATAGACTGCGCATGTCCAGATTGACAGTGCCGACAAGGCTTAGCTGACCATCGACCAGAACGCTCTTGGTATGTAGAAAGCCGCCTTGGAACTGATAAATCTTTACCCCTGCGGCAAATAGTTCATTGAAAAATGCACGACTGGCCCAACCGACCAATACGGAGTCATTTTTATACGGCAATATGATACTAACATCAACTCCGCTCTGCGCGGCAGTGCAGATAGCGTGCAGAAGATCGTCACTGGGTACAAAATAGGGAGTTGTCATGATCAACTGATGACGCGCGGAGTAAACGGCGGTCAGTAACGCTTGATGAATCATGTCTTCAGAGTAGCCTGGTCCTGAGGCAATCACCTGTACGGTAGTATGGCCGCGATCTTGTTCAAATAGCATCCGGTTCACATCGGGTAGCGGAGGTAATAGTCGTTGTCCAGTTTCCATCTCCCAATCGCAACAATAGATAATGCCCATTATTGTCGTGATTGGTCCATCAACGCGCATCATTAAATCTACCCATTGACCTACGCCTATATTTTGTTTGAAAAAGCGCGGATCAACCATATTCATGCTGCCGGTGTAGGCAATGCGGTTATCAATTAGAATAACCTTACGGTGCTGACGTAAGTCCATGCGGCGTAGAAAGGCGCGAAACAGGTTGACTTTGAGGACTTCTACTACATCGATACCAGCATCGCGCATTTGTTCTGGGTAGGTGCTATGAAAGAAATCGATGCCTCCTGCAGAATCTAGCAAAATTCGACACTTAACGCCACGTTTGGCCGCGTTTTTCAACGCTGAGGTGACGTGTTCTACAAGCCCGCCGGGTTGCCAGATGTAAAACACCATTTCGATATTGCTGCGTGCGAGATCGATATCGCGTACTAGGGTTTTGATCGTGTCTTTAAAAGAGGTCAGTAGTTGTAACTGATTCCCTTTTATACCGCCAATTCCCTGACGGCGTTCGCACAATTGAAAGAGTGAGCACGCGACTTCACTGTTCTCTGTTGCAGAGATCCAACGATACTCGGTTAAGTCACGAAGCCATTGAGCAGTTGACGACCATATACGGCTGACACGTTCTGCACGTCTTTTTCCTAGATGCAATTCACCAAAAGAGAGGTAAGCGATGATTCCGACTAAAGGAAGAATATAGATAACTAGTAACCATGCCATCGAGGAAGGAACCGCACGGCGTTTCATTAAAATGCGTAAGGTGACGCCGGCGATCAGCAGCCAGTACCCCAGCACCAGAAGCAAATTCAACAAAGTATAAAAAGTCGTCATAGCAGGGCAAAGATCCCTTCTGTACACGATTGTACATAAAAGTGTACGCATAGTTTACTAAAAGAGTAAATTCCTATTTGTCTGAATAGGATAGGATAAAATTATATAGACAGCTGACGCAAATCGTGCAGAGTGCTTGGATTGCCTCAAGAACGCAATATACTCTCACGCTACACCTCCTCCTGTTTTCGATGAAGAGTTTTTTCATGAAACACAGAAAAAATAAAGTGATCCGGTGGGCATATGTTAGCCAGGTTCAGCGGAGTAGAAGTCGCTAGCTGGAAGCCTAGTTACGAACTTATCGTGATATTCATATTCACTATGCTCATTATCTGCAACAGAAACATCAGCGTCACGCTGTTGTACGCGTGGTGTCTTACGAGTGGTAATGCTGCTGTTATGAGGTCTTCGCTACCTGCTCCCTATCCATTATAGGATGGAAAACAAAACAATATCAGCAAGGCTGGTAAGTGTTTCGTACTGTGCTAGTACCGAATTGAAAGTATAAGAGCTAGCCACAACCTGGTTAACGTTTTGTTTAAAACATCAGCAAGACCGTTAAGAACGACTCTAGTGCCATCTAAGTATGTTATTCCGAAAACAACGTTATTTAGCGCTCATTGCGGATTAATCGCCGTAAGGCGAAGACCATCATCGCAGTGATAGTGGAATGTCATCAGCAGATACGGAAGCGGCCCCTGCACCATAAACAAGAGCCGAATTCTAAACCTAGGACACAGCACGTAAAGAAAAAGTCGAACAGCCGAAAACATGCAGGAAAAGAAAGACTGACGAGAAAAAACAGCCAGAAACCGCTTATCCTTATCCGGCGCGTGCTGCTTTTTCGTTGCGCGTAGAGGCGCGAAGAACGCTTTAGTTTTATGTAGAAAGTGAAGGGCGCATAGATCATGGTCGTGTGCTGAATGCACAGCAGAGCAGAGTAACCTGTTACAACCATATTATTAGGCCATGCGAAAATAGCGCTATGAAGCTGAAAAACCCAGTAGAAAAACTTGTAGGTGACCATCACTCCAAAATTGGTAGTGGCGCTGTAGAGGTCTAATAACCAAACAGAAAAGTGAAAATCAAAAGGAGCCGGTTATACGGTTCCTTTTTTAATCAGTAGCAGATGAGATCAAATTATGATCAGTGTTGTGCCTGCTCTGGATCAGGTGCGGTAAAAGTAACCTTTACCGCACCTGATCCAGAGGATGTCCGGTTTCATCCACCGCGACATAAGTAAAGAGTGCCTGAGTTGCGCGATAACATTAGCTAATGGGCAAAGAAGAAACTTTCTTGACCCAAACTTCGACAGTGAAATCCAGAGAAGTACGCCCAGCATGAATACAGCGAGCATAGCAACACACCACATCGTCCACGGAAACGGGTTTAAGAAAGTTCATGCTATCAACGCGCCCGGCAACCACGCGTCCTTCCAAAATCGCTTTTGCGATGATGGCTGGCTAATGTCTATTTGAGACATTAGCCAGCCACTGAAAATATCCCCGTTAGTATTGGTATCAGCAGGCATGGCCAGTGTGCGTAGAACTAGCTCACCATAGGGTACTGTTTGAGCAGTGCTCATCATCGTTTGAGAGGAACAGCTAGATTACTGTTTGCTTGCATTATTCTTCTTCTCTGGGAGAGATGGGGATATAATATAAACACCGCAGGCCAACGTAAAAAACAATGTAAGAGTGGTCAGTCCGAATATTTTAAAATTCATCCACAAGCTGTCTGATAGACAGAGTACGACATAGATATTGATTAAACTACAGTAAATAAAAAACAGTGCCCAGGCAATGTTGAGCGTGCGCCAAACCTGTTTTGGCAGCATAATTTCTTTATAGAGTATACACTGAATCAGTGTTTTTTCAAAAAAACACTGGCCAATCAGTAATGCGCTTGCGAACAATGCGTAGATGCTCGTCACTTTCCATTTGATAAATTCCAAGTTATGGAATTAGAGCGTAAATCCGCCAAACACGGCAACTAGAAACACGGTAACCAGCATAGTTTTTTCCACTTTTCGGAATTTATAGCAGCTGTAGAGGAAGGTAACGAGCGTTGCGGAGATCAGTGCTCCTGTAGCCAAAAGATTTTGTACAGTTTGCATAGGTAAAAATAATTAACAGCAAAAAATCAACACTTTGTTTCATTATACCGACCGCTTGATAAAGCAATGTTCAAAAGATAATTCATATTGAATTATGGGCAATCGTCTGCTGGTTATCATTATCCTTGATTGCGCTATTCGGCTTCCCTTACCCTTTTATCGTAAGACTTTGCAGAAAATTACCTGGCTAAGCAGCAACACGCATGCCGCCAATCGGCAGGGCCGCATGCCAAGATATTATTAACGCAGCAGCATATACAAACGGAAAAGATAGATTAAAAAGATAGCAGAGATCAGGTTACTCACTCCATTCATCAGAATAGCCATGGTAGTGGGAAGTGCCATCAGTAAACGCGCCATGATCATTAACAAGGCCGCTTTTGCTAATAACCAGAAAAGAACTGCGGGTGCAAGCAAGTTCAGGTGGCCATAGCCGAGCTTGGCACTAGCTCGGATGGAGGAAAAGACACCTTTACTCTCTACCACAGCAATCACCGGTGACAGACTGAAGGCCATTGCCAGCAGGAGTCCCGGTATAATCAATACTAGCATACCCAATTGTATTAGAATGGTGCCAAATAGGATTAAAAAAAACAGCCGTGGCATTAGTGGTGCAGAGGCACTAATCACGCGCAGTGCGCTGGTAGCGTGCCCAGCAGAAACCTGTCTTGCTAGCGTAAGCACCCCGCTGGTAAGCAAAGAATTACCGATCAAGGCGGTAAAGGTGCTAGCAGCAGAAACTTTAAGCAGCACTATTTGCTGTTCGTGTGTCATCTGCTGAATTAAATCATGCAACCCCAATTGACTGGGGCTGGAGAGATCGCTACTGACATTACTCAAGATTTGTAACTGATCTATAGCCGGTATCAATGCCTGATTTAGTAGGGCAGTAATAACCGCTATAAACAAAGACAGCAATAATAGGCCGATGAGTTGGTTACGCGTAAAATGCATAGTGTCACGATAGACGTTGCCGACCGTAATAGACATGAAAGCTCCTTAGCTATTCAACAGTAAAAAACGACGCATCAACGCGTCCAATATTCTACATTGTAACTCTACATTATTACCTTCTTACCTCAAAAGATTGTACCTTGCTACAACTTTAAAAAAGGTGTTCAACGTAATTTTATCGCGTCGGGAGTAGAGGCGGTGATCAATATAGTAAGCTCTGGCGCAATTACAGGCGCTATTTTTCTCACCTTATTCTCCAGAACGTAAAAACTCGCGGCAAGGCGATTGGCGTTTTTCATAGATTTTTAACTGATCGCTTGAATAGTTTTGACCTCCACTCCAGCACGCAGCACCGACAGTGTGCTGTGTGCTTAGCTATTACTACCAAGTATACAGGTAATAATAAAGGTCGTTATCGGTTCTGTTAGCTTTTCCGGTATCACTCTAAAATATGATACTGCGTCGGACTTAGCATGGAATGCGCTGAATTAACCTGAGCACTAAATATCATTAATAGGGTAATAATAAAACGTCGTTGGCTCTACTCGTCCTGCCTTCTCTCAGGTACAGAAGGATGATGCTTTTCTTTTTCATACAGGCAATATTGTGGGCTGCCAATAATCGGGAATATTGCGTAGATCAATCATCTGCTGCCTATCGTTGATAGCGCAGTTCTATTTTTGTAATACGACAAATAAACTCTGTAGGTACCTAAGGTAGGAATTAACTATACTTTCTTCGAAGAAAGGAAAAATTGCCTCCCTTCTTTTCTACCAGTTGTGCAAAGCGTTATTGCTAACATTGGAGCGTATCTGGTCAAATTTGACCACATCATTGTGTGCCACAATCTTTTCGAAAAATTCTACCTACCTAGGGTTCTTAAAATCGGCAACGCCGTGTACCATTGTAGAATAGAATTCTTCTTAAAGAAGGCCTGAATAAACAACATTGTCAACCGTACAGTAATGATTTCCCAAGCGGTATCTGTGTAGATAATAATGGTTATAGAATCACGCAGGGGATAAATCGCGTTTCCTGCGTTGAGAAATTACCTGACACTAGGGCTATAAATCCATATAGGGTTTCCTCACGAATAAAATTCCATTCCCCTATAAAGGGAATCCACGCGTCATTGCTGGTAATCATTTCTAGATACATAGCGCTCTCTCTCCGTATTGCTAGAGTGCGATAAGGGTTATTATTCACACTCTATATAAGGCTTTCTGTTAGCTATATACCCTTATCGTTAAAGGGAGTATCAAAGGTGGAGGCATTGATCGGAAAAAGAACGATATACTCAGTGAAACATTCTGCCAGAATGGCTGCAAGCTAATGACTGTCATAGTGGGTACCATCTCGGAAAATTAGTGGTGAAAAGGCTTTATGGAGATTTTAATCTGTTGTGCAAACGTACTCTGCTATTGGCGTACTCTCGTTACTTATTCCTTGGAAAGGGAATTACCAGCTAATATCCGTCTGCTCGTAAACTTAATAGACTATTTAATCTTAAAATTATATATAATAATCAGTTATTTGCAGATTTTTTATGTCTATAAAACATCTCCAGGAGAGGAATGTTCTTAATTATCTATTGAGAATATATTAATCAGCGAGTTATTCGTTAGTTGACGTTGATTCATTACGCTCTACATGCTCTTTCTACTTTTTTCCTTGCTTGCTGTGCGAGCCTAAACTGGCTGCGGCTATTACGCTTATTTTTACTTGGGCAAACTATTAATCTACGAGCACATATTTTTCTGACAGTGCATGGGCTAAATACTTAAACATGTTAAACACTGCTGTGTTTTTTAATGTGGAAAGGTCCTTTTTTATCCAAAAAGGTTTCCTTTAAAGATCAGCACGCCGTTTTGCTGATTGGAAATCCGTAGCACTATGTTGGTACAGATAGTCATCGCGGCTTGCCATCAGACGATTAGCCTCTTCCAGAAAGATATTGCGAACAATCTTTTTTCTTTGATAATTTTCGATGACGTCATAGTTATGTTGTCTGACATGGTATTACTCTTATAAAAACAATGGGCGTATTCTAACACTAGACTGACGGTGTTCCGCTTGTGCTTTTTGTGCGATTATTTTCCTGACGTATAAAAATAGGTTGATATGGAAAGGTATTTTTTTCTGAAACTCGCAATCATGTTACCGATGGTGCTTACCAGCAAGGGTTGGAAAAATCTAGTTTCCATGCTAATTGGGTTGCGTGGCGATATTTATCAGGTAAAGTATCGAATTTGTTATCGTTAAAGGGTTGGAAAAAATCTAGTTTCCATGCTAATTGGGTTAAAGATGCTTTTTCTCTCAAAAATACATTAATTTGAAGCATTCGGTAGGTAACAATACATATGGGTAAAGCACTCGTCATAGTGGAATCTACGGCCAAAGCCAAAACAATTAACAAATATCTGGGCAATGCCTACGTGGTGAAATCGAGCATAGGTCATGTGCGTGATTTGCCGACCAGTAGTTCTACTGTTTCGAAGAAGAGTGCTGAATCAGGTAAAACAAAAAAAACAGGTAAAAAAGATGAGCGCGCCGCGCTGGTCCAGCGTATGGGAGTAGATCCTTTCTGCGGCTGGAAAGCTGCTTACGAGATTTTGCCTGGGAAAGAGAAAGTCGTTTCCGAACTGAAAACGCTGGCAACCAATGCTGACCACGTATATCTTGCAACTGACCTTGACCGTGAAGGAGAAGCCATTGCCTGGCACCTACAGGAAATTATTGGTGGTGATGAAGGACGTTTCAGCCGTGTAGTATTTAATGAAATAACTAAAAATGCTATCAAAAAAGCTTTTGAAAAACCAGACAAATTAAATATCAACAGAGTGCATGCGCAGCAGGCAAGGCGGTTTATGGACCGTGTTGTGGGCTATATGGTCTCTCCTCTCTTGTGGAAAAAAATAGCCCGTGGGCTTTCTGCTGGGCGCGTGCAGTCCGTAGCCATGCGTCTGGTAGTGGAACGTGAGCGCGACATCAAAGCGTTTATTCCAGAAGAGTATTGGGAACTGCATGCTGATTTACTGGCAAACAGTACTGCACTGAAAATGCAGGTAACGCATTTTAATGGCAACCCTTTCAAACCCGTCAATAAAGCGCAAATAACCGTTGCTGTCAGCGTGCTAGAAAATGCGCGATATGTCGTCGCAGCTCGTGAAGAGAAGTCTACCAGCAGTAAACCTAGTGCGCCTTTCATTACCTCTACGTTGCAACAATCGGCAAGCACGCAGTTAGGGTTTAGCGTCAAAAATACCATGCTACAGGCGCAGCGACTGTATGAAGCTGGCTACATCACCTATATGCGTACTGACTCCACTAACTTGAGTCAGGATGCTCTTCGCATGGCGCATGATTACATTTCTGCGAGCTTTGGTCAAGATTACCTGCCTGAGAGCTCAAATCTCTACAGCAGCAAGGAAAACTCGCAGGAGGCGCATGAAGCCATCCGTCCCTCCTATGTCGCCGTTCTTGCCGATACCCTGAAAGATATGGAAGCTGATGCACAGAAGCTATATCAGCTGATCTGGCGTCAGTTTATTGCATGCCAAATGACATCAGCCAAATATGACTCAACAACGTTGTTGGTAAGCGCAGGAGACTATCAATTGCGTGCAAAAGGACGAACCCTACGCTTTGATGGTTGGACAAAAGTGATGCCCGCCCTTCGTAAAGAAGATGAAGACTGCACGCTACCGATGGCTTCGGAGACAGAGGTGATAAGTCTGGATAAATTACTTCCAAGCCAACAGTTTACAAAGCCACCTGCACGCTATAGCGATGCCTCGTTGGTCAAAGAGTTGGAAAAGCGCGGTATCGGTCGTCCATCTACCTATGCATCCATTATTTCAACGATTCAAGATCGTGGTTATGTGCGTTTTGAAAAACGTCGATTCTATGCAGAAAAGATGGGTGAAATCGTTACCGATCGTTTGGAAGAAAACTTCCGAGAGTTGATGAATTATGATTTCACTGCGCGCATGGAAAGCAGCCTCGACCAGGTCGCCAACAATCAGGCGGAATGGAAAGGAGTGCTGGACGATTTTTTTGCTGAATTCAGGCAGCAATTAGAAAAAGCAGAAATGGATCCAGAAGCGGGCGGAATGCGTCCTAATACGATGGTATCGACTACTATCTATTGCCCTACCTGTGGGCGTAAGATGGGGACTCGTACTGCCAGCACAGGTGTATTCCTAGGCTGTTCAGGTTACGCATTGTCGCCAAAAGAACGCTGTAAAACAACGATTAACCTAATTCCTGAAGCCGAAATGTTGAATGTGCTAGAGGGGGGTGAAGAGGAAATCAATACATTGCGTGCACGCCGTCGTTGTGGAAAATGCAGCACTGCTATGGACAGCTATCTGATCGACAATCAGCGCAAGTTGCACGTGTGTGGTAATAATCCAGCTTGTGATGGCTATCAGATCGAAAACGGTAAGTTTCGTATCAAAGGGTACGACGGCCCTATAGTTGAATGCCATAAATGTAGCTCAGATATGCACCTAAAAATGGGGCGATTCGGTAAATACATGGCGTGTACAAACGAAACCTGTATCAATACACGTAAGATTTTGCGTAATGGTGAGGTAGCGCTACCGAAAGAAGATCCGGTTCCTCTCCCTGATCTGCTGTGTAAAAAATCAAATTCCTATTTTGTTCTGCGTGATGGGGCTGCAGGTATTTTTTTAGCGGCCAACACCTTCCCGAAATCACGCGAAACGCGTGCGCCCTTAGTGGAAGAGCTGGTGCAGTTCCGCGATATTTTGCCAGAAAAATTGCGTTATCTGGCCGATGCACCGGTAGCTGATGCTGAAGGTAACAAAGCTGTGATTCGCTTTATCCGTAAAACTAAACAGCAGTATGTAGCTTCGGAAAAAAACGGTAAAGCGACTGGCTGGTCTGCATTCTATGTCGATGGCGAATGGACCTCTGAGAAAAAATAATTCTCTGCGTAATAATATGAAGCAGTAATCTGTCTCTAAAGAGAATAAAGAGAATGCTGACCGTATAGAATTAATTATTGTTGTCGACGATAGCCCTTTTTTCGCGTAAAGTTGGTAACTCATAGTTTGTTAGTTGCCCGAGAGTTTAACTATTAGTAAAGTGACCAATGGCTACGCTGGGTATAATTGGATTTTTAGCCGCAGCACAGTATACCTACTCGCCCTGTGTTTTAACGCGATAGCAAGATAGATTTTTAATAGATAAGGTCAGGCATAAACCTTTTTACCAAATTCACAGAGATCTTTAATCAAACACAATCTGCAACGTGGCTTACGGGCAATGCAAGTGTAGCGTCCGTGACGAATGAGCCATTGATGACAGTTGACTTTAAACTTGGCCGGGACGGCTGTTAACAACTTCTCTTCTACTGCATCGACATTTTTTCCTAGCGCGAAATGGGTACGGTTGCATACGCGAAAAATATGCGTATCGACAGCGATGGTTGGCCAGCCAAAGGCTGTATTTAATATAACGTTAGCCGTTTTTCGTCCAATACCTGGCAGTACCTCCAGAGCTTCTCGATTTTCTGGAATCTGCCCTTTATGTTTATCTATCAGGATACGGCAGGTCTTGATAATATTTTCTGCCTTGATGTTAAACAGGCCAAGGGTACGAATGTACTCTTTCACGCCATTAACTCCGAGCGCTACTAAAGCTTCGGGAGTATTGGCAATAGAGTAAAGCGTTGCGGTTGCTTTATTCACGCTAATATCGGTTACTTGGGCTGATAGAAGAACGGCTATCAGAAGTTCAAACGGCGTAGAAAATATCAATTCAGTGGTTGAATGTGGATTTGCGTCGCGCAGACGTCGTAAGATCTCATAACGTTTTTCTTTATTCATCGTCATTCATTGTCCTAATTAGCATTAATATGCTATCCCAGTCAGGTTGGTGATAGCTGCGGAGCGTTCTGTTTCGCTAAGCTAACAGCGCAGCGGCGTTTTTTTATTCTTTCGTCAATCAGATATTTCGCCGCAAGCAACATCGCCAGGCCGATAAACGCACCAGGTGGAAGCTTTCCTAATAAGAAAGGTGTATCAACGTGGATCATTTCAATGCGAAACGCTTTAGCACAATCACCCAAAAACAAATTTGTACTGGCAAATAGTGTGCCGTTACCCAGCAATTCACGTAATACACCCAACACAAACATAGTGCAGGTTGTTCCCATACCCATAGCGAATCCATCCAGCGCCGAGAGGGCGACGGTGTTTTGCGCTGCGTAGGTTTCCGCTCGACCAATAACGAGACAGTTAGTGACGATCAGAGGAATAAAAATGCCCACAGATTGATACAAACCATAAGCGTAAGCGTTGATCAACATTTCTACTGAGCTGACTACGGCCGCTATGATCATCACATAAATCGGGATGCGGATTTCAGAGGGCACCCAACGGCGCATGGCGGATATTGCTGCATTGGTGCAGGTTAGAACCAGCGTGGTTGCTAAACCTAAGCCTAGGGCGTTTGTTGCAGTCGACGTTACGGCCAGCAATGGGCAAAGGCCCAAGAGTTGCACCAACGCCGAGTTGTTTTTCCATAGCCCCTGGGCTAGAAGATGTTTTACTTCACTCATATTACTCAGCTCCACAATTCGGCAATGTAGTGAACTGTACCGGGATTGTCTGCATAAAAAGGGCAGTGCGTTTTGTTGCATTTACCAGCGCTCGAGGCGTAATAGTAGCCCCTGTAAACTGATCGTAATCTCCGCCATCTTTTTTAACCGACCATTTTTGATCTCTAACTCCGTGAACAGTACGTCCAGCAAAACTATTTATCCAATCTGATACGCGGATATCAATTTTGTCACCTAGACCCGGTGTTTCGTGGTGTTCAGTAACCCGGACCCCTAGCACCTTACCATGAAAATCTGTTCCTATCAGCAGGTGAATAGCTCCGGAATAGCCATCTGGTGTGCTAGATTCAATAGCCGCAGCGACTAGCGCATCACCTTTGCGCGCAATATACAGGTGTTGAGACACACGGCTGCCTAAGGCCTCATCGGTAACAAGGTAACATTCTCGCAGAATGTTATTGTCATAAATATCGGGAGGAATTACCTGATCCAAAAGCGCTTTTTGTTGCAACTTCGTTTGATGCTCGATTGTGGTTTTGGTTAAGGTATTTACCACTGCAGTTAAGCCACTGGTTAAGGCAGCAAACAGCGCCAGTATCGTAGCATAGTGTCGCATTGTACTGATCATTCTATCATGACGCCTATCGCCAATGTCCATAAACTCGTGGTTGAGTGAAGTAATCGATGAGCGGCACCATGATATTCGCTAGTAATACTGCGAACGCGATACCATCAGGGTATCCACCGTAGGTACGAATCAGCCATACTAAAAACCCAATCAGCGCACCAAACAATAAACGCCCTTTATTAGTCGTGGAGGCAGTCACGGGATCGGTAGCGATGAAGAAGGCGCCAAGCATAGTTGCACCGGAGAACAGGTGCAAGAGTGGTTGAGCGGCTTTTTCCGGCGTCAATAACCCTCCAAGCGTAGCGCACAGCATCAAAGTGAGGAGCATGCTGATAGGAATGTGCCATCGGATAGTCTTTGTTACCAATAGAAGGATACCCCCTAGAAAGTAACTTAGGTTGACCCATTGCCAGCCTACACCCGCCAGTATTTCCGCAAATATAGGGTGCTGCAATACTTGTGCGGAGGTTTCTCCAGCGCGAAGACCAGTTTTAAAATCGTCTAGCGGTGTAGCTTGCGTAATGCCATTAATGTCTTGCATCAATCCTTGAATATTCGTACCAGAAGAGGTCTGACCGGTAAAAATAACGTGCACTGAATCAATGAACGTGACGCGCTTTGCCTGTAAATCGGTGGGGGGCAGCCAACTAGTCATTTGGATCGGGAAGGAGATCAATAACACCACATAACCTACCATTGCAGGATTAAACGGGTTGTTACCCAGTCCACCGTAAATTTGTTTGGCAATTACAATAGCAAAAAAGGTTGCCAATACCACCATCCACCAAGGAGCTAAAGGTGGTAGGCTAACACCGAGCAGAATGGCGGTTAATAGGGCAGATAGGTCCTCCAGTGTAGGGCGTAGTGCAAATTTTCTGAGTGATAACGTCACAGCTTCGAATACAAACGCCGTTATTGACGCGAGGACGATTTGTATTAATGTACCGAAGCAAAAAAGGATCGTCTGTGTAACAATGCCGGGCCCACAGGCGAATATTACCCACAACATTATACGTTGCATGCGTTGATTATTATGGGTAAAAGGCGAGCTTGCGATCTTAAAAGCCATCTATTCCTCGTGAGTGCGGATGGAAGCCTGTTCGTTTTTTCGAGCTTTACCGCGGGCAATATCAGCCCTATCACAGCGGCCTGCCGTGGTGTCTGCTCGCCTAGAGGCTAGGATGCCTCTAAGCGAATTTTTGCTACGCACGCGTTCCAATGCCGCTAGAACTGCCTGATGGTCTGTCGTGGAAACGGTGATGGAAGCTTGCTCGTGGCGCCGTGCCTGTGCAGATTTCTTACGTTCCAGGCGACCTTGTTTTGCATCAAAACGGGCTTTAGCCTGCTGTGCACGATGCGCTTCAAGATCGATGGTGCGGATTTCAGCTTTTTCCTGGCGAAAATATTGCACTAATGGAATATTACTTGGGCAGACATAGGCACAAGCACCACATTCAATACAGTCAAACAAATGATGAGCGCCTGCTTTTTCATGCTCTTGTCCACGGCTAAACCAATAAAGTTGCTGGGGAAGTAGGCCTGCCGGACAGGCGTCAGCACATTTGCTGCAACGAATACAAGCTTGTTCTGCCTCTAGAGGCTGAATTTCGCCTACCGAGGGAGCGAGAATACACTTACTGATTTTGGCTATCGGCACATCAAGCGCGGGTAGGATAAAGCCCATAAGGGGTCCCCCCATGATCACCATTGGGGTTTTGCTTTCAGCATGAAACCCGGCTTGTTTAAGTAAGTGGTGCACTGGCGTGCCGAGTCGTACCCAGAGATTACCAGGTTGACGTAGTGCTGCCCCTGTTAGGGTCACGACGCGCTCAGTCATGGCTTCTCCGTCGATCACTGCGCGTTTGATAGCATAAGCTGTACCCACATTTTGCATCAATACCCCGATGGAGGCAGAGTGCTTACTAAATGGCACTTCTTTACCGGTCAACAGCTTAGTGAGCTGCTTGGCTCCTCCTGAGGGGTATTTAGTAGGAATGACCCGTAACCGGATGTCATCGCGCTCCTCCAGCGAACTATGCAGAGACGCAATGGCCTCTGGTTTATTATCTTCGATACCGATCAAGGTACGCTCTGGTGAAAGCAAATATATTAGGATCTCAATTCCTTGCACAATCTCATCGGCATACTCTTGCATCAACCTGTCATCAGCAGTGATGTAAGGTTCACATTCTGCCGCGTTGATAATCAGTGTTGTAATACCGCGTAGCCCGCCATTAAGTTTTGCTGAGGTAGGGAAGCCCGCACCGCCTAGACCAGCAATACCCCCCTGATGCAAATGCGTAAGCAGGGTGTATACCGAATGCTGTTGATAGTCAGGAAAGCACTGGCGATCGCACCAGCGATCTTCTCTGTCAGGAATAATAATAATGCTCAACTCCGGCAAGCCAGAAGGGTGCGCCGTCATATGCGGACGGATGGCGTTTACAATGCCAGAGGTGGGCGCATGCACTGGTAACATACTACCGGTACCGCGCGTCAAAGGTTGTCCGCGCAGTACACAATCGCCAACTTTTACACAGAGTTCACCTTCCAACCCGATATGCTGTTTGAGCGGAATGATAAACTGTTTAGGCAATAAAATTTGCCGAATAGGTACATGGCTAGACTGGGTTTTCATCTCTGGCGGATGAATACCACCGTTAAAATCTAAAACTCTATCTTTCCAGAACGAACTTAATAGTTTAATCATAAAGTTCTACTTGGATAAGGCGAACTGGAATGCTTTTAAAATCCCATTTCCAGTTAGACGTTGTGGTAGCTACCGGGTGCAATTCAATGCAGTCTGTTGGGCAAGGCGCGATGCAAAGATCGCAGCCAGTACAGAGATCGCTCATCACGGTATGCACTGCGAGAGTGGTGCCGATAATCGCATCAACCGGGCAAACTTGGATACATTTTGTACATCCGATGCAGTTGCTTTCCTCGATCCAGGCCACTTTGAGTGCAGGTTGCAGATCAGGCGTGTTACGATCAAGTGGCTGCGGGTCAATATTAAGTTTCTTAGACAGTTTCAACATCATGTTTTCACCACCAGGACTGCATTTATTAATCTGCTCACCGTGTAATGCCACCGCTTCGGCATAAGGTCTGCAGCCTGGATAGCTACACTGACCACATTGGCTTTGCGGAAGCATCGCTTCTACCTGCTCTACGATGGGGTCTGCATCTATGTGAAAATGGCGCGAGGCAAAACCAAGAATCAAACCTGAAACTAGAGCTAAACCACTTATCGTAGTAATCGCAATCAAAATGACATTCATTAGAATTTTACCAACCCACTAAAGCCCATAAATGCGAGCGACATTAAACCAGCAGTTACCAATGCAATCGATGCCCCACGAAACGGCGCAGGTACATCTGATACTGAAATACGTTCACGAATAGCCGCGAACAGTACCATAACAAGAGATAATCCGGCGGCAGCGCTAAACCCATAAGCCGTAGATTGCAAAAAATTTTTTGAAAGATTGACGTTGAGAAACACAACGCCCAATACTGCGCAGTTAGTAGTGATTAACGGAAGAAAAATCCCCAGTAGGCGATAGAGTTCAGGGCTGATTTTTCTCACAGCTAACTCGGTGAACTGCACCATGACCGCCAGTAGAAAAATAAACACCATGGTACGCAGATAGACAATTCCAAGAGGAAGAAGGACGTACTCGTTTACCAACCAGGAAAACATTGAGCCGAACGTCATAACAAAGGTTGTTGCCAATCCCATACCAATGGCCGTTTCCAGTTTCTGGGAAACCCCCATAAAGGGACAGAGTCCAAGAAACTTCACTAAAACAACATTATTCACCAACAGCGTGCTGATGAAAAGAAGCATATAGTCGGTCATTACAATGCCTAAAAAACCGGATTACAATCTGGGATTGTAAGGCTTAAGACAATACATCCAGAATGCTGATGTTCACCAAAAGCGAATATTCTCTCTCTGCAGTTTACTGTGACTGCAGACTCATTAAAGTCCTTCTAGACGAGAAATTCAAGATGATAATAATCATAGTGCAGACACCGCTAGGAATCGACCCGTTGACAGGGTTGAAGCATAAAACACTAGACACGGATTTAGGAATACAACCGAGTCTGCATAGTCTCGCTGAGAAGGTCTTGCTGGTGAAATGATGACGGGTAAGCTAAGCACTTTGAATCATCTAAAAACGGATCTTCCTTTATGAGCTATGTTGCCGTTTGGTTTCACGTTGGTTGCAAAATAAACATGCTGTTAACGCGCTACCAATAGCACTACTGGCACACGTCTTCATGCCGTTCAAACGCTATTTTTCAATAGTTATGATTGAATGTGTAAAAACCCGCAGTTCCTTGCATGCTTATTGCACTATCATAGTCAATCACCTCATAAACTAGAACAAGCTATTCCATTGTTGCATGTGGAGACATGAAACGCTAACTAGGCTCAAGGTTTCCAGCTGCTTCTTCCTCATTTAATAACGCTTGAGTGACAGGAAAACGTGCGTAGTTTCAGTGATGATATGGCAAAGGCAACCACTCTAGCGGAAAAACTTACCGCTGGTAAAGGAAGCTTTGAATACATACGGAATGCCTAGTTTATTGTTACGGTGACGTAGTATTCGCAAATTCGCATGGAGAGCAAGCGCTATTCAAGCAGATTCATACTGCCAAACAGAACAAAAGGCACGTCGTTGGCAACAGGGATATCAAAGACCTTGACTACTTTGTTTTTCACACTCTTACCTTATCGCAGTGGAATGATTAACCTTAAAAAAGGAAGATAAATTAGTGCAACACGATCTGCTTTTGCTCAATCGAGTGGATTTGCATTTTGATCATTTCACTAACTGGATCTTCAGGGCATTGTTCAACAAAGTAGCTTAAATCAGAAAGTGCTATATGATTGCAGTCTAACTGTGCGTAAATCAAACCGCGGTCGCGAATTTCATAAGGATCTGCTGGGTTGAATTGCAAAACGACTTCGCTAGCCCGCAGCGCAAGCTCCATCTGCTTCTCTTCCATCAATGCCACTTTCAACGTATCAAGCAGTTTTCGTACAATCAGCACGTTTTCGGCTTCGTCCAGATCTTCCTCCATCAGTTGTGTAGAAGGACCAAGGTTACCTTTTAGCCACACATCTAGCACATGTTCGCTCAATGTATCGCCATTGAGTGGATTGATGAGCCACATCTCGTCATCTACCCAATCTGCACGCAAGATCAACTGTGTCGGAAAAATTACCGGCATCATCGGTAAATCGAAGGCGTGAGCAATATGCAGAAAAACAATCCCCAGGGAAACTGGCATTCCTTGACGGGATTCGAGCACGTTATCTAACCACAGCGCATCCGATAAGCGATAAACGCCACCGGCACCGCCAAATCCCCAAGAACTATAAAAAAGAGTCAAAAGCATCTCAAGCTTCTGATCTTTACCTAGATCGCTAGGAATAGCCTTACGCGCTTCATCTACCAACTGTTGCAGCTTTTTACGTACATCCTGAGAGGAGAAGTCACTTCGCACTATCTGTGAAACTAAAATAACCCCTTCACTTAACGAAGACTGATTGAATTCAAAATCCGCAATAGAACTCATAGTTATTCCATCAGAAATGCGAGGTTAGTAATTGCTATCTGCGCAATCAGGAAGAAACACACCAATGCAAGAATAAAAAGTCTACCCAACGCAAGCTCAGGATACATTGGCGTAGATCTAGCGCGATATGTCCCAGTGAATGTAAATGATAACGCTAAACAGCTTCGCAGTCAGACAGCTCTCTTGCGCAGAGAAAGGCTAAAAGCGATTAATAACATCTATGCAATACTGCTCGCTAAAATAGAGTATCGTTGATATACGTTACTCTTTGCCAGGACCTCGCCCTAACGTCACTCGTTCGTTACCGCCATAATCGCAACAGGTAGTAACTTGATAAAAACCGCGCTGACGTAGCAGTTTCCTTACCGATTCGCTTTGCAACCAACCATGCTCCAAGAGCAACCAGCCGTTTTCATGCAAATATTGAGGGGCATGTTCAATAATCCAGATCAGATCTGCTAGCCCACTCTCAGCAGACACCAATGCGCTCAGCGGTTCAAAACGCAAATCCCCTTCACGCAAGTGGATATCTTCGGCGTCAATATAGGGTGGATTACTGACAATTAAGGAAAAGCGAGTTTGCGACACCGGTGAAAACCAACTACCTTGGAGAAATTGCACATTAGCCAAACGCAATGATACACCGTTACGCTGGGCTAATGCCACTGCCTCGGGCTGCATGTCAACCCCTGTTACCTTGCAATCCGGTCGTTCGCTGGCTAACGCCAGCGCAATTGCCCCGGTGCCAGTGCCAAGATCGAGTACCGACGGCGCAATAACCGGAGCCATACATAGCAAAGCCTGCTCTACAAGACATTCGGTATCAGGACGAGGAATCAAAGTTGCTTTGGAGACAGATAAAGGCAAAGACCAAAATTCTCGTTTCCCGATTAAATAGGCAACAGGCTCGCCGTTGATACGACGAGATAGTAGGACGGACAGGCGTTGAATCTGTACATCGTCAAGCAACGTTTTACCAAACGCCAACAGATAGGTGCGACCTTTACCTGTGACATGTTCGAGCAGGATTTCCGCGTCACGTTTTGGGCTTTCGCTGTGTGTTAGCTGCTGTACGGCCGAAGTCGCCCAGGTGCAATAATCCATTATTCCTGCTCCGACAGTGCAGCTAACTGATCTGCCTGATACTCTTGCACCACCGGATGAATCAGCATATCCAGTTTTCCTTCCATCATTTCATCCAGACGATAAAGCGTGAGGTTGATTCGGTGATCGGTTACTCGCCCCTGAGGGAAGTTATACGTTCGAATACGATCAGAACGATCGCCACTGCCGAGTAGATTACGCCGGGTAGAAGCATTTTCCTGCTGGCGTTTTTGCATTTCTGCCGCACGAATGCGGGCAACCAACACGGACATGGCCTTCGCTTTGTTTTTGTGCTGAGACCGCTCATCTTGACATTCCACTACAATTCTTGTTGGTAAGTGAGTAATGCGAATCGCAGAATCTGTGGTGTTAACGTGCTGACCACCCGCACCGGAAGAACGGAAGGTGTCAATACGTAAATCTATCGGATTAATGTCCTGGGTTTCCGTTTCAAGCACCTCTGGCATCACTGCAACGGTGCATGCTGAGGTATGAATACGCCCTTGCGATTCCGTCGCTGGCACGCGCTGCACGCGATGTCCACCAGATTCAAATTTTAACTGACCGTAAACGCTATCGTCACTTATTTTAGCAATAATTTCTTTATAGCCACCATGTTCACCGTTACTGGAGCTCATAATTTCAACTCGCCAGCGACGCGCTTCGGCATAACGGCTGTACATGCGAAATAGATCGCCGGCAAAAAGCGCAGCTTCATCACCGCCAGTACCCGCACGTACTTCAAGAAAGCAAGCGCGTTCATCATCTGGATCTTTTGGCAATAACAATACCTGTAGCTGCTGTTCAAGCGTCTCACTGTCAATGTTGAGCTGCTTCAATTCTTCCTGCGCAATATCGCGCATTTCTGCATCGTTCAGCATCAATTTAATGGTTTCGCTGTCTTCTTGCACCTGTTTCCACTGTTGGAAACAGCGCATAATATCAGTCAACTCTACATATTCGCGAGATAATGCCCGAAAACGCTCCATATCGGAGATAACGTTTGGTTCACCCAGTAGTGCTTGAACTTCCTCATGACGTTCTTGTAAAACTTCCAGTTTGGCAATAATAGAAGGTTTCATTCGTGCGCTTAATTCCTTTCAACTAAGAAAATGGGTGCGAGTCCAGACCTAAGTCTTTCGCGTAAACAGTTAATCTGTTCAAGTTACCGTTTCCAGTACAGCTTTCTGTAACGAAGTGGTAGGTGAGCGTGAATAAGGCGATTGGTGGTAAGACGAGAAGTCAACGTATCGAGCATATTCTCCATATTCCTTGCTAAATGGCTGACAGCGCTTTTACCGTCATCTCCGTGCGAATCGTTTCTGCCTGCAAGCGGTATTCGCGAATAGTGTCTACGGAGAACTTCGCATAGCCAGGCCAAAAATCTGCTCTTTTTTGCTGCACGATAGATTCAGGCGGCTCTACTGCTGCTTGTCTCTGTGCTATATTATGCTGAATAATGGTATGCAGATCGTCTACGTTTGTACAAATAGACGTTAGACAAGTTTCCCACTTCTGGGATGAAACTGGAATAATAAATCGATCACCTGGTCGAGCTAATTTTACTGCTCCTCAACACTAAAGTACAATTCGGAGCAGTTTTGTAATTGATGCTTGATACCAAGCATAAGCAGGGTCATTGAATCATGCTTGCATAAGTACAGGCAGAAGTAATTCCGACCTTGGTCGGATCTTTCGGTAGTGTGCATTCTAATTGATGCTATACAGCATGAAAAACGATGCAGGGCTAGGCTAGATGCAGGGCTAAGTGCTTCTATTAACGTGGTTGCTATTGCGCAGCGCTTGTTACTACTTCTACGAAAACACTTTGCTGCTATGCATCGTTCTTATCGCATGGCAAAATGTGTTCATTCGACATAATGACAGGGACACTCTACCCTTAATCGGATGTATTCTGCATGTTAAGTAATACCGCCCTTGCCTTAAGGCTCCTTCCTTTAGCTAGCTTACTCTTACTACTGACTGCTTGTGCCCTGAAAAAGCCTGCCGGCTCAGGATCAGCAACGGACGTAGCGTCGTGGTTACAGCATAAACAGCAGTTACAGCAATTGAGCCAGTATCAGACTCGCGGCGTTTTTTCTTATCTCTCAGGCACTCAGAAACTCTCTACTAATTTTTTTTGGCAGGAGTCTTCTTCCCCGCAGCGCTATCTCTTGCTACTGACTAACCTGTTTGGCATCACAGAACTTGAACTTCGTACTCAACCAGAAGGAGTCCAGATCATCAATGGACCAGGTAAACGATATACCGGCAAAGATAAAGATGCAGAGTATGTGTTGTCTCAGTTAACGGGCGTGCGTATTCCATTAAGCAACTTGCGCCAATGGATGATTGGCCTTCCAGGAGATGCACAGCAGTTTACCCTTGATGAACATGTACGGCTTAACACAGCGAGACTTCAAAAAAATGGCCTGATCTGGGAAGTAAGGTACCTAGGATATGACAACAGTATCACCCCTTCAATGCCTAACGCGCTGGAATTGACGCAGGGTGGGCAACGCATCAAGCTAAAAATGAATAACTGGACGGTGCAATAAGCCATGAGCAATGCAGAGTTGGTGACGCAGTGGCCATCTCCTGCTAAACTCAATCTGTTTCTTTATATCAACGGCCAACGCTCTGATGGGTATCATCTATTGCAGACTATGTTCCAATTTTTAGATTATGGCGACACGGTAGACATCACATTACGCCACGACGGCATCATTAACCTTCTAACCCCTCTACCTGGCGTTCCTGATGAATCCAACCTTGCCGTGCGCGCAGCGCGTCTTTTACAGAGTTATTACCATGAACAGGGCCGAATGCTGGTATATAACGGAGCCGATATCAGCATTGATAAACGTTTACCCATGGGGGGTGGCCTCGGAAGCGGATCTTCTAATGCGGCTACGGCGCTGGTCGCCTTAAATCACCTGTGGAGGTGTGACCTTAATGAGGATACGCTTGCTGCGTTGGGATTACAGTTAGGTGCAGATGTCCCCGTGTTTGTGCGGGGCTATGCCGCCTTCGCACAAGGGGTTGGAGAGATACTGACGCCAGCCTCACCGCCGGAAAAATGGTACCTGGTGCTTTACCCCGGTGTTGCTATTTCAACCCCATTGGTTTTTGGTGATCCGGACTTACCGCGTAACACTCCGATCCGTTCATTAGATGTTCTACAAAAACAGACCTTCGTCAATAATTGTGAATCTTTCGTAAGAAAACGTTTTCGCGAGGTTGAAGAACGAATTTCATGGCTGCTAGCATATGCACCTGCTCGTCTAACGGGAACGGGGGGTTGTGTATTTGCCGAGTTCGACACTGAATTCGCTGCTCGCCAGGTACTTGATCAGGCTCCGGAAAGTTCTGGCTGTTTTGTTGCGCGTGGCGTGAATACCTCGCCTCTGCTCCGTGCGCTTTCCGTGTAAACGTTAAGCGTTGATAATATATTTATACCCTAAATAATGCGAGTTGCAGGACAAAATGTTTACTTTACGTTTTGAACAGCGATTGCGCTGGACCTCTGTGTTGAGTCTCCTTTATGAGTCGCGTCACTCGGTAAGCAAATTAATCCAAATGAACCTAGTTAACTTACTGATTCAGCAGTAAAATTTTTTTGGAGTAGATTTGAATGCCGTGTATAGTGGTCACCTTAGACATAAGAGGCTAAGGTGTTACTGAATAGCGGTATGGCCCCGCAAGACAAATATGTAACTTGCAGCATGACGAGTATACGCCGTATAGCAGGCTTATACAGTTTGTGCCTGTTATCTCGTATCTCCTTCGAGATGCTGAGTACAATATTTCTCTGGACGTAAGCCTGGAGGTTCTTCTCGTGCCTGATATGAAATTTTTTGCTGGTAACGCTATCCCAGAACTAGCGCAACGTATTGCCAACCGTTTGTATACTAACCTCGGAGATGCCTCTGTAGGTCGTTTTAGCGACGGTGAGGTTAGCGTGCAAGTCAATGAAAATGTTCGTGGTGGCGATATTTTCATTATCCAGTCCACCTGTGCACCAACCAATGATAACCTGATGGAACTAGTTGTGATGGTAGATGCCCTACGCCGCGCTTCAGCTGGACGTATCACCGCTGTAATCCCCTACTTCGGCTATGCCCGACAAGACCGCCGAGTGCGTTCTGCACGTGTGCCAATCAGCGCTAAAGTGGTGGCTGATTTTCTGTCGAGCGTTGGGGTTGACCGTGTCCTGACCGTAGACCTGCATGCAGAACAGATTCAAGGTTTCTTCGACGTTCCGGTAGATAACGTTTTCGGTAGCCCAATTCTTCTAGAAGACATGTTACAACAGAATCTGGAAAATCCTATCGTGGTATCTCCTGATATCGGTGGCGTTGTGCGTGCACGTGCGATTGCTAAACTGTTGAACGATACTGACATGGCGATTATTGATAAACGTCGTCCACGCTCTAATGTTTCTCAAGTGATGCACATCATCGGTGACGTCGCAGAGCGCGACTGTATTCTGATCGACGACATAATCGATACCGGTGGCACGCTGTGCAAAGCGGCTGAAGCCTTAAAAGAACGCGGAGCTAAGCGTGTCTTTGCTTATGCTACTCACCCGATTTTCTCCGGAAATGCCTATGATAATATCAAGAGTTCAGTAATTGATGAGGTTATCGTCTGTGATACAATTCCTCTATCGAAAAATATCAAAGCACTGCCAAACGTGCGCACCTTGACACTTTCAGCTATGCTAGCTGAAGCCATTCGGCGCATCAGTAATGAAGAGTCTATTTCTGCTATGTTTGAGCATTAATTAATAGCGTTTCATTTCTGTTATAAACAGAAATCTACTTTCTTCTATCGTTTTTATTTTCCAGGGATGGTTACGCACAATGCTGAATATCGTTCAGCGCAGGAATAATATCGCTTATAAACAATGGCATATAATCGATATTGGTTTAATAAAAACCCCTATGGATAATTTTATCTGCTTATAGAAAATATATTTTTTGTAAGCAGGAAAAGATATGCCAGAGTTTGCTGGAAAAGCAGGTGTCTAGTATTATCAGGCAGGAATGAGGTTTCTGGAGGCGGAATGTGTAGCGAAATGATTCATTTACCAGTAGCAAATCTACGCTTCACGACTGTCAATACGTGCCCCCAGACCGTGAGCCAGGTCCTTACACAGACGAAACTGGCGGCCATCACGCAAAAATAGGTGAACTATGCAGGTAAACTCAGTATGCCATTAACTGGAGAATAATATTGAAATCAATCGCTCATCATTGCGCATACAATGACGGATAAAAAACCGTAGACATGTTCTTACCTACTGTGCTTGAAAAGAGTAAACTTTTTACTAAAATGACTGATTTTTATGTCTTTCATTTTTATCCAATCACTTAATCGATAACCTGCCTTGAAGGCTTTATCCCTGTCTGATTCCTGTGTAAACTACGCCTTTGACATTCTCCTATCAAGCGTTACATGGAAACGCAGAAACTAGGACTTTACGTGAGCAGTATTAAATTAATTGTTGGATTATCGAATCCTGGAGCGGAATACGCTACTACCCGCCATAATGCAGGGGCATGGTATGTTGATCAGCTAGCTGAAGCTTACCACCAATCTCTTAAGGAAGAAGCCAAATTTTTTGGCTATACCGCACACCTTAATCTCGCTGGCCACGATAAGATTTACCTTCTGGTGCCTACCACTTTTATGAATCTTAGTGGTAAAGCCGTGGCTGCAATGGCAACTTTTTATCATATCCAACCAGATGAGATATTGGTGGCGCACGATGAATTAGATCTTTTGCCTGGAGTTGCTAAGCTAAAATTAGGGGGAGGGCATGGTGGCCACAATAGTCTAAAAGATATCATCAGTAAGTTGGGCAATAAC
The DNA here is from genome assembly GCA_042263625.1 of Candidatus Malihini olakiniferum. Classification (GTDB taxonomy): domain Bacteria; phylum Pseudomonadota; class Gammaproteobacteria; order Enterobacterales; family Enterobacteriaceae; genus Symbiopectobacterium; species Symbiopectobacterium olakiniferum_A. The sequence goes on from JBHKFL010000007.1 coordinate 133,637, forward strand.
CATAATTTCTATCGCCTGCGCATTGGCATTGGACACCCGGGTAAAAAAAGCAAGGTTACAGGTTTCGTGCTGAGTAAACCGTCTGCCAATGAACAAAAGCTAATTAACAGCGCAATTGATGAAGCAATCCGCTGCACGGAGATTCTATTAAAATACGATATGGTCAACGCGATGAATCGATTGCATGCCTATAAACCTGCATGATACGATATAGTCATGTAGGCGCATAGAGTTGATATGTCCTTCCGTGTATAATTTAGGATAAAGTTTTTATGGTTAAAAAGAACATGACAACCTAGTTAATAACCTTTTTAAGGTAGTAAAAAGTATGGGATTCAAATGCGGTATTGTTGGGCTGCCTAACGTGGGTAAATCTACGCTGTTCAATGCATTGACCAAAGCTGGTATTGAAGCGGCCAACTTTCCGTTTTGCACCATTGAGCCCAACACTGGTGTAGTGCCAGTGCCAGATCCGCGTTTGGACAAGCTAGCCGAGATTGTAAAACCGCAACGTATTCTCCCGACAACGATAGAGTTTGTTGACATCGCAGGTCTGGTAAAAGGAGCACATAAAGGTGAAGGCATGGGCAACCAATTTCTAACCAATATCCGTAAAACGGAAGCGATTGCCCATGTAGTGCGTTGTTTTAAAAACGAAAGTATCCTTCACGTTTCAGGTAAAGCTAATCTAGCTGACGATATTGAGACTATTAAAATAGAGCTAGCTCTGGCGGATTTAGATACCTGTGAACGCGCCCTCTGCCGTGTGCAGAAGAAAGCTAAAAGCGGTGATCCAAACGCTAAAATTGAGCAAGTTGCGCTAGCGAAATGCCTACCGCAACTGGAGAAGGCACGCATGCTACGCGCATTAGATCTGGGCGTAGAAGAAAAAGAAGCCATTCGTTACCTGAGCTTTTTGACGTTAAAGCCGACCATGTACATTGCCAATATTAATGAAGATAGTTTCGAAAAAAATCCCTCTCTGGATCAGGTGAGAGAAATCGCTGCTAGCGAAGGTTCGGTAGTAGTTCCCGTCTGTGCGGAAGCGGAATCCGACATTGCAAAAGTAAATCATGCAGAACGCAATGAATTGATAGTCGAATTACGACTGGAAGAAGAACCCGGTCTGAACCGCGTGATTCGTGCAGGTTATAAACTACTGAGCCTGCAAACCTACTTCACCGTAGGCGAAAAAGAAGTGCGAGCCTGGACCATCCAGGTCGGTGCTAAAGCCCCGCAGGCCGCAGGAAAAATCCACACCGATTTTGAAAAGGGATTTATCCGCGCGAAAACTATCGCCTATGAAGATTTTATCACTTATAAAGGTGAACAAGGCGCGAAAGAAGCGGGAAAGATGCGTTTTGCAGGCAAAGAGTACATCGTTAAAGATGGTGATGTGATAAATTTTTTATTTAATGTCTAATGTATTTCTACACTCATATCTCTTATGGATATTTCAATACTTTTTATAAAAAGTAAAAACAAAGTACTGGCTGCTTAGCTAATCCCTAAGATATTTTAAGGCCGATTAAAATTTAATAGGCAGTATTTGGTTTTGATCTATCCAGCAATTTACTATCGCAAATACCAAATCTAACCGGGTCTATGCTATGTTTAACAGCAAACAGTATATTGACGTAGCCTACACTCCAATTTTCATTGGACTGCCAAATTGTATCGAATCCTAAAAATCACGCTGATGCATGAATTATCGCTCACTAACGAAGTACATCAAGCGGCTACAATGAGAAGAGATGGCGGAAGAGTCCTACCGGACAAGACAACTCCAGAAAAGATGGCGAAGCTCAGGATGAGTTCCTTTTTCAACTTTCCAAGTTAGATGAATGAGCACACAACGCACAGGGCAGGCTATACCTCTAATATCAGCATAGTACGCGCTAAAATTAGCTAGTACGTCATATGGAAATGACAGCAAGCAAACAGCTTGAGTTGCACTAATTCGATGAGAAGTTCATAGAACTTAAACACACCGAACCTGCTCTGCCTTGAAGAGGCAGAGCAGGCATTATGGCACAATATTGCAGAATTACGCGAGTAAGATTGTCAGAGTGACCTTAATTCTTAATCCTTATCTTTTAAATGTATTTCAAAAACCTTGAAATGCTGCGCCGAACCGCTAAGTTAAGCAGTGATATTTATGTTGCTATAATCAAAAAAACGCGAATAGGGTCTATATATCCCACACCATTGTTTTCAGAGCACTGGAAAAGCGCGTTATAACTCGGCACATCGGAGCCATCGAACATTTATGCTATGCAGTCATCTGATAGTGATGTTTGGACCGATGATTCATCACAGAGACCTAGTCTCTGTGATGAATCACCTTAGTCCTATTAGTCCTATGCAGGCTTTAGCATCATAGTGTCAAGCAAGCCCTCGTACTTCAACCTAGGCTAGCTTTAAGGTGTAAACGCAGTGATCTCTTTTTTTCACTGTTATCTACAACGGATAACAAGTTGGTGAAATCTATTTGATTCGCCTAAATCAATGGCATATGAAAGGGGGGGTCCGTTTCCCCACGACTTGCTGTTGCTATTCCTGGTTGATACAGATCAAAATTAAGCCTTACCTACTAGGTAAGGTCTGAGGGGTAATAGAAATATAGAAAACTACCAGATCTCAGGCAAAACGATGGTGTTGCTGGATGATAATTGCGCTGCACAGAGCCCTCCCTGTGCAGTAAAAGGAAACGCTTTACGACCTTTACACTTAGACCTAACGTAACTATCTAACAGATAGTGACCACAGTGTAGAAACCAAGTCAGCCCATTATGTGATGCCCTACTATCAACGCGATAATAGGCTGGTGAAGAACTCGTATGAGAATTGAGCTGAAATGGAGAATAGCTTGCTCAGCTCTGACTGTTGCGCCAGAGAGCAGAAGGTACCTGCATGCCATTGTGTTCATGTCTGGATGTTTACCAGAAATTATTGATTTTTTGTTGACTTACTTACAATGCTGAATTGTCATCTATACATCCTGTCCTAGGCGCTGTAGAACCTTACGTAAGGTAGTTTAGGTTAATTCTGATAAGTCAATCGCTTATGCGAGCAAGACAGAATTGGTAAAAAAGCCGATTATGCGAAATACTTTTCGGATACAATACTCTGTAGGGCAAAAATAGAATTTAACTAAAATTGTGTACGCCAAAGCTAGCTTTTTTAAAGCATAGCATAGAGCTTACTTAGTATTTATAGGGCCGCTTGACATGGGTGACTATTAAATCTAATTTAATATCGTTAGACAATAAAGGAACAGCGAAGATAATGACGTACATTTCCATACGCCGCACGCTGCAACATAATTTTTTAGGACAATGCCCTGGTTGGTACAAATTAACCCTATTGGGTTTTCTTATCCTCAATCCTCTAGTGTTCTTTTTTATAAACCCATTCTTAGCCGGTTGGCTACTGGTCGCAGAGTTTATTTTTACTTTAGGTATGGCATTAAAATGCTACCCTCTTCAACCCGGTGGACTCCTGACCTTACAGGCAGTGTTTATCGGTATGACCAGCCCAGACCAGATTTGGCATGAAGTATCCCGCAATATTCCCGTCATTACCCTTCTGATCTTCATGATGGCTGGTATTTACTTTATTCAGCCGATACTGCTGTTTATCTTCACCCGTTTACTTTTGCGCATCCATTCCAAGATCGTTCTGGCATTAGCATTCTGTTTGGCTGCAACGTTTTTATCAGCCTTTCTTGATGCTCTGACGGTTATTGCAGTAGTGATCGGTATCGCAAGCGGCTTTTACAATATTTATCATCGCTATATTAGCGGAATGGATCAAACCTTAGCGACAATCAGTAGCAATGAGCATGCGCAAACATTGAAACAATTTCGCGCATTTCTAAGCAGTTTATTAATGCATGCTGGAGTAGGTACAGCCCTTGGCGGCGAGATGACCATGGTTGGGGAGCCACAAAATCTGATTATTGCCAAAACAGTCGGATGGGATTTTGCCAGCTTTTTCCTGCACATGTCTTCGGTCACACTTCCCGTATTTTTCTGTGGTATCGTAACGTGCATTTTAGTGGAACGTATGCGGATTTTCGGTTATGGCGAACCGCTGCCAGAAGCGGTTCGTAACGTTCTGGAAGATTACGAACGAAAAACCAAAGATGAACGTACGCCGCAGGAACGTATTAGTTTATGGTTTCAGGGCATTATTGGTATTTGGCTGATTTTAGGGCTAGCTTTTCACATGGCAGAGGTCGGTTTAATAGGACTAAGCGTTATTATTCTTGTCACCGCATTTTGCGGCATTACAGAAGAGCATGCCATCGGTAAAGCCTTTCAGGATGCGATGCCTTTTACGGCACTGCTTACGGTGTTCTTCGCAATTGGCGCCGTCATTATTGACCAGCAACTCTTTACGCCGCTGATTCAATTTGTACTACAGTGCTCTTCACAAACGCAGCTTACACTGTTTTATATGTTTAACGGTCTACTCTCCTCTATTTCAGACAATGTGTTCGTCGGGTCCATCTGTATTAATGAAGTGCATCAAGTGTTCAAACAAGGTCGCATATCACTGGAACAACTTGAGTTTTTAGCGGCAGCAATTAATACTGGAACAAACCTGCCTTCGATCGCAACACCTAACGGACAGGCCGCATTTCTCTTTTTACTAACCTCGTCTCTAGCCCCTCTCATTCGTCTTTCTTATAGCAGAATGGTAGTCATGGCACTGCCCTATACGATAGTGATGACGCTGGTTGGTTGGCTGTGTGTCGCATTCTTATTAGTACCAGCAACACAGTTACTGACTACTTGGCAGTGGATAGCGCACCCAAAACTCTAACCCTATTTACGCTAGTGTTTTATTTATACTTCTCTGTGCCGACAAAAGATCTGATAAAGATCAGGTAGAGAATATAAGTAACTAATATTTTCAATATCATGCTTTTTGATGCCGTTCTCTACGGGAAGAGCATCAAGATACGCAATAGGGGTAAGTAGCATGTTAAGAACAAACCGAATTTCCTTCCTTCGTACAGACCGTCTTTGTTATTTGTTGGCATCTTGTTCGTATAGATAATAAATTTTGGGAAGTAGAGTAGTTGAAGATAAAAAACAGCTTTCTTTAAACACTAATTTTACATTTTCAATGTTAGCGGATACTAATTTACTGTAATCAAGAAGTAATAGCATCACCAAAGGTAGAGTACCAAAGCGTTGCCTCAGCGCTTCCGGTACTAAGGTGTAAATCTGTGTTTATTAAAACAGAGATAATTTTGATCGTATTTTACACTTTGATAGATCACAAAACATTTTTATTCGATCAGGCGTTGATTAAAGATCAATGCACGGAAAATCTATTTATTCTGCTAGCGTCACAAATGCGTGATAAAGATGCACTCCTACCTGAAGGAGTGGAGAATATGCTTGATACTCTGGCAGAGTATGGAGGTTAACTGTATTATTTTTGACTCCCTAAAAGGGGGGAAATAGCGCTCTATTTTGCTAACGAAGCCATTATTACTACTAACTCTGAAGTTTCTTTGGAGTCGGTGCGCAACTCTGACCGAATTCTCAGTATCCTCGCGGTTAAAGGTTAAATCATCCAGAGCCAAAACAGTCTCAGAATGCCAATTAAAGAGCACCTGTTTGCTTACCCGTTACAATCCAGGCCTCATCAGTCGAGGTGATATGTTAAGAATAGAAGATATACTTAACATTATTCGTATTTCTCTAGTTGTCGTTTTTCCAGAAGATCTGTCTACACTGCGTACATCTCTCCAGGGAGAACTGGTGATTCTTGATATCGCTTCTGACGCGGGTCAATGCTATGCTGACACCGTTGATCGCTTACTGGATGAAGATTGTGCCTGTTGTTTCATTAAAAGAAATTTTTAAACCCCTTTTAGGGGAAAATTATGGCCTTACTCAACTTATTTCTATCCCGCAAAAATATAGCTAATATTGTTCAAGGAAAGGTTGCAAATTATTGTTGCGTAGTGTCGTCGTGGCGACAGTCAACCACATTTTTTGCATTTAAAACGAGATATTTGGAGGTAATCTATAAATAAATAAAGATCGATCTAGAAATATTGACAGTACCGTTAGAGCAAATAGGAGATGATATTTCCGTGCTCGAACGTAACAGCACGCTGTCGGAACTAGAAGAGCCCGCTAAATGAATAAACTACGCATAATCTAAGATCCTTATGTTATTTGTTAACCTTCCTACGCTAACAGTTCACGCAATAGCATATTAACTAACTCAGATTACCAGCATTTCAATATTTCAGGCATTAGAAAATAGGTTATCCAGGATAATCCATCAGATTTATAATCGACGTAGGATATTGAGATACTGCTAGTAGCATTTTACCTGGGTAACGAAATTAAGAAGCATTTTACCATGACAACAGATTTCTAGTTGACTGAGTCCCAGTGAACTCAATCCGCCTAAAAAATAGGAGAAAGCGCCACTGCGCTACTACTTGCAGATAAGCAATTGGTTAGCAAGCAACTAGCACACATTATCAAATTCTTGGTAAGCCAATTTAGGAAAAAGAATATCTTGCTTGTGCTAGCATACAGCGTCACGTGTATCCGCCATGATGTCTCTGACATCAGCAAGGCAACTCGATCGCTCTTTCGTTTTGCAGATACAACTGGTTTTCTCAGTAGGCAGTAAACGCGTGCAGATTGGCATATCTGACAAACGCTGTTCTAAAAGAACGACTAACAACCTATAACTTTATCCGGATAGAGTTCTGTCGGGTATGTTCACCTAATAACGCGTTAGCCAATTTTTTAAGGCCTCTATCTACACTCACTAGTGTAGGCATTAATGCAATAAGTTCCGCTTTTATCAGGCACGACCGGGTAATTTTTTCCAGGCAACCGCGTTACGTAAATAACGCGGTAAGGCATCAGCAACAGAAACCGCATCACCTCTATGCCACTGATGACAGGCTAACGGCAGCATATACCGCGCCTGCGGCGGAGGCATCTCGCCCATTATCAAGGCAATATCATCGTGGAAACCTAATGTCGGATACGTTTCCCATCCGGTCCCTACTCGTGCCCACGCACCGCTTAGCACCATTGTGCGCTCCAGAACTTGCTGCGGAGTTAATACCGCTTCGCTATCATCACCCAGCCAGTTGCCGTCTTCATCGCGTTGGTATTCAGCCCAGTAGACTTCCCCCATACGAGCATCGATCGCGGCCAGTACACAAGTTGCTCCCATGTAACTCCAGGCAATCTGGGCCATAGTTGCCAGTGTAGAGATCCCAAGCATAGGCAAATCAGCCCCTAGAGCAAGCCCTTGTGCGATGCCGATACCAATTCTTACACCGGTAAAGCTGCCTGGACCTTGTCCAAATGCCAACGCATCCAGGCTGCTTAAGGCCATGCCGTTTTCAGCCAGCACCTGTTGTATCATCGGCAACACGCGTTGTGTATGTTCACGGGGACACATTTCATAGAGGGAGAAAATTTGACCATCATTCCAGAGAGCAACCGAACAGGCTTCCATCGCGGTATCGAGCGCTAAAATTCGCGTAGACATGTTGACCTCAGCAGGAAGGGAAACATAATAACACCGTGTATATTAGCACACCGCGCATTGAATTAGTTATACACACAAGGTATAATACTACAGGTAAGGTAGTATAATCAGAAGTATGAGTTATAATAGGTATAGGCAAATGATACTGTTTCGGTACGGGCTAGGAAACATATTGCTTGCATCAAATCGCGTGTCCGCGTTGAAGGCGGAAAGCTTTGCTTTACAAGCAGGTGCTTACCGTAAAGACGCATCAGAAAGTAATTATTACTGCTAACGATAACGCGAAGATCGTCTACATCATATATTAAGCAGCCGACACCTTGTTTCAGGGTGCTGACCGCATGTAATTGTAGTTGCACTTTCTTGCAGTAGCAAGTCTTGCGCGTAGGCTAGCTAGCCTCAAAGGCGTTCAATACATGCTCAACACGCTTATTAACTAACAATATTGTCGAACCAAATATCTAGGCCTCTTTCTTCTCTTGCATCAACTATGGAAAGCGTCGTCAGTGCTAATACAAAGTACTGCGTATTAATTCATACTAGTAGCTGTAGTTATCTCTTGCACATCCTGTACTTCTACTGTACGTTGTTCAGTAGAAGTATCGCCTAATTTTATGTACGACTTAAAAATCAAGGCTATAGAGGCTCTGTAGTGCGTTGCTGAAAGCATGCAAGGAACGAAGATTATCTTCATCTTCATCATGAAATATGTTAAGTTGAACGCACTCTCGTGGCTTATAAGCGCGTATCTTAACGTTAACGCTAAGACGATATTAATCAGCACCTGCACGATGATAGTACAACCGATAGATTCTCGTTTACCTCACTATTCCTCTCTGCCCTATCAGCCGGACGCCCTGCTGCGCTTGTTTTGCCCCTTCTCCTATCAGCCGTGGTCCATACTGCTACATTCTGGGTTTGCCGAACACCAGTACAACCGGTTTGATATTATGGTAGCCTATCCGCTTGCTACGCTAACCACTCAAGGCGAAAACACGCAAATTAAACGCGCAGGGCACACTCTCTATTCAAAACAAGATCCCTTTTTACTATTACGTCAAGAAATATCACGATCGGGTATCAAGGCACAAGCGCATTCCGATCTGCCTTTTCAGGGTGGAGCGCTTGGCCTGTTTGGTTACGATTTGGGACGGCACATCGAAATGCTGCCATCACTCGCTGCACAGGATGTTCACCTACCGGATATGGCTGTAGGGATTTACGACTGGGCTCTTATTGCCGATCACCAGCGACAGGCCCTTACGCTAGTGACCTATGGAGACCTTGACGCTCGGCTTGCCTGGCTAGCTTCACCGCCGGATATACCGCCACAAGATGATTTTGGGTTAATCACCTCCTGGAAGTCCAATATGACTCGGGATGAGTACGGCATTAAATTTCGGCATATCCAAGCCTATCTGCGTGCCGGAGACTGTTATCAAGTTAATCTAGCGCAGCGTTTTAGCGCACGTTATCACGGAGATGAATGGCAGGGTTTTCTCGCGCTTTCCCGCGCCAATCGCGCACCCTTCTCTGCGTTTATTCGTCTACCGGCCCAGAGCGTAATTAGCGTTTCGCCAGAGCGATTTTTACAGTTACAAAATCATCGTATTGAAACTCGTCCTATCAAGGGCACGCTACCGCGGACCACTGATCTTCAGGAAGATGCTCTCCGCGCTGCAGCCCTAGAGACCTCAGAGAAAGACAGAGCAGAAAATTTGATGATTGTCGATCTGCTGCGTAATGATATCGGCCGCGTCGCTGCAGCTGGCAGCGTAAGAGTGCTAAATCTCTTTTCTATTGAGTCTTTTCCGGCAGTACACCATCTAGTCAGTACCCTTGAGGCCACATTACCAGAAACTAGCCACGCCACGGACTTGCTGCGCGCCTGTTTTCCGGGCGGATCCATCACCGGTGCCCCAAAAATACGGGCAATGGAAATCATTGAAGAACTAGAACCTCATCGACGAAACGCTTATTCCGGCAGTATCGGCTATATCAGCGTTTGTGGCACCATGGATACTAGCATTATCATTCGTACGCTGCTCGCAGAGCAGAGTCATCTTTATTGCTGGGCAGGTGGCGGTATCGTTGCAGATAGTCAGGAGCAAGCAGAATATCAGGAAAGTTTTGATAAACTAGGCCGTATTCTTTCCCAACTAAAATAGTGTAAGTGCAAACGTGATGACAACGATTGATCAGCCCGACAGCTTTTCTTTCACCAACTTTTCTTTCACTCAGTCTCTAGAGACTGCAATCTAGTTGATTTTTCACTCTCTTTCAGTTTACGACTCTACGACAGAATCTTCTTGTGAAGCTAGAAGCATGCTTACAGCGTAAAACAAGGACGAGACGTTAGTCACAACGCGTCCGATAGTTTTTATTTATACTACAGGCTGCCAGACGATGACTAGTAAAAACCAGTTACCTCGCCATTGCAGTCTGAGTTAAAACTCTCCCAGAAAGCCAATCCTCTATCTAAAGATACCAATAACGAAGAAGGCGATAATCAGTCATAGCTCGTTAACTTACGACAAAATGGTCACATACAGCTAAACGTTAGTAACAGTGGTACGAATACAGAAATCAACTAGTCTAGAATGGATTGCACCGTAGTGACGGTTGTCTAGTCGTTTTGGTTGATAAAGTGGGAAAACCTCATCTGGAAGATTATATAAATCCATTGTTACCTAACACACCTCTAACAAATAGGCTTAGCTATAGAGGCAACGATTCAGGTTCCCAACATTAGGTAACATACCCGATTTATTTTATCCAATCACGGGTATATTAAGAAACAATCGTTCGTGCGTGTTTTTTTAGCAGTAAAGAAATCTTTATAAAAAATGGAAACAACCTGATAGAGTAACATTCTGCCTAATTGCTTAGGAGCATAGGGTTTCTACCCACTCTATATGTACCGTCACCGAAAAACCTTTCTTACCCAGCCGGTCGGCGCCGGTGTTGTTTTTGGGGCTGACCTGACGGGGACACCAAACTACCAAGATCCGCCAATGCAGTATTTATACTCTTTCTATTTCCTCGATGCTGCGCTACATCACACCAACGGTGTTGGTGTTGATGCTGTCTGCTTTCGCCTTTTCTGGAGTCTGACATGGAATTTTTGCTAGCTCCCTCAATCTGGGCGGGCCTTTTGACGCTGGTAGTACTGGAAATTGTTCTGGGTATCGACAACCTGGTCTTTATCGCTATTCTAGCAGATAAGTTGCCGCCGAAGCAGCGCGACAAAGCTCGTGTGATTGGCCTATCGTTTGCACTCTTGATGCGTTTGGGGTTACTATCATTGATTTCATGGATTGTGAAACTAACCAATCCACTGATCACGATCGCGGATTATAGCCTATCAGCTCGTGATATGATCTTGCTAGCAGGGGGGGGGTTTTTGCTATTCAAAGCTACTACGGAGCTACATGAACGGCTGGAAAATCGAGCGCATGAGCACAACGAACCTAAAGTTCATGCTAGTTTCTGGGCTGTTGTCGCACAGATTGTAGTATTAGATGCAGTCTTCTCGCTGGATGCGGTGATTACCGCTGTCGGGATGGTTAACCATATTGGTGTGATGATGACTGCAGTGGTTATTGCGATGGTCGTCATGCTGCTAGCATCCAAGCCGTTGATGAACTTTATTAAGGCCCATCCAACAGTAGTTATGCTCTGTCTCAGCTTCCTCTTGATGATCGGCCTGAGTCTAGTTGCAGACGGATTTGGTTTCCATATACCGAAGGGTTACCTGTATGCAGCGATCGGCTTTTCGATTCTGATTGAACTGTTTAACCAGATTGCGCGCCGTAATTTCATTAAACACCAATCACGCCGCCCAATGCGCGAGCGCACTGCCGAAGCGATCCTGCGTCTGATGGGAGCACGCAAATCGACAGATGATGAAGAAGAGAAGCCGGCATCATCGCCGGCGATGAAAACCTTTGCAGAAGAAGAGTGTTACATGATCAGCGGTGTATTGACACTAGCATCACGCTCATTGCGTAGCGTGATGACGCCACGCACGGAGATTTCTTGGGTGGACAGCGAGCGTTCTATAGGAGAAATTCGGGTGCAACTACTGGATACTCCACACAGCTTGTTCCCAGTTTGCCGCGGTTCACTAGATGAGTTAGTCGGCGTTGTGCGTGCCAAAGAATTACTCGTAGCGTTAGAGAGTGGTGTAGATGTAGAGAGCTTTGTTGCCGCTACACCTCCTCTGGTCGTACCGGATACGCTGGATGCCATTAATCTGTTGCCAGTATTGCGGCGTGCCAAGGGGAGTCTGGTTGTTGTGACGAATGAGTTCGGTGTAGTGCAAGGGTTGGTTACTCCGCTAGATCTTCTAGAAGCAATTGCAGGGGAATTTCCCGATGAAGATGAAACGCCGGATATTATGGTCGAAGAGGGTGGATGGCTGGTAAAAGGCGGTACCGATTTACACACGTTGCAGCAGGTGTTTGACAGCTATGAACTGGTAGACCCTAAGGAAGGGTATGCCTCATTGGCCGGTTTGTTGCTAGCGCATAGCAATGAAATTCCTAAAGTGGGTGAGGTGATTGAACTGCATCATTTTCGATTTGAGATTAAGGCAGTGTCGGAATACCGTATCCAGCTGGTACAGGTTACTCGCTTAGCAGATCCTTATGCAGATAAAGAAGAGTAATCGACCGCTATGGGCAATAAAAACCTCTCTGTTAAGGTTTTTTTGGCCAATCCTCCTTAGATTTAGCTAATCACACTGTACTTTTATTACCAAGCCACCGCGTGAGGTTTCGCGGTATCTGGCATCCATTTTTTTACGAGTGTCATACAAAATGGGTTCAATCACCTTATATAGAGCGATACGCGTAGTTTGCTGATAGGAAGCATGGCCCTGCGTATCGCATTAATCACTTTGATTGACTCATTCAATCAAAGTGATTAATGCGAGGCACATGATCCTGTTTCTCAAAAAGATCAAATATGAGGATAAGATTGTGATCTATAATAATTCTTTATCTAAAGAATACCCGTTTAACTGTTTAGCACAGGGCAATTCTACCAGACCCGCTGCCTCCATAGGACAGGCAACACCGAATTCTCCTTGATAGGAGAACTTCTGCGCTAGATATAGAATCATTTATTAGAGGGGGCTTATTCGCAAAAGTAAACGCGGTAATAGTTATGCCCTTTTCATGTAAGGTCATGCTCTTTTATGTAAAGAGAGATTCTCTCTGCGAGAATTTATGCGGCCGTGAAAACAAAAAATCTATTTTAGATGGATTGTTTACCAGCAAGAAATGCTCTAGTTGTTCAACCTCACTAATAAATCCTGTAATAAAACCAATCGTGATGGTATTCACCATATTTCCTGCGAATTCCATGGCGATATTGGGATAAGGAAGGGAAATAAAAAAACCCGCACCATGACGGGTTTTTCATTGGGAACGGTAAATTACAGCGTGGTTACGTTAACAGCAGAAGGACCTTTCTGCCCATCTTGAATTTCGAACTCTACACTCTGGCCTTCAGCCAGCGTTTTAAAACCTGTACCTTGGATTGCAGAGAAATGAACGAACACGTCTTTGCTGCCGTCAGCAGGCGTAATGAAACCAAAACCCTTGGACTCATTGAACCACTTAACCTGACCTTTAATCTTTACCATTTTACATATTTCCTTTAATTGTTTAAACCGCCCAAAGGCGTTATACAGACAAACCAAAGTTGTTACTGCTTTGAGGCACTTAGATAAAGATCGGAAGAGAAGCAATGCGAAACGCTAACGCGTTGTATCATTAACTTTCTTACTGAAAATGCTACTCATATACAGAACTGTACTTTGTTTTACCGAAGTGCGTTATTACACACTCTGAAAAAGATGGCAAGCCATTTTTTTCAGTACTAGATGTGCTGCACAGAATAAGTACTAAAAACCTATAACATTCCCATGAAACATGCTGTTAACGTCCTATGAAACCTAAAGTTAACCTGCTGAATATCTAGGATTATATCTATCAATACAACAAAGGTAACTTGTTGATCAACATTACTACTTTTAGTGCATCTTTGCGATAGCAAAATGTTCTAAATTTAGAACCAATAAAAAATAAAAGGAGCAATCTTTTAGTATACGTCTAGTAAGACTATGCATCACGCGCCTAGAACCTTCCTCTTGTTACGATCCAGTAATATCTTTAAACCATCACGCCAATTAATAAGGTAAGTATAACTAATAAAATTAGTACTGGCTAATAACTTCTATCACCTTTCTAGGTTAGCTCCTATTGCAATTACCCTTCCAACATTATATACATGCTACATGTACACTTTTGTCTATTGATCACTTAGCATTTATATTTACTCTTGTGGTTTCATTATGTAGTATTTTGCTGCTGATGAAAAATCATATACAGAGCCACAATAGTGAAAGTGCATTTGTTACACTAAATAAAATTATTAATTAGGATCAGCAGTTTACGGTAGGGTACTGCTAACGGTCTGCGTAGATTGCGTAAATACACAGGGTGCTGTAAAAACGTTGCAGAGGATGCAGCAAGTGTAGAATCCATCATAAAGCCAGGTGCAGAAATCCATGATTACCAGCCATCACCACATGATATCGTCAAAGCACACTTTGCTGATCTCATCTTATGGAATAGCCTAAATCTAGAACGCTAGTTTAGCCGTTTCTTTGAAAATATCAAAAATGCGCTCGCCGTTACAGTGACTGAGGGGATCACGCCACTGCCCATCTGTGATGGTGCCTATACCAGTAACCCTAAACCACATGTTTGGACATCTCCAAAAATGCATTGTTTTACTTAGAAAACATCCGATAGGGGTTGGTGAAGTACGATCCTGATAATACCGAGATCTATAACCGTAATGCAAAAGCCTATTCGGAAACAATAAAAGCACTGGACTCCCCTCTGCGCGAACGCTTGTCAGCGGTCCCAGAAGCAAATCGTTGTCTGGTCACCACTGAGGGGCCTTTAGTACCTACTACAGACTATCAATTCAACGAGGTTTTTATCTAGCCTATCAGTGCCGATAAATAAGGATCTCCCCAGAAAATACGCTGCGTAATAGATATTATTAGGGAAAAGAACATCTCCGTGGTGTTCAGTGAAAGCACCATCTCTGATAAACCGGCCAAACAGATAAGTAAAGAGACAGGCTCGAAGTATGGCGGCGTACTTAAATGGCCTACTTTGCTTGCTGGCTATAACTATCGACTTTTTATTCCAAGCTGTTGGGGTGTTTTTGTCATCGCTATGCTGATCGAACCTGGTCTCGTCGCGTTTATAGTATGTAAAACCTTTAATGGGATGTTAATTGTCAGCACCTGCGTATCCGTGTTTTCCAGCGTTGTCGGTACAGTGATAATTTTTCCTGGATGGTGAACGGGGCCTTGTATTGTATTGTGTTGGAAAAAGCGCTGTTTTTCGTACTTTCTTTAACTCGCACCAGCTTCACTTCCCCAGCGTCAGCGTGCGGAGCAAACAGCGTTGTCTTAACTGTTAACTGTTAACTGCTAACTGCTGTTGCGAAAATTAAGTATTCAGTCCGATGAGAATACTTCGGGCCAGACTACTCTTGGATTAAACGGGTTTTACGCTAGGTGGCAAACAAACAGCACGCTATTGATTGGATGAACATCTTGGAACTGCTGATATCTTCGAGCACCAAGCGAATGAAGGCGGCGAGATGCACACCGTCCGTCTAGTAGGTGAAACACGGAGAGTATAATTTTTCGTAAAGCGCATATACGAGAGATGTTGCCTAAATTCACCGCTGAAGCAGATAAACTTGCGTTTATAGGCACACATACACTACGTGTCCCCCCCTGCCGTATATGGCATTCAGCCTTTATGTAGCTGATAATGCACTCCTTCATCTCCATGCGCAACGATATTTATCATACTGTAAGGAAGTCTGTGTATGCTGCTCTCCGGAGCAGCATGTCAACGTGAAAATACCATCACCGTTTTTAGTACCTTCCCTAGATAACTCTTCAGTCAGTTTCTTTCGAAACTAGTATGTTGATCTCTTACGCGCTAAAGAAAAGCCAAAATCTTTTTATAAAAATGCACCGGAAGGGAAAGATGTTTTAGGCTTAGTACGAAAAGGTTGCCTGTCGCTCTCTCTCTATAGAGGATCATGTTCTTATTCTGTCTAAGAGTATTGCCCGTTGAGAGCATAAGCAGCAAGAAATAACAACACGACATAAATAGTTATGCCTTCACAACTTCCGCAGAAAGCGATATATCTCTATACTCTGCATAGAATACTAGTTTACTGAGAGACATCATGACTGCGGAAGGACATCTGCTGTTCTCTGTTGCCTGCGCTATTTTTGCTAAAAACGTAGAAATCTCGCAAGCATTGGCGAGAGGAGATTGGTGGCACATCATTCCAGGTGCCATGCTAGCAGCATTACTGCCAGACATAGATCATCCAAAATCTGTGTTGGGACAGCGACTAAAATGGATCTCAGCGCCGATCTCCCGCGTTTTTGGGCACCGTGGTTTTACCCACAGTTTGTTGTGCGTGGCAATCATCTGCTTTATCCGCTTTCAGCTTCCAGCCGATTGGCCAATGCCTACTGATGATGCCTATCATGCTATGCTGATAGGCTACCTAAGCCATCTTATGGCCGATATGCTCACTTCCGCCGGCGTTCCCCTCTTGTGGCCGTACCGCTGGCGATTTCGTCTGCCGCTGATCAAAAGCCAAAAAGGAAACCAGTTTGAACGCGTAGTATGTCTGCTACTGATTGTTTTTTCACTGTATCACTCACCGCGCTTTGGTACCTGTTATGGCTATGAACAAGCATGTCATTGGTATGATATTGCCCGAAATCAGTTTATGCATCTACTTAGATCACTTCTTTCTCCATAAGAATAGAAAATTATATACAACTTTAACATAAGACACTCTACATTAGTAGAATCGAATCTACAGAGAACTGCTCTTCTATCTCATTTTTGTTTTTAAGGGCGGCAAGATAGGATAGGGGTCTCAATCTTTTTCTATCGTTGCTTGCCCTACTTGCTGATGCCACTAGCTAGCCCTAGTGGATCTTGTGAAAAAGGTTCTTCTCTGCCTAGTTATTAGCGTTGTATTCAGATTCGCAGTGCCTATGGCATATAGGCGATAACGATCACGTCATCAAATCATCCGTTGCATTTTTTTATTTTTAGAAACGATTATCTTCAACTGTTGCAAATGATTTTGATGCCTTTTGATCTTCGTTTCAACTCTAAACCCTTTGGCCAAACTACATAAAACGTCATCGCTAGAAAAAGGATCCTACTAAAATCCGCTACGTTTCTTTCGCAAGATTGCGCAATTTCTTAGCTTTACGTTTACGAACCGATCGAGTGCTGCGAGCATTCTACTCCGCCATTCTTACCGTGATGGTTACACCAACGGTCAGCACCAACTTTTGTTGCATTGATCGTTTTGCCAACTATGGGATTGCCAGTAACATTAATCGCATTGCTTATCTCTAGCGAGCCTTTGATTGATATTGTAGGTACAGCGCTTAATGTGAGCTGATCCATGACTACAAGTCATGGTAACTAGCCAATTGATGAAATAACTGATAAGGAAGTCATTACTAATGATTAGGTAATGACTTACCTTATTTTGTATCTTATATAAAGGATGATATTAACTTTGCGATTTAGTAGCATAGTCTTCTTGGCTTTAGATGCCTTTATTCAACAGTTAGCTACGCTTGTTTGCGATAGAAAAATACTTCTGCTCGCTCAGTGCCATCGCAATTTTTTAGCAAGTGGTTAAAATAGGTGCTTCTGGCATTTTTAACCGAACTTCTGATGCAGGCCTGCCGGCTATTTGTAACACCTTCTGTTTGCTCTGCCTAGCTTTAAGCTCTTTAACTACCTGCTTAGTAAAACTGCTTTCTGTATGATTATAGGCTGAACTCTAAGAGAGAAGAATAGGCCCAATAGCCCTAACAGCAGAAAGACAAATCAGTAGATAATTTTTATATTATACAGACCCTTGTTAATTTAACGATCAGTGACAAGGATCGATATCGTTCATTGCAATTATTCAAAATCGGTTTAAGACTTCCTTTCTTCTTGAGTGCGTGTTTATATTCGAATAAAAGTAAAATACACATACAGCTTATTCTGGTTCTTCACACCGATTAGCTTTTCACCCTAACTAGTAGGGTTCTTCTTTCTTAATATCAACAGGTTCCGAAAGTGGCCAGCAATGTTATTTCAGAAAAAAATCATCCAGGCGCTGGGTGTTAAGCCCACCGTCGATCCCAACGACGAGATTCGTATCAGCGTTAATTTTTTAAAAAATTATCTAAAAGCTAATCCCTTTATTCATTCGTTGGTGCTAGGGGTCAGCGGCGGGCAGGATTCCACACTAACAGGAAAATTGTGTCAGATAGCTATCAATGAGTTACGAATAGAAACTAGTGATTCGCATTACCAGTTTATCGCTGTGCGTTTGCCTTACGGCATTCAAGCCGATGAGGCTGATTGCCAGGATGCTATCGCATTTATCCAACCTGACAGAGTGCTAACAGTCAATATCAAGATCGCAGTAGAAGCTAGCGAGGCTACAATGGCTGCCATTGGCATGAAATTATCTGATTTTTTAAAAGGCAATGAAAAGGCGCGCGAGCGTATGAAAGTACAATATAGCATTGCGGGTATGAATGCGGGTCTCGTAGTCGGCACGGACCATGCAGCAGAATCTGCCACGGGTTTCTTTACTAAATATGGCGACGGTGGCACAGATATTAACCCTATTTTTCGTTTAAATAAAAGACAGGTTAAAGCGTTGCTAAAGGTACTTGGTTGCCCACAGCACCTTTATATTAAAGCCCCTACGGCTGATTTAGAAGAGAAGCATCCTTCTTTACCGGATGAAACAGCCCTTGGTGTCACCTATAACGAGATTGATGACTACTTAGAAGGAAAAACTCTTGACGCCGATCGCGCCGCCATTATCGAATACTGGTATAAAAAGACTGAACATAAGCGCCATCCTCCTGTTACCATCTTTGATGATTTCTGGCGATAACGACGTTAGCTTAATGCTCTACGCATCTCTGGAACGGAATAAGTTTTCTTTTGGAAACAGAATTATTATTGATATGACCCCCCTAACGCACAACCCAGGCGATTCTGTTAGCCATTCTGCCTTGTACGCTTACCGAACGGCCTGATGCGCAGTTTAATATAAGCCCTGAACCCTGTCGGTGAGGCCTCCAGGGCACTATTCAGTCAGGCAGTTAACTTTCATTTCCATGGTGAAGAAGAGCATCGAAGGATCTTCCATAGTTAAGATGTTTGCCAATGAGCCTCGTGAGAAGGCGCTATTCGAGCAGGACAATGACAACTTACCATACCATCAAGCTACAAGCTTACCCTATCATAACCGCAAGACTGCAAGTCTGACGCTGAGCTATGTATATGGTTGATTCAAAATCATGATCATCATGTTGGCATGGATGTAGTGCGTTATCCAACGTTAGTTTTTCTATGGCAATTTTATCGCTTTTCTACTGTTGACGGACGTGTTCTTTTGCCTGTGACGTATCACCTCAGTACTGGAGAGGTGATACGAAAGGTACTGCAGGATTTAAGTACCTTATCCAATTGCTGGATACCGTGCCTGAAATTAAGGAGCCCAGAGTAAGTGCTATCACGCACCTTTATGGTTTGACTCTATTATCTTTAGCTACACACCAGATCTCCCCACATTACATGATATTAACCTCTCTCTCCATGCAGGAGAGAGAGGTTAACTTTTGTAAGTCCACCCCGCTGGGTGGGAATCACCTGATGTACTACATTGTATTCTCTATTACCACTCTTTTTTATGATTTAAATGCAGGGGTACTCTCTATTTAGAGTACTGATATCCATAGCCTGATACAGGCATCATTGCGCCATCAGATCGGTATCATTAGCAAGTCAGTCATCAGACGTAGATAGCACCTTTGCCTTTTCTACCTATTCCGTTTTTTGTTTTTTTTAAAGCTCGGTAGCTTTCCATAATAAAAAGAACAGCCAGATTACATAAAATTAAACTAATCAATTTTATCAGAAAATTGAAACTTATACCACTAATTGTGTTGAGCCCTGCTCAGTTTAAATAAAACTGCCTGTAAGCCTGTAAGCACTGATCCATCTACTGATACTAACCTAAAAAATGAAGAGCTTCGAACTATCTTGCGTTGGTCAGGAGCAAGAATCTTTTTTGTGCCACGCTATTCTAGCGATGCGCCATTTGATTGATGACCATCGTCTGCTACCAGCGTATGTTTCTCAGTAGGAAACAGCGGCGCCTGTTGCGCTACCATCCATTTCAAAGGATAAAAGAGGCCGCGTCAGCGGCCTGTTTGTGAATCGCAGATAAGCACTACTCTTTTGGAGAGGCATTCTCGACTCTGCTTTTAAGCTTTTGCCCTGGACGGAAGGTAACTACCCTACGCGCCGTAATCGGAATATCTTCACCCGTTTTAGGATTACGTCCCGGCCTTTGGTTCTTATCGCGCAGATCGAAATTACCAAATCCAGATAACTTTACCTGCTCACCATTTTCCAGAGCACTGCGAACTTCTTCAAAAAAAAGTTCGACGAGTTCTTTGGCATCCCGTTTACTCAGTCCGAGTTTTTCAAACAGGTATTCTGACATTTCAGCTTTAGTAAGCGCCATAGGTTCAATCCCTCAAAGATGCTTGGAATCGCTTTTTTAGTGCCTCTACACATCGTGTGACTATAGCGGCTATTTCCTTTTCTTCTAGTGTACGAGAGGTATCTTGCAATACCAGACTGATCGCCAGGCTCTTATATCCTTCCTCTACGCCATAACCTCTATACACGTCAAATAAGTTTACTCCAAATAACTGATTTGCGCCAACTTTATTACATTCCAACAAAACCTCGCTTGCTGACACGTTTTCTGCTACAACAACTGCGATGTCCCGTCTGTTTGACGGGTAACGAGAAATTTCTCTAGCCTCAGGAACCACACGGTCTGCAACCTTATTCCAGCTTAATTCGAACACTACAGTACGACCATTCAGATTCAGTTTACGCTCGAGCTCTGGATGGATAACGCCAATGAAACCAACCGGATCCCCTGCAAGATAAATAGCTGCGCTCTGGCCTGGGTGCAATGCTGGATGTGATTCAGGTTTAAACGCAACTTTAGAAAGTTTACCCGTCAGGGATAGCAGAGCTTCTAAATCGCCTTTGAGATCATAGAAGTCAACCCTCTGACTCGCCAGGTCCCAATGTTCATCATATCGATTTCCGGTAATTACACACGATAACATAAGGTCCTGACGAATAAAGATTTTATCCTGACTATTAGGAATGAATGTTGAACCGATTTCAAAGAGACGCAGACGGCGCTGCTGACGTTTTTCGTTGTAAACTACGGCACTTAACAAGCCACTCCACAGGGACAGGCGCATTTCTGACATTTCCGTGGAAATTGGACGTGGGAGAATCAATGCCTCTTCACCGGGATGAATTAACGATTGCACGTTGGGATCAACGAAACTGTAGGTAATTGCTTCGTGATAGCCGCGATCAATCAGAAGCGTCTTCACTCGTTTTAATGGGAGCTCAGATTCACGATGTGATGTCATAGTCAGCAATGCATGGCTCGGAATATTAGGAATATTTTTGTAGCCATATATACGGGCAACCTCTTCGACCAAATCTTCTTCGATCTCCATGTCAAAACGCCAACTCGGAGCAACAGTTATCCAACCAGTATCGGTACGTACAACGTTGCAACCTAGGTGGGTCAGGATATCACTCACCTGCTTATCCGGAATGACATGACCAATTAAACGATCCAGTTTTTCTCTGCGCAGTGTAATTGTAGCGCATAAAGGCAGGTGAGCCTCGCTGGTTACATCAACTACTGGCCCAGCTTGACCGCCGCAAATAGCCAGCAGTAACTGTTTAGCACGCTCCATGGCTTTATACTGCAACGCTGGGTCGACACCGCGTTCGTAACGATGAGATGCATCCGTATATAAGCCGTGGCGACGAGCGCGTCCAGTAATTGCTAGTGGATTAAAATAGGCACACTCTAACAGTACATTACAGGTTTCTCCGTTAACGACAGAGTGTTTGCCACCGAAAATCCCACCCATTGCTAGAGTTTTACTCTGATCAGCAATTACCAAGGTGTCTACATTTAACGTTATCTTATTGCCATCTAGCAGCGTCAACGTTTCATCCTCTTGCGCCAGACGTACCACAATGACACTATCGAGACGATCTAGATCAAAAGCGTGCATTGGTTGCCCCAGTTCCATCAACACGTAGTTAGTCACATCAACGACTGCATCAATAGAGCGGATTCCGCAACGGCGTAACTTTTCACGCATCCACAGCGGTGTAACCGCTTTCATATTTATACCTTTAACAACGACTCCTAGATAGCGCGGGCACGCGTCTGGTGACTCTACCCGAATCGGGAAGGTGTCAGTAAGGGTTGGAGTGATCGGCGTAATTTCCAGTGCAGTCAGCTGCAATTGGTTCAGCACTGCAACATCACGCGCAACGCCAATAATACTCAAGCAGTCTGCTCGGTTAGGTGTCACGCTAATTTTAATAGCGTTATCATCTAGCTTGAGATACTCGCGAATATCGGTACCGATCGGTGCATCATAGGGAAGTTCGATAATACCGCCATGATCTTCAGAAATGCCTAACTCAGAGAACGAGCACAGCGTCGCTTCAGAGGATTTACCCCGCAGTTTAGTAGACTCGATAGTGGCGACAGCAACGCGCAGCCCCTGGCGGCAATTAGGTGCGCCACACACGATATCCAGCAGACGCTCATCCCCTATATTAACTTTCGTTACGCGCAGCTGGTCGGAATTTGTATGCTCACTACATTCCACAACTTCGCCTACCACCACGCCATGAAAAGCCCCAGAAACTGCCTCAATACTATCCACTTCCAGGCCAGCCATAGTAATCTGTTCTGATAGTTCCTTACTGCTGAGTGCCGGGTTAACCCACTCTCGTAACCAATGTTCACTGAATTTCATAATGCTACACCCCACCCGCCTTACTTAAACTGTTTAAGGAAGCGAAGATCGTTTTCGAAGAATGCGCGTAAATCGGTTACGCCATAGCGCAACATGGTCAGACGCTCCATTCCCATACCAAACGCAAAACCGGAGTAAATTTCTGGATCGATACCAAGGTTACGCAATACATTAGGATGAATCATACCGCAGCCGAGCACTTCCAACCACTTACCGTTCTTATCCATCATATCTACTTCTGCAGATGGTTCAGTGAACGGAAAATAGGAAGGACGGAAGCGGACCTGCAAATCTTCTTCAAAGAAGTTCTGCAAGAAATCATGTAACGTGCTTTTCAAGTTAGTGAAGCTGATGTTTGTATCTACAATAAAACCTTCCATCTGTTGAAACATTGGCGTATGCGACTGGTCGTAGTCATTACGGTACACTCGACCTGTCGCGATAATGCGGATTGGCGGTTGCTGTTTTTCCATGGTTCGAATCTGTATCCCAGAAGTTTGGGTACGCAGGAGACGCGTGGCATCAAACCAAAAAGTATCATGATCGAAACGAGCAGGATGATGTTCAGGAATATTTAATGCGTCAAAGTTGTAATAGGCCTCTTCGATTTCTGGCCCGGTTGCTATAGAGAAACCCAATTCAACGAAGAAAGTTTCGATACGATCGATCGTACGCGTTACCGGATGCAAACCTCCATTTTCCATAGTGCGTCCTGGCAAGGAAACATCGATGGTTTCTTGAGCTAGACGCGCATTTAGCATCGCTGATTCCAGCGTCTTTTTGCGAATATTCAGCGCTTCTTGTACATCCTGCTTCGCCTGGTTGATAACCTCCCCTGCTGAAGCCCGCTCTTCCGCGGGTAAATCACGTAACGATGTCAGTTGCAGGGTTAAATGCCTATTTTTGCCTAAGTATTCGATACGCACATCTTCAAGCGTCGCAATATCTTGTGCCGCGTCTATGGCTGCTTTGGCATTTGCTACCAGATCTGCGAGATATGGCATTGCATTCCTCTTCTTATTCTTATGCCGCTATGGCCAGTTATCATGATTAAAACTAAACGCAAAGAAAAAGCCTCCCAACGGGAAGCTTCCAGCGCTATTTTTTTATGTTTTTACTTTAGCACCCAATTCCAGATAGCAGTAGTCATACTTCCAGTACCTTAATGTCAATGCGCTTGCGGATAACCAGTGTTGGTGTTTACATCCATTATCATAACTAGCGAAGACGTATACGATGAAAATTTCATCAAAAACAATAATTTCTTATTTGCAATCAGGAAGTTGAATGCAACACGGTACGTAGAGAACGTACGGACGACAGCTTAAACAAAAAGAGGGAGCAAGGCTCCCTCTTTTCTCTAGATTACGCCAGGGCTGCTTTCGCTTTTTCAACTAGGATAGAGAATGCTTCTTTGTCGAATACGACGATATCAGCAAGGATCTTGCGGTCAATTTCAACAGAAACTTTTTTTAAGCCGTTAACAAATTTGCTGTAAGACAAGCCATTTTGGCGTGCTCCTGCATTAATACGTGCGATCCAAATCCGTCGAAATTGACGCTTACGTTGACGACGGTCTCGGTAAGCGTACTGACCAGCTTTGATTACTGCCTGTAAGGCAACACGATAAACGCGTGAACGGGAACCATAGTAGCCTTTCGCTTGTTTCAAAATTTTCTTGTGACGTGCATGAGCAATCACACCGCGCTTTACGCGAGCCATATACTCTCTCTCCTAAAGTCTTATTCTTGAGCCAAAAGGTTACTTATGCATACGGCAAACATGCGACAACGAGGCTCATGTCTCCTTTTGAGACCATGCCTTTCTGACGAAGACGACGTTTACGTTTAGTCGCTTTTTTAGTCAGAATATGACGCAGGTTGGCCTGCTTACGCTTAAAACTGCCTTTAGCCGTCTTTTTAAAGCGTTTAGCGGCGCCACGTACTGTTTTTATTTTTGGCATGTTAATTTCCACTTACTTCGCATTGTTGATATAACGAATCAGCTAAGGCGAAAAAACCTGTGGGGATCTGCGTCGCACAGGTTCTATTACTGGAATGCCTTACTGTTTCTTCTTCGGTGTAAGCACCATGATCATCTGTCGGCCGTCGATCTTCGATGGGAAGGATTCGACCACTGCCAGTTCATTCAGGTCCTCACGAACTCGGTTAAGCACTTCGATACCAATCTGTTGGTGGGCCATCTCACGCCCGCGGAAACGTAAGGTGATCTTGGCCTTGTCACCAGCTTCCAGAAATCGAACTAGATTGCGTAGTTTAATTTGGTAATCGCTATCATCGGTACCAGGACGGAATTTGATTTCCTTGACCTGGATAATTTTTTGTTTCTTCTTCTGTTCCTTAGTAGCCTTACTCTTCTCGTAGAGAAACTTGCCGTAATCCATAATTCGGCACACTGGAGGCTCGGCGTTAGGACTGATTTCAACTACATCAGCACCTGCTTCTTCGGCTTTCTCTAACGCTTCATTCAGACTGATGATTCCAATCTGCTCGCCATTGACGCCTGTTAAGCGTACCTCTTGCGCGCGAATTCCTCTGTTGATGCGATTAGGACGCGCCGGTTGAACTCGTTTTCCGCCTTTTATACCTTATTCCTCCAACTGATGAAGACTACGGCTGCGAATTTCTTGCTGCAGCGGCTTGATCACTTCGTTAACGTCGATGCTTCCCAAATCCTTTCCTCGACGGGTGCGAACGGCTACTTTGCCCGCTTCCATCTCTTTATTACCACAAACAAGCATATAGGGAACACGCCTTAAAGTGTGATAGTGAATTTTAAAGCCTATTTTCTCATTTCTCAAGTCCGCTTTTACACGAATACCTGCTTCTTGCAGTTTTCTTGTTAATTCAATGACATAATCAGACTGTTTATCGGTAATGTTCATCACAACGGCTTGAAGGGGAGCCAGCCAGGTTGGGAAGCATCCAGCGAATTCCTCGATAAGAATACCGATAAAACGCTCCATTGATCCTAAAATAGCACGATGAATCATCACCGGCACTTGGCGATCGTTTTTTTCACCTATATAATAGGCATTTAAACGGACAGGCAGTGAAAAATCGAGCTGCACCGTACCACATTGCCAGGCTCGATCCAAACAATCGTGCAAAGTAAATTCAATTTTAGGGCCATAAAATGCCCCTTCTCCAGGCTGATAATCAAACGAAATGTTATTTTCCATCAGCTCAGCTGCTAAGTCGTGCTCAGTGCGATCCCAGAGTTCATCGCTATCGATGCGTTTTTCAGGTCGAGTCGAAAGCTTAACAACAATTTTTTTAAAACCGAAGGTGCTATACATATCATACACCATCCTGATACAATTATTCACTTCTGTACGAACTTGCTCTTTAGTACAGAAAATATGGGCATCATCCTGAGTGAACCCTCGCACGCGCATTAACCCGTGCAGAGACCCAGAAGGCTCATTACGGTGACAACTACCGAACTCAGCCATGCGTAACGGCAAATCTCGATAGGACTTTAGACCTTGGTTAAAGATTTGCACATGACCCGGGCAATTCATTGGTTTGATGCAATATTCTCGGTTCTCTGAAGATGTCGTGAACATGGCTTCTTTATGGTTTTCCCAGTGCCCAGTTTTTTCCCACAGCACGCGGCCCATCATAAAAGGGCCTTTCACTTCCTGATATTGGTACTCTTTTAGCTTCATGCGTACAAAGTTCTCTAGTTCTCGGAATACCGTCCAACCGTCGTTGTGCCAGAACACCATGCCTGGGGCTTCTTCCTGCATATGGTACAGGTTAAGCTGTTTACCAATCTTTCGGTGATCACGCTTGTCCGCTTCTTCTAAACGCTGTAAATAGGCACCCAACTGTTTTTTGTCTGCCCAGGCTGTGCCGTAGATACGTTGCAACATCTTGTTTTTGCTGTCACCTTGCCAATAAACGCCAGATGTTTTCTGCAATTTAAAATGATGGCAAAAACGCATGTTGGGCACGTGTGGGCCGCGACACATATCGACGTATTCTTTATGGTGATACAATCTAGGACTATCGTCATGGCTGATACTCTCATCCAGAATTGTAACCTTGTAGATCTCGCCACGCGCAGCGAAAGTATCTCGCGCTTCCTGCCAACTGACTTTTTTCTTGATAACGTCGTAATCTTGATCAGCTAGTTCATGCATGCGCTTTTCAAGCAGATCTATATCCTCCTGCGTCAGCGTACGATTTAAGTCAACGTCATAATAAAACCCGTTATCAACGACAGGACCAATTGCCATTTTAGTATCGGGCCATAGTTGTTTTATAGCGTGTCCTAATAAGTGTGCACAAGAGTGGCGCAGTATTTCCAACCCCTCTTGGTCTTTGGCGGTGATAATCGCCAATTGGGCATCTGATTCGATCAGGTCACTGGCATCGACCAGTTCAGCGTTAACACGTCCGGCGATACAGGCTGTTGCCAAGCCAGGACCAATATCCAGTGCAACATCAAAAGGAGAAAGGGCACAATCGTATTGACGCTGACTTCCATCAGGAAGAGTAATAACAGGCATTCTAGTTCCCTTATTCGCAGTAGTGGCCCAAAAAGATCACACACAAAATAAATTTATTTTTTCATAATGTTATGCAAGAAACTCACTAACTCTAGTTAAATTGGCACACCTAATATAAAATTAAAATCATACAAACTATGGGATTATTGCCAGACAGTCATGATGCTATCAGCATTAAGCTTCCTGAAGCAGTTACATCCGGTAGTACTTACCCTATGTTATTGCAGTATTATAGAGCTTATCGGTGATAAGTTTAATTATATAGTTATAATAACTATATAATTAAACTGGTGATAACTTTATTTTGTTAAGTTGGATACTTAATTTAAGTAAATTCTTTACACTTCATTCACTTAAAGTGCCTATAATTAGCCCAAAAAGGTAGATTACCTCATTCATATAAACACAAATATACTAATAAGACATTATAGCGTAGACGGAGTTTATCAAAAACGGAATATCCGTTCTGAAACTATTAAGTATCGACAAAAAAGGTGAAAAACTTTTTTAGAAGCAACTTACAAAGACGGGATGCTACGAATAAAAATTGGCTAAAATAGCCGAAAACATGGTCAACTAAAAACCACTGATATAATAATACAACAAAAAAAGATAAAGTCGGCAATTGAAGCTAAATCCAGAAGATTATGCGGGTAACTCACTCAAGGAGTGATAGAACGAACAATAAAATTGTAAAATTGCTGAAGACGTATAATAGGTGCTACCTCTCAACAGAGGTGAGATTTTATCTTGTTAGCAAATTCGAAAATTGCTAATAAAAAAGCAAAGACCGACGTAGCCAAAGTAGTATAACCTATATCACTACGCCTCATCGCCGGTGCTAATGTAACGCTAGCGGCGATGGCGATATCAGTAAAAACTGTCGTACGCTTTACGTCCTTGACAAGGTAGAAAGAAAACTAAATAAAGGCAATCTAAATAGAGATTAACAATATAGAAATGCAGACGCCAGGCATCATTAGCAATGATAATGAGAATTTCGCCCAAAAAGTCATAAGTCGTTGACATAACGATAGAAAAATAATTAAACAATCTGCGCTGGCAAATCACCTGTCGAAAACGCAGATATGCTACGCAGATCATGATCTAAGTAATCACCAATTTTGGTACTACCAATGTAATCAATAACTCAAAAGCCTTACACAGCATTATATTCTTAATAAGAACGCCAATAGAGAGTGCTAGTGCTGAAAGCGCAATGAAGCGCAGTGGTATACCTCGATTTGCTATTCTTAAACATTAGAATATATAGAAAAGAATGCGACTAGCACTAGCGCAAGACTGATAACAATTCGCCCTATTGATGCAATAGATCTAAACTACCAGTAGTATAGATCTATTCTTTTCCTAGTAAAAAACACTTAATGCTATTAAAACATTTTTATAGCAGGATAGTACGTCATTGAAAAGATAGAGATCTCCCCCTGTTGCGAACAGGAATGATTTTTGGGGTTTTACTTGAAAAATGCACCGCTGCGCAGCGCTTCAATCCGTTTATTCAACGGCGGGTGCGACATAAACAACTCGCTAAAAGATGTAGATTTTCCGTTGATGCAGAATGCTATTATGCTGCTTTCTTCCTGCGGCTCATAACTGGTCTTCAAACGCTGCAATGCGGCTATCATCTTCTCACGGCCAACCAATTTTGCTGACCCGGCATCCGCATGAAACTCGCGATAGCGAGAGAACCACATAGTAATGATGCTAGCAAGAATACCAAACACCAGTTCAAGCACGGTTGCTACCGCAAAACAGACTAATGGATTTCCATTAGTGCTCTCACCGTCATCACGGTTGCCAGAAAAGAAGCTGGATGTTACCTGAGTGATGAGGCGCAAAATGAAGATAACAAAAGTGTTCACGATGCCTTGAATCAGCGTCATGGTGACCATATCGCCATTTGCTACATGACTGATTTCATGGGCAATTACTGCTTCTGCTTCATCACGATTCATATTTTGCAGCAAACCTGTGCTTACTGCTACTAAAGATGAATTCCGCCGCGCTCCAGTCGCAAAAGCGTTAATGTCTAGAGCATGGTAAATAGCAACCTGCGGCATCGTGATGCCAGTCTGCTGTGATTGTACCCGCACGATGTCAAGCAACCACCGTTCTGTTTCATTATTCGGCTGTTCGATTACTTCACCGCCCACCGAACGCAAAGCCATCCATTTGGATATCAGCAGTGAAATAAAGGCACCACCAAAGCCAAACAGACCAGCCATGATCATAAGCCCATGACAACTGCTGGATCGAATTCCCGTCAGGCTGAGAACTAGCCCGAAAACTAACATCACCGCCAGGTTGGTGATCAGGAAAAGCGCAATACGCATCATAACAGTCTAATTTCCTCTCTAAAAGATTAACCTAAACTACAACACTTATGTTGTAGGTTATCACGCCGTTTTCAAGTATTCTTAATCATCCTATCGCTAACACTACAACAACGTTACATTATTAACAGGCAGCTTAGTAGCTAAGCATGGAATGGCTAATCGATTATTATAATATAAATCAACTGCAAAACAGGTGCAAACTGCAAGTCTATTTATAATACGCTATTTATCAAGTTAGTACAGTTGTATTACCCTCGTGCCTGCGCAACGCTAGAACGCCTGTCATTATTGAAAACGCTTGACTACTGCGTCAACGTTGATTTCGGTTGTGATATGGCATATGGCAGACGCCAGCGAATGACTTTTGATATTGCAAAAATAAGGTAATGTCTTGAGTAATATCCAGCCTTTCCGGAGGAGTAGATAGCCCTAGATAAAACACTTTTCTACGCTTTTATTTCGTAATTTATTACCTCAGAAGCGGCCAAAATTCCGCATAACCATGCTGTTAGTTGCTTCCACTAGCTTACTGCAAAAGAAACTTTTGCATTTAACTTAACTTCGATCGCCGCTGCTAGTAGCAGAAAGAATTCGTTGCTACTAAACGGTAGAACGCTAGTTTTTAGTATTTTAGGTGTCTTTAATTGGTTATTTGAAATTTTCATTGCACAGGATTAGCAATACACCCTAGGCAGCATCATGATAAAATGTTGCTTATTTTATGCTGATGCGTTGATTCCCTAGTTCGTCTATCCTGACGATATAATGGCGATAACAAGTCCTAGTAGCAGTGTGTAATAGATTAGAGACGACCATGGTCGATAACAGCCAGAAAAAAATCATTGTTGGGATGTCCGGCGGTGTTGATTCCTCTGTTTCTGCTTACCTGTTGCTGCAACAGGGGTATCAGGTTGAAGGCCTGTTTATGAAAAACTGGGAAGAAGATGACGACACAGAGTATTGCTCAGCTGCCATCGATCTGGCCGATGCACAAGCGGTTTGCGACAAATTAGGTATTGTTCTTCATACAGTTAATTTTGCTGCGGAATATTGGGATAACGTGTTTGAACATTTTCTGGCAGAATACCGAGCGGGTCGCACGCCAAATCCAGATATTTTTTGTAATAAAGAGATAAAATTCAAAGCGTTTTTGGACTTTTCTGCTGAAGATTTGGGTGCAGATTATATTGCTACCGGCCACTATGTCCGCCGCCACGACGTTAGCTGTGCAACGCGCTTATTACGCGGAAAAGACGTTAACAAAGACCAGAGCTATTTTCTTTATACGCTGAGCTACCAGCAAATCGCACACAGCCTATTTCCTCTGGGAGAACTAGAAAAACTAGATGTGCGCCTTATCGCAGGCCGTCTTGGGTTAGTAACCGCGCAGAAAAAAGACTCGACTGGCATCTGTTTTATCGGTGAACGTAAATTCCAAGATTTCCTAGGGCGCTATGTAGTTGCACAGCCAGGACCGATCCTGTCGGTCGATGATGGCAAGCGAATGGGTCAGCATAAGGGATTGGTGTACCATACGCTTGGACAACGCAGAGGTTTAGGGATTGGTGGTGTGAAAGAAGGCGGAAAAGATTCTTGGTATGTAGTTGATAAGGATGTTATCAACAATATTTTATATGTTGCGCAAGGACACAATCATCCCCGATTGATGTCGCAGGGACTCATCGCGCAACAGTTGCATTGGATTGATCGCAAACCGCGGCTAAACCCTTTTCGCTGTGTGGTCAAAACGCGTTATCGTCAGGAAGATATTCCCTGTACGGTAACACCGTTAGACCTCGAACGTATCAGGGTTTATTTTGATGCACCCGTTGCTGCTATAACACCTGGACAGTCTGCGGTATTTTATCAAGGAGATGTTTGTCTTGGCGGAGGCATCATTGAAGAACGAGTACAGGAGTAGCCCGTAGCTAAAAATCATCAGTACCGTATGCTAGCGTTTTAGCAGAGGTAGCTGCCAAACTGTTTATCTGGTTCAACAGGTTGCAGTAGGTAACTATCATAGTTACCTACTGCAACCTGTTGAACAGTCTGTCGGATACGAACCTTTTTAACCTAGGCGTTTTTAGAGGGCAGGAATATAACGTAAAATCGGATTAAAAGGCTATTGAGGATATCAAACAGCAGCACCAAGGGGATCATGGGTTCAGAATTATCCCGCTATGCGTTTAGCCTGCTCGATATTGAGGGTAAGTTGAGTAGCAATAGCGCGCTGCGCTCAACGAATTGGGTAATTGAGCCGTATTGACCAACTATCGCGTTAACTTGGATATTTTGATTTGATGTCAGAAACCAGGGCATCAGGAAGCTATCGAATTCAAGTAACCGTCTCGCATTAAGTCCCTAACATGCCTAGGGATAGGCCTAGGCCAAAGTGCGCGAGGCACTGTTAGCTGGTATCCATACGGAGGTTCTCTATACTCCAGGCATAGGAGTATGAAATCTGGTTACACCATGCTGAACTACTACCACCCGAACATTGTTAACTTTGTACGATTTTAAACCTTTTACTTGATAAAAAACCCAGGAGTTGCTTGCGATGGAATTATCCTCACTGACCGCCTTATCCCCGATTGATGGTCGCTACGGTGATCAAGTCAGCACATTACGCGCTATTTTCAGCGAATTTGGTTTTCTGAAATTTCGCGTAATGGTTGAAGTCCGCTGGCTGCAAAAATTAGCGTCCTGCGCAGAAATCAAGGAAGTTCCTGAGTTTGATGCCGACGAAAACGATTTCCTTGAAAACATTATATCTTATTTTAGCGAGAAAGACGCGGCTCGTATAAAAATTATTGAACGCAGGACCAACCATGATGTGAAAGCAGTAGAGTATTTTCTAAAAGAGAAAGTCAAGGCGGTTCCCAGCCTGCATGCGATTAATGAATTTATTCATTTTGCTTGTACCTCAGAAGATATCAACAACCTTTCTCACGCCTTGATGCTAGATTGTGCTCGCCGTGATATCGTTCTGCCGTTCTGGGGCCAAATTATTGATTCTATTAAGACACTGTCGCAGCAGTATAGGGACATTCCCTTGCTCTGCCGTACTCACGGTCAGCCTGCAACGCCCTCTACTATTGGCAAAGAGTTTGCGAATGTGTTTTATCGGTTAGTGCGTCAATACCGCCAACTAGAACAGGTGGAAATTCTAGGCAAAATTAATGGTGCAGTGGGTAACTACAGCGCACACTTGGCCGCTTATCCTGCTCTGGACTGGCATGCTTTCAGTGAAAGCTTTGTCACTTCTCTAGGGATCCAGTGGAACCCCTATACCACTCAAATTGAGCCTCACGACTACATCGCAGAGCTATTTGATTGCATGGTTCGTTTCAATACCATTCTAGTCGATTTCGATCGGGATATTTGGGGCTATATTGCGCTACATCACTTTAAACAGAAAACCATTGTAGGTGAAATTGGTTCCTCAACGATGCCGCATAAAGTGAACCCAATCGACTTCGAAAACTCTGAAGGAAACTTAGGTCTTGCTAATACAGTATTGGGTTACCTAGCAACGAAGCTGCCGGTATCGCGCTGGCAGCGTGATTTAACCGATTCAACGGTACTACGCAATTTAGGTGTGGGCATTGGGTATGCTCTGATCGCCTATCAAGCAACACTCAAGGGCATTAGTAAACTGGAAGTGAATCGTGATCGTTTACTAGATGAACTAGATGACACTTGGGAAGTTCTAGCTGAACCAATCCAAACAGTAATGCGCCGTTATGGTATCGAGAAACCTTACGAGAAGTTAAAGGAACTGACACAAGGGAAACGAGTTAGCGGTGAAGGTATCAAAGCCTTTATTGATGGACTGGCGCTGCCAGAAGAAGAAAAAGTACGCCTGAAAGCCATGAAGCCAGCGACCTATATTGGCCATGCCATCACGTTGGTCGACAAGTTAAAATAATCTGTTCTTGTGGGGTGACACTATCTACAGCGCTTGCTTTGCTAGCAATTATTACCTTATGTTATGGCTTTTCTCCATTCTATCTATATTTAGAGATATTTGGTTTGCTGCGATTGTAAGAAATTCACACCGCGAATCCTCAATTCTGCT
The DNA here is from genome assembly GCA_042263625.1 of Candidatus Malihini olakiniferum. Classification (GTDB taxonomy): domain Bacteria; phylum Pseudomonadota; class Gammaproteobacteria; order Enterobacterales; family Enterobacteriaceae; genus Symbiopectobacterium; species Symbiopectobacterium olakiniferum_A. The sequence continues at coordinate 167,218 of JBHKFL010000007.1, forward strand.
TTTTTGTTAGAATGAATGGGCATAGCCCGGATCGTCTGTAGTTCAATGAAGGATAAAGTCATGCGCGTATTAGTTGTTGAAGATAATGTGTTGCTACGCCATCACCTCACCGTTCAGATGAAAGAAATGGGACACCAGGTTGATGCTGCTGCTGATGCTAAAGAAGCAGATTATTTTCTGCATGAGCATGCACCTGACATCGCTATTCTGGACCTAGGATTACCTGTTGAAGATGGTATGACCATGATGCGCCGTTGGCGCAATCAGCAAATGAAGCTGCCAATTCTAGTGCTGACGGCTCGTGAAAGCTGGCAGGACAAAGTTGCTGTGCTTGAAGCTGGTGCCGATGATTATGTGACCAAACCGTTTCATCTTGAGGAAGTCATTGCTCGAATGCAGGCGTTGATGCGACGCAATAGCGGACTAGCATCTCAACTTATTAGTTTACCTCCATTCAAAATTGATCTCTCACGCCGTGAATTAATGGTTGTAGGCACTCCTATTAAGCTTACTGCTTTTGAATACACGATTATAGAAACTCTGATTCGTAACAACGGTAAGGTTGTTAGCAAAGAGTCGCTGATGCTGCAGCTCTACCCTGATGCAGAATTAAGGGAAAGTCACACTATTGATGTATTGATGGGCCGCCTGCGCAAAAAATTGCTACTAGTGTATGATGCTGACGTCATAACTACCGTTCGAGGTCAAGGTTACCGTTTCGATTTGGTCCACTCATAGCTATGCAGTTAAAAAAAAACCCCTTTTCCTTACGTGTTCGTTTCCTTCTTTCTTCTGTTGCTATTGGGCTGTCCCTATCCATATCGTATGGAGCCGTCGCTATTATTGGCTATAGCGTAAGTTTCGCTAAGACATCATTTAGTTTGTTACGCGGTGAAAGTAACCTTTTCTATCGTCTAGCTCAGTGGAAAAACAATCAGCTTAGCATCAAGATGATTGATGACATGGATATAGGATATCCTACTTTGGTATTGGTTTATAACCAGCATGGAAAAATTTTGTGGCGCGAACGAGAAGTCCCCGAGCTGGAAGCACTGATAAAACCGGAATGGCTCATAAGAACTGATTATCACGAGCTGGACACCAATACCAAAACTAGTACCCCTGTGCTTAAAGGCGATATACAGGTTCTCAGTAAACTAACCAATTTTAGCAGCAAAGAGGAAAACACACCTCTCACCCACTCAATCGCGGTCAGTACCTATCCGGCAACAGAGAACCTGCCCGCGTTGACTATCGTGGTCATTGATAAAATTCCGCAGGAACTGCAAAAATCAGCTATGGTATGGGAATTGTTCGGTTATGTGGGTATCGCTAACTTATTGTTAATCCTTCCTTTGCTCTGGCTTGCAGCTGACTGGAGTTTACATCCGATCAAGAGTCTTGCAGAACAGGTAGCGGATTTAGAAAACGGTACCCGTGAGCAGCTCGACGAAAATCTTCCACGCGAGTTATATAGCCTGGTACGCAATCTAAATATTTTTCTGAATAAGGAGCGAAAGCGATATCATAAATATCGAATAGCGTTAACTGACTTAACGCATAGCTTAAAAACTCCATTGGCTGTATTGCAAACTACACTGCGTGCGCTTCGCACGGAAAAAGAAGTCTGCATTGAGCAGGCCGAACCTGTAATGCTGGCACAAATCAGTCGTATTTCGCAGCAAATTGGTTATTACTTGCACCGCGCAAGCATGCACTGTGCACACAATCTTTTGCTGCGTGAAGTGCAATCTGTTTCGGCATTACTCGATGGACTTTGTTCTGCTCTTAATAAAGTGTATCAGCGAAAAGGTGTTGTCATCACATTAGATATCTCACCAGAATTAATCTTTATGGGGGAGAAAAACGATTTCATAGAAGTTCTGGGTAACGTTCTCGATAATGCCTATAAATATAGCTTAGAGTTTGTCGAAGTCAGCGCGCAATACTCAGATCATCGCCTGCACTTACTAATCGAGGATGATGGCTCAGGCATTCTGCGCAGCCAGCGTGAATTAATTTTTCAGAGAGGCCAACGGGCTGATAAGCTACGACCTGGTCAGGGCATTGGGCTATCCGTAGCACTTGATATTATCGAGCAATACGAAGGGGAGATTATCATCACCGATAGTATCCTTGGTGGTGCTCGCGTTGAAACTATTTTTAGACGCCAGTACCCAGACTCCGATTAACGAATTGATCTGCTTAACCTTTCTTGACAATGCAAATCCTGCGTTGAAATAGTTATACTCTTGCTGCTACTTTTTTTTAGAATGCAGCAGGTGTCGATATACGTAAAGAATTTGATGTGATGGCAAAGACATCATTTTCTATTTTGATGTCCCCATTACTCAAGGTGATTTTTTGAATATTCTTATCCCTCCTAGCTGTAGAAAACTATGGTTCTTCGTTTGATTCCCCAGCTAGGGAATGTTGACAGTGGCACGCTCGAACAACAGGATATTACACATCATTAATAAGTTTAATTAGGATACTGCCACAAAAGTTCCGTCAAAAAATGCACAATGTTATCTAGAGATAACATAGAAAACTCATTCTGTTCAGCTACCTTAGCGATATCGCTTAAATCCCTAACATTGATACTGAGACTAACGGATCGAGAAGCTCTTTCCAAGAGAGGAGAGGTTTTCTAGAATAGTCGCCAGTGCGCTAATAATACTGTGTCTTCCCAGGTTAAAGACAGTCGTCTTCTTGCACATCGGTACTACTCTGACTCTCTACCACGGTGCTGATATTAAGAGGACTATTAAGAATAGGTGTGCGGATCTGGCGTTATAGTTGAACCTTTCAAAACAATTAGAAAGCATATGAGTGCTCTCCTTCACGTTATCATCGCTATAAATGCTCAGAAGAAAGGCTCATGTCTATATTGAATAGTTCCGTGTTGCGTGGCGAAAAGTAACTGGTATGAGGGTCCATTTTCCTGGTAAAAACATTTATAATAAGCTGTCAAATATCTTCACTGTTGCTCTGCGCCAACCGACTAATAGCAGACTGATAACGCTTAGTGAGCATTTCCTTGATCTCTTTATCTCTGCTTTTACCTGTTAGCTTCATTATTAACCAATCCTCTTTAACCTTGGCATCCCCATCCCATGGATGGTTCAACTCTCCTACAATTTATAGCAAAGTCGATTCACTGCGATCCAGCTCAATAGTATCAGTTCCCGCTAAATCTATCCTTTATCCCAGCACGGATAAAGCATATTGCAAGCGCTCAAAACGGCGTTTTTATGTCTGATTGTAAAGCGCATAGGGCACGTCTAGTTTACCGATTTTAAGATAGTCCCCAAGTTGCCTTTTCTGATTAGCAAACTCAGCAATGTTGTAGGCCAACAGCACGTTATAGCTATAGTCCAGCATATTGAGATACCTATTAAAATTTTCCCAGAAAATTGTTCATCCAGTGCTATCTACCGGTAGTGAGAGTGTAAAAAAAGCAGCGTAATGCGATTGCTCTCGGTAGCATGTTGACGCTCTAAGTGCAGTTGGGGAATTTGTCTGCATGGATAATCATTTCAGTGCGCGAGAGGGGCGTCTCTTTGGCAATACTCACGCTCACCATCAAGGCGTCGGTGAGCACAGCCATTTAGATTAACATGGTTATGCCTTAGTTGGCACTCAGTATCAGAACAGGAGGTGTTCTGCTTGCACAATCATCGCCAGACCGGAAGCTAGTTGAACCCGAACGTCTCCATTAGCAATCTCGAGCACAGTAGCGTCCATGGCATCTTTACCTGCTCTGACCTTGATCTCTTGACCAATTTTCAGTGCAGTAATATCTGTTACGTTAACACTCTGCAGTTTTGGCGCGCGATCCGTGGTAGTTTTGGGTTGGCGAGATGCGGAAGATAGACGTACTGCACTGGCGCGAGGTTGGTACAGCGCGCTATCTGCAGCAGACCGGTCACGACGCGGATCTGTCTTAAGCTGGCGAGCCGGTTTATCTGCTGTCTTTCCCTCTAGACGAAACAGCTGCTTTTCAGCTCTTTGCTCTTGAACGCGCGCTTTAGCTTCTTCCAATTGTTTGCGAGCATGGTCAATATGCTGCTGTTCCAATTCTCCGCACAGATTACCATCTAAATCAAAACGTTGCGAACCAAACTTAATGCCATAGAGGTAACGCCAACTGGATGTATAGATACGCAACGCAGAGCGCAATTGCGTTTTACTCACACAGTGACTCTCTGAGAGACGAATGACAACATCTTGAAAAATACCGATTTTTAATGGCCTTGTTTCACCACTGAAGGTGAAACACAGCGGAAACCTCTCTGCTAAGAGAGCAATTACATCTTTACTATTGTTCAACTTAGATGGATTTTCCATGAAAATTCCTGATTACAACGGTTTTGCCAACTAGCGCACGCATGATTAGATTACATTATAATAACACCATCAGCAATTGCTACGTTATCCTTCTCTCGGTATGAGAAAAGTGATAAAAATTAGCACATCGATCTCTTGCACGTATACGCAGAGTAGGCGACTAGCGAAACGAGATCTTCTTCATCTTTAGCATTGAAGCGCTTGGATGATGTGCTATTGATATCCAACACCGCAATAAGCTGACCGATCACCGAAAGCGGTAACACAATTTTAGAATTGGTCTCGGCTTCGGAAGAGATATTCATAGGAAACTCGTATACATCGCCATGCTTTGAATATAAATTTTCCCTACGGCAAAGCCGAAAACGTCCTTACCTGAAGGAATGCGTACACAACTACCCCATCCTGAAACAGCTCAAAGAACAACGTATTATCCTCCAGATAATAAAAAACCAGCCCAATCTGCTGTGAGATATACTCTAACCTTGCTTAGACCCGTTTGTTCTTTTGTTTTTTCTGATAATTCGGTCTCTTTTAGCCCACACGGGTTGAACTACAATAAAGATCGAAGAAAAAATTATAGAAATGCTTTTTTATGCCTAGCTCTCACTTCAAATTATTGAAAATAATTTTGAATGGGAACAGGAATATATTTTTAGTTTCTCTAGCAGATTTACAATGTAATTATGTATATACAGGAAAAAGTCTCTCCTGAGAAACACATTATCATACACTCACTTATGTAGTGACATACTATATTCTTAGTATGAAACATAATATTCATTATATGAAAAAAAACAAACCCCTCCCTGTTAATAGAACTTACAATATTGAAGATTGATATTTTATTTTTACGTAATTACAAAAATTACTACGAGTGCTACTAAACTTTTAATATTATATGGGTAATATTGTACTATCTTTATGGGTTCTAGAGTGAATTAGAAAGTGCGTTAATTAAATCAAGCATACTCAGATATAGCCGGATTCTCTTTTAAGAGAAATACAGGGAGCCAAGATACTATCTTGGTATCGATGCGTCGTATCGTAGGCGGATCTGAGCCTATAGTAGCTATAACACTCATCGAAAAACTTAAGCAACGCAGTAATACCATTGCAAATAATATTAACTATGACGATAGCAAATGAGCTTTGATCAAGGCGCCTCCGCGTTATGAACTCTAGAAAAGACAGGTAGAAGAGAACGTAGAGAAGATAGCAGCCACGGCATTATGGTCATTTTTTGCCTTGTTAATCGATGCTATTAGCAGGATCTCATGGATTTTTGTAGTGAAAAAACACGAAGCATCATCAATAGACATCAGATGTAGAGATCAAAGATGTGCAAGCTTGCAGATTTTGTTCAATTTAAAGACTACCGAGCTGAGAGTGAAGGTTATCATCAGCGAGCAGGACAACATGCTTTACTATATTAGGATTGATGATTCTGTCGAGAAAGAGATGGGATTTTGCGTTGACAGTGTCTCCCTCTTATCCTATAGCGGGAAGAGGGAGATTTTGGTGTGTACTAATTAACGTATATCTTGGACTAGATATACTAGCTCAAGGGGTATGTCGGGTATAGCTTATTGCGAAAACTACTTTTTTGCTGGAGTAACAGTCATATTTTTTAAATCCTGATCTATAAAGAATAGACCACCTTCTATCTTATTAACCAGTGCTAGTTTATCTAGGATAGATTTACACAGTGTCTCTTCTTTATGTTGCTCAGCAACATACCACTGCAAGAAATTAAAGGTTAAATAGTCCTGCTGTGTCATTGCGGCATGCACAAGTTCATTAATTTTTTGCGTAATGAGTTGTTCATGCTCATGGATTTGTTTAAATACATCAGTAAGTGAGGAAAAATCAACCGGAGGTGCAGCGATTGCGCCAAAAATCGGCATAGTTCCCGTATCATCTAAATAGTTAAAGAGGTGTTGGATATGCTTCATCTCTTCTTGGGAATACGACTTTAGAAATGCCGATGCGCCTTCAAACCCTTTATTTCCACACCATGCACTCATTTGTAGGTATAAGTTTGCAGAATAGCATTCTAGATTCAGTTGGTTGTTCAATTTTTGAATTATCTCTTTTTTAAGCATCTCGCAATCTCTCTTTTTGGTAGGTAAGTCAATTTTTGACATTATGCCCTGCTGTTAATAAATAAAAAACATTTTTATTATTATTTTATTTAAATAAATTATTAGTATTTAATAATCAATGTATTGCATTTAATAAAAACAGCTGTAAGTACATTACAATGTAAATAAATTAATTACATTGAGAATAATTTTTTATTATTTTAGAATAAATCACTGTTAGCAAAACTTACCCTTCAAAGTTAAACATTAATACCAAAAATAATGCGAGTTGTAGGAAAATAACAAATGATTCAGCTCAGATAACAAAACATAACTAGTTTTTTATTGAAATAATTTTCTATAGTGGATTTAAACCCAGCTTGCAGCTACCTCGTAAGAGGTGCGGTTTGATAATGGATCCGAATAAAGAAGAACAGCATAACTAGGCCTGGAAATATGTACAGGAATGGGTGCAGGCGCACTGGAAGCGGACAACTTCCATTATGGAAGGCCTGGTCAACTTTGATTCCAAAAATATGGCAAAGACAGCAGAATAGTAAGATGGTTCTTGCCCCTCACTCTGCGTAAAAAACACAAGTAATCTTGTTTAACTTGGCAGTTATGGTTTTGTTGGTATAGAACTGTTTGTGTACTGCAATGAGGTCATCTTTAGGGATGTATCACTGCGTCTACATGATATAAGTATGGTAACATTTATCTCGTAAGATCTTTCCAATATAGTGGATAGAACTTACTATATCTAGGTACACAAATACGGCTTTATTCCAACAGGATCTATGAATAGATCGTCCTATGAGCATTGATGATGCAGTGAAGCTGGTTGTTTCTCAGTCGCAGATGCCGTCAAAGTTACCAGATAATTCTTTGAGACTAAAAGAGACCTTCAATGCGTAGTTCTTTTACATTACAGTACCTACACCTGTAACAGTTTCATATGCCATCTCAGTAATATGCGCATAGTCACCTCTTTTAAGCGTATAGTACAGCAAGAACATAGATAGCCTCCATACTAGGCTATACTTTTCAGTGCTAGATAGTCAAGGTTCTTTTTCAGTAAGATACCGCTAGTCTAGTAGATACGAATTTAGAAGAAAAAAAAGAGGCAATGTTATTGATCCTCCTCCTCGCTTCCTCAGCGAGGAATTTGAATTTAGAAAAAACCTAGTGTATCCCCAGTATTAGTTCAGATACAGTGCTGATACTCTGTATCAACGCATCCGGCCTTCTAGCTCATCAAGCCTGGGCTGATGGAGAAGCCCTATCAGCCATCACAGCAGCACTCACAATTACATCAAGCACCTTTGCGTCTATGGCAGTGCGTGTTCCAATTGTTAACTAAAATCACTGGAACCACGGGAGCCCTTGTTAAAAGTCGAGTTAGCAAGGATATTATAAACTAAAAAAACCCAATGCGTCACCTGGTACTGTTGCACGCTACCAAACCCGGCAGTACACAACGATTTACTCCACTTCATTCCATGAGCGTCCATCACGCGTGAGCATAGCCATTGATGCTACTGGCCCCCAGGTACCCGCCTGATACGGTTTCGGAGCATCATTATCCATCGCCCAAGCTTCCATGATAGAGTCTACCCATTTCCAGGCCTCTTCGGTCTCATCACGACGAACAAACAGGGCTTGAATACCGCGCATGATTTCCAGCAACAGACGTTCGTATGCATCCACTAGATGCTGCTGGTTGAAGGTTTCTGAAAAACTTAGCTCTAGTTTTACCGTTTGAAGACGTTGTTTATCCTCCAACCCGGGAATTTTGTTCAAAATCTGGATTTTAACGCCTTCATCCGGCTGTAAACGGATAATTAATTTATTCTGCGGTAGTTGCTGATAAGAATCATGAAACAGGTTCAATGCCGGGTTTTTGAAACAGACTACAACTTCAGAACACTTAGTTGGTAAACGCTTTCCGGTACGAAGGTAGAGAGGCACACCAGCCCAACGCCAATCGTCGATATCGACACGGATTGCAACGAACGTTTCGATATTGCTGCTTTTGTTAGCGCCCTCTTCTTCTAGATATCCGGGCACTTTATGGCCTTGTACAAATCCGCTAGTATATTGCCCTCGCACCGTAGTTTTATGCACGTTTGAGCGATCAATCCGACGCAGTGAACGAAGTACCTTCACCTTCTCATCACGAATACGGTCAGTACTCAAGTCTGACGGTGGTGACATGGCAATCATGGTCAAAATCTGCAACAAGTGGTTTTGAATCATGTCACGCATCTGGCCTGCCTGGTCGAAATACCCCCAGCGACCTTCAATCCCAACTTCTTCCGCAACCGTGATCTGTACATGATCGATAGTGCGGTGATCCCAGTTGGCAGAAAACAGTGAGTTGGCAAATCGAAGAGCCAGCAAGTTAAGTACCGTTTCTTTTCCCAAATAGTGGTCAATACGGTACACATGGTATTCGTCGAAGTATTCCGCCACTTGATTGTTAATATCACGCGAAGAAGCTAGATCCGATCCCAATGGTTTTTCTATTACAACGCGAGAAGGAGCTTTGTTCAGCCCCGCTTCACCCAGCCCACGGCAAATTGCACCGAAAGTGCTGGGAGGCATGGCGAAGTAATTAATAGTAGTACGGCTCTTTTGATCTAGCATTTTTCCCAACCGTTTGAATTCTATTGTATCCTGCACATCTAGATTACAAAAATCCAACCGGCTGCTTAGCGTTTCCCACAACCGCTCATCAATGGACTCCTTCATGAACTTGTCTAGCGCTTCGCGTACCACGCTAACGTATTTTTCCTTATCCCACTCAGCACGTCCCACACCGATGAGGCGCGTGTCCGGATGAATATAACCGGCTTTTTCCAATTGATATAAAGATGGCAGCAATTTACGGCGCGCTAAATCGCCTTTTGCACCGAAAATTACCAGATCACACGCCTGGGTTGTTGAAGTTACCGCCATACTCATCTCCTTGTTGCAGGCTGCTATAATTTTATTATAACAATAATGTACTCTTTATTGACTAGGACCACTAAACCCAATAATTTAAGACACTACCCTGGAAAAGGTAGAAGATAGGGATCGATTAAAAGGTTTTCCGGAAGATCTCTTACCGAGTTACATTACTGCTGCCAAGATTAGTGCCGAGTATCTGGCTAGTATCTTTCCATCGTTACAGAAAACGACCTCAAAACTACGCGCATCTCCTATCACGCGATGCCGGTAGCAAGGCTAAGATCGATTCCAAATCTGAGTAATGAAATCAGTGCCCCTAAACTAATCGGTATTCAGAAGAAATTAATCCGAAGGCAGGCAGGCCAGTAAAATCAAGTTGTGAGCGTGAGCTGACCGATACGTAGCGGATAGAGTCAATGATCACTAATCTAGTGCTAACACGTGCAGAGATGATGGAGGTTTGCCAATGCCAGATTGAAGGTACCGATGCAGTAGTGCTATCAGCAGAAACGGCTGTTTGCCTAGTTTCCAACGGAAAAGGGTTTAATAATTCAATCGTTTGTAGCTAGATAATTTTTATATCGATTACAGTAGAAGAGCACGGTGTTACTTCATGCTGTAAGTTGTATGTATGCTGTGGCTATAAGGCCCAGCATTATTTATGGGTATCGCTTAGTCTCGAAAAAGATCATCCCGACAATAGAGATCTATTTCTCCTAGATTGCGGGTTTTCAATATTTTTAAAATCCAAGTGTACTGCTCAGGATTGAGGCCTACCAACTGCTCAACTTCTTCATTTATACGACGTGCAATGTGCACGTCATCATCCTTAAACAAATCATCCATCGGTGGTCGAATTACTACATCCATTACTTCTTCTATGGCGTGATATACTGGGAATAACGGCACTACAGCTGCTTTCTAAACCTTCATCAAGCAGCCAATGGCTGGCCAGGTTGCTTTGTAAGTGGCAAAAAAACTAACAAACTCACTGTGCTTAGCACCATGATCCTGATCGAGCAGATCATAGCCCCAGTAACCATTGCGCATTGAGCTGACAATCGGTTTGATGCCATCATTTCTCGCATGAATACTTCCGTTGGTGCAAAAACGTGCGCTGTTCCACAAATAAGCTACCAGCGGTTTTTTTAGTTATGCATCATTGCCGCAATTTTTTGCCCCTTAGCAGAGATCAGCATAGAGGGAATATCTACACCCCACGCATGTGGAACTAGAAAAATGATCTTACGTTCTTGCTTCTGAAGCGCTGCGACCGTATCCCAACCATGCCAGCGCAGTTTTTTCTGCACTTGCTCTAGGCCACGTACCGCCATTTCGACTATCATCACCATCGCTTGCAGCGCAGTAGCAAACATCCTGTTAATAATCGCTTTCAATTCAGACAGTTTGGGAAAACAATAAAGTAGATTTATACGAGCACTCCGTCTCGCCCCTTTAGTAAAACGCCCTACGAGTTTACCTAATTTACCTAGCACTGGCTGGGTCGCGCTAATGTGCAGGAACATAGGCTGTTGCTGCCATAGCCCCTACAGCCAACCACACTCCCGAATAACGCGGTAGATAAAACTCGAGTTTGCATTCAGGTATAAACTCAGCAATATTTTTCTCTGTATTCATGCCGGAACTCTTTAAATACAACATGGGGTAATAATAATTGTCCGTTCCGGTTTTGCAATCACCTTACCTTTTGGCTTATCACAGCTATAAATAAAATAGCCGGCAGTTTTCTGCCGGCTATACGTGAAAAGATTAATCTCTAATCAAACCTGATCTGCAGTATAACCTCTAGTACTTATTTCTAAATACTCGCGTCGATTCTAACCAGACAACCCTTCGGAACACGGAAATTTTGCTGTCAGAGGGTTAACTGCTTGTTGATTGATCCAGAACTCATAATGCAAATGCGGGCCGGTAGAACGCCCTGTATTTCCGGATAGCGCAATACGGTCACCACGTTTAACCTTTTGTCCCGGTTTAACCAGCAGGAGATTTAGATGCATATAACGCGTGGCATATTGGCGACCGTGGCGAATTTCAACATAGTTTCCTGTGTCCGGCCCTCGAGAGGCGGCCAATACCTCACCATCTCCAACCGACAGCACTGGTGTACCGATAGGCATGGAGAAATCTACGCCGCGATGCGGCGTAACGAGCCCAGTTACCGGGTTAAGACGACGCGGATTAAAGTTGGAAGAGACACGGAACTGTTTCATAGTGGGGAAACGCATAAAACCACGGGTTAAACTAGAGCCTTCACGACTTCGGATAGCAAAGTAATCTTTATCATGTGTATTAAGGCGAATACCAATCAATTCGCTCTGTTCGTTACGAACCTCAAAATTTTCTCTCGATAGCAATACTGAGAAATTATCGTATTTTCGCAGTTTTTGAAAATTGAATTTCCATTGTAATATCTTGATCACCGAATAGATTTCGCTATCTGTCATCCCTGCCCATTTAGCACTCAACACAAAACTGCCACTGAGACAACCGTTAATTACACGGTTATGCCACTCTCCTTTCTGCATCTCTAATCGTTCTTTGAAACCATTCTCACTACATCCGTGGATGCGAGTTTTACGTCGCGATATCTGCCAGGTCAAACTCTGCAGTTTGCCGTTATCATTGACTCCCCATGAAAGCTGCTGCCCTATTTTAAGATTACGAAAGTCATATTGTCTGTCTGCCATCAGCGACACATCACCGATATCAATGCTGTACTGAGTTACAATACTGCTTAAGATATCGACAATCGAAACTGCGTACTCATATACGCTACTGCCAGTACTACCGGTTGTACCCGGCTTATCCGAAGAGATCGAAACCGTCTGCGTTGCTTCGCTATCTATAGTCTTACTAGACTCGGGAGATAGCTGCGGTTGCATAACGGTTTGTGTTAGTATGAAGGTAGTACTTAAAGGGGCTTCTTTTACAGTCAACAGCATATCATTAGCGGGGGAGTAGCAAACAGGCCGCCAGACAGTGACGGATAGGGTGATGAGACTCAACAACCCCAGCATAATGAGATTAGGTCGCAGCAAATTGTTATACGCTATAGCGATAACTCCAACTCTTTGCTGCACTTATCGGCATCCTTATGATCTCTTTTCTAGGCAGCGGTTATGGTTATACTGATCGGACAGCTGTAATAGAAACTCGGCATAACTGTTCTTACTTAGCGCGATGTTGCTTCCTATTGGATCTAGGACTCCTGTGCGTGCATCCGTGCCTTTAGCAACAACGTTGATAACCGCTGGTCTGAATTGTGGCTCAGCAAATGCACATTTGGATTTCTGCTGAACTAGCTGCGTTCGTATTTGGTGTAAACGCTGTGCACCGGGTTGAATGGCTGGGTTGATAGTGAAAGAGCCTAGTAGCGGGCTTAATCTAAATCTAAAACGCTTTTCAAAATACCCATAAGCATCGTGAAAAACGAAGTAAACCCTCCTTTAATAGGAGCAAGCAGATTAATAACTTTTCTTCTGTCTGCACGAGTCGATCTGTAAAATCGAGAAGATTAGCGTTTAATTTGTCTTTCTTTTTTGGCATTAGTTCCAATAATTTTGCGTGAATTGCGATTGCCTTCTGTTTTGCTATCTCTAGTGACAGCCATATGTGCATATTGTACTCATCATGATGATGCCGTTTATGCGCGTCAGCGTCATTATCTGTGCCATAGTCATGATTAGATTCACTACTGACGTGCACATGTTGATGATCGGATTCATCATGATCAGTTGAGTCATGATGATCGTATCCTGCCTCTTCAGAATGCTCATCTTCTTGATACTCAGTTTTTTATCAGTACGTTCTGAACGGTAGGCAAGATTGCCAATGGATTTGTTGCGATGGGGTATGAGATGCTAGCGGCCTTATTAAAAAGGCTTCCAGTTTTGGCTCAAACCAAAGGATCGGGTTTGCCGACTCTAAACGCTCGACATCTCTTGTGCGCAGGGCATAATCGTGAGGCAATGCGCCATCAGGCAATAGCATCTCCGTGGGCATGACTGCCATCTGCAATGGCAGATGCGATAAACCCGAGAGGACGAACGGAACTGACTACTGCTGCTTGAGGGCTTTCTGCACTGAGGCTAGCAAAGAATACTGTACCTACTACGAAAAATAGGGCTTTAACTTTTTGTGCAGTTAACAATTTTTTCGGTTGATAGCAGGAGTGCATGCACGTTTTTTCATTTATTTACTATTAATTTTGTAAAATTATAATGTTACAGACATTCTTTAAACTGAATTTTATGTCTATACTCGTTTCGCTCGATCGCATCGATTGGTCCCAATGGTGAAGGTAAATCTACGTTGGTACGCGTGGTACTAGGGTTGGTATCCCCTAATCAGGCACTCTGTACAAGCAAGCTAATTTTCGTATTGGCTACATGCCACAGAGGCTGAAATTGGAGGCTATACTTCCGCTTATAATTGGCCGCTTTATGCGTTTACGACCAGGAGTAAAAAAGAGAATATTTTGCCAGCACTCAAACGCGTGCAAGCCAGCCGCACATTGATTAGATCATCCTATGCAAAAACTCTCCTGTAGGGAGACACAACGTGTATTGCTAGCTCGAGCCTTGCTCAATAACCTACAGTTACTAGTATTGGATGAACCGACACAAGGTGTAGATGTTAATAGTCAATTGGCGCTATACGAGCTCATCAACCAATTTCGTCATGAGTTTAAGTGCGGCGTTTTAATGGTATCGTATGACTTGCATTTAGTGATGGCAAAAACGGATGAAGTTCTATGCCTTATGTATGCTGCTCTGTTGCACCGGAAGTGGTATCTATGCAGCCTCAGTTTCTCGCCATGTTAGGCCCGCGAGGCGTAGAACTACTTGCAGTATATCGCCATAACCATAATCACCGTCACGATTTAAAAGGACGCATTATTTTAAAACTCAGGGCGGGCCAATGACGCAGGATTGATATTTTGCTTCCCGGTTGGCTATCGGGTATTTTTTGTATGCATAGCGGGCGGGTCCGCTCGGATCATACGTGGTATAGCAGAGGATGTCTTATTTTAGGGATACCCTAGCCAATGCCTCCCTCCTCTTGCTATCAGTAACTACTCAGAATCTTTAGCTCATTGGACCCGGTGTGCTGCTGGTGGTTATTGCTATAATGTGCTTGCGGTGACGCTCATTGCTCTCTATGCTCTCTATGACTATCAGTCAGGAGCTAGTACCTGTTAATGGCATTAATTTACAGCGTACATATCATAATTCAGCTGTTGGTAACCGCATTGACAATCGGGTTAGCAATGAAGTTTATCGGAGCGCTGATCATTAACTCAACACTGATCAGTCCTTCTGCAACCGATCGCAGGTTTTCTCGCCCGCTAGAACAAATGGCAGGTTTAGCAGTTATCTTAGGTATGTTTGCTGTGACGGGTGGATTAATCTTCTCAGCGCTCTACAACACCCCTGCTAGTCCTTCAGTAGTTTTGTGTGCTTCGTTCTTAGTTATGCTGAGCAGCCCAATTCGCGGGAAACCCGCCTAAAGAAAAGACCTAAACACTTGTAGGCTAGGCTCTTTCAATACCGAAATGGCGATAAGCGTTCGCAGTAGCAATCCGTCCACGCGGCGTACGCTGAATAAAGCCCTGCTGAATTAAGTGTGGCTCTATTACATCTTCGATAGTTTCCTGTTCTTCACCAATTGCTGCCGCCAGATTATCTAAACCAACTGGCCCTCCAGTAAATTTATCAATAATTGTCAATAGCAGTTTGCGGTCCATATAATCGAATCCTTCGGTATCTACAGCGAGCATATCCAAAGCCTGCATCGCTATCCCAGTGTTAATCGCACCACCTGCTTTTACTTCAGAGAAATCACGTACCCGCCGCAATAGCCTATTAGCAATACGTGGCGTACCGCGAGAGCGGCGAGCAACTTCCAGCGCACCGTCGTCGGTAAGCGAAAGCCCTAAACAAGCGGCGCTACGGTTGACGATATGCTGTAAATCTTCAATTTTGTAAAACTCAAGCCGTTGCACAATACCAAAGCGATCGCGTAGCGGTGATGTTAGTGACCCTGCACGGGTAGTCGCACCAATCAGAGTAAATGGGGGAAGATCGAGTTTGATCGAGCGAGCTGCTGGCCCCTCTCCTATCATGAGATCCAGTTGATAATCTTCCATTGCTGGATAGAGTATTTCCTCTACAATCGGCGATAATCGATGGATTTCATCGATAAACAATATATCTTGTGCTTCAAGATTAGTCAGCAATGCGGCTAGATCTCCGGCCTTTTCTAAAACAGGACCAGACGTGGTGCGCAAGTTTACATTCATTTCATTGGCTACAATATTAGCCAGCGTAGTTTTTCCTAAACCGGGTGGACCAAAAATCAACAAGTGATCTAACGCATCTCCGCGTTTGCAGGCTGCCTCGATAAAAATCTCCATTTGCTCGCGCACATGAGGTTGACCAACGTATTCTTCCAGTAGTCTCGGGCGGATGATCGCGCGCTCCATAATTTCTTCTTCCAGCCCTTCCTGTGCGGAGATCAATCGATCAGTTTTAATCATGGATACTCCATCCCTTACAGCGCTGCGCGCAGAGCATCGCGAATTAACGTCTCACAGTCCGCACCAGAACGGGCGATTTTGTAAACCATACGGCTAGCTTCCTGCGGCTTATAACCTAGGGCTACCAGTGCAGAAGAAGCTTCAGCCGCTGGATCCTCTACAGAAGCAGCGAAAGATGCTGAACTGCTAATGGGCACATCAATGGATAGAGGATTGAACAAATCTCCGCCCATGACTTTAAACCGATCCTTCATTTCTACTACCAGCCTCTCTGCCGTTTTCTTACCTACACCTGGCAGCTTGATTAACGTGGCTATTTCTTCGCGATTAACCGCACTGACAAATTGGTGGGCAGACATCCCAGATAGGATTGCCAAAGCTAGTTTTGGTCCTATACCATTCGTTTTAATTAGCTCACGAAACAAGGCTCGCTCTTGTTTATTGTTGAAGCCAAACAACAGCTGCGCATCTTCACGCACCACAAATTGAATAAAAATTACCGCTTCCTTATTTAATTCAGGAAGTTCATAGAAGCAGGTCATCGGTATATAGACTTCATAGCTAACCCCGTTGACTTCTAGTAGCACTTGCAGCGGTTGTTTTTCCAGAATAATGCCTCTGAGGCGACCAATCACATTGACCTTCCTTTCTATTATGTTAATACCTTTTCGCTAGCTTATAGCATAAAACAGGCTAGATGAATATCTAGCTGATGTTCAACGCAGGCGCCAGCGCACTAAATTCAACCTGCCAGAATCAATCCGGGTCAAATTCTGATTAAAGTGACAATGGGTGATGGCAATAGCCAGGGCATCTGCAGCATCAATCTGTGGATTTTTCGACAGCTTCAATAAAGTATACACCATATGCTGCACCTGACTCTTTTCTGCCGCTCCCGTACCAACAACTGTCTGTTTCACTTGACGGGCTGCGTATTCAAAAATAGGCAGCCCTTGATTGACGCCAGCGACAATAGCAACACCGCGCGCCTGCCCTAGTTTCAGCGCTGAGTCGGCATTTTTAGCCATAAAAACTTTTTCTATAGCCAGACAATCTGGTTGAAACTGAGTAATGATCTCACTCACCCCGGCATAGATTAGCCTCAATCTCGTCGGGAGATCGGCTACAGCGGTGCGTATACAACCGCTACCGCTGTAGATGAGCTGGCGACCATGCTGGCGAATAATACCATATCCTGTAATGCGTGAGCCTGGATCAATGCCGAGAATCATCGTCATAGCGCATTGTCCCCTACAGACGATAACCTTAAGCGGAGAAAACGCCATTATTAAACAGCGTCTCCGCCCCCCTCGTGAAAAATTTTCCATTAGAGCCCGCTTCGAATGCTGTATCCATAACCTGATCTTCATCCAATCCAGCTGCATAAGAGATAACTCCCTTTTCTGGGGAGAAGATAAAAAACAGAACCATCGATCCTCAGGTTACCACCACATATAATGAATGCATGGCACACCTTGGATAAGGTACAGTTGCGTTTGTCATTTAGGCACACAACAATGACCTTTGTGCCGATAAGGCCGTATAACCTTCAAATGTAGTTTCTATATTATTATCTTCGTCATCGCTTATACACTACGAGCAATGGTGCGATTTATGGTAGCGCGCTTCATGTTGTTAGAGAGCACTTTATCGATAGCCGCTTAGAGACGCTGGTTAGATCCCAGATCACTACTGTCTAGTACGGTAGTGCTTCCGTTACTGGTTCGCTGATAATGTTAGTAAAGATTTGTCGTGTTTTGCATCCTGCTCCTCATCTTCTATAAGATCTCTGAAAGATCCTCTTTATTGCTGATAAATAACAATTTTAATCTAATTCCGGTTGCTCGATGATTGAGTGAAGTATTCCATATTGTGCGTGATACTGGGAGTATAGCGCCGTCTTAATAATCAAAAAGCTAAAACTCGACACAGCGCTAAAGTCAAAAATTGATAAACCATCATCGATGATATCAATGTTTAACTTTTCGCTGCATGGTAAGCGCCTAGTTTCTAGTCCTAATTGTCATTTATGATCAGGACCAGAAACTAAGCGCTTATAGGCCATCTGCGGTTACTCTACATCCTTCGCATTTTTTGCTTTCAAGACCACAGAAATAGATAGCTCTTCTAACGCAGCCGGATTGGTATAGCTCGGCGATTCTGTCATCATGCAAGCAGCCATAGTTGTTTTCGGGAATGCGATCACATCACGGATGTTCTCGGTACCGGTCAATAGCATCACCAAACGATCTAGGCCGAAAGCTAGGCCTGCATGCGGCGGTGTACCGTATTTCAATGCGTCTAATAGGAAACCGAATTTCTCACGCTGTTCCTGTTTGTTGATGCCTAGAATGCGGAAAACCGTCTGTTGCATTGTGCCATTGTGAATACGCACTGAACCGCTACCGACTTCATAGCCGTTTAGCACCATATCGTAAGCATTGGCAATGGCCGAGATGGGGTTATTTTCCAGTTCTTCTGGCGTCATATCACGTGGTGAGGTAAACGGATGGTGCATTGCAGCTAATCCACCATCACCATCATCTTTAAACATTGGGAAGTCAATAACCCACAAAGGTTTCCAGCCCGTCAGATTGGTCAGAGCCAACTCATTCCCTAACTTAAGACGCAGTGCGCCCAACGCATCGGTCACTACTTTTGCACTGTCAGCACCGAAGAACAGTATGTCCCCATCCTGCGCCTCTGTACGTTCCAGCAGTGCTGCAAGTAACTTTTCACTCAGGAATTTGGTGATAGGACTGGAAATACCCTCCAGCTTTCTATCCTTCTCATTAACTTTAATATAGACAAGGCCTTTAGCACCGTAAATCTCAATGAACTTGCCGTATTCATCAATTTTTTTACGACTCAGTTGCGCACCACCCGGCACGCGGATCGTGGCCACCCGGCCTTTAGCTTTGTTAGCCGTACCGAAGAAAAGTTTACATTCGATATCTTTGAGCAGATCGGCAACATCCACCAGTTCAAGTGGGTTACGCAAGTCAGGTTTATCGGAGCCAAATCGACTTATGGCTTCGGCGTAGGTCATAATCGGAAAATCACCTAAATCCACACATAAAATATCTTGCCACAATTCGCGTATTATCTTCTCCATCACCTCGCGCACCTGCAGTGCCGTCATGAAGGAAGTTTCAACGTCAATCTGGGTGAATTCTGGTTGGCGATCTGCACGCAAATCTTCATCACGGAAACATTTAACAATCTGGTAGTAACGATCGAAACCAGATATCATCAATAATTGCTTAAACAACTGAGGTGATTGCGGTAATGCGTAGAATTTTCCTTTATGTACACGGCTTAGCACAAGATAGTCACGAGCACCTTCCGGTGTTGCTTTAGTCAACATTGGCGTTTCAATATCCAGAAAGCCATGGCTATCCATTAAACGGCGAACTAAGCTAGTGATGCGAGCACGGGATTTTAATCGCGCAGTCATTTCTGGATGACGTAAATCGAGATAACGGTATTTTAAACGCGCTTCTTCTGTATTGGTTTGGTTAGCATCCAGCGGTAACGGCTCTGAACGGTTGAAGATAGTCAGCGCTGTCGCAAAAACTTCCACTTCACCCGTGTACATCTTCTTGTTTACTTGGCTTTCAGGGCGTGCACGTACGACGCCAGTCAATTGAATGCAGAATTCGTTACGCAGTTCTGACGCTAGAGTGAAAGCATCCTTCCGATCCGTGGCGAAAAATACCTGGACTACGCCCTCGCGATCACGCATATCGATAAAGATCAAACTACCAAGATCGCGTCGGCGGTTAACCCAACCGCACAATGTTACTTCCTGGCCTTCATAGGACGCGTTAAGTTTTCCACAATATTCAGTACGCATTACGATGTCCTTTTAAACAATCTTAAATGGAAGATATCCTTTTGCCCCACATACTCTCTAATGACAGTATTTTTTACGCAGTATAGCTATACAAGATTGCTATTGAATAAAAATACCGATCTCAATAAGATATACACTGGAAGCATAAGAGTGAAGAAGTTTCCGGAGGTGATATTTTGAAAGAATCTTGATAATAACCTCTCGGTTAAAAATATTTAACTATCACCCCACTCTGTTAACCTGTTGCTATGGAATGTTTATTGGCTTACCTCAATCGAAAAATTCTCGACTGGAAAACGTGTGGCTTAGGCTTGCTATAGTTGGCAGAACTACGTGCGCTATTTCCACTCTGTGGAAGGAACGATGACTTTTATGCTCTGCACTTAACCGAGTGCGTGCTGCGTTAGTGAGACATAACACCTGATCCTTTACGCTTATGTTTCATAATTTCCTTCCGCCATCAGCTATCAGGCGGCGATGCTTTACTCTGATGAAGATACGCACTAGTTTTTCGTCGACCACAGCAACTAGCCGCGCGCGCTTTAGGCGATTCTAGTTGCAAAGCTTCCTATGGTATTTTATCCGTATGTCTACCTGATTTATTCAGTATTCAACTACGTGGAGGTGAATTTAGTGTCTTTCTGAATTAGTGGCTTTCGCAGCATGCAATCAATTGCATCGTACTGGACAGTATTTCGGGGTCGGGGAGGGATATAGCTCTTTATTAAACATGCCAAGCATACAAAAACCTAAAAAAATAGGCTTACTAGTTTATCCTCTATTTCTTTTAGTTGAATACTTTGCCAGCACTACTCAGCGCATGGCAACGAGAATCACTGCACGGAAAATTCAAACGGTGGTTTAACGCCGTGCAAAAGCTTCCTGAATTAACGCCATCCACGTTGGATTTGCAACAAAGTGTTACAGCCTCCTTATTGCCTGATATTAGCCAGGGTCAGCGCGAAGGGCTCGAAGTACGCCTGCGTCAACTGATGCCGTGGCGTAAAGGGCCATATTCACTTTACGGCGTGAATATCGATACAGAATGGCGTTCTGACTGGAAATGGGAGCGTCTTATTCCCCATATTAGCCCGTTACGGAATCGTTTGGTTCTAGATGTTGGCTGTAACAGCGGTTATTACCTATGGCGCATGGTTGGCGAGGGTGCTCAGTTGGCTGCAGGTATCGATCCAATACAGCTTTTCGTCTGCCAGTTTGAGGCAGTACGTAAATTACTCGGGAACGATCAGCGTGCGCATGTATTGCCGATATGCATCGAACAACTGCCAGAACTTGCAGCGTTTGATACAGTATTCTCTATGGGAATACTGTATCACCGCCGCTCCCCACTAGACCATCTATGCCAGTTAAAAAATCAGCTGCTCTCTGGAGGAGAGTTAGTATTGGAAACACTGGTTATCGAGGGAGATGAGAATGAAGTACTTGTTCCTGGAGAACGTTACGCACAAATGCGCAATGTATATTTTATTCCTTCTGCACAGGCCCTCGTGTGCTGGTTAGAAAAGTGCGGCTTTGTCGACATACGGATTGTTGATTATTACCTCACCACAATTGAGGAACAGCGAAAAACCTCATGGGTGACCACTAATTCACTAATTGATTTCCTGAATCCCAACGATCATTTTAAAACTAAAGAAGGGTACCCCGCTCCGTTGCGTGCCGCGATTCTAGCGCGTAATCCTTAACACTCCTGTTATCTCTATTTCAGGTTCCTATCCAGGATTTACTATTTTGATATTTCTGTATAAGCATTATATTAACTTTCGAAAACCGCATAAATATACTATCCTCTACCTCTACGCTAAATATTGCTATCAGAGCACAGTCTCTTTCTTCATCAAAAAAGAGTACCTCACAAGAAAAAATTACTCCACCGTTCCAATGGTTTATTGGATAAAAACAATTTTTCAAAAATCATCGATAAAACCTAATACAAAAAATTGCTTTAACGAATTTTAAATAAAAAAGAAGTAAAAATTCTTGCCTTGATTAAGGATCAGCAATAATATTAATTAAGGTTATTAATATACTAGAAATATGATAAAAAACAACACTAATACTGTTGATGATAACACATAAAATTACCCTCTTTTGCTAAAGATTGAAAACAAAGTTAAACATAACACAGGAAAAACTTCAAGCAGAAGAAGACATAGCAACACTTTAATAGGCTTACCTTCTTTCAAGGTATCACTTGTCAACTTTTTATCAACTGTATCAAGTTAAAACTTTTTATTATCAATAAGTGACAACTTGTGAGTAAACACGTCTACAAATCAATACTCTTAGCTGATAATTTAGCAACGACCACAACAAATATTTTTGTGTAAACACGTTTATCACTCATCAGCATTGAGCTGTTTGCTTGTGAACTAGAGTACACTGTAATATTATTACAGTATAGTGGTATTAGAAGTAAAGCAGAAGCTTAACAGAGAAAAAGGCCATAATCGAAGACACGTTCATATCTAAATGTTCCCACCTATTATTTAGATAGGTTTCCTAACTAAGGTTAGGGTAACTCAACATAACAATTAATACTTAACGGATCAAAAATTATTTTTTCGTCAAGCGAAAAAGACAAACAGGGCTCGCCAGTTAATTTTTATAAAGAAACGTTAGGAACGTTTCTTTCCATTATACTGCTGTATCATCTTAATGATAAGCGAAAGTAATGTGATCTACTTTAAATTGTAATAAATTCAATCCCAGAGCATCAGCTAACGGTAATAATGCACATTTAAAAATAGACTAGAGCTCATTGAAGCCCTTATGGCGCTAAGTCCAGATATCGTAGTTCTTAATATGAACAACAATTAATTTTAGATTAGTAATGTCTTAAACGTTTTTTTTGCATACTATTCCTGAATAGGATAGATGCAAAGCACTCCGGGGAGTTTTAGCTACAGCATAAAAAACTAGCAGAGTACGAAACTACTACTGTAAAATAGTTAGTGGGTTATTACTGCACCGTTTTTGACAAAAAATCGAACGGTATCAGAATTTATAAACACAATATCGTTATTTATTTACAATAAGTCATTGCGCTGAGATAAATCGAAAATTATACAAGCTTAATCTTCTTGACCTACATTATCGTTTCTGACAGAAATAGATAATTTATTTTTGTTAGGAATATTAGACCTAGAAATAGTTATAGCTGTTTTATCAGTTCTGCTTATTACTATCGTGACATACGCTAATTTTAAATATTTTAAACGCATTAGATGGGGAAGAACAGCTGTCCTCCTATTGGAGGACAGCTGTTCTTCCCTTCTTCTCTAAATCTGTTTTTCACAGGCTAACTTGCATCTTCGAGTTCCCTCCCCTTGCGATTTTTCAAAAAAATTCTGTTGTAGAAGTTCTTACCCTAATGACGGCGAATCTAATATATGATATAATAAATAAATTTATTTATTATTAAAGTTATCCAGTTGAATATTCACGCTTTTCTTTCGGAAAAAGTCAGTCAGGCATTGGTTGCAGCGGGTGTGCCCAACTGCATAGATCCGCAGTTACGCCAGTCTACCAAAGCTCAGTTTGGTGATTACCAGGCCAATGGGATCATGGAAGCAGCAAAAAAACTCGGGATACCATCGCGCCAACTAGCAGAAACGGTAGTTCAGTATCTAGCTTGGGATAGCATCGTAGTCAAAACAGAAATTGCTGGTCCAGGATTTATCAACCTATTTCTAGACGCACAGTGGTTAGCACAACAAATCGAACGGGCTTTGAAAACTCCCAAACTGGGTATTACCCCAGTAACGGCGCAAACGATTGTAGTTGATTATTCTGCGCCTAATGCAGCAAAAGAAATGCACGTTGGCCACTTGCGCTCAACAATTATCGGTGATGCAGTCGTCCGTACGCTTGAGTTTCTCGGACATAACGTTATCCGTGCTAACCATGTAGGGGATTGGGGGACACCTTTTGGCATGCTGATCGCGTATCTTACGGATATACAGAAAGACACCTCCGACTATCCTATAGTATCTAGCCTGGAAAGCTTCTACCGTCAAGCCAAAAAGCGTTACGATGAAGATGCTATCTTCGCAGAGCGTGCCCGCGATTACCTTGTAAAATTGCAAGGTGGTGATATTTATTTCCGCGAGATTTGGAGCAAACTGGTTGATGTCACTATCACACAGAACCAGATCACTTATGATCGCCTAAATGTTACCTTGACGAAAAATGACGTGATGGGCGAAAGCCTCTATAACGATATGTTGCCAGGTATCGTTTCCGATTTAAAAGCAAAAGGCTTGGCAATTGAAAGCGAAGGCGCTACGGTGGTTGTCCTTAATGAATTTAAAAACAAGGAAGGAGAACCTATGGGCGTTATCATTCAGAAGAAGGATGGCGGCTATCTCTATATAACCGCGGATATAGCTTGCGCTAAATTTCGTTATGAAAAGCTCAGTGCAAATCGCGTTCTTTATTATATCGATTCCCGCCAGCATCAGCATTTAATGCAAGCGTGGACTATCGTACGCAAAGCAGGCTATGTGCCAGAATCTGTTTCGCTAGAACATCATATGTTTGGCATGATTTTGGGCAAAGATGGAAAACCGTTTAGAACCCGTGTTGGGGGTACCATTAAATTAGCAGATCTGCTAGATGAAGCGTATAAGCGAGCATTAACCCTGATTTTGGATAAGAGCCCAGATATGGAACAAAAGGAATTGTGCGAACTAGCAAGAGTCGTCTCTATTGGTGCAGTAAAGTATGCTGACTTGTCAAAAAATCGCACTACTGACTACATCTTTGATTGGAATCAAATGCTTGCGTTTAAAGGTAACACGGCGCCTTATATGCAGTATGCCTATACCCGTATAGCCTCTGTTTTTAAGCGTGCAAATATGGATAAAGACATGCTGATAGAACCTATAGTGCTCAATGATAGGCGAGAAACAGTGCTCGCGACCCGTCTATTGCAATTCGAAGAAACTATCACTACTGTAGCCCGCGAAGGCACACCACATGTCATGTGCACCTATCTGTACAATCTTACCGGGTTGTTCTCCAACTTCTACGAGCATTGCCCTATTCTAAACGCGGACAGTAATGTGATGCGCCAAAGCCGACTGAAACTAGCCCTTTTGACCGCAAAAACATTGAAACAAGGGTTAAATACGTTAGGCATTGAAACTATCGAAAAGATGTAATCCCTCTATTGAGAGATAAAACTACAGTTCAGGTCACCGTTTAATATCTCAATTAAAAACTTCAACGTGAAAAATCACGCAGGCGAAAGCCGAGCAGTGCTAGCATAGCAAAGTAGATTCCAGCTCCAGCTACCACAATCGAAATAAGATGCGAAATACGTATTGTCATGCTGTCTATATCCCTGGACGGTATCCACCATAAAAGTGTAATCAGCACAACAGACATTATTAGAACCGCTACTATCAATTTGATAAAAAATAAGCCCCACCCTGGACTTGGTTGGAAAATTTGCTGTTTGCGTAGTTGCCAATAGAGTAATCCGGCATTTAGACAAGATGCTAAACCAATAGAAAGGGCCAGCCCAGCATGTTGTAACGGCACAATAAATATTAGATTCATGACCTGCGTCATCGCCAGAGTAACAATTGCGATTGTAACTGGCGTTTTGATATCCTGTCGAGAATAAAAACCAAGAACTAGCACTTTCACTACAATGATACCTATCAATCCGATGATGTAGGAAATCAACGCACGTTGGGTCATCAATGCATCTATCGCGCTGAACTTGTCATACTGGAACAACGCGACAATCAGCGTTTTCGACAGAATGCCTAAGGCTACAGCACTGGGCAGCGCCAAAAGGAAACAGAGCCGCAATCCCCAATCCATTAGGTGCGAATAAGCTTCCTGATCGCCCCTAGCGACACTTTTTACTAGTGATGGCAATAAGATAGTGCCTAACCCTACACCGAGAACGCCGGAAGGGAATTCCATCAACCGATCGGCATAATACATCCAGGACACAGTCCCTTCCTTAAGAAGGGAGGCAAATATGGTGTTAATGATCAGCGAAATTTGGCTTACTGATATACCTAAAATTGCAGGAGCCATCAATTTTATTACTCGCCCGACGCTAGGATGACGCCATTTTAATCGAGGTAATACTAACTTCCCCATCTTAAAAAGATGGGGAAGTTGGTAAACTAACTGCAGTACCCCACCCATCAAAACAGCCCAGGCTAGCGCTAACACGGGTGGATTAAAATAGGGCGTAGCGAACAAGGAAAAGCTAATCATACTAATGTTTAATAAAGTCGGTGCGAATGCTGGAACAGAGAAGCAGTTCCAGGTATTTAACACTGACCCCACCATCGAGGTAAGAGATATCAGCAGAATATAAGGGAAAGTAATACGTAATAGCGAAGACGTAAGATCGAATCGATCTGGGGTAGCAGCAAAGCCAGGTGCTGTCACTATAATAATCCAAGGCGCGGCAATCATTCCGACAATAGTCACCAATGTTAACACTAATGTTAGCATACCCGATACATAAGCAAGAAACATGCGCGTTTCCTCATCCCCCTTTTGACTTTTATATTCAGCTAAAATAGGGACAAATGCTTGTGAGAAAGCACCATCAGCAAACACGCGACGAAGCAGGTTAGGGAGTTTGAAAGCAACAAAAAACGCGTCAGTGGCTATCCCTGCACCAAATACCTGTGCTACGATCGCATCGCGGATAAAGCCTAAAACTCGAGATAACATGGTCATTAAACTGACCGCAGCCAGTGATTTTAATAAATTCATCCAATTTAAGTCTATTGTGTCGGGAGTTGGGGCGGAAGAGCTACTCTTTATGATACTCAACATGCATGATCAGAATAATATGAAAAGAGTTTCCACTATAGTGCTGGACTGAAATTACCTGTTCTCCAGACTGGTGTACCTTAATACCTACAGCTCAATTTTGTCCAAAAATTGTGTACGGCACTGACAAAATTCCATTGTTCTAGAATGCATTACCAATAGATAAGAGTTTTCATGTTACCACATCGCAACTCTGTTGCTAACATTCATTTGAATTATAAGAGATTGTAGATCGTCTCTTCCGTTATCATCTGAAGAGACTCTCGTGAATACTTCCAGTACGCCAGTGCATACTGGTGATAATCTAGCAGATCTCTGAAGCAAATAGATCTTTGGAAAAACAAGCTTTTGTATATAACCTAGACTTGTAAGAGGAGCCTTCCTGCTAACCATAATGTCGTTTCTACCAAAAATAGATAGTCATCCAGCAAATAGAAAACGCTAAACTGTAGGAGTGGCCACCCGTAGGGATATTAAAATCTGCAAAGACGATTTAGTGTCTGATAACCGGAGATGCAACGGCGATTAAATCCTCCCATTAATGTTTTCTCCTGGTCTCTTCCGTCAGTAACAATAACACCTCCACCTGCTGAGACAGGATTTCGGCTAAAAGTATATCGACATATACACATGTACGCCAAGGCAATAGGATTCTGATGATATCAAGTGACTTGAAGTGCTCTGTGCCCCATCACTGGATCAGACCTCTCTTGCCTCACTTTACAGCCAAGAAAAACCAGAAAAATGATAGAGCAGACATTGTCTGAGCATTGCTCAGGATTATCCTGACAATAACTATGCCAGTTACTGTTTTAATTCAGCTACTTCTATTCTCTAGAATAGTCACAAACAAACTGAGATCAGCAGTCAGTGATTAGATGACTGCTGCACTGTTATAACTCTCTGCAACGCGCTTATCGTCTCCAAACAGGAGCCTAAAGCAGTGCTCTCCCAATTCCCACCCAGTTAGGCGCTAGACGCACTACACTACTACGAGGTAGTATCAGTTTGCCTATATAGTATAGGCTGTCCGTTATTATATATACCCTAGGTAGGCTCAAAGGATAGCCAAATGTCTGCGCCTCATTTTTGTTCGATAACCATAATCATATCATAAATATGCAGTACATTTTTCGCTGAAGAAACCAGCAGCTAAACATCACCTACCTATCTACTAGCACATTCAGCCTCCATCATTCAGCATGATGGATATACACGTATTATCATGAAAACTTTAATGAAGTTTAAGAAATAACTTAACTTTTTTCCCTGGATAGGCGATCCTTACCATCTTTATATTTAGAAAATCGAATAGATAGGTTTTCTCGTACAGAAAACTGGGTAAAGTAACCTTGTCTGGGCCCACGAAGAGAAATTAGTGCATTGCCAGGCCAATCCTGAAAGCCCTACCGGTGTTTGATAAAAACAGCAGAGTATTATTTTCCTTAGTTTTTATCAGATTTTTCTTCTCTAAAAGCGCGTCTATCGCCTCTCTCGTCTGCATCACTAAGCATAATATAAAACAAAATGGTGGCCAAGCTCTTAATGTTGCTAGGAAAAGGATGGTTCCACGGCATAGAAATTGATAAAATAAGGCAGATTCCTGCCGGCGTCTTTCATCTTCCTGAGCTTGATCTTCAAGTTCTTGCAGCAGACAGCAAGAACGTACAAAAGCGATCTACAGCACCAAACTATCCCTAGTGGGTGTGGTTTAAGAACTGGCATTATGAGTCAGCTTACAGCTCGGCGAACTCAGGAATTACAGGACGACCGCGCTGTTTTAAAAAACATAAAACGCGGCGGGGGCTCACGTTTAGAACGTGCTCCTCCGGAAAATCGATCTCATGTAAAATACGCTCACAGTGAGTAAAATCAGCTAGAGTGAACGCGATATGAGAATCTGAACCAAGAGCAAGCCTTCCACCTGCATCGCGCACTCCTTCAGCAATAGCGAGACAGTTCGGTCCACTGCCTTTTCGCGAATGCATAAATGAGGAGTTATTCAGTTCTAAGGCAACGTCATAGTAAGCAGCAGCTTCTGCTACAGCAGCAATATCTATCGGGTATTTAGGGTTGCCTGGATGGCTGATGATATGCACACGCCCACTGGCCATAGTTGCAATTAAAGATTCTGTGTGGGTAGCGATATCTTTCGGAGGGAGAACCGGTTCATGAAACCCCGCAATCACCAGATCCATTTGTTCAAGCATAATCTCAGTGCAATCGATCTCTCCCTGACGATTTTTGATATTTGATTCAATACCACGCAGGATCCCGACGCCATTAACTAGTCTGGGCCAGACCCGCATATTCATAAAATGCCAATAATGCGGAGCATCCTCCATGTCAGGACCATGATCTGTAATGGCAAACAGACGGATATTCTTCAGTTTAGCCTCTGCAATGTAGTCATGAAGGGTGCTATAGGCGTGTGTACTAGCGACTGTATGCATATGTAAATCTACGGGATACATGGTGTCTCCTGACCTGACTAGGTATTTCCCCTTTACTGGCAGCCTACAACTGCAGTTATAACGAAAACAATATTCGCTACTATATTCTGAACACTTCAAACTCAGCAACAAGCGTTTTTCTTTTTTTTGAGAATGCTATCTAGCATAGCATTAACCTTCGTCTTTTATAGGAACATATCGGTTCTGCTTTAGACAGTGTATGTTTTTTACATTGGTACGCATAAACTCCAGGTTACCTACTTTTTAGCACTCACTGTTGTTTTTTCCAGTTTACTTTCCTTACCTTGATACATGAAATCAATTTAATAAATTTTATAGAAGGATATAGGATACTGTATATAAAAATATACTAAATTCGAATCTCATTGACAAGCTGTTAAGTTAGTAAATGTCAAAATTCAGAGACAACCAAATGATTTTCTGCCTTTTGAAAAAATTGTTGATTATGCCTTTTAAAGGCAGAAAAATTAAGGGAGTGTACGATAAGTTTACAAACTCAATTGCAAAGACGCTTACGCAAACCTCTTTACCTAAGAGTCACTGCCTGATGCTACCTTTAGCAGCAATAGTCAACTCTATTCCCCCCCTATTCATAGAATAGGGGTTAGAATGCAATGTAGTGTGTCTTCATGACACGGCTCCTGAAGATAGCCAAACGGTTCTTGCATAGCGCAAGAATTAAATAGCTGTCTCGCAGTTCGAAAAGGTATACCCAAATCAATCGGGCGATAAAGGGAAGGGGGTAAATTTCTGCATTCGGCAGTGCAAAATCCAACTATTCTGTTTCAATGCTCACGGAATAGACCTGCTACTATCCCAGCATGGTGTTGTAGTCGGTTACTTGCATGCTGATGAATAGTACTGCATATCAGGCATAGGAGTTTCATTCATTTCATCCAAGCCTGTACCTATATTGAGCACTTTAAAAATAACTTATTTCCTGACTTTTTTCTGAATGATTCGAAAAACAGCAACACTATTCTATCAATAGTTTTAATTGACGTTGTAAATGAGAAAAAATACTCTATCGTTGGCTAAATCCAGCATGAGGAGATCAGATTCTCTATCAAAACACCAGCGCTAATTATCGTTAGAGGTTAAATTCATATTATTCACTATCTCTATGAATGATTCATCGAAAGACTCGCGTCTACACAGCACAAATACTCACAATTCTTTTTGAAAGAAGCCTTTTATACCCTACATACTTCATTTCGAAAGAATGCCTCTCACATTTTTGTAAAACAAAAGATTATTTGTATAACTAAGTAAACTATAGACTGGCTATATGAATAAATAAAAGAGAATCTATTTTACAGACACTAAGAATAGATAAAAGATTATGCAATTCTTGCAATAGACAGCGAATAACTTCCGTGCGGCTCTATTGTATCGTCTAATTAACCCCCTATTTGACCGCAATAATTCAATCCTTAAATCAGATCACGACCTAGAGTCGTATATCTGATAAATATACTATCAATGTTATAATGCAATATACTATCAGTAATTTAAATCAATCTTTCTCCGAAAGATTCGGTGCGCTATTCACTGACACTAGCACATATTTCTACTACTGCTGATGCAACGCTTCCTGTTGTCCAGAATATCGCCATATAGCAGAGGCGTACTCCAAATCTATTCTGTGAAAAGATATTGATCGAAATATAGCTGGAATTGACATAGATTTGTCTATGCAGATTAAATAGCCTTCTTTATCTAATTCTACTGGCGAATCTTTATTTTTTCCAATTTTAATTTCTAGAAGAGAAGGCCTCTACAAGAGGGCGTCACTGCTAGAAGGTTAATTCATGAGCCCGTTCTGGATCGAACTTAAAGGAGTGCTTTTTTGATTACGGGATAGCATATCCAATATCCTAAGATCTAAAAATTATAGATAAAAATAAGAATAAAACTGGTAATTTTTAAAGCAAAGCGAGGAATGATAATGAGATTGCGATGGCAGTAAAGAACTTATCGCTGAAAACAGATTCCCGCATCACGCGGGAATCGTTAGGATTAGCTTAGTTTTGCAGCGCCTTACCTATTTTTTCGAATAGATCTCTAGACAAGTTATCCAGCATTTGCAATTGCTCTAATGCCTGACGCATCAACAACTGGCGTGGCATATCGTAGCGTTTCAAACGGATAAATATCTCGATTAAGCGTGCTGCTATCTGAGGATTTCGCGTGTTGAGATCGGTTAGAATCTCGGTCAGGAAGCGGTAGCCCTCACCGCTAGCAGCATGAAACGCCGCTGGATTGGCCCTAGTAAATTCCCCTATTAACGCCTGCACACGGTTTGGGTTATTCAAGCTAAACGAACGGTGCTGTAGCAACTTTCGTACCCGAGACAGCACATCATTGTCCGGACTGGTGGCTTGCAAGGTAAACCACTTATCCATCACTAGACCATCTTTATTCCAGCGATCATCAAACTCCGCCATCAAGGCATCTCGCGCTGGAAGTTGTGCACTGACCGCACTAGAAAGAGCCGCTAGTGTATCTGTCATGTTTTTTGCTTGTTGATACTGCTCGGTCACAAGGGCATCCGCCTGTCCCGTTTCACCAAATGCTAAATAATAGAGGCAGATATTACGAAGCGCACGCTTGCCGATATCCTCATTCTTAATGAGGTACTCTATTGTAGTATTAACACGATACACTGCTAACCATTCATCAACTAGTTCTACCGCCAACGCGCGAACCATCGCTTCCCGCACCACCGCAATGGCTAAAGGATCGATAATATCGAATAGTTCCGCCATTTCGTTTTCGCTCGGCAAAGTCAGAATCTGCGCGGCCAATATCGGATCTAGCTCGGCATCTAACAACACCCCACGAAATGCATCAGCTAGATGCCGTGATAGCGAGAGTGGCTGTTTTTTCTGGTAATGCACAACACTCAATCGAATATGATTTGCTAGCAGGTTTTGTGCCGCATCCCAGCGGGAGAAATCATTGTGTGAATGACGCATCAGTAAAGTCAGTTGCGTATCGCTCCAGGCATAGTTGAGTTTAACCGGTGCCGAAAACTCCTTTAATAAAGAAGGAATCGGTGGAGTTGGCATATTATCAAATACAAATATCTGTTCCGATTCAGTCAGATTCAGCACCGAATCAATGGGCTGTCCGGCATACTGCAATGGAATAATGTTACCCTGCTGATCGTAAAGCTCAATATCCAACGGTATATGCAGCGGATGTTTTTCCTGACCATCAGACCCTATGGGTGTATTCTGACTAACTGACAGCAAATATTGGTGCGTTTCAGCATTATAATCGTCTCGCACAGTAACTACTGGCGTACCTGACTGACTGTACCAGCGCCGAAAGCGTGTGAGATCTACACCAGAAGCATCTTCCATTATATGAATAAAATCATCACAGGTAGCTGGTCTGCCATCATGGCGCTCGAAAAAAAGGCGAATGCTTGCCTGAAACTTATCCTCACCAAGTAGCATGTGCATCATGCGGATCACTTCTGCCCCTTTTCTATATACGGTTAGGGTATAGAAGTTGTTTATTTCGATGACTTGATCCGGACGGATTGGATGGGACATCGGACTGGCGTCTTCGGCAAATTGGGCACCACGCATTACGCGTACGTTATCAATGCGATTTACCGAGCGCGATCCAAGATCAGAGCTGAACTCTTGATCGCGGAATACCGTTAACCCTTCTTTTAAGCTAAGTTGAAACCAGTCGCGACAGGTGATACGGTTACCGGTCCAGTTGTGGAAATATTCATGGCCGATAACCGCTTCAATATTCAGATAGTCTTTATCTGTAGCGGTTTCCGCTTTGGCAAGTACGTATTTAGAATTAAAGATATTAAGACCTTTATTCTCCATTGCTCCCATAGTAAAGAACTCTACCGCAACTATCATATAGATGTCGAGGTCATACTCCAGGCCAAAGCGGGTTTCATCCCACTTCATAGCCTTTTTCAGTGACGTCATCGCCCAACCTGCACGATCTAGGTTTCCGCGATCGACATACAACTCCAGTGCAACTTCACGTCCTGAACGTGTGGTGAAGCTGTCTCTCAGAACATCGAGGTCTCCTGCAACCAGCGCAAAGAGATAACACGGTTTCGGGAAGGAGTCTTGCCACTCAACCCAATGTCGACCATCGTCCAATGATCCTTGCGCTATGCGGTTACCATTGGAGAGTAGAGAAGGATAGCGAACCTTATCTGCTGTGATGCGGGTTGTAAAACGCGCCAACACGTCTGGTCGATCTAGATAATAAGTAATATGACGAAACCCTTCGGCTTCACATTGAGTACAAAGCACGCTGCCAGATTGGTATAGCCCTTCAAGCGCACTGTTAGCTGCAGGATTGATTTCTGTTTCTATACTGAGCGTAAAAGCCTCTGGCAGTTGTGTTAACGCTAATCCGTCATCTTTAAACTGATAGTAGGACCATTCTTGGCCGTTCACTTTCAGACTTAACAGAGTCAAACCTTCACCGTTCAGTTTTAGCGGCACATCCTCTTCTTCCTGACGAAAAACCTGGCTTACTGCAGTGATATGCGTCTTCTCTGCATCCAGTACAAAATCAAGTGCGATGTCGCTGATGGTATAGTCTGGTGCACGATAATCATGACGGTATTTTATTTTTGGTTGTTGATTCATAGGATAGCTACACCTCATTTTTCTTTTTCAGTTCAGTTTATGCTTAGTAAAACAATTTTTCTACGACCAAGTAAATGAGAATAATAACCATGCCTATGCTAGCACGAATATTCCTCCCTTTTCTGGCCGGATTATAACGTTATACCTAAAATAATTTTAGTTGCAGGAAGGCAGCAAACGCTGGCCGGCAGGATGCATTGCGGGATAAAATTTATTACTCTCAATTAACTTGTAAAGGTAAGTGATTAGGGAGAACACCAGGGAAATTAAAAGTATTGCAGGTAGCTGAGTGATAGCAACAATTAAATAAGATTCAAGGTATACTTATCGAACGTTGCTGATAATTTAATAGTGGAAACGGGTCTTAGGAGGATGCTGTAACGAATTATGACTTTACACCCTTCCCCGATTTTGAACTCATTGCTGGATACTGATGCTTATAAGCTTCTTATGCAACAAGCGGTATTCCATCATTATTACAATGTGGACGTTAAAGCGGAACTCCGATGCAGAGGAGATGAGCTTTTAGGGAGTTATGCTGAAGCCATCACCGCGCAAATTACGTTGATGAGCCGGTTGTCACTCAGCGACGACGAGTTCGCTTATCTCTCTACGCTACCGTTTTTTACGGAGGATTATTTGCTGTGGTTGCGTCATTTCTGCTTTAACCTGCAACAGGTTAGCGTAAATAATCATCACGGTAAGCTGGATATTCGCATTCTCGGTCCCTGGCGCGAGGTGATTTTATGGGAAGTACCGCTATTGGCGGTGATCAGCGAGGTGGTACACAGTTCCGTTACGCCAGAAATAACCGCCGTACATGCCATTGCACAACTACGTCGCAAACTGGTGCAATTTCGTAAACAGAGTCAAGGTATCGAACTAAATCAGTTTAAACTGATAGATTTCGGGACTCGGCGTCGTTTTTCTCGTGAAGTACAACACGAAATAGTGAGTATGTTACAACAAGAATTCCCTTACCTGATTGGTACCAGTAACTATGATCTGGCGCGCCAACTTGGGCTAACGCCGGTAGGCACGCAAGCGCATGAATGGTTTCAGGCGCATCAACAACTCAGTGCGACGCTTGCCAATAGCCAACGTGCAGCCTTACATACATGGCTGGTTGAATACCCTGATCAGCTTGGCATCGCCCTTACGGATTGTATTAGCATGGATGCGTTCCTCCGCGATTTCGATCTAGCTTTTGCCAATGCCTATCAAGGACTTCGTCATGATTCAGGGGATCCAATCGATTGGGGCGAAAAAGCTATTGCGCATTACCAGCGATTAGGTATAGACCCAATTAGTAAAACTCTAGTGTTTTCCGATAGCCTGCATCTAGAGAAAGCGCTTATGCTTTATCGTCATTTTTCTCAGCGGATTAATCTGGTGTTTGGTATTGGCACGCGTTTAACCTGCGATATTCAAGGCGTTACACCGTTGAATATCGTCATCAAACTGGTGGAGTGCAATGGTCTACCGGTAGCAAAGCTATCAGATAGCCCAGGTAAAACAATCTGCTATGATGCCGCTTTTATTTCTGCATTGCGTAACGCATTCGATTTGCCACAAGTTATAAAAGCCAGTCACCCCGTTCATTCCTCATGATTTAACCTAACAGTACCAGAATTCGGAAAACTTAACGTATTCTGGTACTTGTTCTGCTTGTCTCCTGCTAGATGACAAGTAACATAGTAAATACCCCTATAGGGCTAACACCTCAAATATCATTCATTAAAAGAGAGAATTTTATGAACGTAGTACCTGTAGTCAACGTGCTGCAAGGCCGTATAGCCGTTAATAGTGACGTCACCGTACGCGGCTGGGTACGTACCCGTAGAGATTCTAAAGCCGGTATCTCCTTTATCACCATCTATGATGGTTCCTGTTGTAATCTGTTACAAGCAGTAGCAAATAAGAATCTTTCCAATTATCAGAATGATGTTAGGAAATTAACTACCGGGTGTTCTGTCATTGTGAGCGGCAAGGTTGTTGCGTCTCCGGGGACAGGACAATCGTTTGAAATTCGAGCGACGGCTATTGAAGTATGTGGGTGGGTAGACGATCCAGATACCTATCCGATGGCAGCAAAACGCCACAGTATTGAGTACCTGCGTGAAGTCGAGCATCTACGTCCGCGCACTAACCTGATCGGTGCAGTTACACGCATACGCCACACCCTAGCCCAAGCTATTCACCGTTTCTTTCATGAAAACGGTTATTTTTGGGTTTCCACGCCACTCATTACCGCTTCTGATACCGAAGGTGCTGGCGAGATGTTTCGCGTATCAAC
The DNA here is from genome assembly GCA_042263625.1 of Candidatus Malihini olakiniferum. GTDB lineage: Bacteria > Pseudomonadota > Gammaproteobacteria > Enterobacterales > Enterobacteriaceae > Symbiopectobacterium > Symbiopectobacterium olakiniferum_A. The sequence continues at coordinate 203,266 of JBHKFL010000007.1, forward strand.
GTTAGATCTAGAAAACCTGCCGAGAATTGATGGAGGGAAAGTGGATTTCACTGAAGATTTCTTCGGTAAAGAGGTATTCCTGACCGTTTCTGGCCAGTTAAACGCTGAAACATACGCCTGTGCCCTTTCCAAGGTATATACTTTTGGTCCCACATTTCGCGCAGAGAACTCTAATACCAGACGTCATTTGGCTGAATTTTGGATGATCGAGCCAGAGGTGGCCTTTGCGACACTAGAAGATGCTGCAGTTCTAGCAGAAAACCTGTTGAAATATGTCTTCAAAGCGGTGCTAGATGAACGTACCGACGATATGGCGTTCTTTGCTAAGCGTATAGATAAAGAAGCAGTGAACCGTTTAATAAACTTTATCAGTGCTCCTTTCGAGCACGTAGACTATACCGAAGCCGTCGAAATCCTGGTTAACTGCGGCCATAAGTTTGAAAACCCGGTATTTTGGGGAGTTGATCTTGCCTCCGAACATGAGCGTTATTTGGCAGAGCAGTACTTTAAAGCACCTCTAGTAGTAAAAAATTATCCAAAAGATATCAAGGCGTTCTATATGCGTATGAACGAAGACGGTAAAACCGTAGCTGCCATGGATATACTAGCACCAGGCATTGGTGAAATCATCGGCGGTTCTCAGCGTGAAGAACGTCTGGTAAGGTTGGATAGCCGTTTAGAAGAAATGGGTCTTAAAAAAGCAGATTACTGGTGGTATCGAGATCTTCGTCGCTATGGCACCATTCCGCATTCCGGTTTTGGGCTCGGCTTTGAACGTTTGATTATCTATGTTACCGGCATACAAAATGTGCGCGATATTATTCCCTTCCCACGTAGTCCGCGAAATGCTAGTTTCTAACTAGGTATTAAAAATAAGAAAAACAAATAATTAAAAATGCTGCGAAAGATTTCAGTCTTTCTTTTTCAAGAAAGTCTCATAAAGCTCATATAATTTTCAATTTGAAACATAATTTTTTTGTTACTGCATTACGAACTTAGTATCCTTTTTAAGGTAGATTAATTGACGAGTGAATGGAACACTGCGTTCAGAGAAGGAACGACACTAAACTTCCAGTGATAGTTCCGTAAGAGTTTTATTACTTTTTTTTAAAATTGTTAATAGCGGCGAAGAGTATCTTAAAACACCAATGAGGGTAATAATGATGAAACGCAATATTCTTGCAGTAGTAATCCCAGCTTTGTTGGCTACGGGCGCAGTAAATGCAGCAGAAGTTTACAACAAAGACGGCAACAAACTAGATCTGTATGGTAAAGTTACCGCTAAACACCGTTTCTCTGATAATAACAGTCAAGATAACAATAAATCTTATGCGCGCCTTGGCTTTAAGGGTGAAACTCAGATTAATAGCGATCTTATCGGATACGGACATTACGAAGCTGAATTCGCTGGCAACCAACCTGAAGGTTCTGCTGTTAATACCCGTTCTGCATTTGCTGGTCTGAAAATCACTGATGTCGGTTCTATCGATTACGGTCGTAATATGGGTATTGCCTATGATTCTTTAGTATATACCAAAGTTCTGCCTGAGTGGGGTGGTGATCAGTTCCACTCTGGCAACTTCCTGACTGGCCGTTCTACTGGGGTTTTAACTTATCGTAACAAAAATTTTTTCGGTCTGGTTGATGGCATGAACTTTGGTCTGCAATACCAAGGAAAAAACAGCAGAGATACCTTGAATAAACGTAACGGTATTAGCACTCAGAACGGCGAGGGCTGGGGCACTTCTCTGGAGTACAATACACCTATTGGTGTGAGTGTTATTGGTAACTATGCTGCGATTAATCGCACTAAAGAGCAAAACACCTATAATGCAACAAGTAATATTTCTGGTCAGGGTAAAAAAGCCGAAGCTTGGGGTACTGCTATGAAATATGACGCTAACAACATCTATGTTGCAGCAGTCTACTCAGAACTACGTAATGCTTCCTACGCTGAAGGGATTCCTAATAGCTTAGCACCGAATACTCCGTTGACAGGTTTTGCTGACAAAACAGAAATTTTTGAAGTTGTTGCTCAGTATAACTTTAACTCCGGTCTGACGCCCTCTCTTGGCTATGTTCAAGCTAAAGCAAAAGGTACTGATACTGTACGAAATGAATCTACAAGTGGATACATGAGCAAATATATGAGCTTGGGTGCAACTTACGTATTCAACAAAAACTTCTCCGTATACTCTGAATACGACATCAATCTGATCAAATCAGATAATGCATTAGGCGTTAATGACGATGATAAGGTTGCTGTTGGTATAACCTATCAGTTCTAATCACTTACCGTCATCAACATATTTTGTGGTCTGATAGAGAAAAAGACAGGGTAACAATAAGTCCCTGTCTTTTTTTAGTGGGCTAAGATTAAGGCTGGCGATATTTGAACATATTATTTACGGCCGCTAACCCTATCCTTATCCTGGTCGATCTGTTTTGCGCAGATTATCCTCCACAAAAATTTATCTGGTATAAATATTAATCTAGAAAGATACCGATATTGGCTAGCGTAAAAAAAATTAGAACAATTGTTGCTTGAAAATAAAGCCACTAAACCCATTTTATAACGGAGTCCATTAAAGAATTCGGTTTTGAGAGATTCGCTAGTATTGAAGGTTGCTAAGGTTAAAATGCGTGGCTGCGGGGTTTAGGGTTGATAGCGTTGCAAAAGCCTGACTCGGAATCATGGATGCACTTAACATAGCTCAGCTTAATAGCAACCATCTGCTGCAATGATGATCTAGGAATTCTATAAGGCATATCCAAATTGAGTCAACATACTTTAGTATAGCCTATGCGGAGGATCTAGTTGATTCTCTAAACATCAACGATTATTATAGCAGTTGTCCTATTTTTTCTAAGTATCCTTACTCCTGGTTTTACCATGTCGTCATGATTGTAAATCTCAGTCGGAAACTGAGGTTTGCCATCATCCGCCATCTATGACGTTAAATAGTAACGATTGACGGAAATGCATTTTTACGGGTACCTAGGTAGTGTTACGCTGCGCCAGTATAGAAGAAATGCGCGTATCATTCCAACCTAGGTCCTGCAAAAAAAATCCGAAGCTAGTTAGGAAGCTTTATTTACACGGATACACCCAGAACTGAGCGCTCGGATGTCTCGCTAGAACAGCCTAGAATTCGGCGTATCATGTAAGTAAATAGCTTTAGAGTTGGGCATATTTTTATATCGCTCTAGAGAGTTATTCGCACTAGGCGCCTGGTGAATGCGATACGGAAAATGATTAGCCGACATCTATGACCAATTGATGATTTCTGCTTCAGAGTTCCAGCTAGATAGCATCGTGTAGTAATTCCGTTGCAAGTAACTAAAATATTTAAGAAAAAATCATCCTTATGCTAAGTCAAGCAGTTCCGGTACTGAGATGAATTCAGCGTTACAGCCTGACAAAAGACTCCTGGCAACAGGAGCGCTATTCCAACGCTAACAATTCTTCGAATTTATCAATTTTTTCTGCTTACTACTTCTGCAAGTAGTCATAAAACACCCGTGCTTTTTTATTTAATAGTCACTCTCAATGCCTCAATGTGCCTTATAGATCTTCTCTTCTGGATGCATACATACAGTTGTTGGCGATCTGATTTCAGCCTCTCCCGCTGTTACTGTTTCTTTAACCTAACGTTACTCTGATTTTCTTGCTAGAAAAGCTTGCTTCTGCTGAGTTTTCAACCTGTAGCAGATACAACTTTTGCTTTCGCTACAAAATATTTAACCTGACGCTCGCATAGGCGCTGCTATAGATGAAACGTCACGTATCTATTCAATCAGCAACAAGTCCTTGTAGGGTTCTTCCTGAGTGAGCACTATACTAGATAGTGTTGGCAGGTATACATTCGTTTCACGTGCCCACATAGAAATTTTCTATGCTCATGCTGAGCTATCCTCTAACATACATAGAGTTGTTTCCAACAAAGGCATGGCATTACCCTTATTATCATACAGCTTATACGAGTATGTATAAGGCTGCTCATTGAGCAGTTTCGAACTTGCTTAACTTTTACCAACGCCGTGCTTAATGCAGCCTTAAAACGTTCTATACTTTGCTAAACCTTGCTAGTGTTTCAGGGATACTACGTGTTAGTATGCTATGGATCGCAGTTTACTTTTTAACGAGTAGATCAATAGATAAACAATTCTATTGGGACAATATATACCTCTTGGCGTAAAGCCAAGATATAAATTATGAACAAATGATTGTATTATATTTTAATTAATAACCTTATGGTTCAATGCAATCCGATGACAGCTTCGTGGCTGAACAGACTTACACCATATGCAGCTCGTACACGCTGTAAATCTTCCGGTGTATCCACGAAAACGATCGGCACAGCCTGCCCTATCGCAACATGGATTTTGTCACCGTACCACGGGACACGTAGTTGCTCGAGTAATTCTATCTGCTCCAGACAGCTAGACTGCCTGGTAACATAACGCCGAATAAAGCTAGCACGATAGGCATCGATACCGATATGGCGTAAAATGATCGCCAATCGTTTTCTTGCTTTGAATAAAACGTTCACGATCCCAAGGAATAGTCGCACGGGAAAAATAAAGGGCATACCCTTTCTCATCCATCACCACTTTCACCGCATTTGGATTAAATGCTTCTTCTGCTGTAGAAATAGACACCGCCAACGTTGCTATCCCTACCTGGCATAAAGCTAAATTATCCGCAACCTAGTAAATAATAACTGAAGGAATTAATGGCTCATCCACTTGTACATTAACAATGATTGTGTCATCTATAAACTAATATCGTTCAATGACTTGCCCAAAACGCTTGGTACCTGAATAGTGATACTGTCTGGTCAGACATACTTCCCCCCCCAGCCAGTTCTACTGCATGATGAACGTCAGGATCGTCTGTCGCCACAATGACGACGCTTGTCCCTGACTCTAAGGCGCGCTCCATTACATGGACTACCCTAGCCTAGCCCTAGGTTTGCCATTAATTTTTACTAATGGTTTTCCCGGTAAGCGGGTAGAGGCATAGCGCGCAGGTATGATTGCAGTAAACCTCATTCTAAAATCCCATCCGAAGGGATCTTGCGCGCTTCGTTTTCTAGCAATACAGGAATGCCGTCACGCACCGGATAGGACAAGGAATCCACTTTACAAATTAGTTCCAACTTATCTTTATTGTAGTAAAGCTGTCCCTTGCATACAGGACAGGCAACGATCTCGAGCAAACGGTGATCCATGCATACTCCATTAAGGTTCTTATAAACAAAAGTAGAGGCTACATTACGGTCGTCGTAGGGGCAACAATGACTTTATCTTATCCAGCAATATCGATGAGCCTAGCTCAGAAAGTTGGGCATCTACCGGCAAGTACCACCAATTCGCTTGCGCAAAACGTCTACACTTCACCGCATCTTTTTCCGTCATCAGCAATGGCTGATGATTATCCTCTGTCAGGGCTTGAATTGCTTCTCGCACATAAGTTTGGTGATCGGCAAATGTGACTTCACGCACAACATTAACGCCTTGCGCTCGTAAAGTGGCAAAAAAACGGGGCGGATAACCAATACCGGCCATAGCAACACTTTCTGTCAGTAGTGCAACAGGACAGGTATCTCCACTGAGCAAGTTGACAGCATCACCTAGCTGCAAGTGCATGGCGATTTCGCCAGATTGGAACCTCCCACCATTAACCACGACAGCGTCCACGCTGCGCAAGCGCTTCACCTGTTCTCGCATTGGCCCGGCAGGCAACCACCAGCCGTTGCCAAATCGACGCTCACCATCCACAACCACGATCTCGATATCTCTAGCCAATGCATAGTGTTGTAAGCCATCGTCTGTCACTATTACATCAAGCGATTGGCGTGCAATAAGCGCTTCAATGGCATCACGTCGGGAAGGGGATACCGCCACAGGCGCGCCTGTATTCTGATAAATTAGCAGAGGTTCATCTCCCGCTTGCGTGGTAAACACAGACGTATCCACCACTAGCGGATAATGCTCCGCTTTACCGCCGTAACCACGGGATACGACCCCAACCTGATAACCTTGAGATTGTAGTGCCTCAACGAGCCAGATAACCAATGGCGTCTTGCCATTTCCACCGGCGGTGAGGTTTCCCACAACCACTACCGGCACTGGAGAACGCCAGGAACAACGCCAACCAACACGGTAGCTATAACGAATTGCAGCTGTAATTACACCATAGATCAATGAAAAGGGGATCAGTAGCCAATAAAGCCGCGATTCACCTGACCAGATACGCGCAATCATTCGCCAAACTGCATTCGCTAAACTGCATTTTATGCAACTGTGCATAAGCGCCATTTTGCTCCAGTAGCTTAGCGTGAGGACCACGCTCAATAATCTGACCATCCTCAACCACTAGAATTTCATCGGCATTCTCGATCGTGGATAAACGGTGCGCAATCACCAGCGCAGTACGGTCTTTTTGCAACTCGTCTAATGTAGCCTGAATTGCCCTTTCAGATTCAATATCCAGCGCAGAAGTCGCTTCATCCAGTACCAGAATCGGACAAGCTCGCAACAACGCACGAGCAATAGCAATTCTTTGGCGTTGTCCACCGGAAAGCAACACGCTATTTTCACCGATGATGGTATCCAGGCCTTTATCAATTTTATTAATAAAGTCCATCGCATGCGCCATTTTTGCCGCACGTTTAATCTCTTCTCGCGAATAACGATCTCCACAAGCATAAGAGATATTGTTAGCAATGGTGTCGTTGAATAAATGCACGTGTTGTGATACCAAAGCAACCTGACGACGCAGAGAGGCCAGCGTATATTTGCGCAGATCATGACCATCTAGCAGGATCTCGCCGGATTGAATATCGTAAAAACGAGTAATCAGGTTGGCAATGGTAGATTTACCAGAACCCGAGCGTCCGACTAAAGCGATTGTTTTCCCAGGAGGGATGTGCAGGCTGATATTCTTCAGCGCTAGCGTCTCTTTAGTTGCATAGGAGAACGTGACGTTGCGGAACTCTAAATTACCCTCAGCCCTTTCCAGAACGAGCGTGCCTTCATCTTTTTCCTGCTCCATATCCATAATGGCAAACAATGTTTGGCAGGCTGCCATCCCACGTTGGAATTGAGCATTGACGTTCGTCAGAGATTTCAGAGGACGCATTAGAGCAATCATCGAAGAGATGACCACAGTAATGGTACCTGCCGTCAGCGTATTTATTATAATCGGAAAACTCGCGGCATACAGTACAAACGACAGTGCTAGAGACCCGATCAACTGGATAATCGCTTCAGAAATAGCAGACGCCGAGACCATTTTCATACCTTGGGTTCGAATGCAGTTACTGACTTTATCAAAACGTGCCACTTCTACTTCCTGGCCGCCAAAAATCAGTACTTCTTTATGACCTTTCAGCATCTGTTCAGCGCTAGCAGTGACCTGCCCCATGGTGTGCTGAATATTTTTGCTGATATTACGAAACCGTTTTGATACCAATCGGATTGCAATAGCTACGATAGGTGCAATCATAATTAAAATAATTGATAGTTGCCAACTGTAGTAAAACATCAGTAAAAACAATCCTATAATCGACGCACCTTCACGAACTAACGTAATCAACGCGCTAGAAGAAGAAGAAGCTACCTGCTCAGAATCATACGTAATGCGAGAGAGCAAAATTCCGGTTGATTGTTGATCGAAGAAACCCACGGGCATGCCCATGATGTGGCTGAACAAGCGACGGCGCATATTCATCACCACCTTTCCCGAGACCCAGGATACGCAGTAGGCCGACACATAGCCTGTAAAACCGCGCACTAGAATCAGCCCCAACACCACCAGTGGCATCCATAGCAAAACGCTGCGATCGGTCTTTTCAAACCCTTCGTCTAGCAAGGGCTTCAGCAGCGAGAGCATTAGCGTATCGCCAGCCGCATTGATGATAAGCGCAACAGCTGCGGCCGCCAAACCCTCTTTGAATGGAGAAATCATAGGCCACAGATGACGAAAGGTTTGCCAAGTAGAGAGCTCTTTATCATTCAGCATGCAATAAACCTGAATTATTTATAAATAGCCACTTATTCTACGCACTATCGTGCTTTACGCCAAATCACTGAGATACCAAAATGGCAATAGCTTCTCACACGATAGCGACGAACTTCTAAGTTTTCATAAAAATCAGATTGACCTAACCGAATTCCGATGCATCCAGCAGAGCGCCATCACCAGATTGTGCTCCATTTTTATTTAGATATCTCCGGTTAGTAATTGTAATTTATATTAAATTGCGAATTTATACCAAATGACGATGCGACAAAATATAATTTCAATGGTATTATTCATAATTTAAGGGTGAAATTAGCATAATACTAAAGGACAGTAGTGATCACGGTCGATACCATGCAACCTTTTCTTATAAAATTGATACATATCAACGAATTCTCGGTGCTAGCACCCGACAGCACACTTCATGCTGAGGATGCTGCGCGGTTGCGTATCGATCGCCATCGCTGTCTCCACAATCTGGCGGCATTACAAAAAAGAATCGAAGTTCGTAAAAAAGTGGTCGCGCTGTAAGCCGACTTTGTCGTTCTGTTATCGTGCTAGAAATGTCCTTCGGACATTGAACGACGATGAGCAACTTCGTTAGTTACAGCATAGAAAAGAAGTATTCACGCTAGAGCGCTTTAAGCGCTATATCTCGCATTTAAATAAACTCTATGTTTTACAGGAAGTAAATAAACGGAAAGCAGTTCTACTGAAATTGCTTTTTTCTTATACCAAGAAATTAGTCGCTTAATCTTATTCTGAAGATAGAGATTACACTCTATACATAACTCAAATTATAGGATAGCAGGTTAACCTGCTCAATAAGCTTACTCAGCAGTTAATAACTCCGATGAGAGCTGATTTGAACGTAGCTTAGCTTAGGTCGACTAGGTTAGTCGTAAGAAGCAAGGATCGGGCATGGCGAATACAGCTAACGCACATTCAACGTGTTGTATGAAGGCTTATATTAATAATTGCTAACATTGATAAAAATTCAATGTTTCCATCATGAGAACAGCTCAGATGTTGCTAAATAACTTTAGCCAATAAATGTCTAGATTAGATCATCGCATAAAGCACAATCTTTGTATTGCACGTGGGAGAATTATAGTGCCATCACCAGCGTAGTAATATTGTCTATCAATACCTTAATACCCCGTACAGGTCTTCGATAAAAATTAGCCTAGGTTCAGGGTGAACGTATCACGAAAACTAGGTTTAATGTTTATCGGAATGTAGACTGTCGTGTCGGAAGAGTACCAAGTAAACAGCAGGGAGCAAATGCTGCGTTCCGCTTTGTCGGTTTGCAAAGTCTAGCATGCTGCTAGGGCTCAATGTGTTAGTGTTCCTGTAAGGAATTGCCAAGAGCGGATTGAGTTGTCAAGATAGAAGTTAGCAAGGAGGTGGTTTTTGAAAAAATGCTTACAATCTATCGCCTTTAAGCAATAGGCTGTTGCGCTGTTGAAGCCTTGGTTACGGAGTTTCTGTTGAAGACAGGCGATGAAATCTTACAGAGCGTGTCTTTTCTTAGGATGAGCGTTTGGCTTAAAATTATCATTTTTCTTGGTCACCTGCATCAAATGGACTTGTCGCTGACAAGTTCACGCTGTCAGCCTATCTCTTATTATGCAATAGGCATAATAAGAATTAAAGCAGGAGAGAGCCAGTGATAAAATAAAAGATGTCAATTACTGCAAAAAACATGATTGCTACAGGAAAGATCGATTTTTTACAAAAATTTTATTTATCGCTGTAAAATAGACAAAAAATTAACAACACTCATACTAACTACATACGTCATGAGGGGAAATGATACAAGTTTTTAACTTTAGCGCAGGTCCAGCTATGCTGCCGGTTGAAGTTTTGCTTCGTGCCGAGCAAGAGTTGTGTAACTGGCGAGGGCTGGGGACTTCTGTAATGGAGATTGGTCACCGTACTAAAGAATTTATGCAGGTAGCGGAAGAAGCCGAACAGGGGCTTCGTGACCTATTAAAAATTCCTTCCAATTACAAAGTGTTGTTTTGCCAAGGTGGTGCACGCGCGCAATTTGCTGCTGTGCCTTTAAACCTGTTGGGTCACTTTACTAAAGCTGACTATATCGACGGCGGCTATTGGGCACACAGTGCGATTGTCGAAGCAGAAAAATACTGTAAACCAAACGTTATCGACGTGAAAACACGAATTAACGGCCTCCACGCTAGCAAATCGATGCGTGAATGGGGACTTTCTGACGATGCGGCATTTGTACATTATTGCCCTAACGAAACTATTGATGGACTAGCGATCGAAGAAATGCCAAACTTTGGCGACAAAATTGTCGTCGCTGATTTCTCCTCTAGCATCCTATCTTACCCGATCGATGTTAGCCGTTTCGGTGTTATTTATGCTGGCGCACAGAAAAACATTGGACCTGCGGGCCTAACGCTGGTGATTGTACGAGATGATCTGCTGGGCAAAGCCCGTAGTGTGCTGCCATCCGTGATGAATTACAAAATTTTAGCGGACAACAACTCCATGTACAATACACCTCCGACGTTTGCCTGGTATCTTTCTGGCATGGTATTTAAATGGTTGAAAGAGAAAGGCGGACTAGTTGAAATGGAAAAACGTAATCGTGAAAAAGCGGAGCGCCTTTATAGCGCTATCGACAGCAGTGATTTTTATCGTAACAACGTGCTAGCAGCCCACCGTTCACGTATGAATGTACCGTTCCTATTGGGCGACGATGCGCTGGATAAGTTATTCTTGAAAAAATCAAAAGCCGCAGGTCTGCATGCGCTCAAAGGCCACCGTGTTGTGGGGGGTATGCGTGCATCTCTATATAACGCCATGCCGCTGGCAGGTGTACAGGCACTTACAACCTTTATGGCTGATTTTGAACGTCGTTATGGTTAATACAGCAGCGATAGGCTTTGCGGTTTAACTGCGACGTTGAAGATTAAACTTAAACTGTTGGTTCTCTCTTTAGAGAGAACCGCATAAGGTAAGTGGTAATATATTTTTAGTAAGACTTGGTTTGCACCAAGTCTCCTTCTTTTGAGGATCGAAGTTAAGTATTACATGCACGAATCCCTTACCCTACAGCCAATTTATTTAATTGATGGTGTGATTAACCTTCCCGGTTCGAAAAGCGTCTCTAACCGTGCCTTATTATTGGCCGCATTGGCAACAGGTTCGACGCATTTGAAAAACTTGCTTGATAGTGATGATGTGCGCTATATGTTGCATGCCTTACAGGCATTGGTTGTGCAATATCATCTCTCAACTAGTCGCACCGAATGCGCTATCACTGGTATTGGTGGTCCCTTTACCGCATCGCAACCGTTAGAACTGTTTCTCGGCAATGCGGGCACTGCAATGCGTCTGCTAGCATCCGCGCTATGTTTAACGCACGGCGATATTGTATTGACTGGTGATCCGCGTATGAAAGATCGCCCAATCGGTCATCTGGTTGATGCGTTGCGACAAGGGGGGGCAACTATCGATTATCTAGAGCAGACGCACTATCCCCCATTGCGCCTGCACGGAGGCTTCAGTGGTGGAGAGATTGCTGTGGATGGCAGTGTCTCTAGCCAGTTCCTAACCGCGTTGCTGATGACAGCACCGTTAGCAAGCAAAGACACCCGTATCAGCATTAAAGGCGATCTAGTATCCAAACCCTACATTGATATCACGCTGCGCATGATGGAGGATTTCGGTGTGGACGTACACAACGAGAATTATCAGCACTTCAACGTGAAAGGTAACCAGCAATACCGCGCTCCGGGGGAGTATCTAGTGGAAGGGGATGCGTCCTCAGCTTCCTATTTCCTCGCTACCGCTGCGATCAAAGGCGGGACGGTCCGTGTCACTGGTGTTGGGAGAAACAGCGCACAGGGTGATATTCACTTCGCCGATATACTGGAAAGTATGGGCGCTATTATCCGCTGGGGTGATGACTATATCGAGTGTCAACGCGATGAGTTACATGCTATTGATATGGATGTGAATCATATTCCGGATGCAGCTATGACCATTGCCATCGCTGCCCTGTTTGCCAAGGGCGGGACTACGACGCTACGCAATATCTACAACTGGCGTTTAAAAGAATCAGACCGTCTTGCAGCAATGGCAACAGAACTTCGCAAAGTCGGTGCAACGGTGGATGAGGGTACTGACTATATTCGCATTACGCCTGCTCCTCAGTTACGTTTTACGGAGATCAGCACCTATAATGATCACCGAATAGCGATGTGTTTCTCTTTGGTCGCGTTATCCGATACGCCAGTAACCATTCTCAATCCTAAATGTACGGCAAAAACCTTTCCGGGGTATTTTCAACAGTTGGCGCGTTTAAGTCATAAGCAATAATCGATGAGATAATGGATAAACATTTTCGGCATACGAATGTTTCTGGGTGAAGCAAGAAGATGTGAACGCTCAGAGAGGGGCTGCACCACATGCCCGCCCGCTACTGTTACAAGGCATCTTCTACAAAGCATCTTCTAATATTTTATCTTTCTCCGTGTAGTTGAGTTAACTGTTATACTCGTTGACGAGTATAATGATATACCGTAAGTACGTACCGCACCTCACGGTTGTTTCAAGTAATAGGAGAAAGAAATGGAGGTAACGGTACCAGTAATAACGGTTGATGGGCCGAGTGGCGCAGGAAAGGGGGCACTATGCAAGGCGTTGGCGGAAATCTTGCAGTGGAATTTGTTGGACTCAGGTGCAATTTATCGCGTGCTCGCCTTGGCCGTCTTGCATCATCAGGTTGATATCGCTTCGGAAGAAGCGATAGTGCCACTAGCTTTGCACCTTGACGTGCGCTTCGTTGCTGAAGAATGGCAACTAAAGGTAATTCTAGAGGGCGAGGATGTCAGTAATGAAATTCGAAATGAGACCGTCGGGAAGGCAGCCTCTCAGGCTGCAGGTTTTCCTCGTGTACGAGAAGCCTTACTGCGCCGTCAGCGTGCATTTCGAGACGCTCCCGGGCTGGTAGCGGATGGTCGCGATATGGGAACCATGGTGTTCCATGATGCACCTGTAAAAATTTTTTTGGATGCCAGCGCCGAAGAACGTGCACAACGACGCATGCTACAGTTGCAGGAAAAAGGTTTTAATGTTAGTTTCGATCTTCTTTTGTACGAAATAAAAGAAAGGGATGCACGAGATCGTGATCGTCCTATAGCGCCGTTAGTCCCTGCTGCGAATGCGCTGATATTGGATTCGACGAATATATCGATCGATGACGTTATTGCAAAGTCGCTCTCTTATGCGCGAAAAATCCTTCCTTAATCATAGGGTTGATTGAGGAAGGTATAGAATTAGGTTTCTAACCTTGCTGTAAGGATAACAGCAAGGTATGTGAAACAACCCCATCAAGCATGGATGCTAGATGGACGTTAAATTGAAACCCTTAAGATTAACAATATGACAAAATCTTTTGCTCAACTCTTTGAAAATTCGCTGAAAGAAATAGAAACCCGTCCAGGTTCTATCGTTCGCGGCGTTGTTGTTTCTATTGATAAAGATATCGTGCTGGTTGATGCCGGTCTAAAATCGGAATCTACCATTCCGGTAGAGCAATTTAAAAACGCACAAGGCGAACTCGAAATCCAGATCGGTGATGAAATTGATGTGGCACTAGACGCGGTAGAAGACGGTTTCGGCGAGACTCTGTTATCTCGTGATAAAGCGAAACGCTACGAAGCTTGGCTAATGCTGGAAAAAGCCTACGCAGAATCTGCGACTGTTACCGGTGTTATCAACGGTAAGGTAAAGGGCGGATTTACTGTTGAATTGAACGGTATCCGTGCATTCCTACCGGGTTCTCTGGTTGACATTCGTCCGGTTCGCGACACGCTGCATCTGGAAGGTAAAGAGCTTGAGTTTAAAGTGATAAAGCTGGATCAAAAACGCAACAACGTTGTTCTTTCCCGCCGTGCCGTTATCGAATCCGAGAATAGTGCTGAGCGCGATCAACTGCTGGAAAACCTGCAAGAAGGCATGGAAGTTAAAGGTATCGTTAAGAACCTTACTGACTACGGTGCATTCGTTGATCTAGGTGGCGTTGATGGTCTGCTGCATATCACTGATATGGCTTGGAAGCGCGTTAAAAATCCGAGTGAAATCGTAAATGTTGGCGATGAGATCACTGTAAAGGTGCTGAAGTTTGACCGCGAACGTACTCGTGTGTCTTTAGGTCTCAAACAGCTTGGCGAAGATCCGTGGATCGCTATCTCTAAGCGCTACCCGGAATATACTCGGCTGATTGGTCGTGTGACTAACCTAACTGATTACGGGTGTTTTGTAGAAATTGAAGAAGGCGTAGAAGGTCTAGTACACGTATCCGAAATGGATTGGACTAACAAAAACATCCATCCGTCTAAAGTGGTTAGCGTAGGCGATATAGTTGAAGTTATGGTTCTAGATATTGACGAAGAACGTCGTCGTATCTCCCTAGGCCTGAAACAATGTAAATCTAACCCGTGGCAGCAATTTGCTGAAATCCACAACAAGGGTGACCGAGTTGAAGGTAAGATCAAGTCTATCACTGACTTTGGTATATTCATCGGTCTGGATGGTGGCATCGATGGGCTGGTGCACCTGTCGGACATCTCTTGGAACATTGCTAGCGAAGAAGCCGTTCGTGAATATAAGAAAGGTGACGAAATCGCAGCTGTTGTGTTGCAGGTTGATGCAGAGCGCGAGCGTATCTCTCTAGGCGTTAAACAACTGGCAGAAGACCCGTTTAATACCTATCTTTCATTGAAAAAAAAAGGTGCGATCGTAATAGGCAAAGTTACTGCGGTTGACGCGAAAGGTGCTACAGTTGAATTAGCTGATGGTGTTGAAGGTTACCTTCGCGCATCTGAAGCCTCTCGTGACCCTGTAGAAGATGCTACGCTAATTCTGAGCGCGGGGGATGTTATTGCAGCAAAATACACTGGTGTAGATCGAAAAAATCGCGTAGTAAGCCTGTCTATACGTGCGAAAGATGAAGCTGATGAAAAAAATGCTATCGACTCCATAAACAACAGGGAAGAAGAAAACTTCTCCAGTGCAATAGCTGAAGCATTCAAAGCAGCTAAAGGCGAATAATAGGCTGGTGGAGTGAGCTGGTTATTCGGCTAGCTCATTCTATTATGGTGGGAAGTCAATCGTAGCTATTATTGATATAATCACGTACTTGGAGGAATGATGACCAAGTCTAAACTAATTGAAAGACTTACTGGACAGCAATCTCATATCCAGGCTAAAGACGTTGCGGATGCAGTGAAAGAGATGCTCGAACAGATGGCTGCAACGCTAGCTGATGGCGATCGGATTGAGATCCGAGGGTTCGGCAGTTTTTCACTTCACTATCGTGCAGCGCGAGTGGGCCGAAACCCAAAAACGGGTGAGAAAGTAGAGCTAGAAGGCAAATACGTTCCCCATTTCAAACCGGGGAAGGAACTACGTGATCGTGCAAACAGTTATGGCTGATATAAGCTGAGATCATCTTGTACAGGAGGAGACTGTAGTATTACTTGCAACTAATGATGACAGCATTGTTACTACAGGTAAGCGCTATTGAAGTTATTTCCACTAATCATTTTGATGCTTTAATCACAGACGTACTCTGGTAGTAAAATTCAGACTGCGTGCCAGACATTCCTCCAGCAGCAGAAAAATCGAAGCGATTAATCCCATGTTTGTCTAAGAGCGCTTTATTGAGCGCTTCACTTAATGCAAAAATATTATTTTTTATCTTGTGATGATCGTTATAACCTATTGAGCTGAGTCTAAGCGCCTAATTTATGTTGGGTTGACGGCGGGCATATCTGCACTGTAACGTTAAGGCGTTACAGCTTCTTTTTCCTTGCTGATAGGCAACTTGCAGGTTATGCTGATGCTGATAGCAAAGTCGTTGACAGAAAAGGAGAACTGAAAGTGATAAGGAGACTGAACTTCAAGTTCTCAGAATTGGCTCCTCTCAGGTCTCAGGAGCGCGATTTACAGCAGGTAATTTATGAACTAGGGAGCGTAAAAAAAAGGAAAAGCGATTTCAAGATCGCTTTCTAAGCTACAGATAAATCAATAGTTTATTACATATAGGTTGATGTAATAACCCGTCAAATTTTATAAAAAGTAACACAACAGCTTGTTAGCAAGACCTAACTAGTGCAATATACTGAAATATGCTCCCTGTAAATAGCCGCCGCCTCATTAGAGGCGGCTATTTTTTTCATCAATAAATGATACAACACCTATGTTTTTAACCAAGAGGTTGAACGATGATCTGGATCGATTCTCAATCTTGAGTTGAAGATGTAAAATGTACACGATGAGAAAAGGGAAATAGGGAAATTTCTTAATAGGTCAGCTGCTTTTTTGTCCGGCTTTTTCTGTTGTCGGAATAGAAGGGGGGTTATCATGTCCGTTACTAGTGCCGATCCAGCTTTGCAACGCGCGCAGTTAAGAAAAACTCTGCCATTTTGGCAGGTGGTTATGATGGGATTGGCTTATATGCAGCCAATGACTATCTATGATACTTTCGGCATTGTAACCAATCTGACCGATGGGCATGTCGCCACTGCATACGTTTTTGCGTTGATTGGCATTCTGTTTACTGCTATCAGTTATGGCAAACTGGTACGCCGCTTCCCTTCTGCAGGTTCCGCTTATACCTATACGCAAAAGGCGATCAGCCCACACGTTGGTTTTCTAGTCGGCTGGTCTTCTCTGCTTGATTATCTTTTTATGCCAATGATTAATGTTCTGTTGGCAAAAACTTATCTAGAAACAATTTTTCCAGAGGTGCCAGATTGGATATTCGTAGCCGTGTTGGTTGGGCTGATGACGCTGTGTAACCTGCGTGGTATCCATGTCGTTGCCAAACTTAATTCGATTATCGTCGTGGTACAGGTTGCAATCATGGTGATTTTCCTGGGAGTTCTGATTCACGGAATTTTGCAAGGCGCAGGTACTGGGGATTTGGTCAGCACCCGTCCGTTCTGGTCTGAAAATGCCCATTTAGTACCCCTGATTACAGGTGCGACAACACTTTGCTTCTCTTTTCTCGGTTTTGATGGCATCAGCTCTCTTTCAGAAGAGACGACAGATGCAGCGCGCGTGATCCCGAAAGCAATCTTTTTAACGGCATTGATTGGTGGCGTGATCTTCATCGTAGTGTCTTACTTCTTGCAACTCTATTTCCCAGATGTCGCGCGATTTAATTTTCCAGAATCTTCTCAGCCGGAAATCATGCTGTATGTAGTGGGTAAATTTTTCCAATCGCATATTCTGCTCTTCTCTTGCGTGACTGTGCTGGCTTCAGGAATGGCTGCACACGCTGGCGTTTCGCGCTTGATGTATGTGATGGGGCGTGACGGTGTTTTCCCAGAGCGGTTCTTTGGCTATATACACCCACAGTGGAGTACACCGTGGCTGAACGTATTGCTGGTCGGTGTGGTTGCGCTCTCAGCTGTCTCTTTCGATTTGGAAGTGGTTTCTTCGTTGATTAACTTCGGTGCGTTGGTGGCCTTTACCTTTGTGAACCTATCAGTAATTTCACAAATCTATCTACGTGAAGGCCGCAATAGCACACTGAAAGATACCTTCCACTATCTGTTGTTACCACTGCTGGGTGCACTAGCAGTAAGCTCGTTATGGTTAAATCTGGAGAAAAGCTCTATGCTATTAGGGCTGATTTGGGCTTCCATTGGCTTGATCTACCTAGCGTTTTTGACTCGTACTTTCCGAAAGCCTGTGCCCCAGTGCAGAGAAGAACTACTTTAATATAAAATACAATGTAATACATAGAGAGCAGGTTTGATCATCAAACCTGGTTCCTCGTTAAATTCTTTATGAACAAAACTAATTCTATTTTTTCGAAACCTTACTTTGTACTGCTGAGCTACAGCGCTTTGATCTAGAATCTCTGATTCTTCGTAGTGCAATAGCAAGTTCAAATGAAGCGGCGGAGATGTATATGGGATATTATATACATTGAGCTACATTAGTAGCTGATGAGGTAATATTTTGCTACTAAGGAGCAGTTAGAGCGATTTTTTGTTTGCTGATCTAATCAAACCAGGGGGTAAAACAATTTGTATATTACGATAACATCCACCTACTACATAGAGGTATCAATTGATAGTTGACTATATCAGGATTTAGGACAGAGATATAGACAGTTAGTAGAATACTAAGGCCACAGAGCAATAACAAAGTTGGGCGAGAGTACTAAATAGAGCAAAGAATCATGAGTGGCATCACGAAACTTCGCATTTAAAAGTCAATTAGCGGCGCAGGTACCAGCTGTGGGGCAGCTGGACATAATTTTTCTGCTCTGTAATCTATAAAATTGCCCAGAAAGGCGCTTTCAATAACGGAATGATGGAGTGTTTAGCGGATAAACTCCAACCCACCCATATAAGGACGCAACACGTCAGGAATAGCAATACAGCCATCCGCTTGCTGGAAGTTTTCTAGAACTGCAACGAGAGTACGTCCAACTGCTAAACCAGAACCGTTCAGCGTATGTACCAGACGTATTTTCTTATCACTCTTGTTGCGGCAGCGTGCTTGCATACGACGAGCCTGAAAATCCCCAATGTTCGAGCAAGAGGATATTTCACGGTAGGTGTTCTGCGCTGGTAACCATACTTCTAGATCGTAAGTTTTGCATGACCCAAAGCCTAGTTCACCAGAACACAATAGCATTTTACGGTATGGCAATTGAAGCAATTGCAATACGGTTTCAGCGTGGGTTATTAACATTTTCAGCGCATCCATGGATTCTTCAGGACGCACAATCTGTACTAACTCAACTTTGTCAAACTGGTGCATACGAATCAGACCACGCGTGTCGCGGCCGTAGGACCCCGCTTCAGAGCGGAAGCAAGGCGTATGCGCTGTCATTTTAATCGGAAGTGTATCTTCATCCAGAATTTCATCACGCACTAGATTGGTCAACGGCACTTCTGCGGTCGGAATGAGTGCGTAGTTGCTGCTATCCTCTTCTTCCATCAGAGGACGAGTGTGAAACAGGTCTTCCCCAAATTTTGGTAACTGGCCTGTACCATACAAAGTAGCATGATTTACTACATAAGGCACATATGCTTCTTGGTAACCATGCTGTTCGGTATGTAAATCCAGCATGAATTGCGACAATGCGCGGTGTAGACGAGCAATCTGCCCTTTCATCACCACAAACCGCGCACCAGTGAGTTTTACGCCAGCAGCAAAATCAACGCCTTTCGCTAACTCGCCCAAAACAACATGATCTCGCACTGGGAAGTCATACTTTCGTGGTTCACCCCAGCAACTAATTTGCTTATTACAATGCTCATTTTTACCCAACGGCACGGAATCATCTGGTATGTTAGGAATAGTCAATGCCAGTTTACGACTGGCATGTTGCAAAGCATTCAATTCTGCTTTGGTCGAATCTAGCCTTTCACCCAGTACGTTAAGTTCACGACATAACGGTTCAATATCTGCACCACGGGCTTTAGCCGAACCGATCTCTTTCGATCTAGAGTTACGCTCTGCTTGTAAACTTTCTGTTTCTACTTGTAGTACGTTGCGGCGCTTTTCTTGTTGACGCAACGTCTCTACATCTAATTTAAAATCTCTTCGAGCCAGTAGCTTTTTGGCAACTGCGTCTAGCTCATTACGCAATAAATTAGGGTCAAGCATGCTAATCCTGTATTAGTGATTCACCCGTCATACTTCACGCTCTGCAGGCTTATTGTCTGCACTGATATTCACCCGAATCACTTACCGTTGTTAGCTCATCGGGATTGAATTGTGCTGTTTTCTGCTTGCCAACTATATCATGTTGGGTAACTCGATCCCATCGCGCGGGAAAATAACCCTATAACTTTACCGTAGCGCCTGGTTCATAGATAGCGTTTTATCAGCCTATTTTGATTCTGTGCAGTTAGCCTAGGCAAATTTTAACTATTTTTGGTTTCAAAAAGTCGTGAGGTAGGTTAGTAGTAGCACGTTCATGATTATCAATTTGATTTGTGCGTTTTATAAATGCTTCGGCACATCATCCTACTATTTCTCTCTAGCGCTGGCATTCTACAACCACCAGCGCCGTTGTAAACGCAGTTTAAACAGCATTACTTCGGACTATAGAGTACACAATCGCTTATGCGAATTACCATTTACTACTTCTGCCAGGTACCCTCTGTGTCTCTTGCGGGAGCACAATAATTCGCCTGTAAAAATCGCCAGTATCTATCTGTCATCGCTTGCTGTAATACGAGCTCATAAGATCGTTTTTCTGGTTCCTGAAGGCCACCCACAAAATCAGGAAGTGCAGTTACCACCTGCGATAAGCCTGTGGTAAGGGTTTTTTGATACGCCAAATAGATGCTGCTGGCTGATATAATTGTGCTAACTACTGGCTGTATTCATGCGGCTAGCCGCTAAAAGCTGTTCTCCAACAAATCCAGCAATACGTTTCTTACGATAGCCTCACTGACGTTGATCGTCCAGAAGTACACCTTTCGGCAGTATAAAAGTAAATTTACTACTATCGACGGCACTAGTTTGCTGATTGGTTAGCGTGTAGTTGCTTCGTTGACCATCCTGTTCCGTTGCCGTAAAGTTTGTAATGATGCCCGTAGCATTGACATTAATCGAAAACTGATGCAGATTGCCTTTAGGCGTTTTTGGCGTCAGCTCAAAATTATCCCCATACTGACATATGTTATATTCTCCCCATTTTCTGGCATCATTTCGGCTAATGAGCATAAAAGGCGCATTCCCTATAGTATCCTGTACCCAGGTTGCTGTCACCTGTTCCACAAACGGGTTATAAAACCACAACGTCTTACCATCAGAAATCAGAATGCTTTCATCCGGCATAGTGGTTTTCCAGTTAAATAAGTTTGGCCGCTTCAACCAAAGCTCCCCTTGACTTTCCTGCAGCGCTATTCCTTCCGCAGTAGTAACTTTCTGTGTGAACATAGCGTGGAAGGTTCTGACTTTATTCAGTCGGTTTTGTAAATCGCTTGCTGCATTGGCAGCGACCGCACTGGACGTCATCCAGCCTATCAGTAGGGCTGCTATTAAGCCTATTCTCATTATCTATATCCTTTTTGGTTGACTCAATAGGAGGCCGACATTCCGGCTTGACTATCGTCTCTGCACATGTCCAACTACAACTCCGTCCAAATAACTATTGAAGGTTACTACCACCTTCGACGTTATCGTCTGCACTTTCAATTTCAAAGCATGAAACTTCTTGATCGGGCACAAAAAGAAAAAGGCCATGTATTCCTATACAGGAATTGAAGAGTTAGCTACCTATATACAGAAAATTCCCCGTGCCAGGAAGGAATATTGGCTTAATAAAGCTGGTAATAACATCAACAAAAGACCGCTTCTTTTCCCTAATACTAAAGGGATCTTAGCGGAACGCGCTTTCTGCGCCAGGCGGGCAATCAGTTCCACTCAAGGTCAACAAATTCAGCTAAAATGACCACAAGGGATAAAGAAACGACAGATTCTCCTGATAATTTCTCTCATCACTTACATCCAGCTCTCTCGCTCTATTAGTTGCATTTTCTGTAGCGATTACCCCTATTTTATCAGGCAAGGGGTCACTCGCAGCAGGTGCAAGTGCAAGTAAATTAATTGGCTTTAAGTCCCCTAATTTTAGGGGATTCTAAGCACTAGACGGTTACTCTGTTTCACTTCTTCCCTCACCACCTAGCAGGTTACGGTAAGCATACATATTCAGCATGCGAGTTTTCAGAAGATAGTTAAAATCTCCGGAGACCAGTTGGTACTCCAGAATTTCTTCCAATTTCTGCACGGAGGCATTGAACTGCTCAAACACATCCTGTGCGTCGTAGTTTTTCGTAATCTCAATAAATATCAACAGTGAAGCATGAAGATAATGCGGGTTTTATAATGCAGTATTACCATTGATAAATTCCTGACGCTCTAAGCGGAGAACGCGTTCCAGGCATGGCGTAGGAGCAAGACCCACACGCTCGGAAAGTGCTACGTTGGAGATTCTGCCGTCTTTTTATAATTCGTTCAGGATATTGCCATTGATGCAATCAAGATCCTTGCACGGTTGTTTTTCTGTGTGTACAATTCTTGTTGTCTCCCTTCACTACTTCCTTGCCCTTTCCACACTCCAATCTTCTTCAATCTAAAAGAAGACACGCTATCTATTTTATATATCAAGGGTCGCCTTTACGGCGATTTTCTTTTACTACTTACAACGCCCGGCGTTCATAACACCCTATCTATCCTATTATAAACGCACCATCATTTTGGTCCCTACAAGAAAAGTCATAACATAAAGAAAACCGATCTTTTCACATATAACAAGTTTCTTCTTCAGTAGCAGTTTTAGCAAAACGCAAGCCATTGCTAATGAAAAAAATGAAAATCAAAAAATTGCCAAATAAAACCCTGCTTTCTCTCTGAGAAAGCGTATTTTTAATTATGATTTCTAATCAGTGACGCTAGATCACTAGTATTCTATATCATTAACTAGGCTTAATAGTTTAAACAAACAGATAACAATCTTTGCCTACTTTTTGTACCGCGTAATTCTTCCTTACAGTTTTCTTAAAGAGGCAGTTGCTAAAAGTTGCTAAAAAGAGAAATACATAGGCACCATTCAGCACTACAAGCTTTTAGTTTTAGGTTCTGGCCCTGCTGGCTATACCGCTACAGTGTATGCTGCCCGCCCCAAACCACATCCGGTCTTGATTAGCGATATGAAAAGGCTGTCGGTTTACGACCACCCCGCTGGTTTGGCGACAGCGAGGAATACAGCTGTGATCTCTGATCGTTTCCACTGACGAATCTGCACGAGATATCGGTTTTTGCCCTCTGAAGACGTGTTTAAAGGCAAATGGGTTTCTACCTGAGCAACGTGCGATAGGTTTTCTACTATAATCAGCGCATGGCCGTCGTTGGTGGTGGCAATTCTGCAGTGGCAGAAGTACTCTACCTATCCAACATTGTGCAAGAAGTGCATTTGATCCCCCGACGTGAGAGTTTTCGTGCAGAGAAAATACTGATCGACAGTATCTGATGGGTAAAGTACAAAACGGTAATATCGTATTGCATACCGATCGCACGCTGGATGAAGTGCTGAGCGACGGAATGGGTGTAACTGGTATTCGTTTTCGCAATACACTTACCGTACCTAGGCAGGCACGGTTTGTATGTCTCGGCGCTTGATACAAAGCGTTATCTGGATACCTTGCTACAAAATGATGTACTGCTCAAACTCACTTATGTAGGCTAAGAATGTCAGAATGAAGCAGATTGCTTTTACTATTTATTCCCCCCCCTACTTATGCAGTAGGGATACATAAGGCCCCTAATGAATAATAGCCCTCTTTTTAGATTAGATCTAGATTAACTTTTGGTATTCACTTTTTCTATTGCCTGGCCTTCTGATACTCTATGAAACAGATGCGACATCAACAACTTTTATACTCGTTAAAAAACAGAGTAAAATGGCAGAGTAAATAGCCTAGAGCCCTCATATATGTCTCTCGACGTATAGGTCTTTGCAACCTTGCAACTACACGATCTGCTCATTGAGCACTTCTATATTAGGCGTTAATCTCCTGTTTTTTTGCTTATTGCACTGTTAGCGCATTCGCATTTAATCAGCTGTTACGCGAACCGATAGGCTTCTGCTGTCGTGAAGAGATCTAGAAAAAATCCATTATCAGTGAATAGAGAAATTATAGTGTTTTTTTAGCCACCCTGTGGGTGCAGGGAAAGCTGATAGAAGAATTTTGGCAACACTGACTTTCGAACAAGTTTATGAAAGACTCCCATGTGCACTATCTTCAACAAATGCATCTTTCCGCCTTGCTTGCGGTACTGATTCTGGATGCTGTTTTCCCGATTAACTGGGCCGCTCTGCTGATCCCTTTATTGCAGCACTGCGCATGGCGTTTCTTTCTTTTAGCTTCTAGCGCATAGAAGCGGGTGGTGCTATCACATCTGTACCGTATGAACATGGACAATAGCCCCATGTGAATATATCGTACTGCATGGCTGGATCGGTGAAGGTAGACGCCAATTATCTGGGGCAGAACAACTGTAAAATACTCAAGGCAAAATAGTGATCATCAGCAGCTATCACTTGTTTTGCTTTATGTATATTATAGGATGTGCCCATCACTGAATCCTATTGCAACCATAAGCGTTTTTCCCCTGATACCAATTGGTATCAGAGTGCTTATGATTTTCCTTATCTGAAAGCTGCTGTTAAGATCAGTATCTCTTCTTTATCTCTCCTTTACATAATCCCAGTTTTTCGGCATTATCGTTCCCGATAAAAAGTAAAGCTAGTATAAACCTAGAGGATTCGATGTCTAAAGAAGACAATATTGAAATGCAAGGCACTGTGCTTGATACACTGCCTAACACCATGTTCCGCGTTGAGTTGGAAAACGGGCACGTGGTTACCGCTCATATCTCGGGAAAAATGCGTAAAAATTATATCCGCATCCTAACAGGTGACAAAGTTACTGTAGAGTTGACCCCGTACGACCTGACTAAAGGCCGTATTGTCTTCCGTAGCCGTTAATCGGTTCATCTCTCACCGAGAGCTGCGATATCCGAAGATGCTTCTCGCCTTACACTCTTTCTCTATTCAAAAAGAGACTATTGCTTCTCTACATTGAAAAAATACCACAGACAGACATTCATTCCTAATGAACCGTTAGTCTAAGTTGCGTTGCTCGTTTAATATCATTAAACATTAATTTTTATGGAAGGCAATACAACGGGTTAGTCTTCAGAGCTCATACCTTGTTTGCCGATACGATCGGTCGCTACGCGTATATACTCACGTACCACGAAGTATACCTACTCTATCAGTATCAGCGACAAACATCACCATTAACTCAGGTAATTTTTGTAGAGTGACATGCATCAGCAATTCAAATGCTACCAATAGCAGGATCGGGGACAAGCAACGTTCAAAATCGTCTAGCAGCAAAAATAGGCATGATTTTGCATCCAGTAAAACTACCCCATTGCCTGCAACAATGTTGAGAACAGTTCCAGAAGAATAATACGGCGGCTTCGGCTATTGGGATCAGTCAAGATCCGGTTGCTATTATAGAGAAAACGATAATATTTTTCATTGTGAACTCACGCATGCTAGTAGTAGCGCTAACAATAGCGCTACTACATCAATGTTATCCAACGTCAGAACTTTTCCTTCAACATGAAAGAAGCTGTGCTAGGTGCACACCGAGCCGATCCGCTTTCATCGACTTCACCTCAGTCTATAGAAAATGCGCGGAAATCCCCCTTCAACCTTAAACAAACTGGAGGTAACTCGACTCGAGGTGATGCCAATACCGATTTCGCAAAACGAAAGATAAGCCAGAAGTGACATTCACGGCTCATTAACACGTTCTAAGTAGTTTAATCGCTAGAAAATAAATAAATAATTAGCTAAACAGCCGGAACAACAGGTGATCATCAGTCTTACGCGTAACAATCTGTCCACAGTAAATGCTGCTACATCAGCAGGGTTCACCGTCTACTATCTGCTATGAGACAGATGGTAGGAATTGCACTCGCATTAATTCTAGTAAGCTCTTTTCTATAGTCCCTTTCTTATAGGGAAACCTTACCGTGGTAATTGATTAGGTGACATCATAACCAAAAATATATAAACCAGTAGTTTCTCTAAAAACAACCTCATCACTAAACAACATTCATAATTGGTAATTGTTTACGTTAGCGATGCGAAATCGCAGTATAATAATTAGTGCAATATGGGCAGAGATTTTCTATCTATTATACTTCTATTACGAAAATCAAGTACACCACCACTCTTAACCGATATGTTATGATACTATTTATGCCTTAGTACTCCAATTGGCAAAGTAAAACCACGGCGATTGTATAAGTCTCCTTCCGAGGAGATCATTGTTAGGATAACTATTTATTTAATTCTTACGCATGAGTATTCAACTAAAGAACATTAACTGTTTCTATGGCGCGCATCAGGCACTATTCGATGTTACCCTCGATTGTCCGGCAGGCGAAACGCTGGTATTATTGGGCCCCAGTGGTGCAGGAAAAAGCTCGCTGCTGCGTGTATTGAATCTGCTGGAGATGCCCCGTTCGGGCACGATTGTTATTGCAGGCAGCTACTTTACGTTTTCACAGCCTCCGAGTGATAGCGCCATTCGCGAACTACGCCGAAATGTCGGCATGGTATTTCAGCAATATAACCTGTGGCCACACCTAAGCGTCACGAAAAATCTGACCGAAGCACCTTGCCGAGTATTGGGATTGAGCAAAGAAGAGGCCTTAGCTCGTGCAGACAAGCTATTGACACGTTTACGCCTACGCGATTTTGCTGATCGCTTCCCACTGCATTTATCCGTAGGACAACAGCAACGTGTGGCTATTGCCCGCGCGCTGATGATGGAGCCTCAGGTACTGCTATTTGATGAACCAACGGCAGCACTCGATCCTGAAATTACAAACCAAGTAGTCTGTATTATTCAGGAACTAGCGCAGACTGGAATCACTCAGGTAATCGTTACTCATGAAGTAGCTTTTGCATACAAAACGGCCAGCCTTATGGTTTATATGGAAAATGGCCGTATTGTCGAACAGGGTGATGCGGGTCACTTTGACGTACCACAAACCTCCGCATTCGCCAGTTATCTTTCTCATTGATTAACAAGCTAGAAATGACAATGAAAAAATTAATCCTTGCAGCACTCCTCTCTAGCGTGAGCGTGGCCGCATGCGCAGAAGAAACTATCCGTTTTGCGACCGAGGCGTCTTACCCTCCATTTGAGTTTTTAGGTTACGACAACACCATCCAGGGATTTGATGTGGATCTAGCCAATGGCTTGTGTAAAGAGATAAACGTCACCTGTACGTTCAGCCATCAGGCTTTTGACAGTTTAATCCCTGGGTTGAAATTCCGCCGCTATGAAGCCGTCATAGCCGGGATGGATATTACTCCGGAACGGCACCAGCAAGTGACGTTCAGCCAACCCTACTACAATAACTCTGCGCTTTTTATCTCGCAGAAAGGTAAAGTAGCCGATATTGATGCTCTGAAAGGTAAACTCGTTGGCGTGCAAAACGGCACAACCTACCAAAAATACCTGATGGACCTGCATACAGACATGAAGACTGTATCTTATGACAGCTATCAGAACGCCATTCTAGATCTGAAAAGTAGCCGTCTGGATGCGCTGTTTGGCGACACCGCCATGGTGAATGAGTGGCTGAAACAGAACGATCAGCTCGCCACCGTAGGCAGCAGCGTGACGGATAAGAACTACTTTGGTATTGGTTTGGGCATTGCAGTGCGTCAGGGGAACGATGGACTGGTCAAACGCTTCAATGACTCATTAGATAAAGTCCAAAAAGATGGCACTTATCAGTCCATCTACAATAAATGGTTTCAGAAATAATCATCGTTCAATGATGATATTGCATTCTCTTGCAAGCGCTACCGGCGTGACCGTCGGCCTTGCCGTTTGTGCGCTTATGCTCGGTTTAATTCTAGCTATACTGTTTGCTTCATGGGAAATGGCTTGCAGGAAGCCGATTGCCTGGAGCGGTACAGCGTTAGTGACACTATTGCGTGGCCTACCAGAAATTCTGGTGGTGCTATTTATTTATTTTGGCTCATCGCAGTTGCTGCTGATACTAACGGATGGTTTTATATTCAATGTTGGAGTAGCTGAATTTTCGATCAAGCTACATATTGAGACATTTGAAGTTAGTCCATTTCTCTGCGGGATAATTGCTTTGGCACTGCTTTATGCTGCCTATGCATCACAAACACTGCGCGGTGCCCTCAAAGCTGTTTCCCAAGGGCAACGCGAATCAGGACAGGCTCTGGCTTTGAGTAAATCGGCTATTTTTTTTCGCCTAATCTTGCCGCAAATGTGGCGTCATGCCATGCCCGGTTTAGGCAACCAATGGTTAGTTTTATTGAAAGATACGGCGTTGGTCTCGCTTATCAGCGTGAATGATTTAATGCTGCAAACTAAGAGCATTGCAACGCGTACCCAAGAGCCGTTCACTTGGTATGTAATTGCTGCAGTGATTTATCTAGTGATTACATTACTCAGCCAATATATTCTTAAGTATATTGAACTGCGTACTACGCGCTTTGAGCGTAGGTCGTCCTGATGCTTGTCTATTTGCCTGAATTACTAAAAGGCTTGCATACTAGCCTCACGCTTACGCTGTCGGCACTGATTGCCGCACTGGTAATCTCTTTAGTTTTGACGGCTATTCTTGCGTTAAAAATACCCGTATTGTCTCTGCTATCCCGTGCCTACATTACCTTGTTTACTGGTACACCACTATTAGTGCAAATCTTTCTGATCTATTATGGTCCTGGTCAATTTCCGGCAATCCAGCAGATATCGTGGATATGGTACTTGTTATCTCAACCTTGGCTGTGTGCTATGATTGCTTTGGCATTAAACAGCGCGGCGTATACTACACAACTTTTTTACGGGGCCGTTCGTGCTATCCCCTCTGGGCAATGGCAATCTTGTGCTGCGCTAGGTATGTCTCCTATACAAACATTGCTTGTTTTGCTACCTTTTGGCTTCAAACGTGCTCTATCGTCCTATTCAAACGAAGTTGTGTTGGTATTCAAAAGCGCCTCATTAGGCTATACCATCACGTTGATGGAGGTGATGGGCTATAGCCAGCGTATCTATGGCCGAACCTATGACGCTGCTGTTTTTGGTGCTGCAGGTATTATTTACTTCTGTGTCAATGGGTTGATAACAGTATTTTTATATATTATCGAACGAAGAGCACTAGTGTTTGAACAGGGTAACTTCCGATAAAAACATAAAAGTCGGAAGTTACCCTGTTTTTAATCAGAAAATTTCTATGTAAAATTTAATCAATGGCAAGGTGAGTCATGTTGAGCTGAGAAGTCTGCTGTAGTGAAACTTTATAAAATCATTCATGATTAACTACAAGTTTAACAAGATTGAGGATGTAGAAAATCCACGCACTATCTTTACCTACCACTATACCCCGATCTGGATCTCTCTGTCCGCGTGCCCCCTCTGATTCTGTGCAGAGGGCCACGCTTCTTTGGTTAACAAACGCCAAATTCTGCTCTAGCACAACACAGTCAGCTCGGATAAGATGGCAATATCCTTTCCTCTGTTTGTAGGAACATCTAAATATTGCAGCTTAAATAGATAGCGTGCATCAACAATCAGGCTGATCAAAAGGACTCAAATAACCGATTTCCGAGACTAAGCCCCCAACTAGGGGCTTTTGAATTTTTATTGTTTGTGTCTCGTACTAGCAGTAGTATCGTTGATATTACTTAGCCGCTTTACTGAAATAAGTTCAGGTTCTCTTTAGCATAGGCTTCGAAATCAGTGCAGCCACCAATATATTTTTCGTCTAAAAAAATCTGCGGAACAGTTTCAACAGGCTTACCTACAGTTTTAGACAGGTCGTCTTTAGTAATCCCTTCAGCATGAATATCAACGTAACGAAAACTAAAGTCGTCACGTTGTTCAGTCAACTTTTTTGCTAGAGCTTTAGCTCGGATACAGTAAGGGCAGCCAGGGCGGCCAAAAACAACAGCAAACATGTTAACTCCTGATCTTATCAAAAAAGGCAGTAAAACGATAGTATCCTCGTCTTTATATGGGTTTCTATGCTCGCATCTGCTATGAAAAAAGCACTACTCCCTCTTTCAATAATATTTGATGACTATCAAACCTCATTACCTGAGTTTGGGCGAACAGATGTAGCCTAAATGCCTAGCTTATACTACTTATTAAGCGCTTGTCTGTTTGTTTTAAAGAGACAACACCGCGGTTTTCAGGAGAAAACCATTAGAAAAAGGATAGAAAAAAATGACGCCAACCCTGGCGGTCACTGTCTGTATAGGACTACCGTAAGGAAAATCATTGTTGATGGTAACGCACTGCGCGCAGGTATTCCTGACGCATGTTCTGGCTTAATTTAAATAACCCGCCTAAAGAGCTGGTTGTAGTGACACTGGTTGCATCACAAATGCCGCGAGCTTTTATACAAAAATGCATAGCATCAATCGATACAGCAACGTTTCTTGTACCCAGCAACGTTTGCAGAGCGACAAGAATTTGCTGCGTCAGCCGCTCTTGGACCTGCGGGCGTTGTGCAAAAAACTGTACAATCCTGTTGATCTTCGACAGGCCAATCACATTCTCATTTGGGATGTAGGCGACTGTAGCCTTGCCATCAATACTCAAAAAATGATGTTCACAGGTACTGGTCAGAGTAATATCACGCACCGTTACCATCTCATCAACCTTCATTTTATTTTCAATAATAGTAATTTTCGGGAAATTAGAATAATCCAGCCCAGCGAAAACTTCATCTACATACATTTTTGCGATACGATTAGGCGTTTCTGCAAGACTATCATCTTGCAAATTAAGGTTCAGCAGATGCATTACCTCTGTCATATATTCAGCAATACGCGCCTTACGGGTAGGTGCATCCAGCAGCGTGCCGCGCAACGGGTTTTCCAGACCGCACGCCAGCAAGGCTTCATGAACTAGCGAAGCTGCGCGACTTAAAGTAGGGGTAGGGGTCATTCTCTTTCTTCTCCAGCAGAAGTAATATTCCAAGATCGTTCACTCTAGAGGAGTGATGCAGGATGATCCAGTGATTGTACTTCATGATGGGTGAAATAGGTTCAACTTCATACCAAAAGAAAACGCGAGCGTATAAAAGAAGCATGCTCCTTTAGATAGGACTCTGGAGTTACTGGAAGTACATCGACTTTTAGCGGTTGGAAGATGCGCTACCAATAAACCTCAATTCCCATGAATAGACCTATGATATTCGGTATTTATCTGCCGCCTAATTTTCGGCTGATACTTGTGATGCCTGATACCAGCCCTCGCGATTATGCAGTCGCCAATGATTCTGGTTATGCACTGGAGCTGCGTAAGAATTTTGTTAACTCTACGACCAAGAGTCCTGGTTAGCACATTATTGCATGTGCAATATCAGCAGCGAACTTTAGGAGCAATTTAAAGTTAGCAATCGATATTCGTAGTGGCTATTCGATGGGAGGCCATATCGCGTTAATGCTGGCACTACTCCCTTAGTCAAGAAAGCAATTTTAAGATGAAATTAGCCAAGAGAGATTATCATTATCATCTTTTATATAAAAATTGACTTATATATCAATCTATCTACAGATAGTATAATCACATTAGCGTTTTTTGCTATTCTTCATTTTTAGAAAAATGCATGTTTATCCTATAGAATAGGATATCAATATTTATATATGGTGCACTGTTTTTTGTGTCTTTATGTCCTATAAATAATTCACATTTTAGAAAACGAACAGGTAAGTTTAAATTTAAACAACGCTTGCGATCATCATGGTTGAGAATGGAGTTATCTGATTAATTCAGTGTTAATTGTTTTTTTTAATCAGGGAAAGTCATCTCTTCATATTTCACAAAGTGCGTTCCTCGAGAAAGATTATAACCAAACCAAATTAGTAGGAAAAGTGGAATTCCGATATACGTTTCCGTAATGCCATACCAGTCAAATTTGTCCTGTAAAAAGGCCTTATAGTTCTTCCCTAGCGTAATCATCATACACAGAGCAAACGCAAAAACAGGCCCAATCGGGAAGAAGCTTGAACGATAAGGTAGTGCATTCAGATCGAGCCCCTGGTATACATAACCGCGCCGGAATCGGTAATGGCTGATCGCAATTCCTAACCAAGCGATAAAGCCGGTCATCCCAGAGGTATTAAGCAGCCAGAGATAGACTGTTTGATTACCAAACATGAAGCTCAGAAAACAGAGTCCCGCCACAACCGTAGTCGCATAGAGTGCATTACGCGGCACGCCACCTTTAGACAGTGTTGCAAACATACGCGGCGCTTTACCTTCTTGCGCCAGCGTAAAGAGCATTCGCGTTGAAGCGTACATTCCTGAGTTACCCGCAGAGAGTACTGCCGTTAAAATTACTGCGTTCATTACCATCGCTGCAGATAGTAACCCAGAAGTTTGGAAGACTAGCGTAAACGGACTGATAATAATGTATTTTTCATCATTATTATGTAGCAAGTTTGGATCTGTATAGGGAATAATTAGACTGATTATTAGAATAGCAAAGATGTAAAACAGCAAAATACGCCAGAACACCTGACGGATCGCGCGCGGAATATTCTGCGCCGGATCTTTTGATTCCCCTGCCGCAACACCGATAAGTTCAGTGCCTTGGAAGGAGAAACCGACAATCATCGCCACACTAATCATAGCAGAGAAGCCTCCGGCTAAGGGCGCGTCACTAATCTGCCAATTGTACCAGCCAGCATTCTCCGCACCGCGCAAAATACCAACAATCATCAGCGCCCCAACAACAACAAATACTACAACGGTGACTACTTTTATCAGTGAGAACCAGTATTCTGCTTCACCAAAACCTTTTACTGAAATGTAGTTAAGCAGGAATATCAGTACTAGAAATAGCGCGCTCCAAATACACCCAGGAACCTCTGGAAACCAGTAGCCCATTACCATCTGTGCGGCTACCAGATCAACGGCAATAGTTATTGCCCAATTGTACCAGTAGTTCCATCCGAGAGCAAAGCCAAAACCTTCCTCAACGTATTTTGCGGCATAGGTAGAAAACGATCCCGACACCGGCATAAATGCCGCCAGTTCGCCAAGGCTAGTCATTAAAAAATAGACCATCAAACCGATAAGCGCATAAGAGAGTAGTGCCCCACCCGGCCCAGCCTGGGATACAGTCGCCCCTGAGGCGACAAATAGCCCGGTTCCGATGGAGCCACCAATGGCAATCATAGTGATATGCCTCGCTTTAAGATCACGACGCAGCATAGGAGCGCCATGAGAAGAGCTATGTAATTCTTGCTGAGCCATACTATCCTGTGCTATATCATAAAAATAAGGCGCGATTGTAGCAAATCGTTTTCTACAGAAGAGCTATCTTATAGCAAGTTAGAAGAGAGAGCTTCATAACTACCGTTCCATCATTAGAAAAAAGACGAATGACAGGTTCTTATATACGGTCAGAGTCAATCACTAGCGGGGCTTTCACGGCAGGAAGCAGATAAGTAGCAATGGTGCTGGTGCTGCTTGCGTAAACCAGAAACGCGACATTCCCTGCTGGAACATTTTCAATCGTTAGCACTTGTTCTAGAACAGACAGTACTTTCGTATAAAGTAATCGCCAATGCTCATTTACTACTAGGTACTTATCAACATGATCGTATACTTGTACGCTAAGTTACCCTTGTCAATTTTAATGCTACAGATCTTCACCTATGTCCAGTCCTGTTATTCTAAAAACAGGTAATACCATAGCATCTCTTCTTATCGATCACAGCGATAATTCGCACTACCCTCCCCCACTACCTCTGCTGAGAACTCGGTTTACTGACTTCTGCTATGATAGGCTATGCATCACTGGCCGATCGAGATCGGGGTGCACTGGGGGTAACAATTCATTTCGCTATAAAAACACCAGTCTTTCCCTTAGGGTTTTAACATTGAGTCCGGTCTCTTAATTTTTATCTTCTTGATCAATTGATTATGCTGCTATAAAGTGTGCACAATACCAGTCATGACAGCAGACATGGACACGATACGTGCTACAGAAGTATGGACTCACCGATGCTGCAACTGCAGCCCGATATGGCTTAGCTGGCTCTTTTTCTAGGTTAGAAAGTTTTACTGGCCTGCAGCCACCTCAATATCACCTGTGCATACACCTTTTGCTGTTTAGATCGTTTTTAGCACAAAGTACTCTGAATAAGACAAGGGTTGAAGGGTGATCTATTCGACAAGGCCATCATCGTAGCTAACTGAGTGCCACCAACGACAACCATATGAACTGGTTACAACCAAGTGAGTAAATCATTTATAAGTTCCCGCCATGATATGACCTACTCGTCATACTCGTTGAGCGGAGACGGCTAACTGCAACAACACTCTCCAGTGTTGCCATACACCTTGCCCTAAATACAGCGGCTTTTGCCTGACCGTGACATATTGAAAAAACTAGCGTGAACATCACTAACCTGCTGTAAAAATCCAGTGTATAGCACCTGTAGCATATACACTTCGTACTACAATACCCTGTAGTAGTCAAGATATCTTGAGGTAATATCTAGAAGATAACAATTCTCTTTCCTGATTTTGGGTTTCTTCTTACTAGCTTCAGCTCCACTAGTAACCTACAACGGTTCACGTTAGCATTTGAGTACACCGATTACACTGGACGCTAGGTTCGGCTCTATAATGCGTACTCTAATCTCTCTTTACTAGGCAATTGGTGCCTCCAATTACTTTTTGCACTAGCATCGATCTTTGGCTTTCCGTTGATGTGCCTCACAGCAGCAGCTATGTTGTTGCTTTGAAAAACATACCCTTAAACTAATAACATATTAAGAAACATAACCCTCTATCCTAATACCTTAAATTTTGATACCGGAAGGATTTCCCGTGAGTTATTTTCTAATAAAAAAGTAGCTGCGGATTCTTTAGATGGGTAATACACGCATTTTTTGTGAGCTATCGGTTCAGAATAGGCAGACGGTTCAGAATAGGCAGATACTATAACAAAAAGCGCTCTCAGCTCAGTAAACTTGACATCAAAATTATAGAGCAATTTCAGCCTATAAATACAAAAACAAGGCTTTATAGCGACTCACATCGCATCAACCTCCCGCGAGATCGGTTGTAATGCGGCAAAAACAGGAGTCCTGCAGTGATGCATCAAGCAGACTAAACAGAAACAGAAACATGGTATCTAAATACCGGCAGCGAATATTGTCGAGAGTTTTCTCCTTAAGGAATTTCTGGCAGTGGCTGGATTCTGACTATGCGATACGGTAATCCATAAAGCTAGAAAAAATTCTCTATGAGAGATCCTTCATAGCGTAGTAAATCCGTTCAATAATGCCAGCTACAGAATATATACTCCTTGTTCTTTTTTTATCATCATAACTGTTGACGATTTTCTCTCTCTCATCGAGAGATTACTAATTTACTTA
This sequence comes from Candidatus Malihini olakiniferum, assembly GCA_042263625.1. Lineage (GTDB taxonomy): Bacteria > Pseudomonadota > Gammaproteobacteria > Enterobacterales > Enterobacteriaceae > Symbiopectobacterium > Symbiopectobacterium olakiniferum_A. The sequence continues at coordinate 238,350 of JBHKFL010000007.1, forward strand.
CTCTAAAGCTTTTAGTATTATTACACCAATATAAGAAATTTTCAATGGATTTGCAATGTCAGCCGACATTTTACTGTTTTCCCGTTCTCGCTCTGCCTTCGGAGGTGCGATGATAATCGCAGGCACAGCTTTAGGGGCAGGAATCTTTTCCATTCCAATTATCACTGCTGGTGTCTGGTTTAGTGGCTCCGTGTTACTGCTGGTTGCCACTTGGTTTTGCATGTATGCCTCTGGCTTAATGATCCTGGAAACTAATTTACACTATCCCGCTGGTGCCAGCTTTCATACCATGGTGAAAGACCTGCTTGGTAAGCAATGGAACACTATCAACGGTTTGTCGATATCCTTCGTATTTTATATCCTGATATATTCCTATATTTCTGCAATAGGATCAATTATAACATATTCTCTAGCAGAGAGTTTTCCTATAGGTCAGGTTATATCAGGTTTTTTATTCTCTCTTCTGGTCGCCTGTATCGTCCAGCTTTCGATGCGCTCCGTAGAAAGTATCAGCACCATTCTAATTTGGAGTATGATAATTACGTTTATTCTGGTAGTAAGTGATCTGCTCACCCAGGTTAATCATTCCCGGTTGCTGATAAGCGCACCTGCTGACACGCCGTATTGTTCCTACGTATTAGCGTCACTTCCCTACCTTTTGGCCTCTTTTGGCTATCATGGCAACATTCCCGGTTTGGTAAAGTACTATCATAAAAATGGCCGCATCGTCGCGCGTAGCCTGTTGTATGGCACATTACTTTCGCTAGTAATCTACTTACTATGGCAGTATGTGATCCAGGGCAATATTCCTCGTGAAGGATTTAAAGCGGTAGTTGTTGAGGGCGGAAATATTGGTAATTTACTTCAGCATATGGGCAGTTCTGTGCAAAGCGCTTATCTGATGCCCTTGCTGAACGCATTCTCTTATATGGCACTGGCTAGTTCATTTCTTGGTATCTCTATAGGGCTGTTAGATTATGTTCACGACTCTTTTTCACTCTCAGATACGCCCAGAGGACGAATACAGGCTACCTGCATCACGTTTATCCCGCCAACACTTGCTACCTTGCTTTATCCTGATGGTTTTTTACACGCCATCGGCTGCGCTGGTCTAGCGGCAACACTATGGGCGGTTATTATTCCGGCCTGCATGGTGGCAGCCGCACGCAAGCGGTTTTCCTCACAGGGAGGTTATACCTATCGTGCTCCTGGTGGGAACCTGTTAGTTTTTATCGTCCTAGCGTTTGGCGTAGTCAATATTATAGCACACCTGCTTACGTTGTTAGGCGCTATACCAGAGTACGCCTAACTGACCTGATAAGTGATGACATTCTAGACATCATTACTTTGACATATTGCTTTATCCTAGTCACCTATGGTGATGAGTGATGAAGATTACATACCGTATGTCTTTAAGAAACAGCAGATTGAAGACAAACGTCTGTTTTTAGGATTCTGGGTATTTACGGGCTACTGTAGAACGGATAGTGCCTAATACTAGATTACTACGAACGATTAATTTTAAAATCGGTGACACTGCATCTAGCAGTAAAGGTGCTACTATCGGTACACGTAAACACTAGAGATCATGAACACCGGTTTGGTACTTCAGGTTCTAGAATATCTGAGTTCGACAAAAAATTGTAGGTGAGTGATGCAGTGCTAACACTAAAGGCCATTATATCTGCCAGCAACTGCAAGACTGTAGTACCGACAAATTCAACTGCCACTCTGCATGCGGTTTTATTGCGCAACTCGTTTATTTATAAACGAGTTTTTGAGGAAAAAGTTTTAGAACTGGAGTGAAATACTGTAGAAGTACAGTCTATGATACTGGATTCTTTTTATCTATACACCACTGAATAAAAACATGTTCTTTGTAAAAATGCGTATTCTTACATCCAGTTTGCTGCCAAACTGGGTGGCGTCAATTATCCTAGTAGGTTTTTGATAAAATCAAAGCAAATTTTTCTAGGAAGCCTATGTTTTACTACCACTGCTAGCAAAATTTTCCAATACTCAACAATGATGTTTAGATCACGCCAATTTCAAGATATTGGCAAGTCTGAAAAAACTATTTTGTATTTATGACGATTGTTTTATCCGTCCTAATGAATTTCGTTAGTGACCGTAACACGATTTTGTTTATCGCTACGCAGATATTCTGCTAGAATGCAGTTCACTTTTGCATAACAAAAGTGAACTGCATTCTAGTGTGAATAACGTATTCCATTATGAATAATCTAAGCTGTTGCTGGTTTCTCGTCTGCGGTAGCAGATGCTTTTTCTAAAATTAGAGAAAATCATGATCACTATCAACACAGAAGTACGTAAAGAAAAGGGTAAGGGTGCGAGTAGACGCCTGCGCGCCGTCAGTAAATTCCCGGCGATCATTTACGGTGGTGCAGAAGTACCGGTATCTATCGCCTTGTATCACGACAGCGTAAAAAACCTAGAAGGCAAAGAAAGTTTTTATAGTGAAGTTCTGACCCTGCTTGTCGATGGTAAAGAAGAAAAAGTGAAAGTTCAGGCCGTTCAGCGTCATGCATTTAAGCCTAAACTGACTCATATCGACTTCGTTCGAGCTTAATCTTTAAGGAGGATTCTGCCTAGAACGCTGCATGCGCATTTCTAAAATGCCTTCGTTTAGCAGTAGGGCATAAAAGTTGATCATTAGATCGTTAATCCTCTGCCCTCTACCAGTAGAGTAGGTTAGCTAATATAGCGTGCTAGGATACATCCGTCTGGAAACAATTTTTCAAAAAATACTATGCTAGCTCATTTCTTTTATCAAACACGCTGCAGTACTTTGTTCATCACGCTTAATAAGCTGCTTATGTAAGGTGATCCTGGTCGAGATCAAGACTCATGAAAAACGCTTCTTTTGATCATGAGCGTATTCAAATACAAAACGCTCATTCCCTGCAAGATAAAACTGTCACCTACTAATAAGGCCGACTGTCGACCCTATAAATAACCCTGAATAATTCAATTTAAAAGAGAAATCGTAAACGTTTTGAACAGAGATTATGCTGACTAGCAAGCTGAATCTAAGGATGAGATTTGTTCATCTTGATGATGATTATCACAGGTAAGTGACCTGTGTCAGTCAGATGCACAGGCCAGTATAGCAGATTTTAACGCTACTTGTGACGGCCTTGAAAGAGGTGAGAGCCAGAGAAAATTGTAGAATATCAAACGCACCCAATACATCATGCGATGGGCAGCATGATGAGTATAAAATAAAAAAATTGCGAAAAACTCTAAGGTCCTTACGATAAGATATTTCCTTTTATTAGCTTGAGAATCCTCCTGTTATGGAACAATTATCCCGTTATAGTGATGAACTCTTCGAATAGGCGCTTTACGAATTATGGTTACCAACCTTTTGAGACCGGGAAAGGAAGCCGTTACCTGTTTGTGGTAGATAGCTATGCCATTAGCAGTTGATTTGAGCATTTTAGTTTTATTATTTTTGCTGTCTACCTATTGACTTTCTTTCTCTTGACATTCGTGGTGATAACGCAGCGTTTTCTGTGTTTTCTTTCTGCAGACTTGGCGACGGCGGGGCTGATTCTATTGCTGCGAGCCTTGAGGCTTGAGGCAATAATCAGCGTAATTTACCCAGAGAGGGATTTTACGTAGCAAGCGCTTACGTTTATCTGCCTGGATAATCTACTATGGCTTGCAGTATGACGGGTGCAAATAACCTTTTTCCATCATAAACATGATGTTAACGATGGACGGCTTATGCATTAAGTTATGCTGTATCTGCCTTGTCTTTTAGGCTTTTTTTCTCTTAAATCACGTATAAAAAGCTAGCGTCTATCCCTTCAAGCACAATCAATGGTTGTGTCTCGCAGCATAATCAGTTATTCATATCGGCGGGTCTAGTGCTGGAGAAGAAGTTTTTGGGCATTGGCAACACTAAATAAAATAAGGAATCTTGAAATACAACTACATGTTTTAAAAGTTTTTTATTAAACGCTATTAGTAATTCCTGGTTGAAAAAAGCTTTCTACAAACGGTTAATTAGGAAGGATTGAATGAAATCACTACGTAAGGCTTCATTAACAGCGCTGGCCCTGACCATGAGCGTTTCCAGCTACGCGGCAGACAAGCCTCTTATCGTTGCTACAGATACAGCTTTTGTTCCCTTTGAGTTCAAACAAGGCGATAAATACGTCGGTTTTGATATTGATCTCTGGGACGCTATCGCTAAAGAACTAAAACTGGAATACACGCTAAAAGCGATGGACTTTGCAGGTATCATTCCTGCCTTGCAAACCCGCAACATTGATTTGGCGCTAGCAGGGATCACTATCACAAAAGAACGTAAACTCGCCGTAGATTTTTCTGAAGGCTACTACAACAGCGGCTTGCTGGTCATGGTAAAAGCCGGAAACACTAGCATTCATAGTGAAGAAGATCTGGTCGGTAAAGTAGTAGCAGTAAAAAGTGGAACTGGTTCGGTTAACTATGCTAAAGCTAATATCAAGACCAAAGAGCTGCGCCAGTTCCCGAATATTGACAATTCATACATGGAGTTAAGTGTAGGCCGTGCCAATGCAGTAGTCCATGATGCGCCGAATATCCTATACTTTATCAAAACAGCTGGCAATGGTCAGTTTAAAGCGGTAGGTGATTCCATCAAGGCACAGCAATATAGTATCGCCTTCCCGAAGGGCAGCGCACTGCGTGAAAAAGTGAATGCTGCCTTACAAAGGCTGCGCGACAACGGCACCTATGCTGAAATCCATAAAAAATGGTTCGGCACTGAACCGAAATAATTTCTGTATAAGTCTGGAGAACGCTCATGCAGTTTGATTGGAATGCGATTTGGCCTTCTTTGCCACTTCTGTTAGAAGGGGCAAAAATGACCTTACTGATTTCCGTGCTAGGTCTGCTAGGTGGCTTGGTTATCGGTGTTATCACAGGTTTCGCTCGCGTCTATGGGAGTTGGATCTCTAGCCGCATCGCATTGGTATTTATTGAAATCATCCGAGGTACACCGATTGTTGTACAAGTCATGTTTATTTATTTCGCCTTACCGATGATCCTAACATCAATGCGTATTGATCCTTTTGCCGCCGCCGTAGTCACTATCATGATCAATTCTGGTGCCTATATTGCAGAAATTACTCGCGGATCGGTATTGTCGATTCACAAAGGATTTCGTGAGGCCGGTTTAGCACTAGGACTATCAAAACGCGACACTCTTCGCCACATTATTGCCCCATTGGCTTTACGTCGTATGTTACCTCCGTTAGGTAATCAATGGATTATCAGTATAAAAGACACCTCGCTATTTATCGTTATTGGGGTGGCGGAACTAACCCGTTCCGGGCAAGAAATCATTGCAGGTAATTTTCGCGCACTGGAGATCTGGAGTGCGGTTGCAGTGATCTATCTTGTCAGTACTTTAGTACTGAGCTCCCTTTTGCGCCTACTAGAAAAAAAACTTAATATTATATGATTGAATTTAATAATGTTTATAAACACTTTGGTCAGACAAAGGTATTGCATGACATCAATCTGAATATCAATCAGGGTGAAGTGGTTGTAATTATTGGACCTTCAGGCTCTGGTAAATCAACCTTGTTGCGTTGCATCAATAAGCTGGAAGAAATTACCAGCGGTAAGTTGATTGTTGACGGACTAACAGTAAACGATCCTAAAGTTGATGAGCGACTTATCCGTCAAGAAGCAGGTATGCTGTTTCAGCAGTTTTACCTTTTCCCGCATCTGACCGCATTGAAGAACGTGGCATTCGGCCCAATTCATGTGCGCGGTGCTAGTAAAGTAGAAGGAGAAAAACTAGCATTGGAACTGTTAGCGAAAGTAGATCTAACTGAACGTGCTCACCACTACCCATCAGAACTTTCTGGTGGTCAGCAGCAACGCGTAGCAATAGCTCGTGCGCTTGCAGTTAAACCCAAGCTGATGCTATTTGATGAACCAACCTCTGCACTTGACCCAGAATTACGTCATGAAGTGTTAACCGTAATGAAAGATCTAGCAGAAGAAGGAATGACGATGGTGATCGTCACGCACGAAGTAGGATTCGCTCATCAAGTTGCTTCGCGTTTAATCTTTATTGATAAAGGTCGTATTGCTCAGGATGGAGATCCTAAAAGATTGATCACCAATCCCTCCAGTGAGCGGTTACGTGAATTTTTGCAGCACGTCTCTTGATTGTATCTCTGTGATTGATGCACTGAAAAATAGGCGTTCTATTAAGCAGGAATATACGTTTCTCCTGTCCAGCGTTCAAAATTGACGTATTTATATCTAATAAGAAAGATCATTAAGTTCAATGAAAGCAGCAAAGTCTTCCTACATAGCACTATCGACAATTTTGATATAAGCATGTAACTTAGCATGATGGAGGGAAGCTAACTATTGCATGTGGCTAATGTGGTGGCCTCTAACACGTCCAGCCAAATTTAACCGATCAATATATGCAAATAGCTATATTGCTCACTGGAGAAATATAGTACCTTATGCAACTGTTTTTTTTATTTCTCTGAATCTGAATATGATTACAGAGATAATCTATCGATTTAACTAAAAGTAAGGTTATTTTTTTATTCTGTCAAATTTTTTCTTCGTAGCGTTTTTTTGCTTTAATGAATCCTCTAAATCTTGCAAACACTCCAAGTAACGACATAGTTTAAATCCGCACTGTTTACAATAAACGATGTATCTTCCTCTGTACCCCTAGGATAAAGGAATTGAAAAATACAACTTATCTTTATAAATTCACAATTCATTGTTTTTAAAAAGATTATTTTCAAATATTAATAATCAAGAATACTCAAAATTAACATGAAGTTAAATAGTTTTTTAACTACCCGGTACAAATTATATTACAAAAAGTTGTCTATTGTATGCTCTTTTAGAGCATATCAGTTTAACAAACACATCAATATTCGCACATTGGCAATGAACCATCTCGCTGACGATCATAGAAAACAGGTCACTTGGCTTCACTGATACAGCAGTTGAAGCTCGTCCTGGATTCCTCGTTACTTAATCTTAAAAGTATATTCTTTTATCTTAGTATGATGAGCCAGTATTCATTAGCCAATGAGTCACTCTGATATAATAAGCCGTAAGCAAAGGGGGGGATGTTCAGCGTAGTATTGCTGTGGGATATCGCATTAGCCAAGACTAGGTCAACAATGCATACAGCATAAATTGCTTCCGCGTTATCTATATCTAATAGCACGTAGAGTAGTCGCTATTCTGATGCTGTTTGGGCTATCTTTCTATCTATACCGCTCGGGTTGTGACCGAGCTATCCTTGTTAATACCTGTAAGCAGGTTATTTCATGCGCAAAAGGATAACTTTATGAATCTCGGAAAAATCGCCATGATCGGCTTGTTCTCATTGATGACGTTAGGTGGTATTAGCGGCCTGATGCTGATCGGATACTATATCATTCTCGTTCACGAAGGTTGATACCGTCGTACTAACGCTCCTCTTTCTCTCCTCTCTACGGCACCTTTGATTAACAGCAAAGTATAATATAGGAAAATGAGACTAAGTTCGCCTTTGATCATCATAATGACGAAACGCTTAGACAGGGACATTACGGCTACAACGAGGTACAACTTTCTAGCTTTGAGCCAACAAGTTATCACGAATAATACTATAACAGTTTCCTTCTCTCTATTGGCTCCATTAGCTCAATGAACGGTAGTTAGATAGGTAGGTCCTTTATCTAGGACATCACATAACAGAATTAACTTTGAAGTTGAAAAAACAAAAGCCAAAGGATCCATTAGATCCCTTCCATAAACTTATGGAAGGGTCCTGCCTTAGGATAGCGTGGAACTGTCGAGTATCCAGGCTGTCAACACTGACATTCAGCGCTGTTAGCCATGCATTATCCTAGAATACAACATCGCGAGCTATACTATAATCATTATTAAATCAAGCATTTATTAAGAAGTAACGAGGGCTCTCCTCAAAATCAGTATGCCATATTCCTAATGCGATCAAAGAAAGCGTGCTGAGATCGGAAGTCATAGTTAGCTCATGAGAGTTTCTAGCACTTATCAAGACCTGATAAGTAATGTATCCAAATAGGATTTGGATATTGGGGAAGAAGCTACCTATTATTTGTTTCTTGTTTTTATAATTCATCGGTAATAATAAGTTGACTTGGGGTTAAGTGCAGAGAAATCGAACATTTCGATAAAAATAAATTTATGCTACTTGAACAACAGAATTCATCTAGAATAAACGATATCGTTCTTTATTTTTAACTTTAAAAACTACCGCAAGTTGAAAAATTCAAGTTAAAAATTAATAATGTATTCCGTAATTTATTTTACGGAATACAATTATTAATTTTTCAAGGATTCATCAATAAGTGCACATTATTTTCAGAAAGTTATACTTCAGCAAGTAGGTTACTGACTTGTTTTTATACAAGGTAGTAACCTGTTAGAAATGTAGTAGCGAAATATCTAGATACTCCCCTAAATTCAGCATATGCGGCTCATCTAAATAAGGAATCACACCGAGCAACGGTGTGTGTAAATAGCATTGCAACGTTTCTAGGTAGGCCTGATGCCAACGCCCTTCCGCTTGGATATGATTGGCAATCCACCCTGCTAGCCTCAATCCTTTATGTGCAACCGATTGAGCTGTGAGTAATGCATGATTGATGCAGCCTAGTTTTAAACCAACAACCAGAATTACTGGCAGTTGCTCACGCAACACCCAATCGGCGAACGTATGTTGTAATGTCAACGGCGTCAACCATCCACCTGCGCCTTCCACTAAAACCCAGTCAGCTTTAGTGGTTAGTTTAGTTAAGCCATGAGACATAACGTCGAAATTAATAGGTTTCTGCTCTGCCACACTTACTATATGCGGTGAAGTTGGTTCAACAAACACAAATGGGTTTACTTCATCGTAAGTAAGCGGCACAGTGCTATATGCTTGCAGATAGCAGGCATCCTTATTACGTATACCTAATGAAGAGTTCTGTGCACCGGAAGCAACAGGCTTATAGCCAGCACAACGATACCCTGCTTTCTCGGCAGCCTGTAGCAAAGCCCCACTGGTAACAGTTTTGCCCACTTCAGTATCTGTCCCAGTAACGAACCAACGTTTAGTCACAGTAAATGATTCCATAAATTAAATGATAACTTAGGGGAAACTCGCCAGCCGCCGCCGGGTATGCCTGTGCCAATGCTTGCAGACGACGACGTGTGAGCAAACCGCGTGCGCGATCGCCGTGCAACCAGGTGGAACCAATCCCTTTAAGGGAGTGCATTACATCAGTAACAGTAGAAAAACGGTAGCTTAACGTTTGCGGATAGAGGAGATGTCGATAAGGGCGACAGATATCAGCAATCTGAGCCAATGGCAAAAAGTCATTAACCCGCTTGGAACCATCCAAGCTCAGCCACGCTTGTGCTAGTTCACCAAGCGAACCTTCTGCCAAAGTAGAAAATACTACCGCTCCACCAGGACGAGTAACCCGATAACAAGATGCAATAGCACGCGGTAAATCTTCACACCACTGCACTGCTAGATTACTGAAGCAGAGATCGATACTAGCATCAGCTAACGGTAAATGCTCAATATCACCTTGTACATAAGCATCTGCACTTTGCTCGGTTTCCGCTTGTTGCAACATGCCTGGAGAAAGATCTAACGCAACAACCTGTTTACCGAGCTCGCGCCACCGCTGACTACAATATCCAGTGCCACATCCTGCATCTAATATCAGTTGCCCGGAAAACGGTGCTGCTAACGTCATAAGATGGTTTCCGCTAGTCCGCTGTAACTCGGAGAAACGAGCATAGCGCCGCGCCGCACGGCCAAAGGCATGCGCGATGGCCCGCTTCTTATGCCATTCATTACTCATCAGCGCCCTCTTCTTTCTTACGTGCGGCCGCATGCAAAACACTAAGCAAACAAGCGATATCATCATCAGTGTGAGCAGCAGTCAGTGTTATGCGCAGTCGAGCACTGCCGGGTGGCACTGTTGGTGGACGCATTGCAGTAACCTCAATCCCCTGCTGACGCAAACGGCGTGACACGCGTAAGGCAGTGACGTTATCACCAATAATCAGCGGTTGAATTGGGCTTTTCGACGGCATCAGGATAAAGGGTAAATCTCTAGCACCTCTTCGGAACTGGGCTATATGGCAGGATAGCTTATTGCGCAGTGCATCTCCCTGCTGAATGCAGGTTAGCGCCGCGCGAACTGCGCACGCCTGAGCTGGTGGCATGCTGGTGCTGTAAATTAAATGACGGGCAAACTGTAAGAAATATTCAGCTACTGGTTCACTGCACAGCAAGGCTGCACCGCTAACGCCAAATGCCTTGCTAAAGGTCACGATCAGCAGTTCGGGTCTGATCTTTTCCTTACCTTGCTGCCAGCAGCTACCGCGCCCTTGCTCACCGCATACCCCAACACCGTGTGCATCATCTACCATAAGCCAGGCTTCATGTGCCTGCGTCAGCGCATGTAGTGCGCCTAGCGGTGCACTATCGCCATCCATACTGAAGATACCTTCTGTCACAGCCAACGTTTCGCCTTGCCAGCTACCTTCCAGCATACGCTGGAGTGCAGTTGGCTGATTGTGTGTAAAACGGCGTAGAGTGGCCTGTGACTGTATAGCGGCTTCTAACAACGACGCATGACTGAGTTTGTCTACAAAAATACGGTCTTGCCCCTGCATTAGGGCAGAAATAACCCCCTGATTTGCAACGTATCCGGAGATAAATAACAGTGCTCGAGGGTAACCAAACCATTGTGCTAGTTCACCTTCCAATGCCGCATGAGCGTCGGTATAACCTGTGACATGTCCAGAGCTACCACTGCCTATACCATAGCAAGTCGCACCGGTTTGCCAGGCGCTAATAATGGCAGGATGCTGGCTCAAACCAAGGTAATCATTGCTAGAAAAATTTAGATAGCGCTGTCCCTGCCGTATTAGCCAGCGACCGCTACCATGATTAATAATTCGGGAGCGATAAGCATCTTTTAAATGGCGATGCATCAACGCTGCCTCTATCCTTTTTTGCCATCCCATGCTGGTTATACTGCAGCGTTATAGAACTGTTCGGTATCGGCTTCTAATATCTGTTGTGCTAAACGAAGCTGCTGTTGGTTATCACCCGCATCCGTTTCTGTTTTCTGCGGGTTTAGGCCAAGCTTGCGAAATAAGATCACGTCTTTGTCTTCTTTAGGATTGGGTGTAGTTAGTAGTTTGCAACCATAAAAAATGGAGTTTGCGCCAGCCATAAAGCACATGGCCTGAGTCTGTTCGCTCATCTGCTCACGCCCGGCAGAAAGACGTACGTGCGAGGTTGACATCATGATGCGTGCCACGGCTATAGTGCGGATAAAATCGAAAGGTTCAATGTCGTCCTTATTTTCCAGCGGCGTTCCTTTTACTTTTACCAGCATATTGATCGGCACACTTTCTGGGGGTGTCGGCAGGTTTGCTAACTGTACTAGCAAGCCGGCTCGATCGCGAACCGTCTCACCCAATCCAACAATTCCGCCAGAGCAAACCTTGATTCCCGCATGACGCACTTTGTCCAGTGTATCTAGGCGCTCCTGATAAGTGCGAGTGGTGATGATGTTGCCGTAGAATTCTGGGGAAGTATCTAGGTTATGGTTGTAAAAATCCAGTCCAGCCTCAGCTAACCGTTCTGCTTGATCGCCATGCAAGGTACCTAGCGTCATGCAAGTCTCCATCCCCATCTCCTTGACCCCTTTCACCATCTGCTCTAGATAGGGCATATCGCGCTCATGCGGGTTTTTCCAGGCGGCTCCCATACAAAAACGGGTTGAGCCCGCCGCTTTAGCCTGACGTGCAGAATCCAGTACCTGTTCTGCCTGCATCAACCGCTCGGCGTCCAGCCCAGTGCGATAGCGCGCACTTTGCGGACAGTACTTGCAATCCTCCGGACAGGCACCGGTTTTGATGGAAAGCAGGGAGCTCACCTGTACCTGACGCGGATCGAAGTGCTGCCTATGTACCTTCTGTGCTTCAAACATCAGCTCTAAAAACGGTTTATCAAACAGTTGTTGCGCTTGCTCCAGCGTCCAGTACATACGTTCTGCCATAGAGTTAGCCTCTTTGCTCGAGAGGGCGCCATGCCGTTTAAGCAGCATGACAATATAGCGTAAGTGTAAATGACTAGGTTATACTGTCAACCAAATTAATGTTAATTGTAGTTAACAATAAGGTTTGTTAAAAATGTTGCTCTCACGCGCAGATTTAGATTTCGATCAACGCCATATCTGGCACCCTTACACATCAATGACGCAGCCCCTCCCGTGTTATCCAGTGATATCGACCAACGGTTATCATTTACAACTGAATGATGGGCAGAAACTGGTAGATGGCATGTCTTCTTGGTGGGCAGCAATTCACGGGTATAACCACCCCATCCTTAATCAAGCGTTGCAGAAACAAATTAGCCAGATGTCGCATGTGATGTTTGGCGGCATCACACACCCTCAGGCAATCGCACTGTGCCAACAGCTTGTCACCATAACTCCAACGCAATTAGAGTGTGTGTTTTTAGCCGACTCTGGGTCTGTAGCTGTTGAAGTGGCACTTAAAATGGCGCTGCAATACTGGCAGGGTCGTGGAGAACGACGAGAACGTTTTTTAACCCTTCGGCAGGGTTATCATGGTGATACCTTTGGTGCGATGTCTGTATGCGATCCGCTTCATGCCATGCACGGACTTTATCATGGGTTCCTTCCCGCACATCTATTTGCTGATGCGCCCCGCTGCCGCTTTGATGAAGTGTGGCAAGAATCAGATATCCAACCTCTTCACTGCATCCTAGAAGCACACAGTAACGATATTGCCGCTGTTATCCTTGAACCTGTGGTGCAAGGTGCAGGCGGCATGCGTATCTACCACTCTACATACCTCAAATGCGTTCGCGAGTTGTGCGATCAATATAGTATCTTGCTGATAGCAGACGAAATTGCAACTGGATTTGGCCGCACGGGTAAGCTGTTCGCCTGTGAGCATGCTGGCATCGCCCCTGATATTCTCTGCCTGGGTAAAGCGTTAACTGGGGGATACTTGACTCTTTCTGCAACCTTGACTACGCGGCAGGTTGCGGACACCATCAGCAACGGTAAGGCAGGTTGCTTCATGCACGGACCCACATTTATGGCTAATCCTCTTGCCTGTGCTGCAGCGAATGCCAGCCTTGCTTTACTAGCAGAAGGTAAATGGTATCAACAGGTTCTGGCGATCGAACGCCAATTACGCAATGAGCTATTACCATTAATCGATTCGGAACAGGTGGCAGATGTGCGCATTCTGGGAGCAATTGGCGTAGTTGAAACTACAAGACCGGTAGATATAGCACGTATGCAACGCTTTTTTGTCCAGCAGGGCGTGTGGATTCGTCCTTTTGGTAAGCTACTCTATCTGATGCCTCCCTATATTATCTCCCCAGAGGGATTAAAGAAGTTGACAGATGCACTGCGTGATGCAGTAGAGAAATCAGCGTTATTTCAATAACGACATGGAGTTTGTCGAAAAATTTGTGATGTGTAGCGTGCTAAATTGATTAGCGCAGCGCTATACTAATAGTTTTCATATTATTATGAATTCATTATGCATAATACGATAATCCTTTGTAGACAGGATTTACGTGCTTTTACACTTATTATCTTTACATATTCGTAGATAGTGCGATATTCGCGTTACCTTCACTAATCAACACAGGCAGTATAATGCTCGATTAATTCGCTGTAGGTAATGCCCAGTCCGTTTTGGGAATTATCACGCTCCGTCCTTTCGACGTTAACTGATCGACCATGACCATATCTTTGCGCGCGTAGTAGTACGTAGTAGCCAGGCATTTCCTTGACTAACAGAAGGAAAGTGACTAGCCTATATTGATTTATCCTTATTGGTGGATAAGGATAAATCAATATTTTAATCCTAAACAACACTATGTTTTTATCATAGGATAAAATAAGAAGAGCCATTGAGTTATTTGCTTTATCTCCTTTTAGCAACATAGCCTTACTTAGTCCGGCCTCGCCATAAAGTACCTTACTTTCGGCATCAACACTATTCTATTGCTAGTAATAGCTACACGGATTTCATGAGATATTCATCTATCCAGACTATCGGTTTATAGTTTTTTCAACCTCTTTTACCAGCAAGAAGACCCTTGATACGAATAGAATCTTGGCAGCACGAACTAATTAACGTACTACGCCACGCTCATCTTTTTTGAGATTGATGAAGAGTTGGCCTTCCTTGTACAGAGTAGAAGCAATTGAACATTAAGAGTGAATTTATCGTTGACAGGCTGTAAAAATAGCCCGAAAATGTTTTTTATGCACTTCCTCTGTAGTTCAGTCGGTAGAACGGCGGACTGTTAATCCGTATGTCACTGGTTCGAATCCAGTCAGAGGAGCCAACTTCTTATTTTCATGCTAATTTTGCAGCCTGATTTAGTTTAGAATTAAAATTTATGTCTCTAGTACGATAAATCTCGTATGAATAAAAATTCTATCTTTTCTTTTAGAAGCCCACCAAGATGGGCTGTTGACTTATGCCAATCAACATCGTTGTGTATATCCGTAAATTTTAATTCTAAACCATCAATCCAGCATAAGATAATAGATCTGATGAAAGAGTTAGTTCATCACCAAAAAACTCTCTAGTACGTGGCACTAATACTGGCATAAAACCAACTAAGACACACATAGATAACTATGAAGCTCGTCTTCTTTCTAGCCTGAACAATCAGGTATTCGCTATGAATAGATGCTTTGCCGATAAGTAAACTGAAACTTTGTCACTTTATTAAAAATTCTGAAAGAAATTGAAAAAATTAACCATTTAGAAGATCAATAAATAAATTATTTTATTAGATAAGTCTACGGTATAGTTAATTTGTTTTATTTCAAGCACCATTATATAAATATAAAACTTATTGAACTTTTTATCTAAAAAAAGAGTAAGACTTATTATAAGGTTAGATTGATTATGGGTTTTATCAAAAAAATCAGAACAAGACAACCTGTTGGTCAGGACAGATGTCAATTTTGATATATTGTCATGAATCCTGATATAAAAATAAAAAACCCCTATTAAGGAACTCATTGATGTGAAATCTTATTTACACCAAGTAAAAAGATAATTCGTAGCTATTTTATAACTTCAGTGACTACCTGAAAAAGTACCTTTTATAAAAAACTAGCTTAATTTTTGCTAAATGTCTGCAGTGTGCTGTTTTTATCTAGTTCCCAGAATGGAGACACCATGATAAATACCTCACGGTATCATCATTCCCAAGCTATAGTAGGATATAAAAATAAATGATCGTTAGATTTTTAGTTGAATAAAAATTCAATATTTTAGGTGCCATATTTATCAATAGTGATGCTAAAATAAGTATAATGAGAACTTTCACTCTCAAATTTTAAATAAATAAGAATTAATAATATATTATCTCCTTGATTCTTAAGAAAAGATGCTTGAATTTAAGGCTGATTAATGGCGCTAACTAAAGTTAGCCAAGCACTTAGTATATTACTAGAAGAAGCAGAATGATAATCCTATCACTCAACCATGCCGTATAACCGATGCCTTACACGCGCTGTAGCGCTGGCAATATCCATGCCTGTAAATCGCTTAAGGTTCACGTTTGACGAAATAAATATTTTCAATATCTAGGTAGATTGGCTGAATCAGGTCAGCCTCCGTGAATATCGCCCAGCCTAAGTCATCACCCGAATGATAATGGCAAACTTACTGGGTAGCTATCTCGAATCAGCCGATGAATTGGAGACAAGATCTTCGGGTCAATGATAAATTGTCCTCCCAGCTAGGAGGCTCTCCTCGCTCACTCTTTTGACCTGCAACAGAGTTACGGCATGATTGATTTTTCCTTACTACTGTTGTAGCTAGTGTATGAGCCAAAAATAAGGAAAAATATTTTTACCTATTGATGCAGGTAATAGCAGCCATACAGGACTGTATGGCCCAAATATTATGGAACGTGCTGTCTAGAACATTAGGTTGGTAGGCGATTGTATGGTGTCTAGGTATCGTCGTTACCATCATGTTATTTCCACCTATCGCAAGTGGTGCCGGAAAGTTTCCCGCATATACGGCATACTTAAGAAATCATAATTTTTCTTTTCTAGTTATGCTGCTAGGCTATACCAGATTGCCTATATAGCATAGGCAATTCAGGAGAACACTTACCTTCGGGTCACTACAGGTAGTGTTAAAAACCTATTCTGATAGGTTATCCGCTATCGCCAGCGGTCTGGCGATAGCGTTAGTTAGAGAAGAATTAGTCTAGATCCGATGCCTGATGACGTTCTGCAATACCGTCGTTACCAGTACGATTAACCTTGCGGCCACGGATCACTGCGGGACGTGCCGCAATTTCATTCGCCCAACGTTTGACGTTGGGATAATCTTGTACAGATAAAAACTCCGCTGCATGGTATAATGTGCCTTGCACTAGCCAACCATACCAAGGCCAGGCAGAAATATCAGCGATACTGTATTCATCATCTCCTGCCAGATAATTATTTTCAGCCAAACGTTGGTTTAATACATCGAGCTGGCGCTTGGTTTCCATCGCGTAGCGACTTATTGGATATTCAAGTTTTTCTGGCGCATAGGCATAAAAGTGGCCGAAACCACCGCCTACAAACGGGGCAGATCCCATCTGCCAAAACAGCCAGTTTAGAGCTTCAATGCGCGTGGCCTCACCCTGTGGTGGCAGTAGGGCACCAAATTTCTCTGCTAGATAGAGCAGAGTTGAACCTGATTCAAATACGCGCACCGGCGTTTCTCGGCTGCGATCGAGCAACGCTGGAATTTTTGAATTGGGATTGATTTCTACAAAACCGCTGGAAAATTGATCTCCTTCAGCAATACGAATCAACCAGGCGTCGTACTCAGCACCGGTATGCCCAAGCGCAAGCAGCTCTTCCAGCATGACTGTGACCTTGATACCGTTAGGTGTACCCTGCGAATAGAGTTGCAACGGATGCTTGCCGATCGGCAACTTTTTTTCGTGAGTTGGACCGGAAACTGAACGATTGATATTGGCAAATACACCACCAGAGGTGGTCGGTTGCCATACTTTTGGTAGTACATAGGACGAAGAGCGAGCCATGAAAACCTCCATTGATGGGGGGGCGTAGAGTGCGGCAGACATTCAGTATTGCTGCGCAGACGAAGCGAAGAGTAACGGTCCTATTATAGCGCAAATCTCTAGCAAGTTATGCTTGTACGTAGGCCGCTTGATAGCGACATGAAATAATAAGACGAATTCTTCTGCAGTACTTGCACTTAATGTTATTAAAAACCCTTTAGGCATGTATTTACTTTCCGGAAAATCACGACGTGTGACAGTTATGAGGCACTTTCTTCTTCCGCATCCCTACGGATCAGCGTAGGGTTTGTTCTAATATACTCTAGGCGAACTTGTTGGTGCTTACGCCAACATATCCTCTCTCTGCACTTTGCCTAACTAATAACGAAGGTTGTTATCAGATTGATATATTACATTTTTTAAATCTGTTTCATTATGGCATTGATACAAAGTGACATTTAAAACGCCGAACGAGAACACCATGCCACTACTATCTCCTCTATCCTCTGAAATTCATAAGATGGCCTTACATACCAACCTCACTGCCATTGAATTTTATGCCGATTTTAGATTTCATGATGAAATTTTTCACTTTACTGAGCACTGTAAAGACTACATGCCTGAATCTCTCCCTCTACCTCCTGCATTTCATAATGCATAGAGAAAAACCTGAAAAGCTTCGAAGCTGTCCCTTGTTTCAAGGCTCATCAGTTTATAGAACCATTCTATCTTCTAGCCCTCTACGGAAGTAACGAGCTTTTGCACAGCAATTGTGGAACATGTTGAGTAGTTCATCATCTAGCGGATTACGCTTGGCGCTTTCGGTAAGCTCATGCAAGTCTACACCGCATCCGGATGCTATCCTAATCCTAGGAGGTAAAATGCTTTACACTGCCTACTACCCTGAGAGTAGCTTACTCTACTACAGCAGCAGCTGATATGCTCTCCCTAACAAACACGGTTCAATTTCTTAGTGTCTGCCACTATACCTGTGACCTCACACAATGGGAGATCATTGACGTCGATCATCGTGATGACGGTTATTACGATTGTGTTATCCAGCTTGACCAGCTAGGCTTCTCCAGCGTCATGTCAATTTTTATTAACAGACCTCGTATACGATCATTGTCTGCAATCTATTGGTTAGTAGATCACTTGCTTAGATTCTCGCAATGTACGACCAATAATCAGTGCGATCAGCGCTGAAGATAAGGCAATGGTGCTGCTAATGATTTCGCTAAAGCCTCATCGCCATTCTGGCGAACATACTTAATTAACTGTTTCGTCAGGTAGAAATTTTCATAGATTAGACTATCTTTTTAGATAGGTTATCTGTTTATAGGCCAAGGTGTTATCCAGAATAATCGCAATACGTGCTGCATATTTTTCAGCGCGCTAGTTATTACAACGCTTGGCAAAGCTTGCAAAAAGGCAATCTTACTGTCCTTTCAAATCAGCAATGCCAAACAGTAATCACTTAACTCCTAAAGGAATAGGATTCGATGAATAGATAACTGTATCGCCATAGCTACTACAGCTTAATCACTTTAATCATTAAGGTTAATTGTATAAAAGCATTATTACAAGAAATAACATGATAGGATGCGATAGCTATAGTTTTGGATCTGAATCTCAATTCATTTTCTTAAATGAGGGCAACATGTCTATTTTTTTGCAAAAATTTATATTTTTCACAGAGAAGCTGTCTGCTATCGATGTGTTGCAGCACACTTTCTCCTCTGCTTTTCATGCTATTAATTACTAAAATATCAACTTTCATAAGCAAATATGCTATCAATCATGATTGATTTATTTTCAATAAAATTTCATTCAGTTCAACTAACGAAGAATCATCTTTTTATTATCATTTTTAGATAAAAAAGCTAACAAATACATTTTTTTCATAATTATTTCTTTCTTTGCATGGTGAGGTATAAAAAAGTAAAATTGTAGAATCATTCTAATAGCCTTGCTAAGGCAAAATCACCCATAAAACATGACGGGGTAGCAGGTAGTTCTTTTCGCAGACAAGGTGAATGAGATCTGCTAACTGGGAATAACAATATTTATTGCCTGCGTCTATTCATTAACATGAGATCACTATGCAAAGGCAGAAGTTATTTAATCAGATAGCGCTGGCTATCATCTTAGGGATATTGATTGGTTGGGTTTGTCATCATTTTCTGTATGATGGACGAGCAAAAGCAGTTGGATCTTACTTCAACATGATCACTGACATTTTTTTACGTATGATCAAAATGATCATCGCACCGCTGGTGTTTTCTACCTTGGTTTCAGGATTGGCCAGCATAGGCAGCTCTATGGATGTAGGCCGTGTCGTGCTTAAAGCAATGACCTGGTTCATTACTGCTTCAGTGATCTCACTGTTGATCGGTATGCTGTTTGCCAATCTTTTTCAACCCGGCGCAGAGATGAACCTAACGGCACCAGCGACTGCGGTTGCCACCGGACTTAATAGTGATGGGTTCACCTTAAAGAGCTTTATTAATCATATCTTCCCGAGAAGCATCGTAGAAGCTATGGCAAACAACGAAATCCTTCAGATTTTAGTGTTCTCTCTGTTCTTTGGTTCTGCATTAGCTTATGTCAAAGCGAAAAATAAATCGGCCATAACTATTGATTTGTTAATTAATGAATTGGCCAAAGTGATGTTCCGCATTGCTGAGTATGTGATGAACCTAACACCTATCGCTGTGTTTGCTGCCTTAGCTTCAGCTATCACTACTCAAGGTATCAGCTTGATATATGACTTCGGTAAACTGATTGGCGAGTTCTATATCGGTCTAGCTGTACTATGGGCGGTATTGTTTGCTGCAGGCTATCTGTTCCTCGGCAAACCGATTTTTCACCTTGCGAAACTGATTCGAGAACCTACGCTACTAGCATTCGCTACTGCTAGCAGCGAATCAGCTTATCTTAAAACTATGGAAGCAATGAACAACTTCGGTGTACCGAAAAAGATCTCTAGCCTAGTGTTGCCGTTGGGATACTTATTTAACCTCGACGGCTCTATGATGTACCAGGCTTTCTCCATTCTATTTATCGCGCAAGCCTACAATATTACCCTGAGTATCACTCAGCAGATTTTAATTCTATTAACATTGATGATCACAAGTAAAGGTATGGCGGGTGTTGCGCGCGCTTCTATCGTTATAGTTGCATCAACACTGCCAATGTTCGGCTTACCTGAAGCCGGTATCCTGCTAATTATCGGTATCGATCAGTTTCTAGATATGGGCCGAACAGCAACTAACGTAGTGGGTAATACTATCTCTACGGCAGTCGTCGCGAAACTAGAACAGAAAATGGGCTGATTGAACACGAATTCAAAAAAGAATATGAAGAAGTTAAAGTTAGCTACACTATAAGTACATTAGTAAAATAGTAAACCAATAGTAAAGCTATTCATGTAACGACAAACTTTTCTAAAACAACATTGAGGTTGTCATTTATTTGAATACTGATAACAAACTAAAGAGCAAAAATAGCTCGTAATTTAAAAACCTTTTCTCTGCCATTACGATATTTTTTATTATGAGTTCTGTTCATAGAATTTTTCAGTAGTTTAGCTAGTAGAAGGTGGACTAATCCTTATATCGTCACTAGTTAGTACCCGGTTACAGAGTCATCATTGAATGACCTTGAGGTCTAAAAATACTAGCCTGAGCGTGACTCTAAACTTAGAATTCTCTAGAAGAGTTTATGAATTTCCTTTGTAAATCGTAATTAGATTATTGAGTGTTTAGCATAATCTTTTACTTATTATACAATATAGAGGTGTCCAGATGCTTCATCACTTTTTCTCAATTGATCATAACCAACCAAATAAAAAAGCTACAAACTTTGGCAATATCTATTTACTCTATTATCAGTAATAACTTCCTAAATACATTTTAACCTCAAAAATAAGCAAAAAGATAATTACTACTTATAGACAAGATTATATCAAGATAATACTTTTTATTTTAAATAGCCTGTCCATTTATACTTCAATTATATCTCCAATATAACATTGTATGAACAAACACAAATCAATTATTCTAAATAGGTTCCATATATATTTTATTACTGATAATACACTAAATCTCCTTCATAGGAAACGCTGTTTAGTATTTACTTCTACAAAATTACAAAAAACGAGACGTAATATCAGTCTTTGTGCCAAATTTATATTTGGCACAAGAATCAACTAACTATGAAAATAAATTGTAATGGTTCATTTAAAGCATCATGAACAGGGAAATGACAATTTCCCTCTTTAGGGAAATAAAGAAGCCAAGTTCAATCTTATCGTCAATACTACGACAAATAGCGGTGCTGGCTAATTTAGGGAAGGATATGATGGAGAACAATAAAAAATACAATAACATCAGCATCAGAATACAAATCAGTAGTACTATGAATCTGCATAAATGCGCTAGATCAGTTTCTCGTTGTGATGAAAAACCAAAAACCTTGCTGACTAAGCAGTCTATGAGACACCATAGACCAATTGCCAATGAAGCTCAGCATTTTTTGCTGCTAGAGGGAGGGGTAACGACAGGAAAATAATAGCAGAGTAGCCAGACGTGTCTAGGCTGAAAATCAATTGGCGTAAGGAGCCAAAATAGCATTTTCTTTCATCGAAAATGGCAGGAGTATAGTCCAATAATCGTGCTCATCTTCAGTCTTTTTTGCATAGGCAAAAGCTACCCTGTAGCGCAATTACTACTATCAAAGTCCCACACATGAATGGAATGTTGTAACTAATTACGTTCATAAGCAAGAAGAAATGATATCATTTAGCCTTTACACTGATAGTGTTAAGTAACAAACAGACCATGGTGAATAATCTTATAGATGGGATTCCTATTACCAACGCTCAGATGGTCAGCAGTATGACAGAGATAAATCAAAAGACATAATCTACTGCCTCTGAGTTATTTAGAGGAGATGCCTATCTTAAATACTAATCTAAACAAGAAATATATAATTTTATATAGTACTATAGAGTGTATAAGTGCAGTACAAAACAATTAGAATTTTTTGGAAAAAACTACTTCATTCAAAAAAAATGAATACTCTGTTCTTGACGTTTTTCTATTTTTTCTAGAGAACCAGGTATCAATAGAGCCAGAAAGTTAATCGTTTCAGAAAAACCATCCCGCGCCACACAAGCCAGTTATATACAGATTCACCAAGACTAAGCTCCTCCATCAAGGACTGCTGAACTTCAAGATCTTTATTGTCCAGTGAGTCTAGCGCTTTAGTAGCACCAGTAAATCTCTCTAATACGACGAGACTAGTTTAAACTCTCCTGATAGCGTTTAACATATCAAGCTAGATAGCTGCTTTATAACTAACAGTCACTAGGAGGCCTCTGTGCATGGATCGTCCAGCTTATCGGCGTATTGTCGTAACCTAGAGCCAGGCTGGAAAGCATGTCTGGAAATATCTATAGAGCTGTCTTTAAATGTTGTCTATAGTGAACAAAAGAACCGAGTTCTCCAGAATTTTAGAGATTTGATTGCAACAATGGCAGAATAGCCTAATCGACTTTTTCACTAAAAACTAAAATAGTTTAACACAGTTTTATGATGTTCATCAAGTATGCACGAGAAAAATGTTGCCTCTAAAAGAATCATTGTACCGATGCTATACAAGTTTACTTGTATAGCAAATGCTATTACTAATGGAAGTACCTGGAAGGTTCATTGTTACCGGAGGTACTAGAAGATCTATACACACTATTAGGTAAACCTACACACTATGAAGAAGGCGTTGCGTGAGACCTAACTGTCGAACAGGGATTGATTTGATTATACGGCGCAAAGAAGGGTTAGACACTCAGTAGAAGAGAAAGCGCAGCATAAGTGATTGAATCATTTACTGGGCTATCTGGAGGATCTCTTTTTCCTATTAAAAACAATCTTCACGTAGTGAAGAGGCTTGATAAAATCGCTGCTGATTATGGCTTGATACAAAACATTAGCTATATAAACTAGATTCTTCCTAGTTGCAGCGTTGTCAGCATTTTGTGAAGATAGAAAATAAAGATGCGCCCATTATTTTAACTAATTTGCAGTGACCTCTTCTCGCCGATTAGCGATCGGATTGGAACGCACTACAGTATCCAAGGTGAATAGATGAGGCATAGCAGACTCTCTCTTCTGTCATCGAATCGGCTAAAATCAACAAGGTGCTTGGAATAGAACCTAAATTACCTGTGCTGAAAAGTACCCACCTCTATAAGGATAGAGGTGGTAATATGTTTGCAACCATAATATCTGTAAACACCCAGAGAATTATTATGTATACTCTATTTTACTTATAATGGTCCTAAAAGGATAGGAGCTTCATATTCTTCATGAAAAGAACATGAAGAACTCCTAGGTTGCAGATACGTTTATGTTTAAGCTACTACTATGGTACACTCCGTGTACTATGGAGTGGGTAGGGGATTTTTTGGACAGTCCAATCAACATTCGTCGTGAAAAAATCGATTGTAAAAACAACAATGGTATCTTTCCGGTAAGTGAAACCCGCACGTTAAATGCGGGTATCACTTACCGGAAAGATACCTAAGATGCAGCTCTATGCTTTACCCACTATTTCCTCCAGGCTAC
The DNA here is from genome assembly GCA_042263625.1 of Candidatus Malihini olakiniferum. Lineage (GTDB taxonomy): Bacteria > Pseudomonadota > Gammaproteobacteria > Enterobacterales > Enterobacteriaceae > Symbiopectobacterium > Symbiopectobacterium olakiniferum_A. Next base: position 262,125 of record JBHKFL010000007.1, read on the forward strand.
CAGTGTCACTATGTTCTGTGATCCCTTGAGGTTATGGAACTAAGGGGCGTATGCAGCTTACCAGCTGCATGCTCAAGCGAGCATGCTAAAGATACTCTCATTTTTGATGTATGGTTCCGTCCCGCCTTCATAAATTCCCCGCATCGTTACGTTTAATTTATCGCTTCGTAGCGGTTAAGAAGACGAAATAGACGATCAGTCAGCAATCTTTAGCGCGTAACAACAAGGGATGAAATGCTAGCAAGTTTTCCTTTTCATCCCATCAGCTACGTATAACAATCAACTTATTTGCACGTCATGCCTTATCTCAGGATGGTTTCTCTGCGTGATTAAAAGATCGCCTGAAACGATGTGCTTAAAAATTTGAGTACCGGTTATGATTCAAATGTTAGAAAGCCTGCCGGTTCACCGTCAGCATCCCGTAAAAAAAAGCTACCTTATCGCGGAAGAAGCGGTAAAAAGTCTTGACAGCACACTTTCTAGCCTTTCTGCCAACCAGAGCGGTCTAGTAGAAAAGGAAGCCAAAGATCGCTTACTTAAAAGTGGCCCCAATCAGGTCGCGCAAGAAAAAGCGCCTCCAATGCTAATGCAGTTAATTGAAGCCTTTAACAACGCTTTTATTTTTATTTTGCTGGTAATAGCGGTTATCGGCATTTTTACCGATTACTGGCTACCTTTACAAAAAGGTGAAGAAACCAATTTGACCGGTACCATTATCATTCTTGTGATGGTAACATCTAGCGGCCTTTTGCGTTTCTGGCAAGAGTTCCGTACTAACAAAGCAGCAGAAACATTAAAATCATTGGTACGCACTACAGCAACAGTGTTACGTCGTAGTCATACCGATGCCATCGCTGAATGCCAGGAGATCCAGCTACAAGCCTTAGTCCCAGGAGATATCATTCTGCTTTCGGCAGGTGATATGGTTCCTGCTGACGTGAAACTGATTGAATCACGTGATCTATTTATCAGCCAGGCGGTCCTGACAGGAGAATCTCTACCCGTAGAGAAACATGACACCTCCACATACGTAGCCGAGAAATCCTGTCATCTCTATCCCAGTCAGGCCGGTGAATCCCTATTAGAAATGGGCAATATCTGCCTGATGGGAACGAATGTCTCCAGCGGCATCGCCAAGGCAATTGTGGTGGCTACCGGAAATCATACCTACTTCGGTTCACTGGCAAAGTCTAGTGTCGGCACTCGTGAGTTAACAACATTCGATCGTAGTGTTAACAGCGTGAGCCGTTTGTTGATCTGCTTTATGTTGGTAATGGTACCGATAGTACTGCTAATTAATGGTTTTACTAAAGGTGATTGGGCCGAAGCCGCACTCTTCGCACTGGCTATCGCAGTTGGGATGACACCAGAAATGCTACCAATGATTGTCACCGCCAATCTAGCAAAAGGCGCAATCAGAATGTCGCGCAGCAAGGTCGTGGTGAAACATTTGAATGCAATCCAGAATTTTGGTGCTATGGATGTTCTCTGTACCGATAAAACCGGCACTCTGACAGAGGATCGCATCAGCTTGGAACATCATCTCTGCGTCAACGGCAAAGAGAGCGAACAAGTGCTCAAACTGGCGTGGTTAAACAGTTTCCACCAAAGCGGAATGAAAAATTTGATGGACAAAGCCATCCTACGCTTTGGCAAGGAAAAACCTGAAATCATGGTGCTGATACAGCATGACAAAATCGATGAGCTACCATTTGATTTTATCCGACGTCGCCTTTCTATTTTAATCAATAATGGAAACCAAGAGTATCAGTTGATCTGCAAGGGTGCGGTAGAAGAGATGCTGTCTATTGCCACACATATTGATGAAAACGGGGAAACGCATCTGTTAGATGATACCTATCGCACTGCCCTACTTGCACTGGCAACACATTATAATGAGAAGGGTTTCCGCTTATTAATGATTGGGACTCGCGAGTTTTCTGCCAAGGATTACCGTTTTCCACTCACTGTTTCCGATGAGCGTGATCTCGTAATTAGAGGTCTACTCACCTTTCTTGATCCTCCCAAGCCGTCAGTAGCTGCAGCACTCACCGCGCTACGAGATAATGGCGTGCAAGTCAAAGTGCTCACGGGTGATAATCCGGTAGTATCACGCAAAGTGTGTCAGGACGTAGGACTAGATGCTGAGAAAGTACTGCTTGGTACGGATATCGATCAAATGGATGATACGACGCTGTCGCGTGAAATAGAACAAAGCTCACTATTTGCCAAGCTAACGCCGATGCAAAAGTCACGCGTACTAAAAATGCTTCAACGTAACGGCCACACCGTTGGCTTTTTAGGAGATGGCATCAATGATGCCCCGGCACTACGAGATGCAGATGTGGGTATCTCTGTAGATACCGCTACGGATATTGCCAAAGAGTCGGCAGAAATTATTCTGCTGGAAAAAGATTTGATGGTGCTGGAACAAGGAGTGATCACTGGGCGTGAGACATTTGGCAATATCATCAAATACTTGAACATGACTGCCAGCTCCAACTTCGGCAATGTTTTTTCTGTTTTGGTTGCTAGCGTCTTTATTCCGTTTTTGCCCATGACAGCAATCCATTTGCTGTTACAAAATCTGATGTACGATATTTCTCAGCTTAGCCTTCCGTGGGATAAAATGGATAAGTCGTTCTTGCAACATCCCTGTAAATGGGATGCTAAGAACATTGCTCGTTTTATGTTATGGATTGGCCCGACATCTTCCCTGTTTGACATCATCACATTCGCAGTAATGTGGTATGTGTTTGCTGCCAATAGCGTTGAGCATCAGGCATTATTCCAGTCCGGTTGGTTTATTGAAGGGTTGCTATCACAAACCCTGGTAGTGCATATTGTGCGCACACAGAAAATTCCTTTTATTCAGAGCACTGCTGCACTACCCGTTATTCTAACAACCGCAGTAGTCATGGCATTCGGGATCTGTATTCCGTTTTCACTGCTGGGGGCGTATATTGGTTTAATTCCACTGCCGTGGGGATATTTCCCTTGGATAATAGCAACGCTGATGAGCTACTCCTTGCTCATACAGGTGATGAAACACGTCTATATTCGACGTTTCGGCCAGTGGTTCTAAACTAGAATGCAGGTACTCACTAAATATGTGGATTGCTATTACACTATTATACTACTGTGTGAGTTATTTTATTTTGTCGTAAAAAAATAAAAAGATCTAGACATCATAAATAGCTAAACTATAAATAATACTACAACGTTAATAACTTTGTATTATAAGACAAAAAGGTTATTTATAACTCCATCATTCGATTCAAATTAATAAATGATGGAGTTATAGGTAAAACGCCAAACAGAGAGATTCTATTCGCGTTTTTTTGTTCCTACCTAAACATAGGAAAAATTTTATTCTACCCACTCGGTGTGGTAGAAGCCATCTTTATCAGTACGTTTATATGTATGCGAACCAAAGTAATCGCGCTGTGCCTGAATGAGATTAGTAGGCAATTTAGCAGATCGATAGCTATCGTAATAGGCTATAGCTGCAGAGAAGGTTGGTATCGGGATACCGCTTTGCACAGCGTAGGCGACAACGTCACGCAATGCTTGCTGGTAGTCAGTAGCTGATTTTTTAAAATACGGTGCTAACAACAGATTAGCAATATCCGGTGTTACTACATAAGCATCGATAATTTTTTGTAAAAACTGGGCGCGGATAATACAACCGGCACGGAAAATCTTAGCAATTTCACCGTAGTTCAGGTTCCATTGATACTCTTCCGACGCTGTGCGCAATAGAGAGAAGCCTTGTGCATAGGAAATGATTTTCCCTAGATAGAGCGCCCGGCGCACGCACTCTCTAAAGTTAGCTTTATCAAGGTTAAACGGTTTTTTCTGCGGACCAGTTAATATTTTAGAGGCTGCAACTCGCTGATATTTCAATGAAGAAATATAGCGAGCAAACACAGATGCAGTGATCAGAGATAGCGGCTCACCAAGATCTAGAGAACTTTGGCTAGTCCACTTTCCAGTGCCTTTATTAGCAGCTTCATCTTGAATCACATCAACTAGATAGTTACCTTCTTCGTCTTTCTTGGTGAAGATATCTTTGGTGATATCGATCAAGTAGCTACTCAGTTCCCCTGAATTCCATTCATAGAATGTTTTTGCTAGCTCATCGTTAGATAGATTCAGGCCGTCTTTCAGCAAAGAATAGACTTCAGAAATCAGTTGCATATCACCGTATTCGATACCGTTATGCACCATTTTCACATAGTGGCCGGCACCATCTGGCCCGATATAGGCGACGCAGGCTTCGCCTTCGATACAGGCAGCAATTTTTTTCAGCATAGGAGACACTAGTTCGTAGGCATCTTTCTGCCCTCCCGGCATAATGGAGGGGCCTTTCAGCGCACCCTCTTCACCACCGGATATACCGGTGCCGATAAAGTAAAAACCTTCAGCTGAAAGTTCACGGTTACGACGGATGGTATCCTGAAAGAAAGTGTTACCGCCATCAATAATGATGTCGCCCTTATTCAGATAAGGTTTCAAGGATTCGATTGCTTTGTCCGTGCCTTTACCCGATTTAACCATCAAAAGAATGCGACGAGGTAACTCCAATGATGCTACAAATTCTTCAATAGAATAATAAGAGAACAGTTTTTTGCCGGGATTTTCAGTCAGCACTTTTTCGGTTTTTTCACGAGACCGATTAAAAATGGATACAGTGTACCCACGACTTTCGAAATTAAGAGCCAGATTACGCCCCATCACCGCCATACCCATCACGCCAATTTGCTGTTTCGACATTAAAGCAACTCCTCTCTGAGGGATAAACTGCCTGTATAACAAACGACAACAGGCAATAAAAAATAGAAAGATATATGGTAACCCAGCCTAAGGCAGATGGATAGGATAGATCAAAGAAGAAAAAACCATATACTAGGGAAAGGATTAGCAAAGTAACATTAACGATTAAGTTTCAGTGATTCCTTGATTCTAATAAGATTAGATATCACTAAAATCAGGTTTTCGCAAGCCATAAGCGACAAATGCCTTCATGAGGCATTTTTTAAATTAACCAGAAGGAATCTTTGCCGATAATAGATAACGCCTTACAGAAGATAAATCAGACTCCTCTTCTCGCGACACTTCCGATTTTCAATAATTGAAATTATCTCCGGAGCATGGCCTGCGTGGCTTAAGGGCTTAGCAAACTCTACCCCGGAGCATTCTAGCAATGCTTTGTAAGGACAAAGGACTATGTTTCATCAGCATTTGGCTGAAGTCGCGATCTCTTTAAAACCGCAATCAGATTAGCATGATTATATTTTATTGTTAGCGATAATCTTCAACGTGAAATCTATAAAATATAACCGAATTAGTTCTATCATCATAGCCCTATCACTAGGGCCGATTAAAATACAGGGAAGAGGGTTTTTATATCGACAGCATTGCAAAATTTCATTATCTTTAAATTATTAGAATTACTGTTAAAGACATTTCTAAAATTCTGTGAATACTATTAACTCCAATTATAGATATAGCCTTCTTTAGATTTAAATCTTGATGTCTATAAACCACTTTTATATTTTTAATTTCAGATTAATAGAGTCTTGATTTCTCCATTACTTTTGATGGGATGAAGAAAAAGCTAATCCTGATAATAATACTAAAGATTTGTTTCTAAATAAAAATACATATAGAGAAAAAGAGTTAAAAACGAATACATTTTAAGCCCTAAAAAAGAGCATAATTAAAATTAATTTAGAAAAAAACAGTTAGTCTCTCCTTATTAGAGTTCTCACTATAGAACCATATTCTATTATCTTTTTAACCATTAAAAAGATAAAAAAGAGAAAGTCAAGAGTGTACATTTCATCTATTGTTATAATTGCAGTTTTCTTAGAAAGAAGCATAAACTTAGTGAGGGGCTTGCTAGACCAGCTAAAATTATACTGTATGGTATAAGCATTACTGCGAAGATATAGAAACAGATGTTATCACGTACGTCATATAAAAAGCCCTCCCTTTACGCCCATAAACAAAGATAGTCACTTTGTGCTATAGCTATAGCATGCCTCATTCGTTTGCTTAAGCTAAAAACACTAAAAAAGAAATTATAAAAATGATAATAAAGAATTCTTAATTCTTTTACAAAGACGATTTTCAATAAAAAGATAACAGGACAATATACTGAAAATAACCAACAGATAATAATATTAGATTTTTAAAATAAATTACTAATTCTGATACTATAGGAACACAATATTTTATTTAAAATTTTTTACGTTGGCTTACCTAGATTGATAAACCACACTACTACACTAAGGTATTCTATCTACTATGCGAATGTGAGCGATGCCAATTCTAGATCTTTATACATACATAGTTTTACAGATAACCACAGTTGCCTATTTTCTATTTCGATCAAGGTGAAAATTACTTACTTATGACACAGTAGTTTCAGGCTGCTAAATATAGCAAATATTGCTCAGCAATAAATTTCTGTTATACCTGTCGGATTCCCTATCGTAAACTCGCTGTCAAATAATTAATGAAATAACCATATTAATAATATAGTTAATGATTTGTTCGATAAGGTTTTAGTTCACGAGATCTTTCATATTAAAATATGAAAGATTTTTCTGCTCAAGCGTCGCCTTTCGGTTGTAGTACAAGTCTTCATATACCCCGTTTTACAATAAACATCTTTTGCGGCACTCCAGCTCACCATTGAGGTACAGATAAACGAATAGAGCTGTTAACGAAATTGTTATTGGCGATGAGCAGCAAGATTACTACAGAGTAGTGTTTTATATAGGCTTGCACATTTATTTTCGCTACCAGGTTATAAATTAATCTGAACCAAATAGATCTCGAGTATAGACTTTATCAGCAACATCTGCTAGTTCTGGCACCATACGGTTAGAAATAATAATATCTGTTATTTCTTTAAATGCATATAAATCGTGTATAACGCGAGAACGGAAGAAGGTACTATTAGTCAGTACCGGTTCATAAATAACAACCTCGATGCCCTTCGCTGTAATGCGCTTCATCACTCCCTGAATAGCAGACGCACGGAAATTATCAGAACCAGCTTTCATTATCAAACGATAAACACCCACAACTTTCGGATCGCGTTCGATGATAGACTTAGCAATAAAATCTTTTCGAGTACGGTTTGCCTCAACAATCGCGCTTATCAGACTATTTGGTATTCTTGCGTAGTTAGCAAGCAGTTGCTTAGTATCTTTAGGGAGACAATAACCACCATAGCCAAAAGAAGGGTTATTATAATGACTGCCAATACGAGGATCTAATCCTATACCTTCGATAATTTGTTTGCTATCTAAACCATTGATCTGAGCATAGCTATCAAGCTCATTGAAATAGGCTATACGCATTGCTAGATAGGCATTAGAAAATAGCTTAATTGTTTCTGCCTCAGTTGAGTCTGTGAATAAAACTGGAATATCTTTTTTGATCGCACCTTCAATCAGTAGATTAGCGAACTGTTGTGCACGTGCAGAACGTTCCCCTACAACAATCCTTGATGGGTATAGGTTATCGTGCAGTGCTTTACCTTCTCGCAAAAACTCAGGAGAGAAAATGATGTTTGCAGTAGCGTATTTTTTCTTTACTAACTTTGTAAAACCAACTGGAACAGTTGACTTGATTATCATCACTGCGTCAGGATTAATTTTTACTACATCTTGAATTACAGACTCAACTGACTGTGTATTAAAGTAATTCAACTTTTGATCATAGTCTGTTGGTGTAGCTATAATGACAAATTGAACATTTTCATATGCTAGATTTTTATCTATCGTAGCATTGAAAGTAATGTTTTTCTTCTTCAGAAAAGATTCTATATCAGAATCTGATATAGGGGATACTCTAGACTTTAACAAATTGATTTTGATCTGATCGATATCAATCGCTGTAATATAATTACGCTGAGCTAAAAGTAAAGCATTAGATAACCCCACATAACCAGTACCGGCTATTGCTATTCTCATATTAGACACTCATATTGTTTTGGAGAAACATCTATTAGATATAGGCCTAATTGTTTACATTAAGGGTGACGAACGCAAAAATAAAAAGTTGAAATTAAAGAATAATACTTAAGGCATGTAACCCTGGAAATAGGGTGCTAGATTTATAATCTACTTATTTCATTATTTTGAATACCTTTCTTCTTGGTAAGAAAGTTTAATTTTTTTAAAATCAACTATCAACTTCATACGAAGTATAGTAGGTGTATAAACCTACACTAACCTATAACTGGATAGTATAGGTTTTATAAAAGTTACTTTCAATTAAAAATTAGATAAAACTTTTTCATTTCTTAGCATGATCTTAAAAATAACTTGTATGCAATACTGAATATTCATATAAGAATATATATTTATTATAGAAGTAGAACTTCTTGATAAGAGTATTTTATACAAGCAATAAAAATAAAGATAGTTTGTTTTTAACCATAAATGTATTTGGTTTATAGTAAACTATCACCCGATATTACATTAAATAGTGTAAAGAAAGGAGGAGAATCCTTAACATTTTTATACAAAATGACAAAAATAGAAATCACTATACTCTCTTCACATTTCGTAAAAATACGTATATCTATCAACACAAAAGTATTAAAAACTCAAATTGATATTTTAACTTTAAGCAAAAAATTTTATTATTGTCAATAACCAGCTTTTAATAAAAAATTAAATTAATAGTTATCTTCTCCAAAGCTAAAAAATTATATTCTAAGAATTATTTTTCTAACCTCCCTAATCAGTTAAAAATAAGAACATCTCTATACAAAATTTTTAATAAACGTAATATTTATTAAACGTAAATTACTATTTAAGTATAGGTATTTTAGAAAATTATAAAAGATACTAACAATCAGTTCTTCTACTAACCCAACAGAAACAGCAGCTCTCTAATACTATCTGTTTATTGGATAAACAGTAGCGAAATAAAACAGTAATGCGACTTAATAAACACTGCAAAAACTATACCTAGAAGGTATAACTACACGGATTGCCATTCTCATTAAAAAAAGAACCAACAATATGCATAGAAACCATTCATGATTTTTTATTAACTATTCTGAGAATAGTAACCTTTAATAGGTTATCGCAAAATTAAGTTATGCCTATTTTTAGGATAGGCGATTCTATAAAATTAGCTACATTTAGCTTACAAAATGCACTAAAAGAACAAAAATTAGATTATCAGGAATATCTGCCTATCAGAAAATAAAAATAAGAATGTATAAACAACAAAACTAGATTGTGCTACATAAGAACCTTATGAAACCTTTTATTTTTAACTTATCTATATAATTAATTTCAAGAAAAATTTTATAATTGATTTTTTCTTGAAATTAATTATAAAAAACAAAGATTCTAATTTAGAATTAGAAAAGAAAAATCTTTCATATAGTATAGATACGAATACATTTCGTCTACTTCTAACTTATTATATTTCAAATATACCAATAAGCTTTGCTACCAAGACATAAAAAAAAACAAAACTGCTTTCCAAGAAACGGATTGATAATCACTAAATTTACAAAATTTTATAACTAAATATCAGTTATATAAAATAGTTCTTAAAGGAGAGGAAGTGTTTCCTGACTAAATATAAACAAAAGGTATCTTTACCGATTTTTCATCCATTATAAAATATATATCAAATATACCATAAAATTATAAGTTCTAGAATTTTGTTTTTTAGCTATAGCTACTCTCTCTAAAAGAGAGACCTACAATTCATAAAACATATTAGTTCTACATGTTTATCTAGAATAATAAAATGCTTGTTAAGATTCAACAATCCATTCTAAAATTTAGACAGACGAATCATAATTAAAAAAACATAACATATGCATTAAATATTAATAATATATTATTACCTTCACAAATAAAGGAGATAAAAATGATTTTTATCCTGCTGCATAATTTTATTAGAAGCTAATTCATTCAGACTATTCACGATGACAGAAAAAAGTATTACCATCAGCAACACTCCTAATCCCGTTAGGAATGAGAGGTAGATATCAAATGATATTATCGTATAAGAAAAGAGAACAAAAGGAGGAGAGTGTACTGATTTGTAGAAAAACTATAACTGGTAAAAATTAAAGCGTGTCGAGAAGCTGTTTCAGTCCTTTGCCTGTCTAGTTTTGATCTGCCCAATCATTAATCCGTTTTTTCATCAGCATCAGGCGTACAATCGTATCATTGAGCATCCACTGCTTCACTTCCATGTGAAGTGATAAAAGCAGCCAGCAGTATAGTAAGCAGAATCACTAGCATCTTTTTCACTTTTTTAAGTCTTCACTGGTAAATTACTCAAAAAATTGATTTATTTTAGATTTAAGAAGATCAATCGCAATACGGTTTTTACCACCATGGGGTACAATGATATCCGCATATTTCTTCGACGGTTCAATAAATTGCAAAAACATCGGGCGCACTGTTTTCTGATATTGCTCCATGACTGAATCCATAGATCGGCCTCGTTCATTAACATCTCGGCGCATACGACGCAGCAAGCAAAGATCCAGCGGAGTATCTACAAAAATGGAAAAATTTAGCTCATTTCGCAGGCGTATTTCCGTCAAAAGCAGAATGCCCTCCAAAATGATCACCTTCTTCGGCAGCAAGTTAACCGTCTCTTGTTTTCGAGCATGTTCTACATAACTGTATTGCGGTAACTCAATCGCCTGCCCAGTCTTGAGCATTTGCAGATGAGTCAGTAACAGGTCATGATCCATAGCATAGGGATGATCATAGTTAGTTTTCACCCGCTCAGCCATACTCATATGGCTTTGATCTTTATAATAACTGTCTTCCTGGATGACCCAGATATGCTCATCTCCCACCTGATCGCGTAACTCACGATAGAGCGTACTGGAAATAAGGCTCTTGCCAGAAGCGGATGCTCCTGCAATCCCGATGATGACACATTGGTAAGACGTCGCAGCCATGACAATAAATTACCTGATAAATGAGGGAAATGCCAAATGGCATAGTAACGAGCAAACAAACAACAACAAGCGAATTATAGGGAGTTAAGGAAGGTAGCGCCAGCCCTACACATGCTCATTTCCGTTTTGTAAAATATTAAGTAAGCATGCATGCTCTATCTCAACGCCATGAAAGAAAAAGGCAAGTGAGGGCTAAATAAGGTGTGGGAGTTTATTTCTGATCGCCGATTAGGCTCAACTACGATACTGCGTATTTTTCTCTAGGGAAGCCAGTAAGCGGCTATCCCATCAAGGATGATTGTACTTACAACTTTTGTTCAGATAGTGCTAGATCACGTCATAATACTACAGTATATACTGCGGTTTTATGAACTGTACGGTACACTGACTAGGCTAATATTGGCTTACTATTGACTGGAATGGGATCAATGGCTGTTCTTTTAAAAAAAGTTATTAGCTGGCAACGAAAAAAACAAGCTATCGTAAAAATAACGTTATTATCTGATCACACATATGTTTAAATTACAATTAGCCAGAATAGAGCGTAGATTGCTCTTTCGTTTTGATGACTTGAAGTTGACTGACATAAAAACGCAAATCTATGATAAAGTGATCTAAATATACTATCCGAATTGCAAGCAACCGTCGGCTCGGCTCGATCGAAATCCTCGCAAAGAGATATGAAACGACAGCTGCGCGATCAGAGTACAGTTGTATTCTCTGCCAGTTTCTGCACGTTGCCAGTGCTAAAAATTGACTCCAGATATCAGCAATAACTGAAAAGCAGTTATGCACCTTTATTCCTTCAACGAAAACCAGTACCGGAACGCTGACTTTCTTAAGCAGCACTATCTCTCATGGTATCCATATACGATGTCCTGCAGCATGGTAATGACTACCACGCCAGTAAGCGATACATTCTACGCAAGCGTCAATTGGATATCTCCAGTGCCATGGCGGCATATCCAAGACCAAATAATCGAGATCTGGCTAGAGCTTATCCAGTAACAGCTACAATAGGCGTTTACTTGCATCTAGCCACGCTAAACCATAGGACATGATAAGATTATTTTTCAGCGTCTTGTGTTTGAAAATGGATAACACCGATAAACAGAACCTTAATAGTATCTCTAGTTTTATCAGGAACTTATGCGTTCATTCCAGCTCTTTATCCTTCTCATTATTTTGTAGAAAAATTGCTATAGCGTAACAGAACAATCTCAGATCGCTGACTGCAACGAGACGTAAAGTCGTTTCGTATTCTGCGTATTTAAAAAGTTTTTTCTGCTTATAGAGGTTTACGCTGCAATGGACTATCGATTACCATCGTGATCTCCTCTCTCATCATCATAAAAGAAAGTAAGTTCCCCACTATGACTCAACTCGCTAAGAACATATTGGTAACCTGCGCATTACCTTATGCTAACGGATCAATCCACCTCGGCCACATGCTAGAGCATATCCAGGCTGATATTTGGGTCCGTTACCAGCGAATGCGCGGTCACCAGGTTCATTTTGTCTGTGCGGATGACGCCCACGGTACGCCGATTATGCTGAAAGCACAGCAGATGGGTGTAGCACCAGAGCAGATGATTGCGGACGTGAGTCTGAAACATCAGAGAGATTTTGCGGGCTTTCAAATTAGTTACGACAATTATCATTCTACCCACAGTGAAGAGAACCGTCATCTGTGCGAGCTTATCTATCGTCGTTTAAAAGAGAATAATTTTATCAAGAACCGCACCATTTTTCAGCTTTACGATCCGGAAAAAAGCATGTTTCTGCCGGACCGTTTCGTCAAAGGTCTCTGCCCGAAATGTAAAGCGGCAGATCAATATGGCGATAACTGCGAAGTATGTGGTGCTATCTATAGCCCAATAGAATTGATTGATCCGAAATCGGCCATTTCCGGTACTACGCCAGTGATGCGCGATTCAGAGCATTTCTTCTTTGATTTGCTTCCTTTCAGCGAAATGCTACAAGCTTGGACAGGTTCCGGAGCGCTGCAGGAGCAAGTCGCTAATAAAATGCAAGAGTGGTTTGATGCCGGCTTGCAACAGTGGGATATCACGCGTGATGCGCCCTACTTTGGCTTTGAAGTACCGGACACGCAGGGCAAATATTTCTATGTCTGGCTGGATGCGCCAATCGGTTACATGGGGTCGTTTAAAAATCTGTGCAACAAACTTGGTAACATCGACTTTAATGAATTCTGGCGCAAAGAGAGCAGCGCCGAGGTTTATCATTTTATCGGTAAAGACATCGTTTATTTCCACAGTCTATTCTGGCCGGCCATATTAGAAGGCAGCGGTTTCCGCAAGCCGACTAACCTGTTTGTACACGGCCATGTGACGGTAAATGGGGCCAAGATGTCTAAATCGAGAGGCACCTTTATCACGGCTGATACCTATCTGAAATACCTAGATGCCGACTGTCTACGCTATTACTACGCGGCTAAACTGTCTTCACGCATAGATGATATCGACCTTAACCTAGAAGATTTCGTACAGCGCGTTAATTCCGATATCGTCAACAAAGTGGTTAACCTCGCAGCGCGTAATGCTGGATTCATCAATAAGCGTTTCGGTGGTAAACTAGCAGAAACTCTTCCTGATACAGAGCTTTATGCTAGTTTTGCTAATGCGGAAGACATCATTTCCGAAGCTTACGAAAATCGTGAATCAGGTAAGATCATCAGAGAAATTATGGGTCTGGCAGATATTGCCAACCGATATGTAGATGAACAAGCACCTTGGGTGGTGGCAAAAGAAGAAGGCCGCGATGCTGACTTGCAGGCCATCTGCTCTATGGGCATCAACTTGTTCCGCGTACTGATGACCTATCTGAAACCTATACTGCCCTCATTGGCTCAGCGTGCAGAAGCATTTCTTAATACCACGCTGACATGGGATGCTGTAGAGAAACCGCTATTCGGTCACGAAGTGAAACCGTTTAAAGCCTTGTTTAACCGCATAGATCTTGACAAGGTCCATGCCATGGTTAATGCTTCTGAAGAGAACATAAGTACGCAGAAAGGAGTAACTAGTCCACTGGCTGAGTATCCGATCTAGGAAACGATTACATTCGATGATTTTTTCAAAGTTGATATACGTATTGCGATGATTACAAAGGCAGATTTTGTGGATGGTTCTAATAATCTTCTGCGACTGATACTGGATCTCGGCGGTAAAACTTTTCAGATTTTCTCCGGAATCCAAATTGCTTACCTAGATCCAACAGTATTAGAAGGCCGTTTGACTATCCTCGTCTCGTCGCCAACATGGTTCCGCGAAAAATGCGCTTTGGCGTGTCTGAAGGCAGATTGATGGCTTCTGGCCCTGGTGGCAAGGAAATCTTTTTGCTCAGCCTAGACAGGGGTCACAACCAGGCATGCAAGTGAAGTGATCTACAGCCTGTAGAAGGCTGTCATTGACCTAGTATTCCCCCCCTGTTTTTATTGCTTGATTATATCTTTTTTGTGCTGCGCATGAAAAAACAAATCTTGATTCCTAGCGTTTATCCGGGAATCTCTTTTTTGGTTCTTTCACCTGCCGGAGCACCTAGTTTGCCTCAATCCAGCGCCAACACACTCACCCACATCGGCCCCTGTCCTACGGCATAACGCGCTAAAGGTTGCAGTTTTCCGCTGTTTTGATCGATACGATATACCTCAATATGCTGTGATTTTTGCCCGGCAGAGATCACGTATTCACTGGTATGATCGATGTTAAACCCACGCGGCTGCATCTCAGTCGGTTGATGCCCAACAAGAGACAGGGTGCTGCCATCTTCTGATACCTGGAAAATACTCAACAAGCTAGCTGTGCGATCGCTACAATAAAGGAAACGACCATTAGGAGTTAAATGAATATCTGCCGCCCAGCGTGTGTCTATAAAGCCCTGTGGCATAGCATCTAGTGACTGCACGGTACGCGCTTTTCCACAGACCGAGTACAGTTTAATCAGATCAACCGTGCTATTGAGCTCATTTATACAGTAAGCAAATTGATGATTTCTATGAAAATCCATATGCCGAGGGCCAGAACCTTCCACTGCTCTAAGCTCTGCTTGTGTAGCAACAGATAGCTCACCATCGTCAGATACATCATACAATCGGATGCGGTCCTCTTTTAAACACGGTGCCCAAAGTACTCGGTTTTCAAGATCAATATTGCTAGAGTGGCAACCAGACAGGCCATCTAACTGTTCGATAGGCTCGCCAACAATGCCCTGTGCGTCAATCGTGCTAACGCTTAACGTTTCGCCACTATAGGAAGAACTGAATAGGAAACGCCCTTGCCTGTCTGTAGACAAATGCGTCGGGCTACTAGGCAGTGAGGCAGAACTCAACTGCGTCAACAGGCCTTGAGAATCAATGTGGTAACTGATTACTGAGAAAGACGGGCGCATACCAACGTAAAGATGCTGTTTATTGGGAGCTATTACCATCGGTTGAACCTGGCCTGGTGCATCAACAACTTGTAATAGCGTCAGCTGCCCCGAGGACGCCAACTGCCACACGTAAATCTGTTGGCTTTCTGCGCTAGCAATATAGACAACTTGCTGCATGCTTTTCTCCTTGGTTGGTCCTAATTTGAACTATAACAGTTAGGATGTAACATGATGGATGTTAACATAAGTTACTACCCTAACTAAAGGGTATAGTCGGAATAACAAGCAAAACTAATGCATATACAACTTGTATCAGTGCTCTTGATTTGGCTAAAACCCGGTAAAAATACTGCTCTAACAAGTTATCATTGTCATTCATTACAGTGCAGAAATATACTAGAATAGTTATCACTGAAACCTTAGTGAATGAAGGAGTTTAGCTATGGATTTAACTAAGCTGGTACTGGTAAGACACGGTGAGAGCCAGTGGAATAAGGAAAACCGCTTCACAGGCTGGTACGATGTTGACCTGTCAGATAAGGGACGTTCAGAAGCTAGATGCGCTGGTACCTTACTAAAAGATAAAGGTTTATACTTCGATTTCGCTTATACCTCTGTACTGAAACGAGCCATTCATACGCTGTGGTACATTCTGGACGAGCTGGATCAGTCTTGGCTGCCGGTGGAAAAGAGCTGGAAACTAAACGAACGCCATTACGGAGCCTTGCAGGGTCTTAACAAAGCAGAAACTGCAGAAAAATACGGTGATGAGCAGGTTAAACAATGGCGTCGTGGTTTTTCTATCACTCCGCCTGCGCTGAACCGTGAAGATAGGCGTTTCCCTGGCCACGATCCGCGCTACGCAGTATTGACTGACGATGAGCTTCCGCAGACCGAAAGCCTGGCACTGACCATTGAGCGCGTTGTGCCGTTCTGGAATGAAACTATTCTGCCACGCATCAAGAGTGGTCAGCGTATTATCATCGTTGCACACGGTAACTCCCTACGTGCGCTTATGAAATACCTGAGCAACATAGGGGAATATGAAATTCTTGAGCTGAATATCCCAACAGGTATTCCGTTGCTGTATGAGTTTGATAAAAACTTTAAGCCTATCCAATATTACTACTTAGGTGATGTTGAGGAGATCGCTTCTAAAGCCGCTGGGGTTGCTAACCAGCTCAAATATAAATAAGTTGTGTTTGACTACTTGCTGATAAAAAATACGGTATTCGCCATATGTTTTATCAGCAATTTTTTATTAGCAATATATTACTACGCAGGCCATTATTTAGCTGCGGCAGAGCGATCTGATATCTTGTCTATCGAAAATAAGACTCAACAACCGATCTCTATTTTACGAGACAGAGCTGACCTTACTGATTGGTGCTTGAGCAATAGCGCTCCAAAGGGCTACTACTACAGCAACTAATGCTGACGTGAAGTCACTCTTCATGCAATACTCTTAGTATACTAAGACCGCACGCCGGTTTCTAGCCCATGTAGATTCATCATGGCCTAGAAGCGCAGGTTTCTCTTTACCATAAGAAAGGATAGAGATCTGATGTCTTGCTTGCTGCAGATACATCTGAACGGCATTCGCACAGTATAAGCCCAGCGAAATATTGTATTCCGGAGTACTACGTTCGTCAGAACGACCCTCGATGGTTACTTTATAAGACGGGTTTCTACGCAGGAAGAAATCGTACGCCTTCAGCATCTGAACGAAGTATAGAACGTTGTTTCGTTGCATTTCTTTCATTTGTAGGCGAGTCTGCTTCAGAAAAAGATATGTTACCGGTTTCATAACCACTGCCTGCAATGCCAATGGCAGATTGTCATTTCCGTCTTTCTTATATGAACTACATGCGACGATAGTCAGCATAGGAAGAGACAACATTAAGCATTTCAGTACTTTATTGAATTGCATCTCTTATGTCTATTGAAAAATATTTGTGTATTATAAATACGGAGACTAGGTTGGGAATTTTACCTGACCATCAGTTGCCGGAAAAGGCGCTTTGAAACGTCCGTCAGTAGACACTAGTTGCAACACTGAGCCCAGCCCTTGTTTAGGGCTGTAAATCACTATTGTGCCGTTCGGTGCGATAGTCGGAGTTTCGTATAGATAGGTGCTCGTAATAAGTGGTTATATGCTGATCGCCACCGTTGGTGCTCACTATCACTAATATTTTTCCATCGTCACTGTCTCTGACTTCAGAGTCCTAATTTTGGGACCATTCCCATATAAGACGTTGCGGAGCTCCTAATTTTGTAGACTTGTGGACGGCCAGTCCGATCAGAGGTATATGCCAAAGTTTGGCTATCGGGAAACTAAGTTGCCTCAGTCTTGTTGCTGCGACTATCCGTTACCTGCCGGATCTGACCTGAGGCGATGTCTATGACATAATAGAATTTACTCTGGATCGCCGTACGCACCTGACTGCCGTAGCTGTTAAGAGATTTGCTAGAATCGCTACTTTTCTTCACTACACCTAACCAGCTGGTGCACTGCTACCCGATTTAAGGGCGTTTTTCGAGGAAGCTAATCTGCCGAGCAGATCGTGTGCTGAATCAGACTCAGCGGCGTCCTCTGCTGCGGCGTTCTTATCCGCAGCGGTTTTAGCTTTAGCATCGGCTTCTGCTGGTTTGCGCTGTTCAGCCTACACTTGCTGCTTCGCCTCTTCTTATGACTAAAGCCTATCTTCTTTCTTAAGCTCTGTTAGACGCTGCTGCTGAGTAGGGTTTTCAACATTCTGTTGCTGCTGCTGGCGGTTGTACTGTTCAACGACTGCATTAGGATCAACCATAACAGCATCGATTGCCAAGCTGCCGTAACCAGCAAAGCAATCAGTATGATGTGCAAAACAGTCGAGACAATAATGTCGCGTTTTAATTTATTAGGTTTTTCGGTGGCCTTTAGCACAAAAGGTTCTCAAATATTGTATTGACAATATAGTATTAGTTATCATCCTTACTGATTTTACACCAGCCTGACGCAGCAACTTCAGCTCTTTGATGATCTGATCCCAAGTCTATCTTTCGTGCCCCCTATCAGAAAGATAGACTTGGGATTTTCAGCCATACGCGCCTGGGCTTCTGCCATAATTTGCTCAGTGGAAAGTTGTTCTATCCGTTTTTGTTCAATCACTAGGCTATACTGGCCAACATCAGATACCTCAATGATAATCGGAGCTTTATTTTTACTTGAAATGCTTTTGGAATCTTTTGCATCAGAAAAATTCAATTACCACACAAAGTGTGGTAATTGGTTCTGTCGCTATTAAAGTCAGCGACAATACTAGAAATACATCTAGAAACGGAACGTTATTAATTTCAGATTTTAATTCTCGTCAGTAATTCACTGAAATCAATAATAGAGAATCTTGCTAAGAATCGAATAAATATGATTGTTAATCATTTACTTAACAAGTAAATAAAAAATGTACATTACAGAATGCATGCAATTCAATTTTAATTAAAATTCTCAAAAAATATAGAGTTGATTAAGCTATAAACATAAAAATTAACAAAAGCAGATAATAAATGTATAACAAAAATATAACTTAGCGTACAAAAAGATAAATAGAAGATCATAACCCATTTACTTAAAAATAGGTTTAATTTAACCTGTAGTAACTACATTCATTAACGAAGAGCAAGATTAAAAAGACGAAGCCCGCACTGTGCGTCCTTCGTCTATCTATCCTCAATAGCCACAATCGCAAAAGGCAATAAGAGAAAACTTATTTAGCATTTTCCAACACAACGCTAACAATATCTACTGCTTCTTTCTCAATGTGAGCACGATGCTCTGCGCTAAGGAAGCTTTCACAGTAAATCTTGTAGACTTCTTCAGTACCAGACGGCCGAGCAGCAAACCAACCGTTATCGGTCATCGCTTTTAATCCTCCGATGGAGGCACAATTGCCTGGAGCCACCGTTAGGAGAGCAGTAATAGGGTCTCCAGCCAATGTATTAGCTGAAACCTGCTCGGGCGATAATCGAGAAAGCGCAGCTTTTTGTGCAGGTGTTGCCGAAGCTTGAATACGGTTATAGCTCAGAGACCCAAAACGGGCAGCAAGCCCATCATATTGTTGCTGCGGGTTTTTACCAGTAACGGCGGTAATCTCAGCCGCCAGCAGGCACATAATGATGCCATCTTTATCCGTTGACCATGGCGTGCTATCAAAACGTAGGAAAGATGCCCCTGCACTCTCTTCACCGCCAAAACCGAAGCTACCATCAAACAAGCCTTCAACAAACCATTTGAAACCTACTGGCACTTCCACCAGCTTGCGCCCAAGGTCATTCACTACACGGTCGATCATGGCGCTAGATACCAGCGTCTTGCCAACGGCAACAGACTGTCCCCACTGAGGCCGGTGGCGGAATAGATAATCGATGGAGACAGCCAGATAGTGATTCGGATTCATCAATCCTGCTGGCGTAACAATGCCGTGGCGGTCATAATCAGGATCGTTGGCAAATGCCAGATCAAATTTATTACGCAGCGCTAGCAACCCTGCCATCGCAGACTCAGAGGAGCAGTCCATTCGAATAACGCCGTCATGATCCAACCTCATAAAACGGAAAGTCTGATCAACGGCATCATTAACCAGATGTAAATTTAACTGATAATGCTCTGCAATGCGCTGCCAGTAGGCAATGCCTGAGCCACCCAATGGATCGACACCCAGCATCATCCCCTCCTTCTGAATGGCAGGAATATTCACTACCTCACGCAATCCTTCGACATAAGGCTGCACAAAATCTTGCTCATGCACATTCCCACTCTCCCAGGCTTTATCGAACGTCAGGCGTTTTACCTCTTTTAGCGCATCGGCATCGGCTAACAACACATTGGCACGTTTTTCAATAACACTAGTAACAATAGTATCAGCAGGACCACCATTAGGCTGATTATATTTAATACCGCCATCTTCTGGAGGGTTGTGAGACGGCGTAATCACGATCCCATCGGCTAGTGAGTTTCCCTTGCGGTTATGCACTAGAATAGCATTGGAGATAGCAGGCGTAGGCGTAAAGCCGTTATCCTGCTGCACCACCACCTCAATACTGTTTGCCGAAAAAACTTCCAATACGGAAATAAATGCAGGTTCAGAAAGTGCATGAGTATCTTTACCCACAAAGCACGGCCCGGTGATGCCTTTGTTTTTACGCTCTTCCACAATCGCCTGAGCGATAGCCAAAATATGCACTTCGTTGAAGTTGTGTCGTGCCGAACTACCGCGGTGACCAGAGGTCCCGAATTTTACCGCATGCGCTGCATTATCTGCTTCTGGACGTAATACATAGTACTGTGTCGTTAATTTCTCCACATTGATCAAATTACTTTTCTGAGCGGGTTGTCCGGCTCTTGGGTGATTAGCCATTGGAGTTCTCCCTGGCGCTATTTGTTAACTAGTACCGAACACTTTTTCGACAAGCAAGTCCCTCGGCTCTAGGTACTATACTAATGTGGAAGGCACCAAGATAAAGCAATTGGTTTACTTTCTATTTCCAATATCATTGGATAGTAGCAATCCGTGTACTGCCATGATATGCCTGCGAGGCTTTACTGGCATGCTCTCAGATATCTTCTCTTTTGCCGACGGCAGTAACAGTTGTTTATCCAGTGGAATTTTTATACTAAGCTATCAGCAAGAAATATATAGGCTCCCTCCCTCACCCTATTACCTGCAACCTGCAGAAAGCATAGCCGTCATTTTCTACAGGGTAACATCATTGACAACAGTCATGATACCCTAAGGGTAGGTGTCTCTAAATGCACTGTACGAAGCAGTGGTAGCACTAATTAATCCTAGCTGAAATACAGAATATCAGCCTTAGTGAACTCATAATAAATTCATCTCCAGCGTCAGCTATAAAGCCCTCTATATCCCCCTCTATAGGGACTGCATAGAACAGGAGTTACGCTAGCAGAAGAAACCAGCACCAATGATTTAGAAAGCTAGAAAACTGCTACTGTTCAGTTAAGCACCGCAGCCTATACCTCTTCTCTACTAACGCTGCATTTTTCTGTGTAACGCTGTGGTTTTCTGCCACCGATTTCCTAACGTGAGCAATGCTTTTACTTTGCTCACCGGACACTGAAGCCATTTCCTCCATGACGTCCGTCACATTAGTCACTGCGCGAACGTTATCCATCATTCATGCTAAGGTTAGTACCTTCAACTAGCTAAGGTTTCTCCAATCGGAGATCGCCGATTTAGACAGCGCATCATCCAACCCAGCGGGATCGCTGCTGCTAAAGATTGCTAAATCTGATTTTAGATTGTTCAATGCTGTTTTAATGTCGACGCTTGTTCTTTATCTGCTAGGCTATTTTCATACCGTAATGTCGCTAATCCACTACCCATAATAAACACATTAGCATGCAAAAACATTGATTATCGTTTCCCTAATTAACCTATTTAATATTATTAAACAGCAAGTTACTAGTCTATAAGATGATGATTATTTCTTTAAATTAAAGATTGGTGTACACAGATATACACCTGCTCAAAGCACAGAGAAAATTCTTAAAATCCATAACATGGCCTTTCTTTTTCCGATCTTCTTAAAAAGATTGCATAAGCAAAAGCTCCAAATATAAAATTACGTGCGGGAATAGTTATTTTTTAACACATCATAAGATGTAGAACCCTTCCTAAAAGGGAAAAACGCGCTAGGCTTTACCATTGAAAGCAAATGGTGACACTGCGTCTTTCATTGTCAAGATTGACAGAGTATTTGAATGTTTGTATATCTATACTAGATATAGTATATCGTTAAAAATTAATTATAATTAATACCTTATCATAAAATATAAAAATTATCTTTAACAAAAATAGCGATGCTGCTAAAAGCAATTAAAAATTTATAGCAATACCATAAAATGCTAAGCACTAAATTCTATTATTAAATAGAGGTTTTATATAGCCAAACAATTAGGACGTTAAGACAACTCTTTACCCTTTTTAATAGCGCTTGTGCTGGTCTGCAGAGCAAAGCTCTGTATAAGTTTATTAAGCCAGAAAAACCTACTTAACTAAGTAATTCTGGTGCCAAATCTAGTGGAAGCAGGTTTAAACACCGCATGCAGTGGCTTTATACTGATAGGTAAGGCTGAAGAATAAGCCAAATCAGGGTTCGTAAAACACATATGCAACTTTCAGTATAATGGGTATATATTCGGTTTAGTCTGCGAGAGAAATAGAAGTTTCTCCCCCTCCCTACATCTGATATTATCATTTAATATCTAGGGGATAAACCGTACCTTACCTGTAAGAATAAAGAGGATTTCTTCATGGCACTCATAGGCATTTTCTTTGGTAGTGACACCGGAAACACCGAAACCATTGCTAAGATAATCCAACAGCAGCTGGGCTGTGATGTTGCAGAGGTTCATGATATTGCTAAGAGCAGTAAGGAAGATGTCGAGGCGTTTGATATTCTGCTGT
Organism: Candidatus Malihini olakiniferum; assembly: GCA_042263625.1. Taxonomy (GTDB): domain Bacteria; phylum Pseudomonadota; class Gammaproteobacteria; order Enterobacterales; family Enterobacteriaceae; genus Symbiopectobacterium; species Symbiopectobacterium olakiniferum_A. The sequence continues at coordinate 284,955 of JBHKFL010000007.1, forward strand.
TTGGTATTCCTACTTGGTACTATGGTGAAGCCCAGTGCGATTGGGACGATTTCTTCCCAACACTGGAACATATTGATTTTAATAAAAAATCAGTTGCTCTATTTGGCTGCGGAGATCAAGAAGATTACGCTGAATACTTTTGTGATGCGATAGGTATGCTGCACGACATCATTGAACCGCGCGGGGCGATAATTATAGGTAACTGGTCAACGAAAGGCTACTCTTTTGAAGCCTCAAAAGGCCTAGCAGACAACAAACACTTTATCGGGTTGGCTATTGATGAAGATCGCCAACCTGAACTGACAAGTGAGCGTGTTAGGACATGGGTCAAACAAATCAGCGAAGAGCTCAACCTAAAATAATTATTAGCTAATCCCGTCCATGTTACGCAACAGACGCAACAGCCAATCTCTCTTTTCAGAGATTCATTAATAGATATAACCAATAAAAGTAATAGAAAGTTTTTAACTTCACGCTCTAATCCTGTACGATAGTGCACATCCGTTGTGTACTATTATCAATTTTTTATTTTAAAATAAAAATTGTGTGCAATTCTATACTTTTTATATGGATTCTATCGTTGATATCCCATGGTTTTCATTTTTAATGTGAAGCTCTATAATTGAGACGCTATTACACTAGTTGAACCTACTTTTATTATAGGCTTCATTGCACCCATCGTTGAATGGGTAACAGGACTTCATCCGCATGACTGATAATAATACTGCATTAAAGAAGGCTGGCTTAAAAGTTACTTTGCCAAGACTGAAAATTCTGGAGGTTTTGCAAGATCCGGAGTGCCATCACGTCAGCGCTGAAGATTTGTACAAAAAACTAATAGACATGGGCGAAGAGATTGGGCTGGCCACTGTTTATCGCGTACTCAATCAGTTTGATGATGCCGGTATTGTCACTCGTCATAATTTTGAAGGTAGTAAATCAGTCTTTGAGCTGACACAGCAACAGCACCATGACCATCTTATCTGCCTAGATTGCGGACGAGTTATTGAGTTTTGTAATGAATTTATTGAATCGCGTCAGCATGAAATCGCAGAAACACACAGCATAAAACTGACTAACCACACTTTGTATCTGTATGGGCATTGTAGTATAGACTGTTGCCGAAAAGACCAATCTTTCCAAGACCAAAATTAAAATAAGCAATTTTCTAATTTACGCTATAAAAACGTCTGGTCTGAGCGGTTTTTTCGAGCTTAGTCGAATAGTATCAGCCAACCCAAGTATCACGAAGCCCTACAGTGCGGTTAAATACTAGGTGAGCTTCACTTGAATAGCGACGATCGGCGCAAAAGTATCCTTCACGCTCGAACTGATACGCTTTTTCTACTTCAGCGTTCGCTAGACCTGACTCTACAAAACCGTGTACTACTTTTAACGAATCCGGGTTAATGGTCGAGAGGAAGTCATCTGAAGCACCAGGATTGGGCACACTAAAGAGCCGCTCGTAAAGTCGGAACTCGGCGGGCAGTGCGTGCGCAGCAGATACCCAATGGATAACCCCCTGCACTTTACGCCTATCAGCCGCAGCCGCCAGATTCTGGCTTAAAGTATCTGCGGCATAGGTGCAATACAGCGCTGTGATAACCCCCTGTGCATCTTTCTCAACGCGTTCTGCCTTGATGACATAAGCATTTCGCAACCGCACTTCTTTAGCGAGAACCAGGCGTTTGTACTGTTTGTTTTCCTCTTCACGAAAATCGGCGCGATCGATATAAATCTCACGGCTAAAAGGCACCTTCCGAGTGCCCATTTCCGGCTGGTTCGGGTGTTTTGGCATGGAAACCCATTCTTCATGGCCTTCTAGAATGTTCTCGATAATTACTTTTACAGGATTCAAAACAGCCATGGCGCGCGGTGCGTGCTCATTCAAATCATCACGAATACAAGACTCCAGCGCGCTGATTTCAACATTATTATCCTGCTTTGTCACGCCAATACGGCGACAAAACTCACGTATGGAAGCGGCTGTATAACCTCGACGACGCAGGCCAGCGATGGTCAGCATGCGTGGATCATCCCAACCATCTACCACTTTCTCTGTTACCAATAGATTCAGTTTGCGTTTAGACATCACTGTATATTCCAGATTCAAACGAGAGAATTCATACTGACGTGGATGGCAACTGATAGTGATGTTATCTAGCACCCAGTCATACAATCGACGGTTATTCTGAAACTCCAGCGTACACAGTGAGTGAGTAATCCCTTCCAACGCATCTGAAATACAATGGGTGAAATCGTACATGGGATAAATGCACCACTTTTTGCCTGTCTGATGATGTTCCGCGAACTTAATGCGATACAACACCGGATCGCGCATAACAATAAACGGTGAGGCCATATCGATCTTGGCGCGAAGACATACCGTACCTTCAGCGAACCATCCATTACGCATTTTTTGAAATAGGTTCAGGTTTTCCTGAACGGAACGATCGCGATAAGGACTGTTTTTACCTGAAGATGTCAACGTACCACGGTATTCGCGAATCTGTTGAGGAGTTAGTTCGTCTACATAGGCAAGACCTTTTCCAATTAGTTCAACAGCATAAAGATGTAACTGGTCAAAATAATCAGAAGAATAGTGAATCTCACCGCTCCAGGAAAACCCCAACCATTGTACATCCTGCTTTATGGATTCAACGTACTCGATATCCTCTTTTATCGGGTTTGTATCATCAAAACGCAGATTACATTTGCCGTTATAATCTTTAGCTACCCCAAAATTGAAGCAAATAGACTTCGCATGGCCGATATGCAAGTAGCCATTAGGTTCCGGTGGAAAACGGGTATGTACCAGGCTGTATTTTCCAGACGCCAAATCTTCATCGATAATCTGACAGATAAAATTAGTTTGGCGAGCTTCTTCCTCACTCATGTTTTATTCCTCAATGTAAAACGACACATAACTTACTATGATCTAATAAGCGACGACATGACACAACTCTTACTTACACTAAATCTTATGAAATGCACAGGATGAGAAATACAAAATAATGATATATTAATGATATATTTCGGATAAAGTTCGCAGCGCGCAACCGTTTTTCCTGCGCCTCCTCCACTTTTTTTAGAATGAACCACATTCAACCGCAAATGCGTAATACAGTCATCAACCCGGATCAGATTTACTTTACCGTCCAGCCCGATGAAATAGCCATGTGCCAGAAACGTCGTGTCGTTCACCGTTTTCTTGGCAACGCTCTGTTTAACCGTAAAACTATCTTCTTATTATCCAGACAGTAGCAAGTCAGTTCGCTGGTTTTAGAAAGCTTCTCCTGGGATTTATTTATGAGACTCATTACTATCATAATAGTGGGCTAATATGATACATTGTGCAGCGCATCTATGCCTTTAACCCACATCGCTGAACGCACGGTTGTTGGGCTTACCCAACAGGTAGATCACTGTTAGAAGCTTATAAAGCGCTTATAGTGATGTATGTTGTTCTTCCTACCGCTTATCTGTACAGCTACCTTGCGTTTATATATCGAAGGTTTTTCAATCAAAGTTGATATGCAGCAAAAATATTAACCCTTTGAACGGAAATGCTACAGATGCGATGGCCGAAGCTTAACGTTACGATGACAAAAAAGCCGCCTCTGGCAAGATTTATCTATTCATGGGAGGTGTGGGTAATAACAGGCATATTGCCTTTAATGACCCAGCATCTTCATATAGAAGACTCATAGCTAAATGTAGTGAAAAAGGTACACATGATGCCAGCCTGATTCGTGCGCCATCTCAGTTGCGCTAGCCATTTTCCGACAGCTAACTCAGGCAGGGAAGGGATCCTGGTTTCCGACTGGCATGCCAAAGCTACCTGGCAGGAAGCGAAAGTCAGGATTTCCGCAAGCGTTCTCTTTGCAACACACCAATTTAACGATATACTCTATATCGCTTTGCGCGAACCTGATGGTAGCTCCTTTACGACACAGCAATATCTATTGCGGAATCATCGACGACGGCATGCGCGTCGTATTGGGCCAATTTCTGCAACAGTAAACGCATTAAAGGTAACAAACTGGTATTGGTCATCGATGCTACAGCCACAGCCAGCGCAGATATCGATAGGTTCACTTTTTTGCTTTTAAAATAAAGACTACCGTGATGGGTAGTTTGTTGACGATAACGGCACACTGAGCTGAGAGGTTCAGAATTAACGATGATTGATGCTGTCAAGAACAGTGTGAAGCATGTCGGAATTACGCTTGATGAAGCATTGCGCAGGGCAACATTTTCCTAGCACCCATCTACCTTGAGGATGGGTTAGGCAGTATTGAAAACAGTAAAATCGTTAATCTGACCGTGTTTTCAGAAGAGCTTACCTCAGTAAGCTCTTCTGTTGATCAATCTTCCGGCAGCAGATTTTAGCGCTTCTTGCGACTGACCTTGAAAGAGATCAAGTCTTAGCTGTAGGCTACATAACAAGTACAGCCAACGCACATGCAATTCGTCAGTATGACTGACATATACTGCATAAAACAGCTCATTCCAGTATGAGTGAAGTTCGTCTAGACGCGTGATGGGGGGCGGGGCGCTCCACTATTAAACTCTATGATCTTCAGTTTTAATCACCCTCCGATCCCCCCTTTTCATTTTAGTGAAAGTACTCAGGATAAACTAGAAGTCATGCTGTTTAATGCTATCAGTGATTTGATTGCTATCAATCAACGCTGCATTCTGGAATGGATTGCCATTTCTATTGTGCTACTCATCAACCCTTCTTAAAGAATTATGCATTCTATGCCGCACATCAGTGCGGATAACTAGACATTTATACAACAGTTACAACAGTGCTTCAACGTTACTTGTTTGATGGGCTATCATATTCTTAGCCAGGCATTAGCTGAACACTATTTTTACCACTCACGACTTTCTCTGTCCATTAAAAAGCCTTTCTCCTTGAACAAAAAACACATGTTAAAGTAAATTTCATTTACTGAAATTTACTTTAAGTGGCAGTTTAGTGCTAAATCAGATGCTGAAAAAAGCAACCATAAACCATTGTGGTAATCTTCCCCACTTCACTCAACAAAAGGGGGGATGCCGCAATAATCGTATTATTTCACTACATACAGATGTAGCTAGAGGGAGTTCTTTATGTGTTCTATTTTTGGGGTGCTAGATATCAAAACAGATCCGGTTGCATTGCGTAAAAAAGCGTTAGAGTTGTCTCGACTGATGCGCCATAGAGGCCCGGACTGGTCTGGTATTTATGCTAATGAAAAAGCGATTTTAGCCCACGAACGTCTGTCCATCGTTGATTTAAATGCAGGAGAACAACCAATTTATAATCAATCACATACAAATATTCTAGCTGTCAACGGTGAAATCTATAACCATCAGGAATTACGTCAAGAGTATAGTAACCGCTACGCTTTCCAGACAGGTTCCGACTGCGAAGTTATTCTAGCTCTGTATCAGGAAAAAGGTCCGAAATTTTTAGACGACCTGCGTGGTATGTTTGCCTTTGCTCTTTATGACAGCGAGAAAGACGTCTATCTAATAGGCCGTGACCATTTAGGCATCATCCAACTTTATATGGGTCACGATGAATTCGGCAACTTCTATGTTGCCTCTGAAATGAAAGCGCTAGTGCCCGTGTGCCGTATCATTAAGGAATTCCCAGCTGGAGGCTACCTGTGGAGCACAGATGGAAAAATTCGTGAATACTACCATCGTGACTGGTTTGAATACCATAATGTAAAAGATAACGTAACGGATAAAGAAGCGCTTCGTGAAGCGCTGGAGGAATCGGTTAAAAGCCACCTGATGTCTGATGTGCCCTACGGCGTACTACTTTCCGGAGGACTGGACTCTTCTATTATTTCTGCGATTACTAAGAAATTTGCAGCCCGTCGCGTGGAAGATGACAATCGCAGTGAAGCCTGGTGGCCGCAATTACACTCTTTCGCTGTCGGCCTAGAAGGTGCCCCGGATCTAAAAGCTGCACAGGAAGTTGCAAACTATTTAGGTACTGTACATCATGGTATCCATTTCACCGTGCAAGAAGGGTTGGATGCCATCCGCGATGTGATTTATTACATTGAGACCTACGATGTAACCACTGTTCGAGCATCTATACCGATGTATCTGATGTCAAGAAAAATCAAAGCAATGGGCATCAAAATGGCGCTGTCCGGTGAAGGCTCTGATGAAGTATTTGGGGGCTATCTGTACTTCCATAAAGCTCCTAACGAAAAAGAACTGCATGAAGAAACAGTGCGTAAATTACTTGCCCTGCATCAATACGATTGCGCACGTGCTAACAAAGCAATGTTAGCCTGGGGCGTGGAAGCACGTGTACCTTTCTTGGATAAAAAATTCCTGGATGTTGCAATGCGTATTAATCCCAAAGACAAAATGTGCGGTAACGGCAAAATCGAGAAACATATTCTGCGTGAATGTTTTGAATCCTACCTGCCACACAGCGTGACATGGCGTCAGAAAGAGCAATTTTCTGATGGTGTGGGGTATAGCTGGATTGATACGCTCAAAGAAGTTGCAGCAAAACAGGTTTCTGACCAACACTTGGAAAGTGCGCATTACCGCTTCCCTTACAATACGCCGACGTCAAAAGAAGGCTGCTTATACCGTGAAATCTTCGAAGAGTTATTCCCGGTACAGAGCTCGGCAGAATGTGTGCCTGGCGGACCCTCAGTAGCTTGTTCTTCAGCAAAAGCAATCGAGTGGGATGAGTCTTTTAAAAAAATGGACGATCCGTCAGGACGTGCAGTTGGTGTTCACCAATCAGCCTACTGATAGTAGTCCTTAAAGAACATTGTTCTTAGGATAAAATCGCTCTCTTTGCAATATGGCTTGTATCACTTTGTCTAAGAAAAATATTTTTTGTCGCTATTATTTATAATAATACTGTTTATAATCTAAATATAACAAACTGTCACAGGCAGTTTCGGGAAAAATGTGTTGACGCAATTGGACCAACTGCGCATAATCCGCCCCGCAACTCCGATAACGGAGATGCTGAAAAGATGTCTTCCTAGCTCAGTTGGTTAGAATACAGTCATAATGCTGGTTAGAGGTTGATTACCCTCATAGTCGCCATTTTTTCTTGCGGGAGTGGCGAAATTGGTAGACGCACCAGATTTAGGTTCTGGCACCTTGAGGTATGCGAGTTCAAGTCTCGCCTCCCGCACCATTCCTTCATGATTCTTATGCAGCAAAGCATATAAGAGTATTGGGGTATCGCCAAGTGGCAAGGCACCGGTTTTTGATACCGGCATTCCCTGGTTCGAATCCAGGTACCCCAGCCATCTAACAGAGGTTAGATGATTACAGTTAAAAGGTTTTTGAAAATAACTAAGATATACTACTTGGCTACGTAGCTCAGCTGGTTAGAGCACAGCACTCATAATGCTGAGGTCACAGGTTCGATTCCCGTCGTAGCCACTTTCTTTCTGGGGTATCGCCAAGCGGTAAGGCAGTGGATTCTGATTCCACCATTCCGAGGTTCGAATCCTCGTACCCCAACCAAAAAGTTATTAATATAGCAAGCAATAGGGTGACAGTCGAAAGACGTCTCCGTTTTCTATTGATGCACTGCTCAATGTAGCTTGAAGACGTCACCGCAGGCTGACGGACTAGAAAGTAAGAAGCTATTCTTAAAACTCTCAATAAGTTGCGTTGCTGTGCAAAACGTTTACGTTTTGCACAGCGCCTACGCTGGCTTGCCAGTTAAACCTCAGGGATGAGGTTAATCAATCCTACCCAATGAGCTTACTCAGATAAGTAATTTTAATTCGAGTAAGAGAGTGCAGGCAACGTACATGCAACATGACGAGCATATAAAGATTAACAACTATTACATACACTTGCGCAAATACATTATATGCCGATGGCATAGCTCAATGCCAGCATTGTGAGATGGCCAGCGCATCGGCTGCGTCACAATCGCTAAGATTTACACTCTTCTCGGCAAGAGAATTGAGTGAGTAAGCTGCATCTCTAACCAACGACACTCCCTCTGAATGTAGGGAGTTGCACTTGGCTACGAGTTAGCAAGAAGGCCGCAGCTGAAATGAATTTAACCGGCCTAAATCGAGCAAGAAACAGAAATGTCCCCATAATTGCTTGATCCAACTGCAAAAATAATAGTAACTGAAAATGATGAATGCGACGCGGACTGTTATACCACGCTAATGCTCCTCAATAACTAAACAGCGGTAAAACTGCACGAGGTCCCTGAAGCGTAAACTGTTGCCAGGTACAATCTTGTTAAGGTTTCTGAGTATCCACCGCAATCAACATACATGACTGAGGATACTGCAACCTATTGATACCAATACCTGCCTACTGTAGCACACGCGAATTAGAGCCGTCAGCACCGATAAACAAGGGTGCATTCAAGTTCTCCTCGCTTTCCGATGTGAGTTGCAAGCATACCTCTGCACGAGGTATACCCTGTATTTATGCAGGACAATAGATCGCGAACATCATCCCATTCTCAAGTTATCTATCCGTCGATAAAGCTCGAAGCGCATCATCTCAAGACCAGACCAAGCACTCAATGATTTTTATAGCGAAACAGACGCATATCCCAGCCCTGAAACTCGAATAATATCCGGCGCACTATCTGCTAAAAACACAGGAGGAGCCTTTTCTCCAGCACTGCAACATATAAGGCGTTACGCGCAAAGCCCAGAGAAACGATTGCACAGACCATCCCACCCGACCACGATGGCGTCATATTCTGTATTTATTCTGTTCATGAGATCTAAACCGACTCAAAATGAGTAATTGATAGGCACATAGTCGTGTGCTTAATATTGATAATAGCGTTTGCACTGCAAAAAAAAGTACAATAAAATTTCCACAGACTAGTCACAACCGCAGCAAAAGATTACAATACAAGCTCAGTTACTATTTCCGGGCCGACATTATTTTGTAATACACGGGTTATCTGTACTGAATAATGAAAAATGACAAGTCGATGAAAAAGAAACTGCACATTAAAACCTGGGGCTGTCAGATGAATGAATACGATTCATCCAAGATGGCAGAGTTACTACAAAGTATACACGGTTATGAGCTGACCGGAATTGCCGAAGAGGCTGACATTCTATTGCTAAATACCTGTTCCATCCGTGAAAAAGCACAGGAAAAAGTTTTTCATCAACTTGGTCGTTGGAGAGCACTAAAGGAAAATAATCCAGACCTGATAATTGGTGTAGGTGGCTGCGTTGCCTCTCAAGAAGGTGAATCTATTCGTAAGCGCGCCCACTATGTCGATCTAATTTTTGGCCCGCAAACATTTCACAGATTGCCGGAAATGATTACACAGGTTCAGGGTACACGCAGACAGGTGGTAGATATCAGCTTCCCTGAATTGGAAAAATTTGACTGCCTGCCAGAACCTCGGGCAGAAGGGCCCACTGCGTTCGTCTCCATCATGGAGGGATGCAATAAATACTGCTCATTCTGTGTGGTTCCGTATACGCGCGGTGAAGAAGTAAGCCGCCCTTGTGACGATGTGTTGTATGAAATTGCGCAATTGGCCGCGCAAGGGGTACGCGAAGTTAACCTGTTAGGCCAAAACGTTAATGCCTATCGTAGTGATAGTTTTAATGGGAGTATCTGCTCCTTTGCCGATCTTCTCCGTCTGGTCGCAGCGATCGACGGCATTGACCGCATCCGTTTTATTACCAGCCACCCCCTTGAATTTACAGACGACATCATCAGCGTCTATAAGGATACTCCTGAACTGGTGAGCTTCCTTCACCTACCAGCGCAAAGCGGTTCCGATCGTATTCTGAGCATGATGAAGCGCCGCTATACTGCACTGGAATACAAAGCCATCATCCGTAAATTGCGCAATGCGCGTCCTGATATTCACATCAGTTCCGATTTTATTATCAGCTTCCCAGGTGAAACACAGAAAGATTTTGAAGAAACCATGAAACTGATTGCTGATGTCAATTTCGATATGAGTTTTAGCTTTATCTATTCCTCGCGTCCGGGCACGCCAGCGGCAGACATGGTTGATAATATCACTGAAGAAGAGAAAAAGAAGCGCTTGTATATTCTGCAAGAACGGATTAGCCAGCAGGCGATGCAGTACAGCCGCCGCATGTTGGGCAGCATTCAACGTATTCTGGTAGAAGGCACGTCGAAAAAAAGCATCATAGAACTTTCTGGTCGCACAGAAAATAACCGTGTAGTTAACTTTGAAGGCACACCAGAGATGATTGGTAAGTTCGTTGATGTTGAAATCGTGGACGTTTACCCAAATTCATTGCGTGGTGTCGTTGTTAAAACAGAAGATCAAATGTGTTTACGCGTTAGTGAATCCCATGCCGCAGTCATTGCTCGCACACGCAATGAGAACGATATCGGCGTTGGCATCTATCAGGCCTGATAGGTTGTTCTAGTTTATCTCTGCTGGATCTCTCTCTGCACACCACCTCAACATGGCATTGCCACTTCTTTCCCTATTATCTATAAATAATTCAATTATAATCTTGCATATTACTAATAGTATGCATGCTATTAACTTTTACATTATCCTGTAGGCACAATGGGGGTGCCTATCTAGCCGTTAGCTGCTGCTACAGTCGTTATAATGGAGAAATTCTTAGGTGTGGTATCACCTAGATTGAACTGCTACAAAATATGAAATCAGGGTTACGCCATGCTATCGAAGCACTAGACGATTTAGAAGAGATCAGTTTTAACTTCTTCCCCACTGAAGACATAGTTGGTCATTCGGAATGTTGCTCGCGCATCGTTAATACTTATAAAGACTACGAAGAGGCCGAACAGAAAAGTTGTGCAACACAGGAAGCACAACCAGAAAGTGAACAACCTACTGTATCAAATACTGATGATAAGCAGGAGTCATAATGAATCATTGTATTCTGGATTTACAAATCGCCAGCGCAAATACAGCTGGACTTCCCAGCGAACAAGATTTTCAGCGTTGGCTGGAGGACATGTTGCTACAGTTTCAACCTGAGGCTGAAGTCACCATCCGTATCGTTGATGAAGCTGAAAGCTACGAACTGAACCATACCTATCGCGGCAAAGACAAGCCTAGTAATGTGCTGTCTTTTCCGTTTAAAGCGCAGCCGGAAATCGAGCTATCGCTGTTAGGCGATCTGATAATTTGCCGTCAGGTCGTGGAGAAAGAAGCTATCGAAAAACAAATCACGGCTGAAGCGCATTGGGCTCATATGGTCGTGCACGGTTGCCTGCATCTGCTAGGTTATGATCATATTGAAAATAACGAAGCAGAAGAAATGGAAGCGTTGGAAACAGAGATTATGCAGAACATGAGGTATGCTGACCCTTACCTCTCAGAGAAAGACAGAGCCAGCAAGTCTTCAATCCAAAAGGTATAGCTGTGATGAGTTCGTTTGTCCCAATCCGAATCACTAGCCTTGGAAAGCTCATCTGGTGTTTTCCGGATGACGCAACGTATGGACATCGCTCTAGAGGTCTAATGCCAAGCGTAGTTCACAACCGTTAACATTGTTTCCTCCAACTCGAATTCTTTAGGATAAAGATTGTTCTTTTTTTGCAAAAAGTGTAGTAGATTATGAAAAATCTTATCTTTTTGATATAATACTATATGGTTAACCATGATGACACGCACGGTAATTGCGGTGTAACTTTATGTCAACCTACCTGCGCGCCCTGATGTGTCTGACAGCGTATGTACTTTTATGTAGTTGATGGTGATTGACTAATCAGAGAGATAGTGAATACACCAACATGAGCGACAACCATTTAAAAAGTAGCTATAGCCCCAATCCTAAGTAAGGATTTTTCGCTAATCCTCAACCCGCTTTTTCATAGCGACTCCAAAGATCGTAGAGAACTTCTCACCTTTATTTGTAATTCTAAATAAAACGATCGAATCGGCACATTAGCAAAGATAATGAACACATTGAAGGCATCCTGATTGCGAAAGATCTGCTTCTTTTCATACGCAGAGATGCAACACCTGTTCAATATTGAACAGGTGTTGCATCCGCCCTTTGCGGTACCAGAAAGCAAATGTGCAGACCGCATGCTACATAAGTTTCGTTCACTTCCTTATTACATAGCTATCATCATTGATGAGTTTGGCGGTGTTTCTGGTCTGTCACTATCTAAAATATCCTTGAGCTTATCGTTGGTAAAATCGCAATGAGTATGACGAGGAAGATCGCGATATTCGTCAATTGAACCGTCACACCTACACCGTACGTGTGTTTATGCCTATTGAAGATTTCAACGAAATTTTGGCACTCAGTTCCGAGATGATGAAGTAGATAATATTGGCGGATTGATCCTGTAGGCATTCGGTTATCTGCCAGCGTGTAGTGAAACTATCGAGATCAACGGTTACCTGTTTAAAGTTGCTATAGCGGACAGACAACGTCTTATTCAGTCTCATGTTAGAATCCCTGACGAGGCAACTCAACCAACACTTGAAACTTAATTTGACAAAGTCTTTTATGTCTGTTTTACGACGCCAGTGGGTTCGTGTCCTGCTAGCTCTATTCTATGGTGCCTGCGGAATCCTGTCATTTTCGCCATTTGATTTTTGGCCTTCTGCACTAGTTTCGTTATGCGGATTGCAAGCTCTCACGTTGAATAGAACCTGGCGACAATCTGCTGCTATTGGTTTTAGCTGGGGCTTTGGTTTATTTGGCAGCGGAGTAAACTGGGTCTACGTCAGCATTGCTGAGTTTGGCGGAATGCCGGAAGCCATCAACGTATTTCTAGTCGTGCTCTTATCGCTGTATCTCTCGCTTTACCCGGCACTCTTTGCCGCAATGTTAACAGGTATTTGGCCTCGCGCTACACTCACGCGTATGGTATTGGCATCCCCCGTTCTGTGGCAACTTACAGAAGGACTCAGGGGATGGGTTCTAACTGGGTTTCCGTGGCTGCAATTTGGCTATAGTCAAATTGACGGACCTCTCCAAGGCCTAGCGCCTATTCTCGGCGTTGACGGTATAAACCTGCTGTTGGTCATCATTGCTGGCCTAGTCGTTTTTAGCAGCACGCACCGTAAAATTATCCCTTTTTATTGCGCGATCGCGTTGCTGCTGCTTCCATGGCCGCTAAAATTTGTACAGTGGTTCACACTTCAACCAGAACGCGCTGTCAATGTTGCTTTGGTGCAAGGCAATATCGCCCAAGTACAAAAGTGGGATCCAAACGCCCTGCAACACATTCTCAACATCTACCGAGACGTTACTGTGCCTTATTTGGATAAGGCACCAATAGTTATTATCTGGCCAGAATCTGCAATTCCTGACCTTGAAATTCGCCAGCAAGATTACTTACACCAAATTGACAACTTGCTGCGTGCACATAATAGCAGCCTGGTCACTGGCATTCTAGACGCCCGTTGCAGTTCAAATGAACAGGTCGATTTCTACAACAGCATCATTGTGCTAGGAGACAGTTACCCGAACCGCTATCCCAGCATGAACCGCTACAAAAAAAATCACCTTGTACCCTTTGGTGAATTTGTGCCAATGGCAGCGTTGTTACGGCCGCTATCCCCTTTATTCAATCTGCCTACCTCTTCTTTTAGCCGTGGCCCTTACGAGCAGCCTCAGCTCAGAGTAAAAGGCATCCGAATGACGGCAACAGTCTGTTATGAAATTATTCTCGGGCAACAAGTTCGCGATAATTTCCGTCCGGATACTGACATGTTACTGACCATCTCTAACGATGCCTGGTTTGGTCGCTCCATAGGCCCTTGGCAACATTTCCAGATGGCCCGTATGCGTGCCTTGGAGTTGGGACGTCCACTACTGCGTGCAACCAATAATGGCGTCACCGCCGTTATTGGCCCGAAAGGTGAAATTCATGCTGAACTTCCGCAGTTTACGCGTAAAGCGCTGCTTTCACGTGTCACACCAACGACGGGAATGAACCCTTATGCCTATTTTGGCGCCTGGCCTGTGTGGATTATTTTAGTCGTACTAGCCATTAGTGCCTGCTTTATCCGCCTAAGGCGTTAATCGCATTATCGGCAGTCGTAGGCTTCCGATAATTTGCATACTTTGCACATCATAGGCACTTAGCACTTAGCACTCTATAATCGGTGCAGTGAGCGCACAAAAAAGACCTTTCTTTTAGACGTCACTTGCACCCATTGACTGTCTTAACCCCATTTTGCTAAAATGGTTAATTGTGCGCATAACTCAATACTATAGTACAGTTGTTGCCAGCGTTGCTTATCAGCTATGCTATTCTGATAATTATATCGGAACACTCTACGCGTGTAGAGCGCTTTTTTGCTAAAATGGGACCCATAGCAAACATGCAAGAGAAATACTGTCCAGAAGAGATAGAAACTCGCGTTCAGATTCACTGGCAAGAAAAAAAAACGTTTAAAGCAAACGAAGATCCAGGCAAGGAAAAGTACTACTGCCTTTCCATGCTCCCTTACCCTTCTGGCCGGCTACATATGGGACACGTTCGTAACTACACCATCGGTGATGTTATTTCTCGTTACCAACGCATGTTGGGAAAAAACGTCCTGCACCCGATAGGGTGGGATGCATTTGGTCTGCCAGCGGAAGGCGCTGCGGTAAAAAATAATACTGCTCCGGCGCTATGGACCTATGCCAATATCGATTACATGAAGAACCAGTTAAAGCGACTGGGCTTTAGCTATGACTGGGATCGTGAAATCACTACCTGTAAGCCAGATTACTATCGCTGGGAACAGTGGTTCTTCATCAAGCTCTACGAAAAAGGTCTAGTATATAAAAAGACCTCAGCGGTGAACTGGTGTCCTAACGATCAGACTGTACTGGCTAATGAACAGGTTATCGATGGGTCTTGCTGGCGCTGTAATAGCAAAGTGGAACGCAAAGAGATTCCTCAGTGGTTTATTAAAATCACTGATTATGCCGATCAGTTACTTGACGATTTAGATACGTTGGAGTGCTGGCCGGAACAGGTCAAGAGCATGCAGCGAAAATGGATTGGTCGATCTGAAGGGGTAGAAATCACATTTGATGTGGCAGACAGCGCCAACAAGCTGACCGTCTATACCACCCGCCCAGATACCTTGATCGGCGCTACCTATGTTGCCGTTGCTATTTCGCACCCATTGGCCTTGCGCGCTGCCGCTACAAGCCCTGCGCTGACAGCCTTTATTGACGAATCTCGTAATACCAAAGTTGCCGAAGCTGATATGGCGACTGGTCTCTTCGTAGTGCATCCACTAACAGGCGAGAAGCTTCCAGTATGGGCAGCTAACTTCGTTCTGATGGATTACGGTACGGGTGCCGTGATGGCTGTTCCTGGGCACGATCCGCGTGACTTAGAATTTGCCACGAAATATCAGTTGCCAATCAAACCCGTTATTCTGACCCTGGATGGCAGCGAACCTGCTTTTTCTAAGCAAGAGATGGCTAAGAAAGGTGCACTGTTCATCTCAGGCGAATTCAGTAGCCTTGGTCATAAGGCCAGATTTAACTCTATCGCCGATAAGTTGGTCTCACTTGGCGTTGGGGTTCGAAAAGTAAACTATCGCCTGCACGATTGGGGTGTTTCTCGTCAGCGTTACTGGGGTTCACCGATCCCGATGGTGACATTAGAAGATGGTACCGTTATCCCGGTGCCGGAAGATCAACTTCCGGTGATTTTGCCAGAAGACGTGACCATGGCTGGCATCACCAGCCCAATTAAAGCCGATCCTAACTGGGCGAAAACTACAGTTAACAACCAGCTAGCGATACGTGAAACTGACACTTTCGATACCTTTATGGAGTCATCTTGGTATTACGCACGTTACACGTGTCCGCAATACGATCAGGGTATGCTTGATCCTGCTACTGCCAACTATTGGTTGCCGGTCGATCAATATGTGGGTGGTATCGAACACTCTATCATGCACCTAATGTATTTTCGCTTCTTCCATAAGTTGATGCGTGATTCTGGTTTAGTAACTTCAGATGAACCTGTTAAGAGAATGTTATGCCAAGGCATGGTCCTGGCTGATGCCTTCTACCACATAGGTAATAGCGGAGAACGTATCTGGATTTCACCGTCTGATGTCACCGTTGAGCGTGATGAGAAAGGGCGGATTCTGAAAGCTTCAGATCAAGAAGGCCGCAAACTGGTATACGCAGGGATGAGCAAGATGTCGAAATCAAAAAATAACGGCATCGACGCTCAAGCGCTAGTAGAAAAATACGGTGCCGACACCATTCGTCTGTTCATGATGTTCGCCTCTCCGGTAGAAATGACGCTGGAATGGCAGGAATCAGGCGTTGAAGGGGCTAACCGCTTTCTGAAACGAGTATGGAAACAGGTTTACGATCAAACTGAAAAAGGCGCAACCCATTCTCTGGATATAGCAACTCTGACAGAAGATCAAAAAGCATTACGCCGTGACCTGCATAAAACCATCGCTAAAGTAACCGATGATATTGGGCGCCGTCAAACGTTCAACACAGCGATTGCCGCTGTGATGGAACTAATAAACAAACTAGCCAAAGCGCCCCAAAAGAGCGAGCAGGATTGCGCCTTGACACAGGAAGTACTGCTAGCCGTGGTACGCATGCTGTATCCGTTCACACCACACGTGTGCTTCACACTGTGGCAGGCTCTAGGTGGCGGTAATGGCGATATTGACACGGCTCCGTGGCCTGTAGCGGACGAAGACGCCATGGTGGAAGACTCTAAGCTAGTCGTCGTACAGGTTAATGGCAAAGTGCGAGGCAAAATTACTGTTGCTGCTGATGCCACACAAGATCAGGTACAGGCACGTGCTCTACAGGAACACCTAGTGGCAAAACACCTGGAAGGTGTTACAGCACGTAAAGTCATTTACCTGCCGGGAAAACTGCTTAACCTGGTCGTAGGTTAACTCAAGGAGAGCACAGTGCGACATCGTTTATTCACGTTGTTGCTGGGATTGACGGCGGTGCTGGTCACAGCTAGCTGTGGTTTTCATCTACGTGGAACAAAAAAATTACCCAACGAATTAAAGGTATTAACGCTGGCTAGTAACGATCCCTTTGGTCCGTTAACCCGTGCTATACGCAATCAGTTGCGTGCCAGTGAGTTAAGAGTTGAAGACGACACCACACGCCAGGATATTGCATCCCTGCGAATTCTCAGCTCTACGGAAACTAGAGACACTGTCTCTATCTTTCAGGACGGGACAACTGCAGAATACCAGATAGTACTGACCATTCAGGCACAGGTGCTGTTACCGGGTGAAGATAGTTATCCAGTCTCGGTAACTGTGTTCCGGACGTTCTTTGATAACCAGCTAGCATCGTTAGCAAAAGACGCTGAGCAAGATATCGTACGTCAGGAGATGCGTCTACAAGCAGCCGAGCAATTAGTACGTAAGATAGTAACCATCAACTCCAGCGATGATAGGAGAAAGCGTCAACAGCGTGCCTCTGCTATCAGCCCTGAAAAAGACCGTCAATGATCCGTATCTCTCCAGAACGGCTTTCTGCGCATCTCACTGAAGGTCTGCGCGCTTGCTATCTGCTATTTGGCAACGATCCGCTATTGTTGCAGGAAAGTCTAGATGCGCTGCGCCATCACGCGCTTAAGCAGGGATTTACCGAGCATTTTAGCTTTACCCTAGACCATCACACTGATTGGGATGCCATTTTTAGCGTATGTCAGACACTTAGCTTGTTCGCTTCGAGACAAATCCTTCTTCTGCAATTACCTGAAAATGGCCCTAACGTCGATATAGCAGAAAATGTAGTTAAACTGGCAGGACTACTGCATCAGGACATACTGCCGGTTCTACGTGGCAATAAGCTAACCAAAGCGCAAGAAAAAAGCGCTTGGTTTAAAGCGCTTTCACAGCACGGCGTTATTATCAACTGCTTGACGCCTGAACTAGCTCAGCTCCCACGCTATGTAGCACAACGAGCTAAACAATGCAAACTTCAATTGGAAGATGCTGCCACGCAACTGCTATGTTACTGTTATGAAGGCAACCTACTGGCGTTGATGCAAGCGCTGCAACGTCTATCACTTTTATATCCTGATGGAAAACTAACGCTGCCACGCGTTGAGAAAGCAGTAAACGATGCAGCACACTTTACGCCGTTTCACTGGCTAGATGCTGTGTTGGAAGGTAAAAGCAAACGAGCTTGGCACGTATTGCAACAGTTACAAGCTGAAGACAGAGAGCCTGTGATCCTGTTGCGTACATTACAACGCGAACTGATGCTATTACTAACACTGCAGCGCAGCATGTTCGAGACACCATTGCAATCTTTGTTTGATCAACACAAGGTGTGGAAAAACAGACGGATGCTGCTTACTCAAGCACTACAACGGCTAAATGCACACCAGTTGCAGCAGGCCATACACCTGCTGACACAGTTGGAACTGGCGCTAAAACAAGATTATGGCCAACCGATTTGGCCACAAATAGAAACGCTCACGCTGTTATTGTGCGGTAAAGCTCTCTTACCAGGTATCGTAAATGCCGATGAATATCACTAATCACGCTGAACTTATCACCTATTTTGGTGGAACCTTTGACCCCATCCACTATGGGCATTTACGTCCAGTTACAGCGTTAGCTGACGAGATTGGGTTAACCCATATCACACTGATACCCAATAACGCCCCCCCCACCGCGAGCAACCGCAAGCTTTAGCACAACAGCGCAAGCGCATGGTGGAACTTGCTATTGCGGATAAGCCGTTATTCACCGTGGATGACCGTGAGCTGCAGCGCATCACGCCGTCTTACACCATTGATACAATGGAGATGATCCGCACTGAAATTGGCGATAAAACCCCATTGGCCTTTATCATCGGCCAGGATTCACTGCTTACATTGCATTCTTGGCACCGCGGACAAGAGTTGCTCAAGGTGTGTCATCTTCTAGTCTGCGCACGCCTGGGCTACCACACAAAATTGGACACTTCAGAACAGCAGACGTGGCTGGGGCTGGAAGAGAAACGCGTTAAAAATAAGGCCGCCCTACACTCACAACCCTATGGATTGATTTATTTTGCACAGACGCCACTGGTCACCATTTCCGCTACAGATATTCGCAAACGTCACAAAAAGGGTCAGTCCTGCGACGATTTGCTACCCCCTGCCGTACTACATTTTATCGATGCTCACGGCTTATACCGTTAACCCGCTTCCAGCATACCGTGCTATACTTCACCCCTACTTTTGGTCTGGTAGGAATGGTAAAGCGCGTTTCAATACCACAAGATAAGCTGCAAAAATGGACTGCTAATCCTATGTGAAAAATCTAGGGGTATTAGGGTTCTAAGGTATAAACAGGCTACTTTTACCCTGCTGGAGCGCATTTCTCCGGCAGAAGCTGCAAAACAGGAGGAACCCTTGAAAGACCAAACACTACAAGATTTTGTTATTGAACAAATAGATGACTAAAAGGCCAGGATATTGTTTCCCTGAACATGCATGCAAAATCCTCCTTGCAGACTGCATATCGTGATTATTCGGCAGAATGCTCGCTTTTCACACTTTGTGCTTTAGTGGCGTTCATCAGCATTTTGCTGCTTTCTGGCGTACTGGCGACCAATCTGTACCATTTGCAACTGGTACACGTTGAGGACTACTGCACACTCTTAAATACAAACCGTATCAATTGCTTCCCATCTCCTCCAGCCGCCAGCATAATTTACGATCATAACGGTATTCCGCTGGCGCTAAATCGCACTATTTACCAGCTTGAACTGGTTCTGCACAAGGGCGAAAACCTGCAAGATACGTTGCTCTCCAAAAAACCTATTGTCATAAAACCTATCATCAACCTAACTGAGGATAATTTTAGAAATTTTGAGAGAGAACGTAAACGCTCACGCCGCTAGGATTAATCTGCGTACTGATTCTGATTACTATGCACCTGTTTATTATCATGCGCTGTCTGGTGATTTCAGCCAATGCACAGACCTCCTGTGTCCAGGTTATGTTGTGTGGCATGCTTTTAATCTTTTTTGTCTGCGTTTTTGTTACCATTGGAAGGGTAAGCGGTGTTTTTCCTGTTGTCGTGGTGCCGCTACCGCTTATCAGTTACGGCGGCTCAGCTTTGGTAGTCTTGATGGCGGGGTTTTTCATCGTGATGTCAATCTACACGCACCGCAATCTGCTCTCGAAAAACCTATATATGATGTCGTACTATTGCGCATCTATTATATTACATAGAGTAGTGTTAACTTCACTCCATGGATGTTGAATTCCTAATTCATAAATACTGTTATCATGTCTCGTTTAACTCTAGGTACAGTTCTGGGTATGCTGTTTACCGTCACCCTTCCTATATCGGACCAGGCGGAAGACATCAATCGTCAAGACGATTATCCCTAGCCATCCTGATGGATTACAACTCTGGAAAAGTATTGGCAGAAATAAATTCTAATGCGCGCCGCGGATCTAGCTAGATGGACTAAAATGATAACAAGTTATGTCATCGTACCAGCGCTAAAATCCGGAAAGATCATGCAGCATCATGACATCTTTACTGTCGGTAAAGATGCTGTGGTAAGCGGTCAGGGCTCTTAATTGATGTTCCTAAAACCGGTTCTAGATCAGCCGGTTTTACAGATCATCAGAGGTAGTGTCATTCTGCAATCGAGTTATGACTCCTCCGTCGCCATGCCTAATATGGAAAGCCTAAAAGAGTTTGCCTTTGTGGTTAGGCAACAGCGATCTCAGCTCTCTGAGCGTCGAAAAGATCTATATCTCATTAATTCCGCGTAGCCAGATGAAGAAAGGGTGTCGGTACCACTAACTTCTAATTCGACCCCATTTTTGGAGATAAAAACTTCTGTTGCGGAGGGAAGTTTAATTTTCTATCGCACAGCTATGATCAGCACCGATGCTGCTCCATTAGGAGAACATATGAAAACCAAACTTAACGAACTGATCTCCTTTCCCTGCCCCATCACCTATAAGGTGATAGGGTTTGCGCACCCAGAATTAGCAGACCGCGTTGTCGAAGTGCTGCAACGCCATAAGATGAGTGATTATAGCACACTGGTGAAACCGAGCAGAAAAGGCAAGTACCATTCGATTTCCATTACCATCACCGCCACTCACATTGAGCAAGTCGAGACACTCTACGAAGAACTGGGTGATATCGATATTGTCCGCGTTGTGCTATAAGCAGTGACCTAGATAATCTTGTAAAAATGCACATCAATGCTGTTCGCTGAGGCTTACCGAGACTATAATCTGCACCATTGTATTTCTTAATAGAAAGATCGCGCTTTGCTACAGGACAAGATTATCGTACGCCAGCTTGGCGTACAACCCTATGAGGCGGTCTCATTAGCAATGCACCGTTTTACCGAGCTCCGTGACAGTCAGAGCGCCGATGAACTCTGGCTGGTGCAGCATCTTCCTATATTTACTCAAGGACAGGCTGGAAAAGTAGACTATCTACGGACCACCGGCGATATTCCTATTATTCAGAGCGATCGTGGAGGTCAGATAACCTATCACGGGCCAGGTCAGCAAGTGATGTATGTTCTTGTAGATTTAAAACGCCGACAGATGGGTGTCCGTGAACTTATCAGCGCGATTGAAAATACAGTGATTGCTACACTGGCGCAGTTTAGCATCGTGACTCACACCCGTGCTGATGCACCTGGTGTCTATGTACAGGACAGCAAAATCTGTTCGCTCGGCCTTCGTATTTGTAAAGGGTGCTCTTTCCACGGTCTAGCGCTCAATATCAAAATGGATCTAACACCCTTTCTACGAATCAACCCATGTGGTTATGCAGGAATGGTAATGACGCAAGTCAGCACGCTTGCACCAGGCGTAGACGTAGAGGACGTTGCTCCGATATTGGTATCGAGCTTTATGCAACAGCTTCGCTATATCCAATCAGCGCCATTGACATGGGACTGGGCTACTCAAGATGCGCCTGCGCTGTACGCCGTAAATACATAAAATATTGCAGCTTGGCTTATGCTTATCCGAATTGGATTACATCCTATGTACGACGTACAGGATGATAAACACCAAAGAGGGTATAGTTCTTAACCAATTAAATTATAAAGAATAAACTATAATTGGATCTATGATCCATAACTGGAATCTAGCTATCATGAGTAAATCGATTCAGATGGAACGTAGTGTTACATACCGCGATGCAGACAAAATGAAACTCATTCCCGTGCGCCCCCTTGTGAATGAGGGGGAAGAGCTCCTGCGTAAACCTGAATGGATGAAAATTAAACTGCCAACGGATTCCAGCCGCATTCAAGCCGTTAAGAAGGCCATGTATAAAAGTGGACTTCACACCGTCTGTGAAGAGGCTTCCTGCCCGAATCTGGCTAAATGTTTCAATCACGGTACAGCAACCTTTATGATTTTAGGTGCTATTTGTACCCGTCGCTGCCCGTTCTGCAAGGTAGCGCATGGACGTCCAGTTACCCCCGATGCCAATGAGCCGGAGAAACTGGCACAGATAATCCATGATCTTGGGATGGATTACGTTGTTATCACTTCCGTAGACCGTGACGACTTACGCGATGGGGGTGCGCAACACTTTGCCGATTGTATCGCAGCTATCCGCCGTAAAAACTCGCGTATTCGCATTGAAACTCTAGTACCGGATTTCCGTGGTCGTATGGATACGGCATTAGCTATTCTGAACGTAACACCTCCAGACGTATTTAACCATAACCTGGAAAACGTGCCACGTCTCTACAGCCAGGTTCGCCCTGGCGCAAACTACGAATTGTCACTGAAACTACTTGAGAAGTTTAAAGCGTCCCACCCTAAAATTCCAACTAAATCGGGCTTAATGGTTGGGCTTGGGGAAGCCAAAGAAGAGATCTTTGAAGTGATGCGCGATCTGCGCCGCCACGGTGTTACCATGTTGACGTTAGGACAATATTTGCAGCCAAGCCCCGATCATCTTCCGGTAAAGCGCTATATAAGTCCAGAAGAGTTTTATGAAATGAAAGCAGAAGCGATAGCGATGGGCTTCACCCGCGCGTCCTGTGGTCCTTTTATGCGCTCGTCATATCATGCAGACTGGCAAGTTAAAGGGCTGGAGGTTAACTAAGCTAAGCACCCTGTGTATGCAGGGTGTGCCTAGATTACTGCCTGGTGGTGAGCCCTCCCCTCCAGTACAACTACAACCAGGCTGTCTGATGTGCTGAAAAATGGGAGGCTGGGCTCTATCACTGCTAATCTTACAGTACACGGAGTGCAAGTCCACGTTGCCTACCCACATCTTGCAGATAATCCAGTGCATCACTCTATCGGGGCACTGAATGAATTGGTGGCGACCGAGTGGGATCAGGGCAATGATTTTTCTCCTCCACAAGCAGGAAAATCTCCAATATCAATGCGGTCTTGGCAGCAATAACGTTATTCCCGGTGAGCTGTTTGTGCAGTTTAATTACCGTTTTAGTACCGAGTTGACGGACGAAATGATCAAAGCGCGTGTATCCGTACTTCTAGACTGCCATCAACTTAACTACACTCTGAATTGGAATCTCTCCGGCCAATCGTTTTTAACACCGTGCGGAGAGCTGGTAGATACCGTGGTAAGCGATGTTGAACACTACAGAGAAATTACGCAAGAGTTGCTCACAAATATCGGTAGATCAGATGGTCGTTTTATCGCTCAGATGGGAGAGTAGGTAGTAGAACTTGGCTCTGTTAATGCGACTATCTATAAGGTAGATGAGAGCGTTAGCGTCACCGATCTGCAATTACTGAGTCTTATTTATCAACGGATTGTAGAGTAGCTCATCGCATGATGATACACGCCATGCTCCATGCTAACAGAAAAATCCGTGAGCCCTGCTCAGTGAGCTAGACAACCTACAACCGGCAGCCGTCTATGCCTTTACTCGACTAGTACAAGTTGGCAGCTCGTGACGGTTTTAATGTATAGCCCGACAGCGGCGCTACATCTTGAATCAGAAATTCAAGGGGGAGCATCAGCAGCAATATTCACTGGTCAGCACTGCCAAGAGCCATCCCCTTTTGTGGTACAGAAGCCCTCACGTTTCCACGGAGCAGGTGCCTGCTCCATGGAAAATAGCAGGCCTGTGGATATTTTCAGAACTGAGCCAGTAGCTCAATTCCAATATGAAACAGTTTTATTTTATCAGCTTTTTGTCAACGATCTCGTTGGTGTTGCCGTCTTGAACCCTGGCACATCAGCTACACAACCGGCTTAAAGCATCGGTTGATGACAGATATTATTCTGCGCTACGTGCGCATCGCATCTGCTTGATGTTTTCTCCAACTACTACGAATTCTCGATGAGAATTGAATACAGTCCTAGTTGGCAAATGATTGGTAGATGATGCTGGTTAACCTGATGATTAACAGTATGCAGGAACTTAGCCTTCTAAAAGTCAGCGAAATGGCGATATCTTTGTATTCGAAGTAAAAACAGGTTAGTCCGGTCACGATGCTTACACGATAGCTCTCATCTATCAGTCCCATCGTCTTCTTTAATTGATGACCTTCAAGAAGGTAGGTAACACTGTGAGAGATATTGTGACTGATGCTGCTTCCCTCTAAGAAAAGCCTGCTAAATAGCATATTTTGGCAAGATCCACGTTATCAGATTATGCCATAGGGGTATTTCGATCATAGATAAGGAAAAACTCATTAAAATAACATCCGTGCACTGAATGTGCCCGGAGAGGATGTTTTAACACGCGATCAAAGCTAGATTGGCACATCCATTGACATCCATTGCGCATCCAATAGTTCTTTGATATAGCAAAATGCGCGAGATGATGCTGAGCCAGAAGTTGTGTAAGGCATGCCACGTCCACAGAGAGGGTAGCACTGCCAGTACACTTTTCCTTTTTTTAAAGTAGCATGGAATTTTATTTCCATCCCCGCATCGTCATATCACTGAATTAAGCGACGACCAATTTCGATAAAATGAATGCTGTTACCGTTAATTTGTACCTTAGGCGTATCACGATCGACAAGAGGATATCCAATTACCTCTACTAAGGTTGCGATTAAGGCTCTATAAGAGGGTTTGGAAAAATTGATTTAAAGGTACGGTTAATGGCAACTCTATTTCTTCTGGATCGTACGATTGGTGCCAGCTCCGCGCGAATTTAATTACACTGATTCGAGCGTTATATATAGACTATAATAAGGCATTAGGGTTGAACTGTATGCATTAAGGACGGGGATCCTGGGTATCTCGCGCTGATTATTGAGCACCTGTAACCAGTCATGCAGCGCAGCATCCAAATCCATAGGTAGAGTGATGAGATCATATGAGTTTAAAACGCCTCCGTTACAGGTTAATCCGACTAAAAACCAACGCAACGATGCGGAGAAGGCTGGCTACTCGTACCAGCGCCAAACGGGTTTTGGGTAATTAGCTCAGACATTCTGCTTGCGTTTAGGCTTTATCTATCAGTAATGATAACAGGCCTGCCGCAATAAGCGAGCCCACAGGGACTCCGCGAAACAATGCAACGCCAGCGACAGTACCAATAAGTAACCCCGACACAATGGAAGGTTGGTGACTTATTAGAGAAACTCCACGCCCTCCAAGCCAGGAGACGGCAACGCCTACGGCGATAGACACAAGCGATTTCCAGTTGAGAAAAGATTGGAAGAAGTCATGCGCACTGATTTTTCCGCTGGCAATAGGTGCCATCACCCCGATCGTCAGGATCAAGATCCCGATGCTCAGTGCGTATTTTTCTACCAGAGGAAAATAGCTATAAAGCGGCGTCATACGGATAGTCAGCAGCGCTAACATCGCCCACGTTACTGTCATGTTATGGCTGATAATACCGAGTCCAGTAAGGCCAAGCAAGATTAGAACAGTGGAATCAAAAAAAGTCATGATGAAGATGGTTCCTGCAATGCAATACTCAAGATATTAGTTTCCTTATAGCAGCATTATTCTACTTCTCTTTAGTTCAATACTTTTAACGGTGAGAGAATAGCACTTAATAGGAAAAGAATTGCGCGTTTAATCTAATTTTATGCCGAGACGGTGTGCGACTTCTTCATAGGCTTCAAGCAAACCACCCATACTTTGACGGAAACGGTCTTTGTCCATCTTTTGCAGGGCTTTCTTGTCCCATAGACGGCTACCGTCCGGAGAGAACTCATCACCCAGCACAACTTCACCTTTGAACAATCCAAATTCCAGTTTGAAGTCCACCAAAATCAGTCCTACGTCAGAAAACAGTTTGATCAGCGCGTCGTTGGCTTTATAGCTTAGTTCTTTCATACGTGCCAGGTGGTTTTCATTCACCCACCCGAAAGTTTTGCAGTAAGACTCATTCACCATCGGGTCGTACAGAGCATCATTTTTTAGAAATAGGTCAAAAAGCGGCGGGTTCAGGCTAATGCCCTCTTCCAAATCCAGGCGTTTCACCAGTGAACCTGCTGCACGGTTACGCACCACACATTCTACTGGAACCATCTCTAGCTTTTTCACCAGTACTTCGTTATCGGACAGCAACTTGACCATTTGCGTCGGGATGCCAGTATCTTCCAGTTTGCTCATAATGAAATGGTTGAACTTGTTGTTCACCATGCCTTTACGAACAAACTGTGCCATGCGCGCGCCATCACCAGCTGACGTATCATTGCGAAATTTCAGCACCAAAAGATTGGGATCTTGAGTGGTGAACACCGTCTTCGTTTTTCCACGATACAATTCAGCTAGCTTTTGCATCTTTTATTTTTCCACCTGGTTTTGGGCTCTACCGACAACGGGCTCGATAATTTAATACTTGATAAATAAAAATATCACCAGTCTCAGTCTATTCGCCGAGCAGAATAAAGAGGGGCTAGATCTATCTGGTACTAACCTGTTCGTATCTGAGCGCTACCTAAAATACGGAAACCTACAATTTGTAAATATCCGACTGCGATCGGGCACTTTTATGCCTTCTTTATTGTACGCTGTAAGAAGAGAATAGACAAGGCTACCAGAATAAGACTAGATACATACAAACAACGGTAAACCGCTGTCATCCATACCGCTCAGCAAGTCCAGCGTACCGACCGCACGATTGGACCTGCGCATTTTTACGCGCGCTGGTCTTTTTTTCCAACGTATCTGACAGACTATTCACCATCAAGCTAGTATAACGCTGTATCTGAATCGCTTCTGCTACCCGAGTATTTTTCACTTCCAGGCTAAGCAGTTTCACAACAACCTCTAGCTGATATCCCTGCGGTTGTACGGAGATCTGATAACGCGCTCGATATGGCACAGTTTCATCCTTACGCAGCCAAAAGATCCAATCTGTGGTCAGCGTCTGTATTGCATCCTGCCGGTTGGCAATCATATAGCCCTTGTCCTGAATGATTTTCACAATCTGTAGCCACAGACAGTTAGCCTGCTGCCCGCTATTTTCGATCACCAATGTGGCTGTGTCACCCGACAGTTGGGTACACGATCCGCTTAACAAAGCCAATGGCTGGAGAGGAGGACGGATATCTAACTCTGTGCCCAAATTACCGGTTGATATGGCTTCCGGGATCTCGTAATCTCGATTTTGTACGGGAAGGATCATCCCCTCCGGGGCTACTAGCCTCCTCGGTTGCGGCGCTTTCAAATAAGAATCATCGCCGCTGAACTGACGTTTGTAACGCTGATCGCTAGAACACGCGGCTAATACCATAACAAGCGATAACTTAACCATTTTTGACACCATGGACTTTTGCGCTGAAGAATTCATTAAATATCCTTAAAGGTTACTCCAAACCAGCCTGCTTCAATGCGCTCTTCATTGCCACCCGACCGGCATCAGTCAGCAGCGTCATCGTCAAGCGGAGCGTATCGTTCGCTATCAATCCTAATGCCTTGCATGCTCATTTCACGGGATCGGATTAGGTTCAACAAACAATTTGTGATGTAGAGAGAGGCATCAGGAGATGATTTAAACGGCGCGCTGTAGCAAAATCGTCTCGCGACGCTAATGCACAAAGCTGTACTATTTTCCGCACTGCAATGTTTGCCGTCACAGAAATCACGACTCGACTACCACGTTGCATAAAATCTAGGCTGCTGGCATCATCACTACTCAGCAAAATGAATTCATCAGTAACCAACTCTTGGGTCTGACTCACACAGCTAAAGTTTCCAGTTGCTTCTTTTCAGTGGGTTCTGCAATTTTTTAAAATGCTGGAACAAACCTTCTTGCATCTAGCGGTTATAGTAAGGGGGTAACCGTTAGGCAACCAAACACACCTGTACCGTGAAAACGGTGAGTGAGAGAGATGGCTTCCGCCGTCGCATTGGAACCGGTTCCCACGATCATAGGAATACGTTTATCAGCCAGTTCCAGCGTCATCATCACCACATTAGCATGTTCATCATAGCTTAGAGTAGCTGACTCCCCAGTTATTCCAACTGAGAGCATTGCTGAAGTTCTACTATCAACATGATAATCAACAAATTTTTCAGGCTTATAAGATCGACAGATTGATTGTTATCTATCGGTGTAACCAGTGCAATAAGACTTCACTGTAAAAGCAACCGCGCAACTGCATGATTAGTCTCTGACATGCGGCGTTTTCTTTCTAGAGTCCGCGACTGACAAAGGAGTGAGACAGCTGCGCGAGAAAACGCACTCAGAACAAATTCAAAATTATCCAGGAAAAATTTCTGTTTACTAGGGTACTCTTAATCTGAGGTAGAAAAAGCAAGATTTTACCGAGCTAAAAAGAAAACTATCTAGTTATACTCGTGCTCGATCAAGAAAGCTCGAGTACGAGTATAACATTACCATCATGCGCCATGTCAGTATAGCTTTGATTGTAATATTAAAGAGAGCCGTCTTTAGGCCGGCTGCCTGAACATTGAATTTTTTCTACTATCGGTTAGCTAGAATGGTATTACCTTAATTGAGTCAAAATTGTCATTTGAAGTGGACTGAACCAGAATTCTTGACTTTATAATATATAATATGCAAATAGGAGGTCAAACAAGTAGATTTCACTTACTGCCAGGGAAAAAAGTCTTAGTTTATTTTACCCTAACGAAATTAGATTAGGTAAGGGGAATATCCCGTGCAAGTCTACGGTTTGCGTGACAACATGGATGAATTAAAGGAAGATTTCGTAGAAGTGCTTGCTATCAGCACCGATAATCCGGAAAAGCGTCCTCCTTCGAGGAAAAAGATACTGAGTTTGAGGTAAAAACTTTTATATGAAAAACATACGATGGAATTCTCCGAATTCTTAATTAGTGAAGACAGTAAAAGGTAGCACATGTGTTTGATGATTTCAAAACTAGCGATCACCACGATTTTGCACTGAGCTCGTTCATACCTTATTTTTTGTATTCTGCTTTTCTTCTCCCTCTGCGCTGTCTAAGCAAGAAGGTTTCACTCATGTTCTTCAATTGTTAGCTACTGCGCTACTGTTCAGAGCCATTTCTGCATTATTTTGTTATGCAGAAAAGGAGAGCGAAGTGTGTGGCCCATGCAATCTCTCACGATACCTAGACGCTCAATAGAGTCACAACAATGCAACGTCACGCTTACCTAGGCGGGCGACTTAGTTCCATTTCTGTCCATAGAATATGGCATGGCCGCCCTGAGTGGCACTCTAGCCAACGCACAGCAGGGAATAATCAGCTTCAAGCAGGCTAACGAATAGGAGGCAGATCGGATTGGCTTACTGATGTTGCAACAGTCCGGTTTCGATCCGCAAGAAATGCCTATGGGTTTCAGTAGTGCATGAGAAGTAATGGGCTAAAAACAAGATTTGTACTGTGTACTGAGTGAAGATCAGTATTCTGGTCCTAGAATCTCTTTGACGAAGAGAATCATCAGTTTACGCTACTTAACAAAAGCGGCTCTCGCCTTCCGGCAACTCAAAGCCGAGAAGGCGAGCACGAAGTTGCAGAGCTTCTCTTTTCTCTTCTGAGAGAGGCTAAATTAGGTAGATGCAAGCGGTAAGCGATTACCCGTGATTAACAGACGGGTATAAAGCCGGGTATTCCCCCCTCTTCATGAATGCGGTTGTAGAGGTGAAATCTTCATTTTCGAGTCACCATCCCCTGCGATAGATTCGATATTCTCGATGCAAAACAGCGAAAGTTGCTCCATCCCTTTCAGCATGTCAGGTACAAAATAGGCGCACTTATCCGATCGGGCTTACCACAGTAAGTACTTTAATTTTCAGAATAATTATATTAAAAATAATAATCTTATTCTGAATTTTTTACATACAGCTTGATAATTCTAGCCGTCAGAAACTCTTTTTACTATCCACAATCTCTGCCGTTGCAGAGTCAACATAAAAGGTTACACCTAAATAGTTTTCACATTTCATCGCAAAATTATTACCCAGAGAAAGGTCTATTCGTCTTTCAATATCAATATAGGCAATACTTTAGCGATTTTCCTCACTGGCGCGATACAGTGCAGAATGGGTGCGTCTAGGGCAGACATGGCAGTGGTAGCCCCCTTATCTTATAAAAATTGCGGGATTATGCTGCTTTTTTCTTAAGCGCTACAGGTGCAGGGAAATTCCCATTGAATAGGAAAAATCCAAAGTAGGCAACAGACCACTCGTAAACGATTACTCTCGCTGTTATAATTAGCACGCTTCAATATAGCTAGGATCCACCTGGACTAGAGATATTCACTATCTCACTACTAAATTATATTCCTCGTAGGGACTCCGCAGTGACCGACAAAAGCTTTCTTTTCTACAAAGACGCCGGCGTGGATATTGATGCTGGTAACGCATTGGTAGACCGTATTAAAGGCCTAGCGAAACAAACCCTCCGTCCCGAAGTAATTGGAGGTCTAGGCGGTTTCGGTGCCCTGTGCGCCTTGCCCCAAAAATACCGTGAACCCGTCCTGGTTTCGAGTACTGACGGGGTCGGCACTAAGCTGCGTCTTGCCATAGATCTAAAACGACACGAAACCATAGGTGTCGATTTAGTGGCAATGTGTGTCAATGACCTAGTGGCACAGGGGGCTGAGCCCCTGTTCTTTCTTGATTACTACGCCACGGGGAAACTAGATGTGGATACAGCAGCCAGCGTTATCAACGGTATCGCAGAAGGGTGCAAACAGTCAGCCTGTGCGCTGATCGGCGGCGAAACGGCTGAAATGCCAGGCACGTACCACGGTACGGATTACGACACCGCAGGTTTTTGCGTCGGTGTTGTTGAAAAATTCAAGATTATCGATGGAAGTAAAGTGCAGGCAGGTGATTCTCTAATCGCACTGGCATCCAGTGGTCCGCATTCTAACGGCTATTCGCTGGTACGTAAGATTCTTGAAGTAAGCAAAACTGATCCAGAACAGACGATACTTGCAGGAAAATCCCTAGCAGATCATCTGTTGGCACCGACAAAAATCTATGCTAAAACTATTCTATCGCTGATTGAAACAGTTGATGTTCACGCAATTGCTCATCTGACCGGTGGCGGTTTCTGGGAAAATATTCCACGCGTGTTGCCAGAAGGCATGCAAGCCACTATTGATGAATCTAGCTGGCAGTGGCCTACCGTGTTTGATTGGCTGCAACAGACGGGCAATGTTAGCCATCAAGAAATGTACCGTACTTTTAACTGCGGTGTGGGTGTGATTATCGCTCTGCCTGCTGAACAGACAGAGGAAGCCATAGGACTCCTCAATAGCCAGGGTGAAACCTCATGGAAAATTGGAATTATTCAACCCACTAATACCAGAGAAGCAGTGGTGATTAATTAATGAAAAACATCATTGTGTTGCTGTCAGGTCAAGGAAGCAACCTGCAGGCGCTAATTGAGGCCTGCGCATGCAGGCGCGTGAAAGCAAATATCGCAGCTGTGTTCAGCAACAATCCAGAGGCCTATGGCCTAGTTCTGGCACAAGAAGCCGAGATACCGGCTCATGTCATTGAACAAAAACGGTTTGTAGACCGGGCTGCTTTCGACGCTTCAATGGCAGAAGAGATGGCGCAATACCATCCAGACTTGGTAGTTCTTTCTGGTTATCTGCGTATCCTAAGCCAGGAATTTGTCGCGCGGTTTGCTGGCAAAATGCTAAATATTCACCCGTCTCTGTTACCAAAATATCCGGGTCTGCACACCCATCGTAACGCACTAGAAAATGGTGAAAAAGTACACGGTACATCCATACATTTCGTTACTGATGAGCTGGACGGAGGTCCTCTGGTACTCCAATCTAAAGTGCCAGTCTTCAACGAAGACACGGAAGAAGTTCTAACTGCTCGTATACAAGCCCAGGAACATATCATTTATCCCTTGGTCGTGAACTGGTTTGTTGAAGGACGTCTAAAAATGCGTGAGGGTGAAGCCTGGCTCGACGGAGTGCGCCTCCCAAAACAGGGTTATGCCACCAAATAAAGGTAACTCCTTTGCAGATCTTCAGGGAGAGAAGAAGCTAGTCTTACCTTTAAAGCTGGCCTCTGGCTATCTTGTACAACCACAGAAACTATCCGATCTCAGTCGGAACTTACGCTGAATACACCACTTGCACTATACATCACACAACAGGATAACCTGTTTGTGGGAATGCAGGTTGCTGTTATCAACGGTGGACGAAACTATTGGCAATGAAACAGTGATGCGTTCTGCAGGAAAAGTGCGCTCTCAGGGAATTAACCAGATATAGCCAGTAACTTAAACCGATACCATAGAGAGACTTCTGTGGGCTTAGGTGCAGGCGCACTACGTAATTTGTTCTTCTGGGGGGGGATATCAGTCAATAGCTTCTATCTCGTTGCCTATATCGTCCTGTTTAACGGTTACAATATGTAATAGCAGATGAATGTAAAGAACCTGCTTGATAAATCCATTTCCCCTCTATCGGTAACAACCTGCGTGTAGGTATGGGTGAACACTACGTCAGGGTACTGCTTCGCGCCAGCGTAGCTTTTTTATTCCCTCTATAGCGCTCTAAAACCTTAAAGTCTTTTAATCCCTTACACTTCTTGTTGCTTCTGCTGCTAGCAAATAACGCTATATGCATTCTATTGCCATGTAGTAAGCATGTATTTGGAGTGATATCTCTAGCGCGAGCAATAATGAAGATTCGTGTTCATCAGCCAAGTGATTTACTACCTCCACATCAGTATCGTTAGTTCACTCAGATCATCCGCATCAGCGCCGAACCCAGTTTCTTTAATTTGTAACGTACCGTCATTCAACTGGTAATTAGGATACCTTACTCAACGGATAATCCGCCAATCGAGGCCGAGGTGGTATCCAGACTCTTTCCGTGAAAAACTTTGTTTCCGGCACATAACATCTTTATCCATAGTGTGCTATTTATGTGTTTTTCTTTTACTGTAAAAACTTCTATCCACTACGAAGAAAGATATACTAACCACGCACTACAATACCTTCTTTTTGTAAAAATGCCTAAATCGTAACATTAACTTTATAGAATGCGTAAGTCGTTTTGACATACCTCATGAGATCCTCAGGCTGCTCAGAGAGCATAAGATGCTCTCATGCTCAGGAGAAAAGTTGAAACATCGTACAGTTAGCAGCATTTTATCGTAGCAGGAACTGCCATTGGGGCTGGCATGCTCGCTATACTGTTGGTAACGTAAGGCGTTGGTTTAGCGTGATTTTTAGTATTTTATTGAGCTAATGGCTATTGATGTGCTATAGTGCCATTCTGCTGCTAGAGGTCTATCAGCACCAGTTATGCCCTACCGGACTAGGCAGTTTAGTTAAAATTTATTTGGGTCAGTAGGGCCAATAGCTCACTGGTTTCAGCATGATGTTTTTAATGTATGACCTGACCTCTGCCTATATCAGCAGAGCTGGCGAATTTCTAGCAAGCTAGCTTGTACCAGTGGAGAGGCCACTTTTTCATCATATGCGGGAATTCTTCTGTTCACTCTGTTGAACGAAGGCGTAGTGTGCATCGGCACTACGTCAGTAGATCTCTTTAATCGTATTCTATTCGCCGGAAAACTACTGATGCTCCTGGTCATACTGGGAGTGATGATGCCACAGGTTGAAAAGAAGAACCTGGGGATATTCCCACTGCAACAAGGACTGAGACTTTCCGCGCTTCCGGTTGTACTAACTTCATTCTGGTTTCACGGCAGCATTCCCAGCATTGTCCATTACATGGGGGGGGTGAAAGTCGAATATTGCGTCTTATCTTTATCCTCGGTAGTGCAATTCCCCTATTCGTTTACCTATTCTGGCAACTAGCAACGCTAGGGGCGTTGAGCAGTAGCACCTTTAGCGCCATGCTAGCGCAGAAATTCGGACTGAATAGGTGCTGCAAGCGATTTGGAGATTGGTTACGTCTCGCAATGTCGAAGACGTAGTATACCTCTTTGCCTATCTTGTGCTTGTGACCTCTTTTCTTGGTGTTGCTCTCGGCCTGTTCGATTATCTGGCTGATTTATTCAAACGCCAGAACAATTTCCGTGGGCATTTACAAACCAGCGTGCTTACGGTGACGCCACCGCTTTGTTTTGCATTATTCTACCCACAAGGATTTGTCATAGCACTGGTTTATGCTGCCATCGTACTTGCAGTGCTGGCACTGTTAATTCCAGCCCTGCTTAGTTGTCGAGTGAGACAACTACATCGGTCCTGTAGTACGTCAACACAGGGTGACCCAGCAGCATTGCTCCTCGTATTTTTATATGGCATCGGAATTATTGCTATTCAGTGCCTCATAGCAAGCAGTTGGCTGCCGATGGTGGGCTACTAATAGCCTGTCCTATTTAGGACTATTTTACTTTCTAGAGTAGCCTTGAGGGGAGCTCAAAATTATCATGTACTCCGAATACTCTGTATGCGCTGCAGTTTCTGCGCGTAAAAATTAGCTACGTTAATAACGTCTATTAGATCCTAATCTAATAGGCAATTCGATTCCGATCTAGCACGCTATAATATTGGGTTGCTACTGTTAAATCTGGTACTATTGGCATTAACGCTCACAGGTTTTTGTTTATAGCGTAAACCTAACCGTATTGCTGAGTATCTTTTGTCCCTCATCTCAATCTGGAGAAAATAGTAGTAATGGATAGCGCGTGAGCATCATTACGTTTTGCAGGCAACCATCAATACGGCTTACCTTCTTGCCATGGCTTGCAGAGAAAGGGTTACAACTCTTTCATCATTAGAGGCTAATGTTATTGTTTTATTATTCCATTACGCTGAAATCGATGCCCATTAGATTGATAAATTGCATATCCGACTGATCGACACCGGAATCCGCATATTGGAAGTGGAAGCCGGATTGAATAAAAGGGTGCCCTCTTCAGACCGTCCTAGGAAAAATTCCGGTTTTGAGCTGTTCCTATGCCATCAACTCGCGCGCACTCTTGGAGGAGATCTGAAGATCGCGAGCAAGGAGTAATTTAAACCTAATTATCGCTGACTACCATCCGATTATCTTTTTGGCATTCAATAATCTCTTGAATAAATTGAGTGGGTTAACGTGGTAGGAAAATTTGAAGAGTCGACATCGCTTATCAAGCACAAGCATCTGCTCAATGCCCAAATTGGATGCCAAGTCAGGTGAGAACTACGGTGATGTCATCACTCTAATCACGTTGGAAATCATTGTACTTACCAGGAATAATAACCCGGATAGTTTGCGTGCGTTGTTAGACCTCGATATAGAAGGTGCTGATAGCTACATAGCGCAATTCACGCACAATATCTGTCATGCGGCCAATACAGTCCTGAGACTGCCTGTAGCTCTGGTTATATGCCAGGCGTAACTTAGTCTCTTTATCGTTAAGCACCTTAAAATCAAAAAAGATAGTATCTGACATGCTAGCTTTTTGTCACCGGTGTAGGGTGTAGAGAGCGATTATTCCTCGTTAGCTACATCGTTATCGGTTTCAGTAGCATCAATGCTGTCTCCTTCTGCGACTTCACACGTATCGAACTCTTCATCTTTAGCTTGCTCAGCAACACGCTGCAGGCCCACCACGTTTTCTTCTTCCGCCGTCTGGATAAGCTTAACGCCTTGTGTATTTCGGCCTACGATGCTAACCTCTGAGACACGGGTACGCACCAGCGTGCTAGCATTGGTAATCATGATGATCTGATCTAGGTTATTAACCTGCACCGCACCCACAACCTTGCCATTGCGTTCACTCACCTTGATTGAGATAACCCCTTTGGTCGCACGGGACTTGGTCGGATATTCGCTCACCGCCGTACGCTTACCGAATCCGTTTTGCGTGACTGTAAGGATATCTCCCTTACCACGCAGCACGATCAGAGAAACAACACGATCCTTATCTCGAAGGTTGATGCCACGTACACCGGTAGCGGTACGGCTCCTGATACGCACTGCTGTTTCAGAGAAACGTATCACCTTACCTTCGGCAGAAAACAACATCACTTCGTTCTCACCGTTAGTCAAATCAACACCAATAAGCTCGTTACCTTCATTGAGATTAACGGCGATAATCCCTTGCGAACGAGGATTGCTAAACTCTGTTAGCGCCGTTTTCTTCACAGTACCGCGAGCGGTCGCCATAAAGACGTTCTTGCCTGTTGTGTATTCTCGTACCGGCAGAATAGCAGTAATGCGTTCTTTAGGCTCCAACGGCAATAGGTTGACAATAGGGCGGCCACGCGCGCCGCGACTTGCTTCCGACAATTGGTACACTTTTAACCAATAAAGTCGGCCACGGCTGGAGAAACAGAGAATAGTATCATGAGTATTGGCCACCAGCAGACGGTCAATGAAATCCTCTTCTTTGATACGTGCTGATGACTTGCCTTTGCCCCCACGATGCTGTGCTTCATAGTCGGTCAGAGGTTGGTATTTGACATAGCCATGATAAGAGAGAGTAACAACTACATCTTCTTGATTTATTAGCTTTTCAATGTTGATATCAGCGCTGTTAGCAGTGATTTCGGTACGTCGTTCGTCACTGTACCTGTCCTTGATGGTTTCCAACTCTTCACGAATAACTTCCATTAAACGCTTCTGGCTGGTCAGAATACACAGAAATTTACTAATCTGTAGCAGCAGCTCTTTGTATTCATCTAGCAGTTTTTCATGTTCTAGACCGGTCAGGTTTTGCAACCGAAGATCCAGAATTGCCTGAGCCTGCTGCTCGGTTAGGTAGTATTTACCTTCGCGAATAACGCACTCCGGCTCTAGCCAGTCAGGACGTGCAGCATCATTGCCAGCACGTTCCAACATCGCCGCAGCAACATCACCTAGATCCGAAGCACGAGCGATTAATGCCGTCTTGGCTTCTGCTGGCGTTGGTGCGATGCGAATCGCTTCAATGATCGGATTAATGTTTGCCAGCGCAATTGCCAGGCCTTCTAAAATATGGGCGCGCTCGCGCGCTTTGCGCAATTCAAAAATGCTTCTGCGCGTCACTACTTCACGTCGGTGACAAACGAAAGCGCCCAAAATATCTTTGAGCGGCATGATCTTCGGCTGCCCCTGATGCAGGGCTAGCATGTTAATGCCGAATGAGACTTGAAGCTGGGTCAGTGAGTAGAGGTTATTCAGTACCACCTCACCGACCGTATCGCGTTTGATTTCAATCACGATACGCATACCGTCTTTATCAGACTCATCGCGCAGAGCGCTGATACCTTCAATACGCTTTTCTTTTACCAACTCAGCAATTTTTTCAATCAGACGCGCTTTGTTCACCTGATAGGGAATTTCATGCACGACAATAGTTTCACGACCATTTTTTTCATCTACTTCCACTTCAGCACGAGCACGGATGTAAATCTTACCGCGCCCGGTACTGTAGGCATCCTCGATGCCTCGTCTGCCATTGATGATTGCCGAGGTTGGAAAATCCGGCCCTTTGATATGCGTCATCAAGCCTTCCAGACTAATATTTTCATCCTCAATATACGCCAGGCAGCCGTCGATCACTTCGGTCAAGTTATGTGGCGGAATGTTAGTCGCCATCCCCACGGCAATCCCGGAAGACCCGTTCACTAGTAGGTTGGGAATACGCGTTGGCATTACCTCGGGTATCTGTTCTATACCATCGTAGTTGGGCACAAAATCTACCGTCTCTTTATCCAGATCCGCTAGTAGTTCATGGGCAATTTTCGACATGTGAATTTCGGTATAACGCATGGCGGCCGCAGAGTCGCCATCTATTGATCCGAAGTTGCCCTGACCATCCACCAGCATATAGCGCAGAGAGAACGGTTGCGCCATACGCACGATAGTTTCATACACAGCGGAATCACCGTGCGGGTGGTATTTACCAATAACGTCCCCGACTACACGGGCCGATTTTTTATAGGGTTTGTTCCAGTCATTCCCCAGTACGCTCATCGCGTACAGTACGCGGCGGTGCACCGGTTTCAAGCCGTCACGAACATCAGGTAAGGCGCGTCCGACAATAACGGACATGGCATAGTCCAAATATGAGTTTTTTAATTCATCTTCGATATTGACCGTTTTTATTTCTCTGGCAAGGTCGCTCATGGAGCTGCTATTCCTCTAGTTTATGCATTAAACTGAGTTAAAAAGATAAAAATCATAGCACAAAACCCACCTCACAGTAAAAAGACGCTTGGTGTGAATAACACTTTTCTTTTACTCATCTCTCATTTGGAAAACAACGATGGGAAAAGGAGAAGCGCTACTATATTCTGCCAAAATCCGATTTTTTGATCACAGATGAAAATAACAAAAAAATTATATAATGCATGAACGCAGAAATATAGACGACAAAATGTCGATCATGATGAAATTGCTAAATTTAGCACCGTCTCTTCGCTCTGGTGGGATCTAGAAGGCGAATGAAAATAACTCTACCGTATCAACCCATTGCGTCTTGGGTATAGCACTCTCCAAGCCGATGGACTGTTTAGCAAGCAGGTGCTTGATATCGTCTGTGGCGGTGGAATTCTAGCGGAATGCATCATGGCGGCGCGTGAAGGCGAACAGGCCACAGGCTTGGACATGGTGGTCCTAGCCGTTGCAGGTAGCTCGGCTGCATGCGCTGGAAGAAAGGCTATGTTAGCAGCGTACAGTATGTGCAGGAAACCCTGTAATCTCACGCGGCGCTCAACGCAGACGTTATGACGTTGTGACTTGTATGGAGATGCTGGAACACGTACCTAAACTGCAATCAGTTGTTCACGCTTAAGCCGCGCTGGTAAAACCGGGCGTCCATTTCTTTTTCTCTACCATAAAGCGCACCGCCAAAGCATTTTTTATTATCTCCGTCGCGGAAGATGTGCTTCAACTGGTGTTGAAGGGCACACATGACTTGAGAAGTTTATTCGTCCGGCGGACCTGTTGGGTTGAGTAGACTACACGACACTGGCTGAACAGCACATTACAGGCCAGCAGTATAATCTACTGCGCGATCATTTTACGCTTGGGCCAAGGGTTGAGGTAAACTATATACTGCACACGCAGCGTAACATCGATAATTAACTGCTTATAGTTTTTTGCTAGTCGTATTTCTAACGCAGATTGGCGACGTGGGATATGACCTTATGCGCGGATCAAATTAAGAATTGTTTGTCTGCAGAAAAAAGAAACCGATCAGTTTTTTATTTTTTTATCTCTATGCATTGACAAAACTTAAGGCCGCAAAGCTACAGGTATTTAGCCCTTGGGTAACAATTCCTCCCCATGTTATTCACAATTTTAGTGTATTTTGTTCACTTGCAATAGCCGAAAATTCTCACTATCTTGTCATCATTCTAAACTAAACCCCCCTATATATAGTGTTTACTCCACACACAGAAGCAGTCTGTCGTGTGCGTTTTCCGCTATTGCAACAGGAAAAACGGAATAGGTACCACACCACATGAATCAGAGCCTGCTAGTAACAAAACGCAATGGCAGAAAAGAACGCATCAATCTGGACAAGATTCACCGGGTGATTACCTGGGCAGCGGAAGGCCTGCAGAATGTGTCAGTTTCTCAAGTAGAGCTGCGCTCCCACATTCAGTTTTATGACGGAATCAAGACTGCTGATATTCATGAAACCATAATTAAAGCCGCTGCTGATCTGATTTCTCGCAACAGCCCGGACTACCAATATCTTGCTGCTCGTTTAGCCATTTTTCACTTGCGTAAGAAAGCTTATGGCCAGTTTGAACCACCATCGTTATTCGATCATGTCACCAAAATGGTGGAGCTTGGAAAATACGACACCCACTTATTGCAGGACTACACGCCAGAAGAGTTCGCTCAGATGGACTCTTTCATCGATCACTGGCGTGATATGATTTTTTCTTATGCTGCAGTCAAGCAGTTGGAAGGTAAATATCTGGTGCAAAACCGTGTCACGGGTGACATATACGAAAGCGCTCAGTTCCTGTATATACTGGTAGCTGCATGTCTTTTTTCTGCTTACCCGTGCGAAATACGCCTAGATTACGTCAAACGTTTCTATGACGCTATCTCCACCTTTAAGATTTCGCTACCAACGCCAATCATGTCCGGCGTGCGAACCCCAACACGTCAGTTTAGCTCTTGTGTTTTGATCGAGTGCGGCGACAGCCTGGATTCCATCAATGCGACCTCCAGTGCTATCGTAAAATATGTATCGCAGCGTGCTGGTATCGGCATTAACGCAGGCCGCATTCGCGCACTGGGTAGTCCTATTCGCCGCGGAGAAGCGTTCCATACCGGGTGTATTCCTTTTTATAAACATTTCCAGACAGCAGTAAAATCCTGTTCGCAGGGCGGCGTACGCGGCGGTGCAGCGACGCTGTTTTACCCGCTCTGGCATCTAGATGTAGAAAGCCTTCTGGTGCTGAAGAACAACCGTGGTGTGGAAGGTAACCGCGTGCGTCATCTCGATTACGGCGTACAATTGAACAAGCTGATGTACCAGCGTCTGGTTAAAGGACAAGAAATTACCCTGTTCAGCCCGTCTGACGTCCCTGGCTTGTATGACGCGTTTTTTGCCAATCAGGACGACTTCGAACGTTTGTATGAGCAGTATGAAAAAGATGACAGCATCCGCAAGAAATCTATGAAAGCAGTCGATCTGTTCTCTCTTATGATGCAAGAGCGGGCCTCTACAGGCCGAATCTACATTCAACATGTCGATCATTGCAACACCCATAGCCCGTTTGAGCCGAGCATCGCTCCTGTGCTTCAGTCCAACCTGTGCCTGGAAATTGCACTACCGACGCATCCATTGGAAGATATTAACGACGAAAAAAGCGAGATTGCGCTCTGCACCCTCTCCGCTTTCAATCTTGGCGCATTGAATAGCCTAGACGATTTGGAAGATTTGGCACGCTTGGTAGTACGTGCACTAGACGCCCTTCTGGACTATCAGGATTATCCGATTCTAGCCGCCAAACGAGGTGCCATGGGTCGCCGTACGCTCGGAATCGGGGTCATT
Source organism: Candidatus Malihini olakiniferum (assembly GCA_042263625.1). GTDB lineage: Bacteria > Pseudomonadota > Gammaproteobacteria > Enterobacterales > Enterobacteriaceae > Symbiopectobacterium > Symbiopectobacterium olakiniferum_A. The sequence continues at coordinate 326,232 of JBHKFL010000007.1, forward strand.
AACTTTGCCTATTATTTGGCGAAGAACGGCGTGCGTTACTCGGACGGAAGCGCTAACAATCTGACACATAGTACTTTTGAGGCCATGCAGTACTATCTGCTAAAAGCCTCAAACGAACTAGCTCACGAACAGGGAGCCAGCCCATTATTTAACCAAACTACCTATGCACGTTGCTTGCTACCTATCGATACCTACAAGCGCGATCTGGACAGCATTTGCAACGAACCATTGCATTACGATTGGGAAGGGCTACGCGACAGTATAAAAACACACGGTCTGCGTAACTCTACACTCTCTGCACTAATGCCATCGGAAACCTCCTCACAAATTTCCAACGCCACCAACGGTATTGAACCGCCGCGCGGGCATATCAGCATCAAGGCGTCAAAAGACGGCATTCTACGCCAAGTAGTACCGGATTATGAAACCCTGAAGGATTCCTATGAATTACTGTGGGAAATGCCAAACAACAATGGCTACCTGCAACTAGTAGGTTTGATGCAGAAATTTGTCGATCAAGCCATTTCTGCCAACACCAACTACGATCCTGCTCGCTTCCCATCAGGTAAAGTGCCGATGAAACAGTTGCTAACTGACTTACTCACTGCCTATAAGTTTGGATTGAAAACGCTGTATTATCAAAACACCCGTGACGGTGCGGAAGATGCACAGGAAGATCTTCTGGCCGAGGCGCAAGATAACGGTTGCGAAAGCGGTGCCTGCAAAATTTAAATCGCGGGAAGAGATATACTTCCCAAGTAGGATATTTTTGCGTAAGTATTTTCAGGAGGGAGTTAAGCGCCTCCTGTCCCTTTTTTTGGAGATATAACCCTATGACTTATACCACCTTCTCACAGAATAAAAACGATCAGCTTCTAGAACCGATGTTCTTTGGTCAGTCTGTTAATCTATCGCGTTACGATCAACAAAAATATGAAATATTTGAGAGGCTTATCGAAAAACAACTCTCCTTTTTCTGGCGTCCGGAAGAGGTAGATGTTTCACGCGATCGCATCGACTATCAGGCATTGCCGGAACATGAAAAACACATTTTTATCAGTAACCTGAAATACCAAGCGTTGCTGGATTCCATTCAAGGGCGCAGTCCAAACGTCGCGTTATTACCGTTGATATCTATTCCTAATTTGGAAACCTGGATAGAAACGTGGGCATTTTCAGAAACTATTCATTCCCGTTCTTATACACATATCATTCGTAATATTGTCAATGATCCGGCATTGGTATTTGATGACATTCTCTCTAATAAAGAGATTCTGAAACGCGCAAAAGACATCTCCTCTTTTTATGATGATCTAATCGAATTGACCAGCTATTACCATCTATTGGGCGAAGGCACTCATCAGGTGAACGGTAAAACGATTACAGTCAATCTTTATGCCTTAAAAAAACAACTTTATCTTTGCCTGATGAGCGTCAACGCGCTCGAAGCTATTCGCTTCTATATCAGTTTCGCCTGCTCGTTTACCTTTGCTGAGCGTGAACTAATGGAAGGTAATGCCAAAATCATCAAACTGATCGCCCGCGATGAAACACTGCACTTGACTGGAACACAGCATATGTTAAAGCTCATGCGTTCCGGCCATGACGATCTTGAAATGGCGAAAATCGCCGAAGAGTGCCAACAGGAATGCTACGACCTCTTTGTGCTAGCAGCACAGCAGGAAAAAGACTGGGCGGAATACCTATTCCGCGACGGTTCGATGATTGGTCTAAATAAAGATATTTTATGCCAATACGTTGAATATATCACTAATATCCGCATGCAGGCAGTAGGATTGCCATTACCGTTTCAAACGCGCACTAACCCTATCCCGTGGATTAACGCCTGGCTAGTCTCTGACAACGTGCAGGTTGCTCCGCAAGAAGTAGAAGTGAGTTCCTATTTGGTCGGTCAAATTGATTCTAAAATCAACACAGAAGATCTGAGTGACTTTCAGCTCTAAGATAATCCAATGAACACAGCAACTATAACACTGCGTGTATCAGGCGCGCAGCTTACCAGCAATAATAGCGTCACATCGCTACTCGATGTGCTGGAGCAGCATCACATACCTGTAGAATACCAGTGTCGTTCAGGCTATTGCGGTGCCTGCCGCTTACGTTTGCTGAAAGGCCGTGTCGCCTATCGCCAAACGCCGCTTGCCTGCGTGCAGCAGGATGAAATATTGCCGTGTTGCTGCATGCCAATGAATAACATCGAGCTAGAGTTGTGAACGTTCAAAATTATCAATTCATATCATATATGGCTATATGATTCATACATTTTCTTATTATTTAATTATTTTTAGGATAAAAACGATCGAACGCTTCACGTAGTTTTACTTATATTCATATTCTATGCTAGCCGTAGAATGCTATTATGGTATTTCTTTCTTCCTGTGCTGCTAGCAGCGCAGGAAGAAAGATCGCATATTATTATAATTCTTATTATAGTGAAGCTAAATAAAATTTTTAGATCTGTAATCTCTAGATGTCTGGCAATCGGCGCTATCAACAGCCTACTTATCATAATGCTTTTCGGCGTATTGACCTTAGTGGAGACTCATTTACCCTACTTGCCCTACTGTGATACAGTATAACAATGTTATGAGCAGTTTTTATAACATCTTTAATTAACCATTTTACTTTGTCGCCCCTCGCAGGGGACAATATTAAACGAAACAGTACGGTTAAGCAAATCAAAAAAAGACCGCAGAGTCATCTGTTTAACAGATGACGACGCTTAGCTACTCTGTATAGTAGGATGACGCGGCACTAAATATCCTTGCTAATCCTGGCGAAAAAGCGTCAGGATATACGTCATCAAGCGATTGAGGTGATAGGGTTTCTAGGAACTAAGCTAAAAAATTAGCTTACAGTTCATCAACAAAGCTGAATACAGAATGTAGCAAGCGGACCACACAGTTAATCAAAGTTACAACAGAATACGCATCATAAAAAGTAAGGAATAGAACTGGTGGAGTATGCGAAATCTTTCAATAAAGAACCTAAGCGCCAACCCTGCATAAGCAGAATCATGAGGGTTGGCGCAAAATGGCTTCTTCAGAATAAAAAATTCACTTTTATTTAGCGGTGTAGCTAGTAGCTAGGTTATTAACCTATAATCGATTCCAGATTAGCACGCACTTGTGCTACCTGGCGGGTGCTGTCAACCTTGTGGTAACGTGTATTACCGGCTTGTGCTTCTTTCTGGTAGAAGTCCGCTAGCGGTGCGGTTTGCTGATGGTATTCCACCAAACGTTTACGTACGGTATCTTCATGATCGTCTTTACGGGTAGTAAGATCTTCACCCACCACATCATCTTTACCTTCAACCATCGGCGGTTTGTACTTAACATGGTAAAGTCGGCCAGAAGCTGCATGAACACGGCGGCCAATAATTCGATCAAAAATAAGTTCGTCCGGCACCTCGAATTCAATAACGTTATCAACCTGTATGCCAGCCTCTTTCATGGCATACGCTTGTGGAATTGTACGAGGAAAACCATCTAGCAGGAAACCGTTACGGCAATCAGCCTGGGCAATACGCTCTTTCACCAGGGCAATAACCAATTTATCTGTGACTAGTTTACCTGCGTCCATGATTTCTTTAGCCTTTTTTCCCAGTTTGCTTCCGGCTTTTACCTCTGCACGTAACATATCACCAGTGGAAATTTGCGTAAGGCCATACTTTTCCATAATGAATTGTGCGTGAGTACCTTTACCTGCGCCAGGAGCGCCTAGCAGAATAATACACATTGCGTAAATTCTCTTGCTATGTAGCATATTTCAACATTAATATTTGAAATATCAAAACATACCAATGTAGAGATTCATCCCCAAGAATAATTGTCGCTCTTCAGCGTTTTACAAAGCAAAAACTACGTTAAATTAGGTTTTCTGGAAAACGCGAACGATTATGCACTTATGCACCCAAGAGTTGGTTCATACGACGAATAAACTGGTTGGGATCTTCTAGCATGCCGCGCTCAGCCAACAGAGCCTGCTCCAGCAGCAGTTCGACCCACTCGCTGAACTGAGCTTCATCACTCGTCTCTGCAGTGCGTTTTACCAGAGCATGTTCCGGGTTGAGTTCGAAAATATATTTTACTTCCGGCGCAGTTTGCCCAGCCGCGGCAAATAGCTTCGCCATCTGTGTGCTCATGTCGTTAGCATCAGTGGTCACGATAGCTGGAGTATCGGTCAGACGATGTGTTAAACGGACTTCTTTTACGCGCTCACTCAGCAGTATTTTCACGCGATCAATAAACGGTTCCAATGATTTTTCCTTTTCTTTCCGCGCTTCTTCGTTACCCGCGTCATCAGCCATATTATCCAGAGCTTTATCTGCTTTACTGATAGACTGGAAGGATTTTCCTTCAAACTCAGTTAGGTAACTCATCATCCATTCATCGATGCGGTCAGAAAGCAGCAGCACTTCGATGCCTTTCTTACGGAATAGCTCCAAGTGCGGGCTACTCTTTGCAGCAGCATAGCTATCGGTAGTGATGTAATAAATCTTCTCTTGCCCTTCGACCATGCGGCTGACATAGTTTTCCAGGGAAACTGTCTGGGCAGAACTGTCACACTGGGTAGAAGCGAAACGCAAAAGTTTAGCAATCGCTTCTCGGTTGACGCCATCTTCTGCGGGCACCTCCTTCAGCACCAGACCAAAATGCTGCCAGAAAGTTTGGTATTTTTCAGCATCGTCTTTTGCCAGTTTTTCTAGCATCTGTAATACGCGTTTGGTCAGCGCATTACGCAGAGTCTGGGTAAGACGACTATCTTGCAGAATTTCACGAGAGACATTCAGTGGCAGATCGTTGGAATCAATCAAACCACGGACAAAGCGTAAGTAGTTAGGCATGAACTGCTCGGCATCGTCTATGATAAACACGCGCTGTACATAAAGTTTTAGGCCGTGTTTATGATCGCGATTCCACATGTTCCATGGAGCCTGAGAAGGGATATAGAGCAGGCTGGTGTACTCCTGTTTCCCTTCGACACGGTTGTGGCTCCAAGTTAACGGATCGGTGAAGTCGTGAAAAATATGTTTGTAGAATTCTTTGTATTCCTCTGCGGTGACATCGGCTTTGTTTCGCGTCCACAGTGCTTTCGCCTTGTTTACTTTCTCCCAAGTAACTGTTGGTTCACCACCCTCTTCTTCACTCGGCGTATGGATTTTAATTTCTACCGGCAGCGCGATATGGTCAGAGTATTTACCAATAATGGAACGTACGCGCCACTCATCTAGAAATTCATCCTCCCCTTCGCGAAGATGCAGGGTAATCTCACTGCCACGATCTACCTTGACGACATCCCCCACAATATACTCACCTTCACCTGCTGATTCCCAGAGAACCCCTTCTTCCGGGACAGCACCTGCTGCACGGGTACGTACCGTGACTTTGTCCGCAATGATAAATGCAGAGTAGAAACCTACACCGAACTGTCCTATGAGTTGGCTGTCTTTTGCCTGATCGGAGCCGATAGATTCCAGAAATGCTCTGGTGCCGGATTTGGCGATGGTTCCCAGATTATCAATGACCTCTTCTCGATGCATCCCGATACCGTTATCCGAGATGGTTACAGTGCGCAGCTCCTTGTTAGTAGAGACGCGTACGCGCAGTTCTCCGTCACCTTCATAGAGATCTGGCAAAGATAAAGCACGAAAACGTAATTTGTCTGCTGCATCAGAGGCGTTGGAGATCAATTCACGCAGAAAAATTTCTTTATTGGAATAAAGAGAATGGATCATTAAGTGCAGCAACTGCTTCACTTCAGATTGGAAAGAGCGCGTTTCTTGGTCCTTCATACTCATTGTTACTTACCTCAATCTTAATAGTGAGTCAGGCTGAGAATCTTTAATCCCTGTAGGGTATATGGTAAAGGTGCCGGTGTTTCAGGCCAGTAGAAAACTACGTGGGGGTAGCGGAAAGAAATTTCAAGAGCAAAAAATAATTTCTCACTTAGGCGCCGCTTCTACTGATACCGAAACCGCGCCGAGGTGAATGTAGATCAAAGAGGCTATAACCGAATTAGGTTACGCCCTGCACTAACGAATGAGAGAGCGTTGTACCCAATCATCTAGTTTACTGCCTACCGGAATGCTATCAGCGATATGGCTTGCCTATACATAAATATAGGTATCAAGATAGTTGTCTGTAGCATTACCTTACACTCTGGGATTGGTGGCAAGAATCACTTCTTTGAAGTTTTTTTCGCCAGACATTGTTCCAACAGATGGAGATCGATATCGTCTAGTCCGATACCATACAGAGGAGAAAGGTATCCCCTCAGCACAAAATAACGATCGGCAAACTTCTAGGCTGCTCAATGACATGAAGGTCTGCGTAGCTTTCCAACCACGCAAATTTTCTGACGGCGAGGATTAGCGAAAATAGTACGGTGTTCTTATTCGGTAAAGGTGCAACTGTCAGTATAGTGGAGCGATGTTAGACATAGCTCGCCAAAGCCTGCGCTAAACGCATAGCTCCGGATACGATCGCGTTGCAGCAGTTGAAACTGCTAGGCTTGCTGTGCGGATTTCGGACCAACACCCGGCAAGCAGCGCAACGCCCCCTATCAACGATTCACAGTAGGCGTTCTACTTTGCATCAGAACGGTATCTTGAAGCCTGGCGGCAGTTGCATACCGCTGGAGACTGACTCCATTTTCTCTTTCTGCGTTTCATCAATACGGCGCGCAGCATCGTTGAATGCAGCAGCAATCAGATCTTCCAGCATATCTTTATCATCTTCCAACAGGCTGGGATCAATCTCGACACGACGACAGTTATGAGCGCCGTTGATGGTGACTTTAACCAGGCCAGCGCCTGATTCACCGGTCACTGCCAGATTGGCAATCTCTTCCTGCATTTTCTGCATTTTATCTTGCATCTGCTGGGCTTGTTTCATCAGATTACCAAAATCACCCTTACCAAACATGTGCTTCTCTCTATTGCATAGCTGCAAGAATTGCAGCGGTTAAAGGAGGCGGATACTCTCTTCGTCCAGTTCCGCATTAAAGAAACGCCGTAGCGTTTGAATCGTTTTATCTGTCATCAAAAAATCGCGCGCTTGTGCCAATTTCTCTTCATAAATCGTCTGACGCCACTCTAGAGGTGTTAAGGCGCTGGGGTCGTCATCTTCTACCACCATGAGGCTAATCGATTTTCCATAATGCGCTCCCAATGCCTCCATCAGTGTTTTCTGCGCCGCAGGTGAGTTAAGGTGACGTTGTGATGAACGCAGGTGCAATGTCACGGTCGTCCCCTCATCGTTTTCCTCTTTGAACGCATTGAGCACAAGTTGCTGAACTAGTTTTGGCAACGGTAAACACTGCACCTCTTCCGCCCAGCGATCACGTGCCTGCACCTCTTCCGTCATTTTAGCTGCAAATTCTATCGTTTTTTCATATTCCAACATAGAACGCAGCACTTTTGATGTCGCCACTGCTTCCGTCAAAGTGGTCTGCTGCTGTGCACGCCAACGATATGCTTCAGGCGTTTTCTGCGTATCACTTTGATTTTCGGGTAACTGAGGTTGCTGCTGACTACGTTCTGTTAGCAAGGCCAGGCGTTCCAGTGCAGCCAGATCAGACTTTTTTGGCGGCGGTGTTCCCTTCTGCTGCAGCAATTCGCTTCGCACCTGTAGTAGCTTGGATGTTGCATCTGGCAACAGCGTGGTAGGAGTAGAGGGTGAAGACGCCTGGCGATGGGGGGGCGTCACAGTCTGCAGCACAGCGGACTCACTTACTGGCACTGATACTGTAACCTCAGGTGCAATCACATTTTTCGGATGAAATGCCAAAGTTCTGAGCAGAGTCATCTCAACGCCCATTCGTCTATCAGGTGCATAGAGTAATTCTTTACGCCCCACGAGCAGCGTCTGATAATAGAGTTGCACGTCTGAAGGTGGTACTGTTCGCGCTAAATTACGTAACCGCGGTGCGATGCTAGAGACCTCTGGCCCGAGCGCCGTTGGCAGGAGTTGTACCATAGCGATCCGATGCAACAAAGCAAGCATCGCTACTATAAGCGCTTCCCATTCAACGCCACGTGAAGCTGCTTGCTGGAGTAATCCCATGGTCTTTTCGCCATTGGCATTAACAATAGCTTCAATTAGCGCCAACGGGTGCTCATTATCCAGCGTACCCAGCATGCGCTCAACCGAATTCATCAACACCGTGCCTTGTCCTAGGGCAATCGCCTGATCGGTTAGGCTCAAAGCATCGCGCAGGCTACCATCAGCAGCATGCGCTAGCAGTTGCAAAGCGCGAGGTTCAGTAGCAATGTCTTCGGCTTGCAGCACATGCTCAAGATGACTACGAATCTGCTCTACATCCAATGCTTTGAGATGGAATTGTAGGCACCGAGAAAGAATGGTAATCGGCAACTTCTGCGGATCGGTAGTAGCGAGTAGAAATTTAATGTGATCAGGTGGCTCTTCCAAAGTTTTCAACAACGCATTAAAGCTGTGCCGTGAGAGCATATGCACTTCATCGATCAGGTAGACTTTGAACCGACCACTCGCAGGTGCATATTGCACGGTATCCAGCAGTTCACGGGTATCCTCTACCTTAGTTCGGGAGGCAGCATCAATATCAATCAGGTCAACAAAACGTCCTTGTTCAATTTCTCGACAATTTGCACATTGCCCGCACGGCGTCGCGGTGACACCGCACTTACAGTTCAGCCCTTTCGCCAACAAGCGGGCAATTGTAGTTTTACCCACGCCGCGCGTACCGGAAAATAGATAGGCGTGATGAACCCGTCCCATAGAGAGACCATTGGCTAATGCAGTCAACACATCTTCTTGACCGACAACATCAGCGAACAATTGAGGACGCCACTTACGGGCCAGTACCTGATAGCTCATCAATACCGCAAAGATTATGTGATTGAGTATATAATCTAACACAGCCTCACTGAGCAGGGCGAGGCTGTGTTAGATTATATACTCAATAGAGTACATACAGTAGGAAGGCACCACGCAAGTAGAAATTCCAGTCTGGAACAGATTTGAACAGTTTTTGTGCTAACTTAAAGGGAATCTTCAGTCACTTAATTGAGTAAACAGCTGAGATAAAGGAGAGCAGTAAACACAACAGCAATACAAAAAAGGACGGGTATCAATGGCCTGGGATGTTAACTAGGCTGCAGCAGTTAATGCTAAGGTTAAGGTTGTTGAAACTTTGCTTTCTGCCCAAATGCTGAATCAGCTTAACCGTTGCTGTAATTATGCTTCTAGTTGTTAGAAAATCATCGATCACCAACACTGTATCCCCAGTATTGATCGCGTCAGTGTAGATTTTCAGGTTTGTGATAGGAGCGCCGAATAGAAAACCACGCGCTTCTGTACCCACCCACCTTCGTCACACAAGTATATCGAAAATGGTTTGCCGGCATTTCAATGTTGTCTTCATACGCAACGGGCGCTTACAGCAAACTCTTGACATCACGAAATAACATCTACAGTATTGGATAATTAAGAATAGTTTAATGCTATTTATTGATTAATTCTGATTGCTGTGTGATTTACCCGATCCCCCTCAGTCTGCATTGCAGTAACAGCATTTTGACTACCCTCCATTATTCTAGCCATAGAGCAACACAACTCCAAACATCGAGAGCATCATGGATAGCATCCCACGCATCAACCTGATGCGATGTATCATATCACTCCTACCTCTTTCACGTTACACCTTGGCATTTTAACATTCCGACTTGCCTTACGTTAGTTAAGTTAAGATGCGCTTATTTTTTCACACGCGGCATGCAAAAAACTTGTGCTTGCTAACAATCCTATGCAATTTTGGCTTCATAATCTTTGTCTTTATAAAGTTGGTAAAATCCGTGAACCGCCACTACTTTCTTCCTTCAGTCGTTGGGACAGAAAAACGTCCTAATGGCACATGCTTGCATGATTATCTACTTGAAGTTAAACAAAATTTTTCAGATATTGTATCTTCTAGTTGAAGAAGATCGTATAGAGCATGTAGCCTTTATGACAGAGAGATTGGTCGCGCAAATTGCGGCATTGCAGCGAGAGCTCTTTATACAGGCGTTATATCATCGCCAAGAGAAGACAAAGGTAGCGATCGACAGCGATCTGTATCAGAAACTAGTAGGGGGGTTCAGGATCATGAAGATTGTCTGAATGGGATGATTCATAACCGGGAATGCCAACTCGATAGAGCGATTACGCTGCCCTCCTGCAGGAGGGAGATAGGTCATATGTAAGACAAATCTACGTTTAATACTGTGCAAAACAGAAGGAAAATCGCTGATAGGCTTACCATATGGGGGAGTCCGATAGGATCGGTATCCTATACTATTCATTATGGATAAATATGAGCTTATTGCATCAGTTAAGCCAATGAATCATCAACTTTTATCAAAATTTCCATCACGCTACTATCAGTAGCGCAGGCCTTTGAAATGCACCTTAAGGTAATGTAGAGTAATACCATGACAGATTGAACGATATGAATGACTTCTCACAGAACTTTTCTGATATTGCCCAACTGCGATTCTTGTGTAAAAATCATCTGTAGATTATGGGGGTAGCAGCCCTGGATTAATAAACTAAAATCTGCGTCACTCTTCAATGATTAGAAGATACCTGCACTTTGTGCAGTAACTATGGGATTACTAGTGCCGAATAGAAATGCAGGCAGAGTGTTCTCACGCCTTGTTATTAGAAGTGTTCTTAATAGATGCTTTTATACTGCTCAGCCATTAGGTGCTGGTATTGTATTGTTTTGATAAAGGTCGCTATGAAAAAAATTGACTATCTGATGCGCTTACGCAAATGCACGACCATTGACACGCTTGAACGCATTATCGAGAAGAACAAGTATGAGCTTTCTATCGATGAGTTGGAAATTTTTTATTCTGCAGCCGATCATAGATTGGCTGAGCTAACGATGAACAAGCTTTACGATAAGGTCCCTACTGCAGTCTGGAAATACGTACGCTAATTATTGTGCTTATTTCCTAAATAATTACGAGTTGTAGAATAAAGGAATCTAGCCTATAGGCTTACTAGTGATTTGTAGATAGCACATCTGCACAGTGCATAATGGAGGAAATAAAATAGTAATAAAATATTAAGATAAAATATCAACAACCTATTGCAATAGAGAGGTTAGATATTGTTGTTATTCGTCTATCAAAAACACACTCAATAAGGATCACTCTAAAACTCGAAAGTTAAAAATAATAAAGGCAAAAATAAAGAGTGGTGGCCCTGGCAGCTACATTCCAGCACACACGTCTCCTGCTGCGGCTGCTTCTTTCCGGACCTGACCGAGTCTTACAGGGAAATGTTGCGGGAGGAACCGACAGGGGCCTCCATTGGTTCGTTTTCTCTGCTGGTATTCAGCGCAGGCATGCATTATCCGGTATGCGCATATCAATTGCAAGCTGTCCTGCCCTCTTCGGCTTAACCTACGTAGGTTCTAATCGCGCTTTAAAATATATATAATATGCCATCATATTGATTTCTCATAACTTTGCATATATACTGGAGGAGCGTTAGCCTTCATCCAACAAGTACTTTATTTGCCTGTAGGCAAATGGCCGGAAATCAATCCTCTTCGAGGTGTAGAGCCCTTGAGTAATGCAAACTAGTTTAGCTCGCCACGTGTCAGCTATTCCTGAACATAGAAAGAACAACATAGCGCTTTTGAAAATTAAAATGCTATGCCTGAAGTTCTAGCATCAGAACCCCCCTTCCGCAAAAGGGCACCGTAGAAATACGCACGGGAAACGCTCATAACCCTCAACAAGAGAACGTCTGATGAGATCAAGACTACGCATAGAGTATAGCGCAAAAAAATAGAAGTTATATTAAATGGCGAAGCTATTTATAAATAGCTGCTAGGGTATAGATCGAATTATAACCTCTTGCTTACGGCACTGTAACCAGATGCCGTCGGATTGCTTGAAGCGTGATGTAAGTCTCTACCATTGACTACTCCCTAGGATTCCACCGCCCTTTTTGCCTTGATGACTGACTTGCTTTACAACGCAGAAAGCACATCGGCTTTTCAGGTGCACATGAATTGATTCGTGGCAAAGCGTCTCTTAAGACGCTAGCGTTTAAATCTTTTCACCTCAGTAAGAGTGATCCCCCTGGATTCATACATAAGATATAGCTTCACGTACATCTTTCTAGTTGAATGATTTCATCACCACAGTAACTAGTTTCATTATCTTCCCTTTACTAATTAACTTCAGACTTGCGCACGCCACTATTTTCAAATAACCTCTAGTTAGAGGCATAGAATAGTGCAATTTCCTTTTATTTGGATAAATAAAAGGAAATATATAAAGATTAGTATGCCACCACTTCAGTTGAAGAAGATCTATTTATCCTCTTCTGTATCCAGTTGGTGCCCTGCCAATTGCAGTTGATACATCTGGTAGTAGTGCCCATGGCGTTGCAGTAATTGCTCATGCGTACCATGCTCTACCGTCTCACCATGATGTAGCACCAATATGCTGTCAGCCTCAACTACAGTGGAAAGACGGTGTGCAATCACCACCAGTGTTGTGTGCTGACGAATAAGTCGCAATGCACGCTGAACCGCCTGCTCCGTACCAGAATCAATGTTGGCCGTAGCCTCATCAAGAATCAATATGTTAGGCGGTTTTACTAGCACTCGTGCTAGTGAGAGGAGCTGTTTCTGCCCGACAGAAAGTGTATTTCCCTGCTCACCAATGGTAGTGCGTATACCTTCAGGTAAAGCCTCTGCTAATGCAGAGAGCTGCATAATGTCTAATACGCGCCATACTTCCGCTTCAGGAATATCACGCCCCAATGTTACGTTTGCATAGAGAGAATCAGCCAAAACCATAGGGTCTTGTTGCACCATTGCGACATGTTGTCTTAACACATGGTGGGATAGCGATGCTAGAGAACGTCCGTCCAGACGGATCTCCCCTTCATCCGGTGGGTAATAACCCAGCAGCAAATTTGCTAGCGTACTCTTACCGCTGCCCGTCTGCCCGACTAATGCTACAAAGCTGCGTTCCGGCACCTGGAGATTTATATGATTTAAGATACGCTGATTATCCCGGTAAGCAAAGGAAACGTTGTCCATCTCGATACTGCCACCAGCCAGTGAACGCGTATCATTTCCGTAAGATTGCTGTGCCGCATCTATGAGTTCAAAGATGCGCTCCCCCGCTACTAGAGCCTGCTGCAACATAGACTGCTGAGTTGTCAGCGTAATCAAGGGTTCGTTCAGACGTCCAAGATAGCTAATAAACGCATACAATACTCCAACGCCAACCGTTCCTACCGCGACAAACCCAAATTGAATCAACAGCCCACACAGCACCATTGCTGAAAAAAGGCTCAGTAAGGGGCGCAATAATACACCATCTAAACGTAACGTCTGCATCCGAGCTAGGAAATGCGCACGACTTGATGCTTCAAGTTTTTCACCAAAGCGAGCCTGCTGGCGGAACTGCTGAATCACGGACATTCCTGTGATAGCTTCATTGAAACCATCATTAATATCTGCTAGATAGCAACGGAGACGCCGCACAATCGGCGTACTGAAATGCTGGTATACTGCCATCACAGCAGCAACCGCGGGGAATATCATCACTGCAATTATAGCCATACGAGAATCTAGCATAAACATCGCCACTAGCATGGCGCTAATCAGCGCCATGCTACGCAATACCGTTGAGACCAAGGTAACATAAAGATCATGCACCACTTCGGTATCATTAGTCACTCGTGAAATCAATTGCCCTACCGGCTGAGTGTCAAAAGAACTTAACGGTTGACGTAGCGCGGTGTCCATTATATCGATGCGTAGTTGTTGCACCACCCCAAGAGCGACACGGTTAAAGAGCAGCGATTGCACATAATGTAGCAGTGCAGCAAACAACTGAAGCACCATATAGACTGCTGCCAGTCCCCCCGCCAGTGCCAGAGGCGTATTGCCTTTTGCAACTGTGTGGTCGATAAAATAACTTACCAGAGCAGGGCCAGACACTTCAGCCGCCGCAGCTACCCAGAGTATCATTACGCTAAAAATCAAGGAGTTTCTCCAAGGAGAACCGTACGCTAATAGCCGCTTCAACGTTGTCCATAATTGCTGTTTTGCATTAGTCAATTTTCCTCTCTCCATTGAGCGGCTCATCATCCAGCGCAACTTCTAACTGCTGGTATCGGAACATATCGCGATACCAACCCGCTTGCGACGCTAAAGCCCCATGATTGCCGCGTTGCACAACGCTACCCTGATGCAAAACCAGAATTTCATCAGCTTCAGTGAAGACAGAAAGGCGGTGTGCGCTGATAATCAGCGTGCGTTTCTCGCCCCAACGTTTCAGATTTTTTAATATTTGGTGTTCAGTGTGCCCATCTACCGCTGACAGTGCATCATCAAGGACCAGAATCTCTGCTTCCAGCAACAACGCGCGTGCAATGGCAATTCGCTGTTTTTGACCACCCGAAAGCATCACACCGCGTTCCCCTACTTGGGTTTCATAGCCTAGAGGTAATTGCGTAATGTCATCGTGGACACTGGCCAATCGCGCTGTATGCTGAATCTGCGCCAGCGTAGCATCAGGTTTTCCAAGTGCAATATTGTTTGCCACCGTGTCAGAAAATAAAAACGGCGTCTGCCCGACTACAGCAAAACGTTGACGTAAGCTGTCTAGATTCAGCATTGCGAGTGGACGACCATGAAAACGGATCTCACCGTATTCAAGATTGAATTGGCACAAGATCAATGCCAGAAGCGTACTCTTGCCTGAGCCTGTAGGACCGCACAGTCCAAGCATGTTGCCCGGAGAAAGTGTGAACTCGACCCGTTGAAGTACAGTACGTGATTGCTGCGGATAAGAAAAGGCCAGAATATCAACATCGAGCGCACCGCATCCCTGCGGTAGTATCGCATCACCATCTGTTACCACAGGCGTCTCATTTAGCAGTTGAAGAATGCGTCCATAAGCAGCACTGCCGCGCTCTACAATATTAAACATCCACGCCATCGCTAGCATGGGCCAAATCATCAAGCCTAAATACATGATGAAACTAGTCAGTTGCCCTAGCTTCAGAGTTCCCTCGATTATCATCCAACTACCGCCTCCAACCGACAGCAGGTGAGAAATACTGACCGCGATATAAATCGTCGGATCAAAGCGTGCATCTATTCGAGCCACATGCATATTTTTCTGCCCAGCCTCCTCAGCTACCGACGCAAATCGGCGCGACTGGTAATCTTCTAGCCCAAATGACTTGATCATGCGGATACTGGTAAGGCTTTCCTGCGCATGATCGTTAAGCGAAGAAAATGCCGTCTGCGCGCCTTTAAAACGCTGATGCAGTTGCGTACCGTAGTGTTTGATTGCCAAGGCCATAATTGGCATTGGCAACAGAGCCACTAATGTAAGCTTCCAACTGATTTGTGTGCTCATCACCACCAATACCGCACACCCCATCACCATGGAGTCCACTAACGTTAACACCCCTTCCCCTGCGGCAAACACAACGCGATCGACATCATTAGTCGCGCGGGCAATAAGGTCGCCAGTACGGTGGCGCAGGTAAAAATCTGGATGCTGGCGACTCAGTTGCCGATAAAAATCTTCTCTCAACTCCACGGCGAGCTGGTATGAAGCACCAAACAAAAAGATACGCCACGCGTAACGCAACAAATACACTAGTACAGCGATCAGTAATATGATACCGATCCATTTCATCACCGTTTCTGCTGACATTGCATCGCGCGTGATACCATCCACAATCATACCAACTAGTTTTGGCGGAAGTAATTGTAAGATTGCAATAACAACAAGAAGAATCACGGCACCAAGGTAGCGACGCCATTCGCGACGAAAATACCAGGCCAATTGAGTAAAAAGTCGCACGCTAGTATTATTCCATTTTTCTAGAAAGGGCTGCGAAACAGCACCAATACATTATACAGAAAGCTTATGGAGGTCATAATTCATACTGAAAATAATTCGGGTGACTAATCTTCCGGATACAGATTTGAACACCGCATGGGCGCACGCTTCGTTAGACGTGAAGCCCATAGATAGACGAATAACAAAAATACCTAACCTCTCTAGAGAGGTATAGCATGACAGGTATATCTATGGCACAATCTGGAATGCAATAGTGTATGTTATCTTCTCCATGGAAAGACTCTGAAATCAAATTAATTAGGCTAGGATTAATGATGGCTAGACATTTATAAACCTATCATAGCTTTTTTATTTCTGTGACCTAAACTTGCATTAGATAATCATCTTCTCTCGCTATGAGATAAAATAAGAACACCTCTAGTATATCCGAAACTAATTAAAAACTTTCGTATCAGACAGTGTTGTAAAGAGTTTTAACTTTTCTAGAAGAGAAAAGTAACCATAGTGCGGGAAAACCTGCTCTTTTCTCTTTATCAGAGAGGCACTAAACGAATACCATGAAACATCAATATTAACCTTAAAAAGGTAAATAGCAGAAAATTACTACATTGATAATAAATTGATGATTCCAAATATATAGGCTACGTTCTATAAACGCAAAACAGGAAAAGAGAGCAACATCATGACAACCGCGTAGGTGAAAAAGACCATCAACGCTATCCGAAGAAATTTTCAGTGTTCAACCTCGAAACCCATCTGATCCTACTGTTTAGCACCTCACTATACTGTATACCTTTGATTTACTTGTATTTTAAAGATAAAAGCACATGCCTAATCGGCAGTTTAAAAATTACTTGGAGTGCTCTCTATTTCCTTATGGCTTCTGTACTGGCTAGATAAAATATACTAATTTATTAAAGCAAGCCACCTCTGTCAGCAAGGTTATACTAGGAGGCTTATTTTTCTGATTATTAGGCTACCTTTATTTTTTTGATTACTACCACCAGTGTATATGACAATGTTGAGTAGATAATAAAAATATTGACGATAAAATCACGCGCTATTTCACACAATTTAACGCTGGCCAGCAGAAAGAATTAGCCAGAGAGCATTATGTCTTGATTAGCCTAGGATGAGGTGCACTCTGTAACGTTTGACTACGGTCAGCGCCACCACACTACCATGCAGAAATTGATATTGTGCGCACGGTGGTAAATCAACTGGGATCTAAAAAAGTACACAAAGTGCTGAATTGCAGGTGGCTTAATAAATTGGCCGTCAGCAGACTGACACGTGATAATATAGCTCTATCTGATTACGATACTTCTGAATCTGTTCTCTCCAGAACTTTTATACTGAGATGCTCTATCCTGTTTCTTACTTTGGCACTAATTCATGCCTATTAGATAGGTGCCGAAGTAGTGATCAATGGCGTGTGTGAAACAGACTTTTCTGGCTATCCTGACTACCGAGATGAGTTTGTTAAGGCATTAAATCAGGACATTGTGATAGGCATTGCGCTTTATATTCATTTTTTATACCCGCTAATGTGGGTCTAAAAAAAGTGGAAACATAGGCGCTGGCTGACCACTACTACTATTTGGAGGGTACGAAACTATACGCTAACCTGCTACAATGGTATTCAGGGCAATGGTTTCGGCCACTATGCAACGTGCTAATTTTGAGCTAAAGGACTAGCGCAATATCAGCAAGATCTAATTAGAGTAATGAGAGAAATGAAACACAAGATAGGTTTACAGTAATACTGACAGATTGCAGGACGTCCCACCACTCTCTGCTCAGCTCCTCTTATACCATATCTGCACACTAGAAAGTAGTTGCCTACACTCCTTAGGAGTGCCAAAAGTTTACTTCCACTAGCGCCGGAAGCCCTTTCCTTTGCGTCTCCAAATCGACACACAAAAAGGTGAATGTTTGGTATTTAGTAGCTTTTTTAATCCGGTGTAAACCTTAGGCCAGTGTATTGCTTAAGACTAACAGGGCCATAACTTAGAGTCATAAAAAACCGGTAAGTACCCTTCGCATACTATCTTGATTTTTTCAAATGTTTTTGCGATAGGCACACTTTCGTGGTCTTTTTAGCCTTAAAAGGTTCCGAAGGCTGAATATCGTTGCGGATTTTGTAACGCCAACGCAAGTATTTCTTCAATACGCTTGACCGGATGAATATCTAGATCGGCGATAATATTTTGCGGGATCTCTTCTAGATCTCGTTTGTTCTCATCAGGAATCAATACCGTCTTAATTCCACCTCTATGGGCAGCCAACAGCTTCTCTTTTAATCCCCCTATCGGCAATACTAAACCACGTAGCGTAATTTCCCCCGTCATCGCTACATCGGCACGCACTGGGTTATCCGTTAAACAAGAGACCAGTGCTGTGCACATGGCAATCCCGGCGCTTGGACCATCTTTTGGCGTAGCCCCTTCTGGCACATGCACATGGATATCACTCTTCTCATAGAAATCAGCCTGGATGCCCAGGCGTTCTGCACGCGCACGCACCACAGTGAGCGCAGCTTGGATAGACTCCTGCATCACTTCCCCAAGCGATCCAGTATAGGTCAATTTGCCCTTACCCGGCATACATACGGTTTCAATGGTCAGCAAATCACCACCGACTTCGGTCCAGGCTAACCCAGTCACTTGCCCAACACGGTTTTCTTCATCTGCATGGCTATAGTCAACTCGCTGAACGCCAAGGAAATCTTTAAGATTATCTCCCGTAATCTCAATATGCTTAACGCTTTTATCAATCAACAGCATTTTTAATGCTTTACGACATAGTTTAGAGATATCACGCTCAAGGTTGCGTACACCCGCTTCACGCGTATAGTAACGAATAATACCGGAGATTGCACTGTCATCAACGGTTAATTCGCCTTTCTTTAATGCGTTGCGTTCAATCTGCTTCGGAAGCAAATGGCGTTTGGCAATATTAAGCTTCTCATCTTCAGTATACCCAGACAGGCGGATCACTTCCATACGATCCAGCAACGGTGCAGGAATATTCATCGAATTAGAGGTTGCAACAAACATTACATCGGAAAGATCGTAGTCCACTTCTAAATAATGGTCATTGAACGTGACGTTTTGCTCTGGATCCAGCACTTCGAGCAGAGCAGAGGCAGGATCACCTCGCATATCGGACGATATTTTATCGATTTCATCTAACAGGAACAGCGGGTTTTTTACCCCAACCTTGGCCATTTTTTGGATTAATTTGCCTGGCAGTGAGCCAATGTAGGTACGGCGATGGCCACGAATCTCAGCTTCATCACGCACGCCACCCAGTGCCATACGCACGTATTCACGTCCTGTCGCCTTAGCAATAGATTGGCCTAGTGAGGTTTTCCCTACCCCTGGTGGGCCAACCAGGCAGAGGATTGGCCCCTTAATTTTGCTGACACGGCTCTGTACTGCAAGATATTCGAGAATACGCTCTTTGACGCGATCTAAACCGTAGTGATCGGTATCTAATCTTTCTTGCGCCTTAGCTAGGTTTTTTTTAACCTTACTCCGCGCATTCCAAGATACCTGGACCATCCAGTCAATGTAGCTGCGCACTACGGTAGCTTCTGCCGATATCGGTGACATCATCTTCAGTTTTTGCAGCTCGGCTTCCGCTTTTTCACGTGCTTCTTTCGGCATCTTGGCCGCTTCAATCTTACGTTTCAGTGCTTCGTGTTCGTCCGGTGCATCGTCCATCTCACCAAGCTCTTTTTGAATTGCTTTCATCTGCTCGTTAAGGTAGTACTCGCGCTGGCTTTTCTCCATCTGCTTTTTCACTCGACTGCGGATACGTTTTTCTACCTGCAATAGATCGATTTCTGATTCCATCATCGCCATCAGATATTCGAGACGTTCCGCAATATCGGATATTTCTAATACTGACTGTTTGTCAGCTAATTTCAGCGGCATATGAGCGGCAATAGTATCCGCCAGACGTGCTGCATCTTCAATGCTGTTTAGTGAGGTCAAGACTTCCGGCGGGATTTTTTTATTCAGTTTGATGTATCCCTCGAACTGATTGACCGCAGTGCGCATCAAAACTTCCTGTTCGCGCTCATCAATGGGCGGAGATGTGAGGCACTCGGCATGGGCAGCAAAGTGTTCACCACCGTCTGATAGGGTGGTAATACGCGCGCGTTGTAACCCTTCTACTAGCACCTTAACCGTACCGTCCGGTAGCTTTAGCATTTGCAGAATAGAGGCGACCGTCCCCACAGAGAAAAGATCGTTAATACTGGGTTCGTCCGTTGAAGCTTCTTTTTGTGCCACCAACATGATCTTTTTATCGCGATCCATCGCGGCTTCAAGGCAACGAATCGATTTCTCCCGACCAACAAACAACGGAATGACCATATGCGGATAAACCACCACATCGCGCAGAGGCAATACGGGGATTTCTATGCGTTCTGAACGCTCAGGGTTCATAGAGCTCTCTCTTAGTTTCGTTTCTGTCAGGTTAAGGGAACCTTGTGAAACTCGAAAGTCACGTGTTTTGTCAACAAGTATCGGAGTATATGGGGATAGAGATTATCCAGTCAACGAAGAGAACGCGTAAAAAATGGGAGATTTTATCTCCCATTTTTAATTTATATTACACGTTTAACTGATTATTTATTCGCTGGATGCCACTGCTAAGCTTCTGGCTTAGCGTAGATCAACATTGGTTCAGATTGACCGGAAATCACTGATTCATCAATTACTACTTTATCGACACTCTCCATAGATGGCAGATCGTACATGATATCTAGCAAGGCCGCTTCTACAATTGATCGCAAACCACGTGCGCCCGTTTTTCGTGCCATCGCTTTTTTAGCAATCGCGGTCAACGCTTCTGCACGAAACTCTAGTTCAACCTCTTCAAGATTGAACAAAGTCTTGTACTGCTTGGTCAGCGCGTTTTTTGGTTCACATAGGATTTGAATCAACGCATCTTCACTCAGTTCTCTCAGCGTCGATACCACCGGTAAACGCCCGATAAATTCAGGAATCAGACCGAATTTGATTAAATCACTCGGTTCTACCTGCATCAAGAGTTCACCTTCTGTTGCCTTTTGCGCGCAGTCTTTGACCTTCGCAGCAAACCCGATACCACGACCTGTATAAACACGCTGTTCGATAAGTTTTTCGAGACCAGCAAAAGCACCGCCACAGATAAATAAGATCTTTGAGGTATCAACCTGCAAAAACTCTTGCTGAGGATGTTTACGCCCACCTTGCGGTGGAACTTCAGCAATGGTGCCTTCAATTAATTTCAGCAATGCCTGTTGTACACCTTCACCCGAAACATCACGAGTAATCGATGGGTTATCGGATTTACGTGAGATTTTGTCGATCTCATCGATGTACACGATACCGCGCTGTGCTTTCTGCACATCGTAATCGCATTTCTGCAATAGCTTCTGAATGATGTTTTCCACATCTTCACCTACGTAACCTGCTTCGGTCAGCGTGGTAGCATCCGCCATAGTGAAAGGCACATCTAAGAAACGAGCTAACGTTTCAGCTAAAAGCGTTTTACCGCTCCCTGTTGGGCCAATCAGCAGGATGTTACTCTTGCCAAGCTCAATGCCGTTGCTGCTGTCGTCATTTCGCAGGCGCTTGTAGTGATTATATACAGCTACCGCTAGAACTTTTTTCGCCTGCTCTTGGCCGATCACATAATCGTCCAGATGGCCCCTAATTTTATTAGGGGTTGGCAATGAACTTGGTTCGCGATGCAGAGCCACTTCTTGGTTCTCTTGACGAATAATATCATTGCACAGATTGACACATTCATCGCAGATATACACTGACGGCCCGGCAATCAGTTTACGGACCTCATGCTGGCTTTTGCCGCAGAAAGAACAGCACAGCAACTTCTCTGAACCGTCTTTGCGCTTATCTGTCATCAGTAAACCTCTTTTTTCTCTTGCCCTAAGGCCTAATAGCGATATCACTATAAACTGAATCACGCGCGAAGACGTATTCTATGTACCATAGACACGCTATTGGCAGGCGGCACTATTCACGATGTGTCATCACGGCGTCAACCAATCCATAATCTACCGCTTCATTAGCGGAGAGGAAACGGTCACGCTCAGTGTCACTCTCGATTACTTCGAGAGGTTTGCCAGTATGTTCAGCCATCAGTTCATTCATCCGTTGCTTCACTTTCAGTATTTCACGGGCATAGATTTCGATATCCGTCGCTTGGCCCTGGAAGCCCCCCAGAGGCTGGTGGATCATCATACGCGAATTTGGCAGGCAGAAACGCTTGTCCTTGGCACCGGCAGTGAGCAGGAAAGCGCCCATAGAACAGGCTTGCCCCATGCAGATAGTGCTGACATCTGGTTTAATAAATTTTATGGTGTCGTAAATTGACATTCCTGCAGTGATCACGCCACCCGGAGAGTTAATGTACAGATAAATGTCTTTTTCCGGGCTTTCAGCTTCCAGAAAAAGCATCTGAGCAATGATTAGGTTCGCCATCTGATCTTCAACCTGACCCGTTAGGAAGATAATACGCTCCTTGAGAAGTCGGGAAAAAATATCGTAAGAACGTTCTCCGCGCAAAGTCTGTTCTACTACCATTGGCACCAGAGCTATCTGGGGTGCTAAGTTTTTCTGTTCACCACTGTACAACATTCACCTCTCCTCAATAAAATGCTTTAGATGCCATATATCAGGTGTTATTTTATATAATAAGGTTTTGCGTATTATAAGAGAGATACTAAATCGCTAAAATCTATGACCATACGCTTCTAATACTTCTAGTTGTGGGGGGCATTGCGCACTATTTCAAGTTAATACTATCCCTTTTATTTGGGATTAAAGAGTTATTTTGCTTAACGAACTTGTAATACTTTGCATCTAAAGCAATTATTTTATATAGAAAATACTGTGTTGTATCTCTCTGCAATGCAACATGTTTTATCGCCGGCATAAATGAATGCGAGATAATAAAAAACCCATACTTAAAGTATGGGTTTTTTACAAAACAGCTAATGAAGCTAAGCTAGACAAAAATTATGCCCGAACAAGATACTTCATCAACTCATTGAAACTAGAAGCTTTTTCTACCACTTTTGCTTTAGACAAAACAAGTTCAATCGCTTGCTCTTCTAGATCAAGGTTACGCATGTTATTCATCAACTCTTTGTTTTTTCTATAGTAAGCAACTACTTTTTGTGGGTCTTCATAGGCAGAAGCCCTCTCTTCAATCAACGCGTTACACCGAGCATCATCTGTTTTTAGCTCGTTGGTGCTGATTACTTCGCCTAAGAGCAAACCGACGATAACGCGACGCTTGGCTTGTTCTTCGAACAGCTCGCGCGGAAACTCGGCAGATTGATTAGCGTTGCCACCAAAACGCTGTGCCGCTTGCTGACGCAGAACGTCGATTTCAAGGTCGATAAGTACTGCAGGAACGTCGATGTCATTAGCCTTCACAAGCCCATCGATCACCTGAGACTTGATGCGATTATGCATTGCGCCTTTCAGCTCGCGCTCCATGTTTTTATGCACTTCAGCACGCAAACTTTCAACAGAACCATCAGCAACACCGCAGCGCTCGATGAAATCAACGGTTAGTTCAGGCAATTCACGCTCTTCCACTTTTTTCAGAACGATAGCGAACTGAGCTGCTTTTCCTTTCACGTTTTCTACATGATAATCTTCTGGAAAGGTAACATCGATGATGAATTCTTCACCGGCTTTTTGACCGATTATCCCTTCTTCAAAGCCGAAGATCATGCGACCCTGGCCCATAGACAGAACAAAATCAGATGCTTTTCCGCTCTCGAAAACTTCGCCGTCTATGGTTCCGCTAAAATCAACAGTTACGCGATCTGTGCTACTAGCAGCCGCATCGGTTTCTTTCCAGGTTGCTTGTTGCTTGCGCAACGTTTCTAGCATCTGATCAACATCAGCATCAACCACCTCAACCAGTGGTTTTTCCACTTTGATGGCATCTAGGCCTTTTAGCTTTACTTCTGGATAAACTTCAAACTCAACCGCATAGGTAAAATCTGCGCCCAGTTTATATTCGCCTGATAGATAGTTGGGTGCACCAACTGGATTGATTTTTTCTTTGATGATCACGTCAACAAAATAACGCTGCATCAGATTGCCCAGTACTTCTTGACGCGCGGATGCACCGTAACGATGAGCGATTATGTTCATCGGCACTTTGCCTTTACGAAAACCGTCAATGCTCGCTTTTTTTGCAACGTTAACTAGCTCTTTTTTTACTGCTTCTTCAATGCTATCTGCAGTGACGGTAATTAGTACACGGCGACCAAGGATTTGGGTGGTTTCAACTGAAACTTCCATCTTGTTACCTCAGCAAATCACACTGCTCGGTCATCCTCTAAACCTATATACGCATGGGTATCGATTTAGATATAACTCTACATAACCGAGAGAGCAATAGGTGGTATCTGAACCCTGTTTCTTAGTATCAGAAGCGTCCCGATGAATTCCTAGAAAATAATATATAAGACCCTCTCATAAGACTCTCTCAGAATAGAGAAAGCAAGTTAAAAACAGAGCACTGACTATTATGAAATAGAGAATCGCGCACTGATATTGGTTACCCCGTAGGGATACGTTTTTCACACGACTTCAATACTGTCAGGCATCAATACCTGCGCTCTACTGCACGCAGGCAATTTTGTACTTGCGCCTGCTCGTCAGACATCGCCTGCTGGAAGGCAGGCGATGTTGATGTCTTTCATTGAAAGACATATAGATCCATTGGCCTAATTGCTGTTCACGATTTTACCTTCAATTACTCCATGCATCATAATTAATTACTTTTAAGGTTATTAACCTTCTGCAAGGCAGGAGAGTCCTATAATAAGATTATCTTCACCATCGTATCGCTTGGTAACATTGTATTGTATCTCATCACATCGTAAAAGGGGTATTTCGAGAGTTTTTCCTTTAAATATGTTCTTTATATTTTCTTTCCTGCTCTAGAAGTAAAATTATGAGAATGTGAAGTTTTTACAGAAAAACTCTAATCATTACTAAAAAATGCACAATATTAAAAAAACTATTTTCCCGTCTTGGTCATGGATAATGCTCAACCAGATGTGCTACTAAAAGCAATATGCTTATGATTTTTTCCAAAATTAACGTTCCGGAGCAGGATGCACTTTAATAGGTAATATTCTTAGTATTATCGACTCCGATCAAAGTGCCGATCAGGCATTCTACACCTAGTTGCAGAATTAGAAGAGGTGAGCCTGTTTCGCTATAAATTATCTTCAAGTACCCCCCTATGCTGACGTAGCAAAAGGCAAAAGGCAACCTACGAAAAAATCACTGCACGCATAGAGCGTAGATATTTTCATCCTATCCCAGGCAGCTACAACGGGAATAAATAGATCAAGAATTACCTCTCAACCTTTAATGTCCATGTTGCATGGACCGCAATATATTAAAAATTAACGACGCTATCAATACAGTATTGTAGATATACAAAATACTGTATTGATAGCGTCGTTAAGAAGCTAACGCCTGATTATCTGTTACAGTGTTTTTCTCCATCTCTCATCTGTAGAAAATGAGTAAAGAATTTACTATACTATATCGTTTTTTATTGTTGCTCTTCAACCTTATTCTTTCTCAC
This sequence comes from Candidatus Malihini olakiniferum, assembly GCA_042263625.1. Taxonomy (GTDB): domain Bacteria; phylum Pseudomonadota; class Gammaproteobacteria; order Enterobacterales; family Enterobacteriaceae; genus Symbiopectobacterium; species Symbiopectobacterium olakiniferum_A. Next base: position 351,778 of record JBHKFL010000007.1, read on the forward strand.
AGTTGTTACTGTGCTTCGCCTCCTAGTACTTTCGCTGGAACTGGCTGTTGGTAAGTCAGGTAGTACTAGTCTGGATGGATTAATTGCCACTATGGGATTTCTTGATCCTGGTAAGGATTTATAGTAGTTAGGGGTGATTGTAGTGTTGGTAGCAATTTTCTTTACCTTTCGGACTATTTTTAATACATACAACTATATCAACTTAGTACTGGGCTCTGCAGACCAGCAATACCGGTTTCCGGTGAGCTAGCCTGCTGGTTGGCCGATCGTTATCGCAGTTAGCGCAGTACCTCTATGGGCTGATCTCATTATTAGTACTGTAAGGTTATTATTACTACTTTGCACACATCTGATCCAGTTTATGGAACTACAGATAACGTGCTGCATACCCTCTAGCAAGAGATACTTTCCTCTATAAACGACTTTTTTATGCAGTAATTCCTAAAATGTACACTATTATATGCTTGCCTAACCCTGATGACAGTCCATACTCTGAGTGAAAATAGGTTTGATAATCAATGATATCATCTATGATGATAGAAGGTATTTTTTGTATCAGTAGCACGCTTTTTTAAAGGATTGATATGTTTTCTTCTACTACGCAAAATAGCGATAAATAAGCGTTCTTATCATGCAATCATTTTTTAATACTCTAGTATAAATAACCTTATTTCGTAGCGTTAGCTTCTTTTTCCTGATATTTAATTGTTAAGAAAATGTATGAGAGGAAACGATGTTCTACAAAAAGAAATTACACACAAGGTGGTTTACAGTTTTTTATTTATTTGTACTTTTTATATGGGAGGGAATTTAATTCCTATTTTAATAGGCTGTTAATAATAAGAAGGCACTTGTAACATTTAGAGAAAAGATCAACAATAAAGCGCTGACACATAACCTTGATCATGTTTACAGTCCAGTCACCTTACAGTAAAATGCTTGATCGTATGAAATAAAATAGAGCCCTTGTTATTGAGATTGCTAGATGAGACTCAAGAAATATAAAAAATTTTTTAGAATATTGTCTTTATTCACCGCCTCAGCTTTACTGAGCGGTTGTGATATGGCATTAATGAACCCCAAAGGACAGATCGGGTTAGAGCAACGCTCGTTGATTCTGACGGCTCTTGGGTTAATGTTAATCGTGGTTGTTCCGGTAATTGTGATGACCATTGCATTTTCCTGGAAGTTCCGCGCTTCTAACACCAAAGCGAAATACACTCCAAACTGGTCGCATTCCAACAAGATTGAAGCGGTGGTATGGACAGTTCCCATCGTCATTATTCTTCTTCTGGGTACGATTACCTGGAAAACTAGCCATTCACTAGATCCCTATAAGCCTTTATCTTCTGAGGCCAATCCGATCACCGTTGAAGTAATTTCCCTCGATTGGAAATGGCTGTTTGTTTACCCAGAATTGGGTATCGCTACGGTCAATGAGTTAGCGTTCCCGATTAATGTGCCGGTGAACTTCAAGATCACCTCAGATACCGTGATGAATTCCTTCTTCATTCCGCGTTTGGGTGGACAGATCTACGCCATGGCCGGAATGCAAAGCAATCTGCATCTTATCGCTAATGAGCCTGGTAAATATAACGGTATTTCCGGAGGGTACAGCGGAATGGGATTCTCTGGCATGAAGTTTACAGCGATTGCTACAGAAAACCAGCAGAAATTTGACCAGTGGGTTTCCACCGTACGTGCATCTAGCAAAACGCTGAACAGCATGGAAGAATTTAATGCTTTGAAGAAACCAAGCAAATTCCACCCGGTGGAGTATTTTTCCAGCTTACAACCTGATATTTTTACGAATCTAATTCGCAAATTCACGAAAAGTGGAAGCACCCCACCCCAGTAGTGCATCAGCATGCCAAAAGCCAAACGAAATAAGGCTGTATGCAACACTGCAATAACATGAATATGAGCGAGTACGACTCGCACTAAGGCTCCGAGGAATAAGCCGATGTTTGGAAAACTAACTCTTGATGCAGTTCCTTATCATGAACCCATTATCATGGTTACGGTGGCCAGCATTGTTTTCGTTGGCCTGGTGATTGTAGCAGCCATTACCTATTTTGGTAAATGGAAGTGGCTATGGGCCGAATATTTTACCTCAGTAGATCATAAACGTATTGGTATCATGTATATGATTGTTGCGTTTATCATGATGATACGCGGTTTTGCCGATGCTATCATGATGCGCAGTCAGCAGATGTTGGCTTCTTCTGGTAAGGTGGGTTTCCTTGACGTACACCATTATGATCAGATATTTACCGCACATGGCGTGATCATGATTTTCTTCGTGGCAACACCGTTTGTAATAGGGCTGATGAACCTGGCGGTACCGTTACAAATCGGGGCTCGAGACGTCGCCTTCCCCTTCTTAAACTCGCTGAGTTTCTGGCTATTCGTAGTCGGTATCATACTGATAAACCTCTCACTTGGTATTGGCGAATTTGCCCAAACTGGTTGGGTTGCCTACCCCCCTCTTTCCGGTAAAGAGTACAGTCCTGGCGTTGGGGTAGACTACTGGATATGGAGCCTACAAATATCCGGTCTGGGTACCACCCTGACCGGGGTCAATTTCTTTACAACTATTATCCGCATGCGCGCACCTGGCATGAAGCTGATGAAAATGCCGGTCTTTACCTGGACAGCACTGTGCACCAACGTGCTAATCATCGCGGCATTCCCTATTTTGACTGTGACTATTGCGTTGCTGACGCTGGATCGTTATCTAGGCACCCATTTCTTCACCAATGATATGGGTGGTAACATGATGATGTACATCAACCTCATCTGGGCCTGGGGCCATCCTGAGGTGTATATTCTCGTATTGCCTATCTTTGGTATCTATTCAGAAGTAGTTGCCACTTTCTGTAAGAAATGCCTCTTTGGCTATAACTCGCTGGTGTGGGCAACCATCGCCATTACCGTACTGTCGTTTATCGTTTGGCTTCACCATTTCTTCACCATGGGGTCTGGTGCGAACGTCAACGCCTTCTTTGGTATTACCACCATGATAATTTCCATCCCAACCGGGGTAAAAATATTTAACTGGCTATTTACAATGTACCAAGGCCGTATTCAGCCGAATTCAGCGATGTTATGGACCACCGGATTTATCATCACCTTTACCATAGGTGGTATGACTGGGGTGCTGCTAGCCGTGCCTGGAGCCAACTTTGTACTGCATAACAGCCTATTCCTGATTGCACATTTTCATAATGTGATCATTGGCGGCGTAGTGTTTGGTATTTTTGCAGGTATCACGTATTGGTTCCCAAAAGCCTTCGGATTCACACTGAACGAAACCTGGGGCAAACGTGCATTTTGGTTCTGGATTATCGGCTTCTTCACCGCCTTTATGCCACTTTACATCCTGGGATTGATGGGCATGACTCGCCGTCTTAGCCAACAGATCGATTCACAATTCCACTCTTTGTTGGTTGTCGCTGCCTTCGGAGCCGTGTTGATTGGTCTGGGCGTACTGTGCCAATTAATACAATTCTATATCAGTATCCGAGATCGTGATCAAAACCGAGATGTAACAGGTGATCCATGGGGTGGACGTACGCTAGAGTGGGCAACCTCTTCTCCACCACCGTTCTACAACTTCGCCATCGTTCCTCATATTCAAGAACGTGACGCTTTCTGGAAACAGAAAGAGCGTGGTGAAGCCTATAAGAAACTGACTAACTATGAAGAATTTTATATGCCGAAGAACACAGGAGCCGGTATGATCATCGCGGCATTTAGCTTGGTATTCGGCTTCGCTATGATCTGGCATATCTGGTGGATGGCCATTGTCGGTTTTTTAGGCATAGGCGCAACCTGGATTGCGCACAGTTTTAATCGCGATGTGGATTACTACGTTTCGGTTAAGCAAATCAAAGAGATTGAAAACCAGTACTTCAATAATATCTGCAAAGCAGGTGTGAAAAATGATAACTGAGACTCTGATGCATCATCAGGCTGCTCATGATGCCAATGCTGAGCATGGGCGCCACGACGCTAGCAGCACTAAGGTACTGGGGTTCTGGGTATACCTCATGAGCGACTTGATCATTTTTGGCTCGCTTTTCGCTACCTATGCCGTTCTGGTGACCGGCATAGCGGGCGGTCCATCCGGAAAAGATCTATTTAATCTTAAGTGTGTGCTAGTCGAAACCTTCGCATTGCTGTTGAGCAGTATCTCCTTTGCTATGGCGATGATCGCCATGTACAAACATAATATAGCACGCATTAACACCTGGCTTTCCATTACATTATTTTTTGGTTTGATCTTTATCTGCATGGAACTCAGAGAGTTTCATGACTTAATCGCAGAAGGGTACGGTCCGGACCGAAGTGCTTTTCTGTCAGCCTTTTTTACACTAGTTGGAACCCACGGAATTCATGTAACATCAGGTCTTATCTGGCTTGTTGTGATGATAATTCAGGTCTCACGTTGGGGCATCACCAGTACTGTAAAAACCCGTTTGATGTGTCTGAGCCTATTCTGGCATTTTCTTGACGTGGTATGGATTTGTGTTATTACCTTGGTTTATCTGATAGGGTCGATGTAATGAGTCATTCTAAGTCTGATCAAGGCACCTGCCACGGCAGCGTACATTCTTATATCATAGGCTTTTTCATATCGGTCATTCTGACCGTTATCTTGTTTTGTCTGACAAAAGTGTGTGCCGCTCCCCAAAGTTTGATTATGGCTGGTATGGTTTGCTGTGCCGTAGTACAGATACTGGTTCACCTGGTCTACTTCATGCACCTGAATAGCTCTTCTGAACAGCGTTGGAATGTGGTAGTCTTGGTGTTTGCTATTCTAATTATTGCCATTGTAGTAGTAGGATCCATTTGGATTATGCTGAGTGCACACCATAATATGATGATTCGGTAATCGAGTTAGAATTAATGATTAAGCAATACCTACAAGTCATAAAACCAGGAATCATTTTCGGCAACCTAATTTCGGTTGTCGGGGGGTTTTTGCTGGCATCTAAAGGCAGTATCGACTACCCCCTCTTTATCGATACCCTGTTTGGGGTATCGTTGGTGCTTGCGTCCGGTTGCGTATTCAATAACATCATCGACCGTGACATCGATAAAAAGATGGAGAGAACAAAAAACAGAGTAATGGTGAAGGGCCTGATTTTGATTAAAGTTTCGATATGTTATGCAACTATGTTAGGTATTGCCGGTTTTTCATTGCTTTACGTTTCGGTAAATCCGTTAGCCATGTGGCTAACGGTGATAGGCTTCGTAGTATATGTTGGTGTCTATAGTCTATACATGAAGCGTCACTCTATATATGGCACGGTAATTGGCAGCCTGTCCGGCGCGTCTCCTCCTATTATAGGTTATTGTGCCGTAACTAACCAGTTTGACCTAGGTGCATTGATCCTGCTATTAATCTTCAGTCTCTGGCAAATTCCGCACTCCTACGCTATCGCTATTTTTCGTTTTAAGGATTATCAGGCTGCCAACATTCCGGTAGTGCCTGTGGTGAAAGGAATTTCTGTGGCTAAGCGACAGATTAGGCTATATATCATAGCATTTATGGTAGCAACACTGCTGCTCTCTGTAGGTGGCTATACTGGGTATAAATATCTTGCGGTTGCCGCATCCTTGAGCATCTGTTGGCTGAGCATGGCTCTATCAGGCTATAAGAGATCTAACAATAACCAATTGTGGGCACGCAAAGTATTTTTCTTCTCCTTAGTGCTTATTACCGCTTTGAGCGTGATGATGTCTGTCGATTCCATGATGCCGATACAGTCGATGTGCTAATCACCGCACTGTGCTAAGAATTCGCCTATTCGCACGGTAAAAACAGAGGATCTCTATCATCTGTTTTTACCTCTCTTCTACAGAGTTTGCTACATTTTATATGTTATTTTATGACTGCGCGCAAAATCAAATAACTATGCTGCTATTTACGGTTTGATAAGAAAGACACTACAATAGCGCCAATGCAATTTTTTGAGGTTTTCATGAACGAACCCCCCCTAACTGACAATAAAATGACGCCAAGAGAACGGCGTGCAACTTGGTGTTTAGGTGCCGTTTTTTCTCTGCGGATGCTCGGCATGTTTATGGTATTGCCTGTGCTCACGACCTACGGTATGGCATTGCCAGGTGCTAGTGAATCTCTGATTGGCGTTACGATTGGTATCTATGGCCTGATGCAGGCGCTACTTCAGCTGCCATTTGGTTTGCTTTCCGATCGCGTTGGGCGTAAACCACTCATCGTTATCGGCTTGCTTCTATTTGTACTTGGCAGCGTGATTGCTGCCCTTAGCCCCAATATTTGGGGTATTATTCTTGGTCGCGCGTTGCAGGGATCGGGTGCTATATCGGCAACAATCATGGCATTGCTATTAGATTTGACACGAGAACAAAATCGCACTAAAGCCATGGTCTTTATCGGCATCAGTTTTGGAGTAACCATTGCGATTGCAATGGCTCTTGGTCCGATCGTCGCCCATGCCTGGGGATTACAATCGCTATTCTGGTCCATGGCTCTGCTCGCATCGATCTGTATTATTATCACCCTCACTCTGATCCCTAATTCAGCTCCCCAGGCTCTCAATCGAGGATCCTCCATTGTACGCGGCAGCATTCGCCAGGTACTCAGTAACAGCCGACTGCTAAAACTCAATGTTGGCATCATGTGCCTGCATATCCTGCTTATGTCAAGTTTTGTCGTCCTGCCACGCGTTCTGGAGCAAGCAAGACTGCCCGCAGAAGCACATTGGAAGATTTATCTGTATACCATGCTAATTTCATTTATTGGTGCACTGCCGTTTATCATCTATGCTGAAGTAAAGAGACAGATGAAATGGGTATTTGTAGGCTGTATTGTTGTGCTTCTCGTGGCAGAACTCCTTTTATGGATGGCAGGCAGCCAATTCTGGCCTATTGTAGCAGGAGTTCAGCTATTTTTTCTGGCCTTTAACATTATGGAAGCGCTGCTGCCATCTCTTATTAGCAAAGAAGCCCCGTGGGGGTATCAAGGCACCACAATGGGCATATATTCTACTACTCAATTTATCGGTGTTGCTATTGGGGGAAGCATGGGCGGCGTACTGTTTCAATTTCACGGTGCAGCCTGGGTGTTTGCAGCAGGTGCCATGCTCTGTATGTTATGGCTTCTTGTAGGCATCAGCATGAAGGAGCCGCCCTATCTGAGCAGTATTCGTATTGCTCTGCCCAAAGAGGCACTGGACGACTCAGGGCTAGCAGAAAAGATACGCATACACCCCGGCGTGGCTGAAGCTATCGTCGTGCTGGAAGAACGCAGTGCCTATATTAAAATCGATCGTCAAAAAACCAGCCGCCAGCAGCTCGAAGCACTAATCTGGCAGGCTTGAGCCAAAAAAATCAGACCAGCCTAGCTGTCCCGTTATAATTAATTGCGAAAGTTGGTAAATCAGGATAGCTTTATAGAAGCTATCCTGCGAAATAATACTATTAGATTTTGTAAATCTTCATGTTTTTTTTGATATATTTGTCCGTTTCGTTTAGCGTAAAACTTTACTAAGACAGGGGTATTACGAAATTCCACCGGTTACGGTTAGTGAGTTCATGAGAGGCGTTCTCAACCTTATTGAGGATTTAGTGCATATCAATTTTCAATACAATATCGAAAGATAGCATAATTAACTCTCTCTGACTTATGCGTTAGAATAAATGGCATCCATTCTACCTATTCCCCTGAGGAGAAACAACATCTCCAGATTTACTGCTTTCAGTAACTTTTTCGAACGCTGGCATCAATTAATAAATTGTGTTAAAAGAATTAACTAGAAGAGACGTAGCAACACGCACTCATAAAGGAAACCTCTCAAGAATATTAATCTTGTAATTTGTAATTACTAATTAGTTGAAAAATGTGCAAAATAAACTTGCCTTTTTCCTCTTCAATCTTTGATTTAATCGCTTTTACCATTGAGTTTTTAGAAATTACCCTATAATACTCAGAAATGATCTAAGCAAAGTCAATCAATGATTAACTAGAGAGACAGATTGATGATATGCTCTTGATACTATGAAATCTGCGGAAGATGCAAGATCAAAGTATCTATCTAATTATCTATTAGACGAAAGTTGATCAGCGTTTATATAGACAAATTGTCCTAATACCTCTCACATCACTAATGTTTTCACTCCATAACGTTCAGCTATACGGGAAGTATAGCAGGCACATGCGTTGTTGCACTATGCTTATTTTGCCGTTACTACTTTTTACAGGATTTCCGTCTGTCTAGAACAGAACGTAGACTCTCTCAATTGAGACAAAGTACACTAAGATTTCTTATCCTACGCCCTATCTAGATTGAAGAAACAGTAATATATGCGACAGCCACGACAAATCAATATGTAACTGGATACGCTCGAGATAAAACCGAACGAAATCAGCGACAATACATATTCCTGTGTACTAATTGGTATCCTACACCAAGAGCTTCATACTGTCTTATTCGATTTCTAGATAAATCGTCACGTAAATGAATACTGAGAGTGTGGGTTAACGAATTATGAATATCTTCGCGTTAGCTTTCATCTTTAACGATGATTCAATATGATACCTAAGGGTATACAGCTGAAAGGTATACAGTTGGCGCGACAGTGTCCGTCGCAGTTACAACAGGCGGAGAAATATGTGCAAATTCTGATTAGCGACGAGCCGGATGATGCTGCACGTCCCCCCTCCTTTTTGGCCTGGTAATAAAAACTAGACTAATAATACGCTATGACAGAATTTACTGCGCAATTAATTGCTTATTCCGATCGTGTTAACCAAGCATTAAATTTTTTTATCTCAAGTGCTCCAATTCAGGGCAGTCCGTTGGTTGATGCCATGATCTACGGCTCGCTGCTAGGTGGCAAACGCCTTAGGCCTTTTTTGGTTTATACTACTGGTCAACTTTTCGGCATTCCGCTGACCAGTCTAGATGCCCCAGCAGCGGCGGTGGAATCTATCCATGCCTATTCGCTGATTCATGACGATTTGCCTGCGATAGACGACGATGACTTGCGCCGCGGCCAACCGACTTGCCATATTAAATTTGGTGAAGCTACTGCGATTCTAGCTGGGGATGCTCTCCATACGCTGGCGTTTTCCATTTTGGCAGATGCATCAATGCCAGGCGTTGGCGCGCGAGATCGCCTCTTAATGGTCGCAGAACTGGCGCAGGCTAGCGGCGTAGCAGGCATGTGTAGTGGGCAAGCGCTAGATTTGTCTGCGGAAGGTAAGCAGCTTAGTCTAGATGCGCTGGAGAAAATTCACCTTCATAAAACCGGCGCATTAATTCGCGCTTCGGTCAGGCTCGGAGCACAAACCGCTGGATCCTCAGGTCGAGCTGTTCTACCCCACCTCGATCGCTATGCCAATGCCATCGGCCTGGCTTTCCAAGTACAGGATGATATTCTTGATGTGGTCGGAGATAGCGCTACAACCGGCAAGCGGAAAGGAGCAGATCAGCAATCAGGAAAAAGCACTTATCCCGGTTTGCTCGGGCTTGACAGTGCGCGAGCAAAAGCGTGGGATCTCTATAAGGAATCACTTGCAGCACTGAATGAACTAAAAAAGGTCGGCGTAACAATGCCGCTTGATACAGCTGCGCTACGGGCATTAGCAAAGTACATCATCGAACGAGATAAATAATTTTAACATCACCTTATTGGATTTTAAGTGTATCCAAGTTGATAAACACCTGGATAGATGTTCCAATCTCAGATTGAGAGAGAACACAGATAACACACCTAAGAATGAGTTACAAAGGAGTTTTGTCGCGCTAGCGGTCACTTTGCGTCAGGACCAGTCAACTATTAAACTCACGGTAGCGTTGCATTAACGACTATAATACACTGGATGACTATCTGGTGTGGGACGTGGTCCATCACGCTTATCCTCACAAAATTATTACTAGCCGCTGTGATCGTATCGCTATCATCTACAAAAATAGTAGCTTGCAAGTGCGTTACCCTAGTTCCCCTAGAGGCGTGGTAAGAGTGTGAATATGAAGAGGTGAGCATCGGCTACTTCTCCTCTTCAATCAGCGCTAAAATGGGAATGACCATCGTCGCCGAATGATGAAGTGCGATGTATCGTATACGCTATCGGTGACGGAGCATTAACAGCTGGGGTGTGTTGTTTTACACTGTAAATTACGCAAGCAATAACTGCTACCGATCTACTGGTAGTTGTTGCAAACAACAACGAGATATCCGTTTCTGAGAATGTTGGTGCGATTACCAAACTGTTGTCCCGAAAACACTACCCCATCCCCGGTCAGGATGGTAAAAAAGTTCTATCTTGTTATCCTGCCAATTAAATAATGTTAAACAAACAGAAGAGCACCTGAAGGGTAGGCTGATACCAGGAACGCTGTTTGAAGAGCTCAGATTTAATTATATCGGCCCTATAAACGGTCATGATAGGATCATTGAATTGGCACAAGCCTTGAAAAAGATGCGTAGCCTGAAGGGACAGAAGTTTCTGCAGATCATGACTAAAAGGTTGAGGCTAAGCTCACTCTGGGGAAACAAGACTCTATCAATTGCAGAGCAGCACGCCGTCACCTATCCTGCCGGTTTACTGCAGGATGGATACAATACGACAGGTTATTTCCAACGTCGTAATTCAGAATCTGCCTGTACTATTCGCTTTAAGATGTGCATTTTGTCAAAACCGTTTTTTGTTGGTTACTCTAGCAGAGAACGCGCTAATAGATGGTACAGGTATCTCCGTAAATGAGGTAATTATAGCACAATGGATGGCTATTCCCGTTTTGAATCTTTGGTCTACCGGACAGTGTTATCCCGTAAGCTACACAGATAGAAATTCGTCACGATCTTAGTTTGTGAATGCTGCGAGAATCGAGTGTTACATTGCTGAGTGGCTACGATAATCTAATTGACCTTGGCCTTACTGCCAAGGTCAATTAGTTCAAGAAAATAGCAGTTTTCAGGAAAAGAATGACCGGTGTGATACTACTATCCAGTAGATAATACCTGCTGAGATGAGGCCAGCCACAACATCGTCAAGCATAATGCCCATGCCGCCGTGTACAGTTCTATCGAACCAATATATTGGCCAGGGTTTAAAAATATCCAGAACACGGAATGCTAAAAAACTAGCTAACACACATTTCCACTGCTGATCTTCGATTGCCATCAAAGTGATCCACATCCCAACAAACTCATCCCAGACGATGCTACTATGATCGTGCACGCCGATGTCTTTAGCCGTTTGATGACAGAGATAGAGGCCAATGAAAATGCTCAACATAATCATCAGAGAATAAAGCTGCCATGGAAGAAAAGAAAGAAAACACCACACTGGGATAGCCGCTAGTGATCCTATCGTCCCTGGCATCCGGGGAGAAAGACCACTGCCAAATCCCGTTGCTAGCAAATGGCAGAGATTGCTAAGGCGTAAACGATGCTTAGCTACACGCTGTGTTTCACGTTTATTAGGTGAAGTGGTCATATTCATTTTGATAACTTTATGAACCGCGGAAAAAGCATAATGGCAAAAGAAAGCCAGGAAGGTTCAGGCCATAACAACTAGATCACTCAGATTAATTACCAGCGATTTGTAACCACAATTTGTGTAGTGAATGGTGCCAATGGTCCCTAAGTAAATGGATTCGATAAATAAAAGTATCAGTACTGATAGCTAAAAGTTACTTTTAACCACGGCGAGAAAAGCAAATTCGTTAACAATCCCCAGAGCATCTCTCGATATGGAAGATGCGGATTTTCCACTTTTCCTTACGCGTTTGTAAGACTCAAACAACGGGCTATTAGATCAAACTCACAGTAAAGCATAACCGTTTCTGTCAAAGTATATTTCGAACAGGACCGGAATTTTCGTTCATAATTGTTTTACTTCTTCGTTTTTGTTTGGCGCAACGTCAATGCTACTTTATCCAATACACCGTTGACAAACTTGTGGCTATCTTCGCCACCGAATACTTTCGCAAGTTCAATAGCTTCGTTGATGGCAACCTTGTAAGGAATGTCCTGTCGCTTGCTCAATTCAAATAGAGCAATACGCAGCACAGCCCTCTCTACCTGCCCTAATTCTTGGGGCTTTCTTGATAGAAAGGGTGCCATCAATGCATCCAGTTTCTCCGCCTGCGTGATAATTCCCGCTATTAACTCGTAAAAGTAGTTGATGTCAACATCTTTGTTATCATGCTCATTCAGGAATTGCAGATCAATATCAGCAATATCATTTTTTGACAATTGCCAGGAATACAGAGCTTGAACCGCACATTCACGAGCGCTACGACGAGTAGCAGGTTTCACGGAACACCCCTAAACTTTATTTTATATTTTTCAATACGTTAATCATTTCTAACGAGGTCAGCGCAGCTTCTGCACCTTTATTACCTACTTTTGTTCCAGCACGTTCAATGGCCTGCTCGATGCTTTCTGTCGTCAATACGCCAAACGCGACTGGAATGTCGCTGTTCATGCCAACATGGACCAGCCCAGAGCTACATTCACCCGCGACATATTTAAAATGTGCTGTACCTCCACGAATCACTGTCCCCAGTGCTACTACAGCATCATATCCGCTTTTCGCCAGTGCACTAGCCGTGATCGGCAGCTCAAAGGCACCCGGAACCCATACCACAGTAATATTTTCATCTTTGACCTGTCCAATACGTTTCAACGTATCAATAGCACCTTCCAGCAGGCTATCGTTGATAAAATGGTTGAAACGAGCAATCGCAATCCCGATGCGGGCATTGGGATTGGCAACAACACCTTCAATAACGTTCATAGCGTTCCTTATAATCATAATCGCATACGAGTATCCAGTCGTAACTGGTATCCAGTTTATCACATTCTTGCGACGGCGTATCCGTTTTTTCTGTTGCATCCCCTAGATGCGGATGCTAAGGCTAAGGTAAACAAAAACGATATGATATCAATATCAAGATTGCGGTATTAAACGTAAACGGAGATCGGGGCCAACCTGACGGGCCTCCGTCAAGGTAAAAGAAGGGGCTTGTGCCAATTGCTTCAAACCAGGCAGTATGCACAGTGCCCGGGCATCTTGCCCTAACAGTTTCGGGACCATATATACGATCAACTCATCGACTACGCCTGCATTCAACAACGCTCCTGCCAACGTAGCACCGACTTCAACCCAAACCGAGTTAATCTGTCGTTTACCGAGGATCATCATCAAGGCCACTAAATCGACACCGCCCCTATGAGCAGGCAGTATAAGATGCGTTACGCTCTTAGACCACGTGGTATCATTGTTCGGCCTTGTACTTGCTAGCCAAGTTTGTCCTTTCTGATGAGTCAGTTGGTGCTGAGGAGTAACTCGATCGTGACTGTCTACGATGACCCGTATTGGCTGTGGAAGGTTCATATTAGGTAGTTGCTGTTGCGTATCCAAATCTAACGCATCCCAACGCACTGTCAATAATGGGTTGTCCGCTAGCACAGTAGCACTGCTGCTAAGAATAGCAGAACTTTCCGCACGAAAACGCTGCACGTCTTGACGTGCCTCCGGAGAGGAAATCCACTTACTCTCTCCAGAAGCCATTGCCGTGCGACCGTCCAGCGAAGATGCAATCTTAAGACGCACATACGGAATTCCTGTTCGCATCCGCTTAAGAAACCCTAGATTCACTTGTTCGGCATCCTGTATCATCAGGCCGTGGCTAACGGTGATGCCTGCTTGCTGCAAACGGTGTAAACCGCGTCCAGCCACTTTCGGATTAGGATCTTGCATAGCTACAACCACGCGCGCAACGCCTGCAGAAATCAGCGCATCCGTGCAGGGGGGGGTGCGCCCCTGATGGTTACAGGGTTCTAGCGTAACATAGACGGTCGCTCCCCGAGCTCGTTTACCCGCCATACATAACGCATAAACTTCCGCATGCGACTCACCAGCACGTAGGTGATAACCTTCACCCACCATCTCACCATCACGCACAATCACACAGCCAACATTAGGGTTTGGAGAGGTAGTGAAACGCCCTCGCCGCGCTAATTCAAGCACGCGCGCCATCCAAAATTCATCTTGCCCTTTCATATTACTAATCCTGTAACCTAGCGATCTGTTTCATCAAACTCACTTATATCCGAAAAATTGTAATATACGGAGGAAAAAGAATATAATAAACTTTATCTGAACGTTTCAGGGCAGCCATTGCCAGAATATCAATTATCTTGGTTGTGACTTCATGCTATCTGTATCGCGTGTGATAGGATAGCATATCCTATCAGGATCATCCGCGATGATGCATGTCACATTTTCAATGATTTTAATATGCATTTACACAAGTTTCTTCGTTAAAGGACTCTGGAAAACATCACTTTTTATTACACGAGGCATAACCAGCTCTACCACTTCGAACGTGGTAAAGCGCTCGTTACACAGCAGACATTGAAGGCGCCTCCGAACTAGCATGCCTTCTCCGACTAGACGGGAATCAATAACCTCTGCTATCAATAGCAGAGCAGAATGGACAGTGTATATCGTATCCTAATGATTAGATTCTCTTTCGGCTAGTTTACCCCGAGTTAGTTTACTAATCCAAATGTCGAGCGCTGATAGACCAATATTAGTACCGGTTCCAGAATAACCAGACTATGAGTTAACTCTCATTCTGCTACAACACCTTATACACCGCCAATTAAAAGAAGAGAAGAAAAAAGGCATAATGTAATGAGGAAAAATTAGAATTAATAACCCTGATAGTATATCAGGCCTTCTGATGCTAATGCTGGCAGGTCATTTTAGCGCGCCCCTAGAAACCACTAGGCTGCAATTGGCAGTTGGGTATTAACTAGCAATTACAAATGCTGACGGCGCAGGTGTTGGCTTGTAGAAAAAAATATTAAAAAGCCATTCTACACATAGTGTTTATCTGATACCGAAGCAAAAATAGAACAAGCTTTTTGCAAAGCAACACCGAAACTAGGCTTTTCATTAATCCATAAAAATAAAGATGTATTTGGCGTTCGTCTTAGCAGCATTAGCTGGGAACAATGAGGTTTTATACGTCTAGACGAGATTGAAACCAGTGCGACCTAATGCAAAAAATTCTTACCAGAGCATAGATTTTTATCAAGGTTATCTTAAGACTTAATGCAGGAGAGATGTCTGATCCACTCCCTCCTTCTTAACTTTCTGCAGTAGCAAGTGCTTGCCTTGTATTCCAAGCTTCAGCGCTAGCGCCGAAGCTACGTAGATGGAAGAGACGGTACCCATACATACTCCGATCAGCATTGCCAGCGAAAAACCTTTCAGCATGGCGCCGCCAAAAATATAGAGAATCAATACGACACCCAAAGTAGTGCTAGAGGTCATCAATGTACGACTCAGGGTTTGAGTCAGCGATATGTTCATAATTTCGTAAGGTGTACCACGGCGAATTTTACGGAAGTTTTCACGAATACGATCTAATACGACAATGCTGTCGTTTAGCGAGTAGCCAATAACCGACAGCAGGGATGCTACGATAGTTAAATCAATTTCGATTTGAAATAGAGAAAATACCCCAATAGTCATGATCACGTCATGTGCTAGTGCCAGAACAGCCCCCAAGGCCAGGCGCCATTCGAAGTGAAAACCCATATAGATCAATATACAAATCAGCGCGACTAAGAGTGCCATTGCCCCGTCCTGCGCTAAATCGTTACCTACAGTAGGCCCAACAAACTCAATGCGCTTTACTAGTGCACTCTGTTCAGTACTTTGCTTAATCACACTGAGCACTTTTTCGCCTAGTTCCTGGCCTATAGTGCCTACACTCGGCGGCATACGCACGATAATATTATGGCTACTGCCAAAGTGTTGAATTAACGGGGCTACAAAAATGGATTTTTCGAGTGAATCACGAATTAAATCTAGGTCAGCAGATTTTTCTAGGTTAATTTCAATCACGGTACCACCGGTAAAATCCAACCCCCAGTTAAAACCACGTATACCCATAACAACCAATGACAGGATTAAAAAAGTGCCAGAAATGATGAACGCGCACTTATCCCAACACATAAAGTCGTAGACTTTACGACCATAATAGTGAAGCTGTTCAACAGTATATTCCTGTGCCACGACGCACTCCTCAAATAGATAGCTTGTTAACGCGTTTGCCGCCATAAACTAGGTTAACAATCGCACGCGTACCAACAATAGCGGTCAACATTGAAGTCGCGACTCCAATCGCTGTTGTAATGGCAAATCCTTTGATAGAACCCGTTCCTACAGCGTACAAAATCACTACTGTGATCATCGTTGTCAGGTTGGCGTCAACGATACTAGAAAATGCACCTTTATAGCCTTCATGAATAGCTTGCTGAACCGTTCTCCCATTCCTAAATTCTTCTTTGATACGTTCGTTAATCAGTACGTTTGCATCCACTGCCACCGCAAGAGTCAATACAACACCAGCAATCCCTGGCATGGTAAGCGTTACCCCCGGTAAGAGTGACATAACCCCGACGATCAGGACTAAGTTAGCCATTAGCGCTGTAGTGGCAATAACACCAAACCCCTTGTAGAACAACAACATAAATACAATAGATGCTATAATCCCCCACAAACAGGCTTTAAACCCCTGGGTGATATTTTGCATACCAAGTGTAGGGCCAATAGTACGCTCTTCCACAATCTGGATAGGTGCAATCAATGCGCCTGCTCGCAGCAAAAGAGAAAGTTGATGTGCTTCATTTGCATTTTCGATACCTGTAATACGGAAGCTATTACCCAAGCGAGACTGAATGGTTGCCACATTGATAACTTCTTCTTGTTTTTCCAGGATAGCACGACCGGAAGTAGCATCTTTCTTACCGCTGTCCTTATATTCTACAAACAAGGTCGCCATCAGTTTTCCGATACTGTCCTTAGTGAAATTGGACATAGAGTCACCACCAGCACTGTCCAGCGAAATATTGACCTGAAGACGGCCATACTCGTCGCGACTTGAGGTAGAATCAGTAATATGGTCACCGGTAAGGATCACGGTTTTGTACAGCATCACAGGGGTACCGTCACGCATGTTTTTCACTTCAGAATCGGTCTGAAGATGGCGATTAGTTACTGCTATTACGTCCTCCGATGTGTTAACCAGACGGAATTCTAGCGTTGCCGTAGCACCAAGAATCTCTTTAGCACGTGCAGTATCCTGAATGCCAGGCAATTCAACTACAATACGATCCGCGCCTTGGCGTTGTACTAACGGTTCGGCTACACCCAATTGGTTTACACGGTTACGCAGAATATTGATGTTTTGCTGTACGGCATATTCACGAGCTTCGCGCAGGCGTTCTGCACCCATCATCGCACGCATCAGATTATCGCCGCTGGCATTGAATACTAGATCTCGATGACGGGTGGTGAGATACGAAATAGCCTCGTTACGCGTTGCTGAATCGGAGAAACAAATCTCAATAGTATTATCATGGGCTTTATGCACAGAGGCATAGTAAATGCTCTTTTCGTGCAGATCTCTGCGCAGTAAATCTATGCTTTGTTCTTGCCGTTTACTTAACACAGGCTCAATATCCACTTCCATCAGGAAGTGTACGCCGCCGCGTAAATCGAGACCAAGCTTCATGGGTTCCGCGTGCAGCATGCGGAGCCAGTTCGGTGTGGCCGGAGCTAAGTTTAAGGCTATCACATACTTCTCACCTAACGCGTTTATAAGCGCTTCACGAGCACGAAGCTGACTATCGGGGGTGGGAAAACGTGCAAGAAGCGCGCCCCTTTCTAGGGCGAGTGATTTTCTAGTGATATTTTGTTCTTGTAATATATTCTGGACTTGGATCAGCAGTGATTCACTGGCAGACGCACCTCGCACGCCAGTGATTTGTACCGCTGGATCCTCACCATAAAGGTTAGGAAGTGCATAAAGCAGACCGATAAGCAACGCCATGGCAAGCATCAGGTACTTCCATAAAGGATAATGGTTTAACACGGCAGTTCCCTTAGGGAAAATCAAAAAAAATCAAAGAGTTTTGATAGTATCCTTCGGCAACACAGCAGACACGAAGTCACGTTTAATAACTACTTCATTAGTGTCATTCAGAGCAATCGAAAGGTATCCGGTATCAGATACTTTCGTCACGCGACCCACTAGACCACCCCTCGTCAGTACTTCATCCCCTGTAGAAATAGAGTCCATCAGCTTCATATGATCTTTTGCGCGCTTGTGCTGAGGTCGCAGAATGATGAGGTAAAAAATAAGGCTAAAAACAGCCAGCATAATCACCAAAGAGTACAGACTTCTCTGTGACGGAGCGTCGGATGCTGCTACAGCATCGGAAATAAAAAAACCCATTAACATATCCTCTTAATTATCAGAGCAAACATGTTCAAAAAATAAGAAAAAGGTAGTCTTAAAGACTTTGCATCATCTGCGCTATATATAATTATACGCAGCGCTACGGGTATTAAATCTATCCGTCAGTCCTGTTGATCTTGGCATACTCTTTTAGCAAGGGACGGAGATTGGTTTTCCAAGTAGTTGATAAAAATTCGTCACAAAGTGATCTAATTTACCCTGTTCGATAGCTTGACGTAAACCCTCCATCAACCGTTGATAATACCGTAAATTATGAATAGTATTCAGGCGTGCGCCGAGTATTTCGTTGCAACGGTCGAGATGATGCAAGTAAGCGCGGCTATAATTGCGACATGTATAGCAATCACAGTACTCATCCACTGGATGAGTATCATCTTTGTGTACTGCATTTCGGATTTTTACCACGCCATCTGTGACAAACAAGTGACCATTGCGGGCATTACGCGTTGGCATAACACAATCGAGCATGTCGATACCACGCCGCACGCCTTCTACTAAATCTTCCGGCTTGCCGACTCCCATTAAATAGCGGGGTTTATCCGCTGGAATCTGTAGGCAAACATGCTCCAAAATGCGGTGCATATCTACTTTCGGCTCACCTACTGCTAGACCGCCTACAGCGTACCCATCAAAATCAATCTCTACCAGCCCTTTCAAGGAGAGATCACGTAAATCTTTGAAAACACCTCCTTGAATAATGCCAAATAGTGCATTGTTATTATTAAGTTTATCGAAACTTTCTCGACTACGTTTTGCCCAGCGCAATGACATTTCCATTGAGCGTTTAGCATAATCCCAATCGGCAAGATAAGGTATGCACTCATCGAAAATCATCACGATATCGGAGCCAAGATCATACTGGATTTCCATCGATTTTTCCGGGCTAAGGAAAATCGTATCGCCGTTGATCAGGTTACGAAAGTGTACTCCCTCTTCAGTAATTTTTCGAATATCCCCCAGACTAAAGACCTGAAAACCGCCGGAGTCTGTCAGGATCGGGCCATGCCACTGCATAAAATCATGCAGATCACCGTGCAACTTTATGATCTCCTGTCCTGGGCAAATCCATAGGTGAAAGGTATTACCCAATAGGATTTGTGTACCGCTTTCTTTTACTTCCTCTGGCGTCATACCCTTTACCGTTCCATAAGTACCAACCGGCATAAATGCTGGGGTTTCTACTAAGCCACGGTCAAAAACAAGACGACCGCGGCGTGCACAGCCATCGGTTTGCAACACTTCATATTTCACTTTTCCTCTCCAGTACCGGAAAAGTCCGATATTTAGTTATTTTTATTTAAGATGCTTAAGTTTGAGTATCCGCTGCATTGGCAATCCTGCTTCCTAGGAAGCAGGATTGCACGTCATAAACATGTCGTCACCGTAACTAAAAAACGAGACTTGTTGTTACCGCCGTTCAGTAAGCACGTCATGGTATGGTGAGAGCTACGTAAATACGGGTATTAGCATGATCAGCGTCGATTTTGGCAAAATAGAAGTTGGTTACCAGTGCATATCTATTACGCAATAACTGTAGCCAGAATAAATAAAAATACGGTTATCCCGAAGAAAGGCTCAATCATTGCCTCCTTCGCTGCTTCAGCCTCAGGCAGCGATCTCCAACTATGACTAATTTCGTTCAATACTGTTAGCACGTCACGCGTATCATCAAAGTGCAGCTCAAAAAGCGCATCGTGCCTTCACGCTGCCGTGTTTACTTAGTAATAGTTCTGTTCCCGGATTTGGTGTCTTGAACATTGTCTAGCACGCGCTGCGTAGTTGATATGCGCTCGAACAGCACCCTAATATTACCACTAATGGCCTTTTAGTAGAATAAACGGGCTTAGATCATCACCATCAGATATGCGTATTGTTTAAACACTAACAGATCGGTGAAAAACCATGGGTCATCTCTCCCGTTAGAGATTCCAGAGACAGTGACCGGTAGCCTGCTGCTCTTGCGGATAGTGCGCGATAAGTGCTTCTCGAAGTTCAAACGAAAATCAGAGACACACAAAAAATAAGCGAATGGCGCACAAAATTGCTATAAATTAGCAGGCCGAATTTTCTTATCTCATCTTTACTTGGCCACGCTAGCCGACAGATCCTTTCTTCAGCAAACTGATAGCAGACTTTGTGGGCTGGGTAGCCCGAAGCAAGGATTTAGCAACGAGGTTGTATCCTGCATTCGTTTGCATCGCTACATTAGTTGATTCAGCTCGCACTCAAATCTAACCACAGTTAGTGTATACATGAGCGATTATCTTGAGAACCTGAACCACCACCTATGGTGTGAACGCTAGCTGGAGCGCGCTAAGCTGAATAGCTTTTTGTTTACGATGAGCTTATAGCGCATGGCGATAAGACGTATCCAACAGGATTTCTAGCAGGTTGTTCGATGATATCTACTGTTAGTATACTGTGTTTAAAGGGTATTTCTAGTACGTCTATCTACGCATGATGGAACAGGCAAGCTTGCAATAGGTAAAAATCTCATGACATCTTTTTGGATCATCAATTAATTTAATAGTCAATTCAATTGAAAAATCGATATCCTCAATCGTTCTTTTGAACTAGCTTCACAAAAGCATACACACTATACTACTTCTTGTTTTTGGTTTCTCTTCCCTCTTAATTATTTTACAGGAGTTATTTATGGTCCTGGTAACGCGTCAAGCCCCTGACTTCACCGCCGCTGCCGTATTAGGCAATGGCGAAATCGTTGAAAACTTCAACCTGAAAAAATATATCAGCCATAAATCGGCTGTAATTTTTTTCTGGCCTAAGGATTTTACTTTTGTCTGCCCGACAGAACTGATCGCTTTTGATCATCGCTACAAAGAATTTCAAGAGCGTGGTGTCGAAGTGGTTGGCGTCTCTTTTGATTCCGAAGTTGTGCACAACGCCTGGCGTAAGACCCCGATGAAAAGCGGCGGCATCGGTCCTGTGCAATATGCCATGGTCGCCGACGTGAAACGTGAGATTCAAAAAGCTTACGGCATTGAACATCCAGACGCTGGCGTTGCGCTACGTGGCTCTTTCCTTGTCGACAAACAAGGCGTTATACGCCACCAGGTCGTAAACGATCTGCCGTTAGGCCGTAATATTGATGAAATGCTGCGGATGGTTGATGCCCTGCAATTTTGCGAAGAGCACAGCCAAGTGTGTCCAGCTCAGTGGGAAAAAGGTAAAGCCGGTATGGTAGCATCTCCAGATGGAGTTGCTAAATACCTAATAGAATATGCAGAAAAGTTATAAAGTTTCTCTTTTTTGCAACAAGAGCCGACTGTATACAACAGCCGGCTTTTTGTTCGCTGTGCGCGATGTTAGAAATAAATAAACGGGCTTTTCGGCATCATTTTACAACTACACTTACACGTTATTATTCGCCAACTTTTGGCGTTTCTGTTTGAAGAAATAGCCCAATAGCAGCAACACAATCCACAGTACCCCAACGTAGAGGGAAATACGCGTTTCTTTAAAGTAGCCAATTAGCCCGATAATGAATACCAAGAAGACAATACCTACCACTGAGGAAGCCACTCCGCCAGGTACCGGAAAGGCCAATTCCTTTACCTCCTTTTTGCTTAAACGACGGCGAAACATGATTTGTGAAGAGAGGATCATGATCCACACCCACACGGTGGCGAACGTCGCCAGCGAGGAAATCACTAGGAACACTTTACCCGGCATAATATAATTGAGGTAAAGTGATACTAGTAGCGCTGCTACTATCACGAAAACTGTGACCCACGGAATACCACGCTGTGATATTTTCGCAAATACTTTGGGTGCATTTCCCTGTTCTGCCATGCCGCACATTATGCGGCCTACCCCAAATACATCGCTATTGATAGCAGATAAGGAAGCGGTTATCACCACAAAATTTAGAATGCTCGCCGCTGCCGTAATACCCAGATTCTGGAACGTCAGCACAAAAGGACTACCTTTAGTACCTAACTGATTCCAGGGATAAATTGACATGATAACAAACAGCGTGCCGATGTAGAATACCAGGATTCGCCAGGGTACTGAGTTAATAGCGTTAGGAATCGATGTATGCGGATCTTTGGCTTCGTTTGCAGTGATACCGATAATTTCAATACCTCCGTAAGCGAACATTACCAGTTGCAGCGATACGACCATGCCCATCACACCGTTACTAAAGAAGCCGCCGTGGTTCCACAAATTGCTAATTCCGGTTGGTTGACCGGCATTACCGAGACCACAGACGATAATTCCAGTGCCCACGACGATCATCATGATGATGATGGAAACCTTGAAGAAGGAAAGCCAAAATTCTAGCTCACCGAACACCTTCACGCTGAGCAGGTTGATAGCACCAATAATCAGTACAACGCTTATTACCCAAATCCAGTGCGGCACGTCAGGGAACCAGACGCTCATATAGATACCGAAGGCAGTCACATCAGCGATGGCAACAATCAAGATCTCAAAGCAATAGGTCCACCCAGTGATATAGCCCGCCATCGGCCCTAGATAATCATGCGCATAGTAGGAGAAGGAGCTGGCTTGCTGGTTGTTAACCGACATCTCTCCGAGCGCCCGCATAATGATATAAGTGATAACGCCACCAATGATATAAGCCAATAACACACTTGGCCCCGCTATTTGAATAGCACTGGTTGATCCATAGAACAGCCCAGTGCCAATAGCCGAGCCGAGTGCAATGAAGCGGATATGCCGCGTGCTTAACGCACGCTTTAGTTTAGCGGATTGTTGTTGCATAGATTAAGCAGCCATGTCCTTACAAAAAAACCACAGGCTACAGCCTGTGGTGAAAAAAAACACAGCGCTATTGCGTTTATTACGTTTATTGGTGGTGCGTAGTCACTTTTTCCGCCCGTTCAGTCGATCATAAATAACCGCAGCTAACAACAGCACCAATGACGGTGGAAACCAGGCCAATCCCTGCTTACCCAAAGGCAAATTCAGACTCCAGACTGGCATCAATGAGGCAAAAGTCGATGACTTTAACCCATCAATTAGGCCGAATACCAGGCTGATTAACATGACCGGGGTCACAATCCGCGAAGATTGATTCCACCAACGTAAGGTAAAACTCAGTAAAACCAGAATGATACAGGGCGGATAAATCGCTGTCACCACCGGAATAGAAAGCTGAATTAGATGACTTAATCCTATGTTGGCGACTAATGCAGAGAAGCTACCTAGAATAAAGACTAGTGTGCGATACGAAAAAGGCAAATACTGGAAGAAAAATTCAGCACAGGCGCAAGTCAGGCCAACGGCAGTTACCATGCAGGCAATAAAAATTAATAGCGCCAGAAAGCCGCTACCTATGCTGCCAAAGGTGTGCTGCACGTAGGCGTGCAGAATTTCTGCACCGTTTTTCGCATGGGGAATCAACTCGCCGCTGACAGAACCTAAATTGAATAGGCTCAGGTAGACTAACGTTAACCCGATACCTGCAATTAATCCAGCCCAAATAGTATAACGGGTCAGCAGCGTTGGATCGCTAATGCCGCGTGAACGAGCGGCATTGACTATGACGATCCCGAACACCATCGCGCCCAAGGTATCCATCGTCAGGTAACCGCTTACAAAACCATTCGAAAACGGTACGGCTTGGTAAGAATCTGTCGCCGGGATCGGCGAACCCGCTGGGAATAATAGTGCAGCAAACCCTAACAGCGCTAGGGCCAGAATTTTTAACGGTGCGAGCACATAGCCCACTGTATCGAGCAGGCGTCCAGGATAGAGAGAAATGCCGCTCACTAGCGCAAAATAGACTATGCTATAGATCAATAAGGGTGTAGCAACGTCGCCAAACAGCGGGGCTAGTCCAACGTCAAAGGATAGAGTGGCGGTACGGGGCGTAGCAAACAACGGTCCGACGGACAGATAACATATGGTCGCTAGCAGAACACCTGCTTTTTGGCCAATGGGAGAACTTAAGGCTAGCACGCCACCGCCCACGCGCGCTAGCGCTACCACGGTCAAAACCGGTAAGCCGACAGCGGTGAGAAGAAACCCGAGCGCTGCCATCCAAACATCTTCACCAGCTTGCAGGCCAACAATCGGCGGGAAAATAATGTTCCCTGCCCCAACAAACAGCGCAAAGGTCATAAACCCTAGCGCGACAATATCTTTGGATGTTAAACGATGACTCATGGTTTCGTTGTTTTGCCTATATAAAAGAAAAAAATGAAAAGGCGAACCGCAGCGTGGTAGAATTTAGTCTTATCGCGCAGTCGATAAGGTATGCTAAGTAAAACGTTTATAGTAGTAAAAGACAAGTGGTGATCCAAAATACGGATCATTACGCCAACTTAACAATAACAATTAGATTTAGATAATAATATCACCACTTGCACAACTTCACGTATATGATTTGTGCATTTAATATCTTTTCATTGATATTAAAACCAGTATGAAAACGTAGAGGCCGCGCAAAACGGATATAAAATAGCCTATAGAGCAGAATAAGAAGCAATTTTTCCTAGAAAAGCAAGAAGGCATCCGGATATTGAGCAGTAAAGAACAAGAATACGAGTACAGCACAAAGATTTTGACGCCCAATCCCATAACAAGGTATTGAGAATAATCAAGAGAAATGTACGTTCCCCCAATTATTCCAAGATTGTTTAGCGAGCGGTATTTACGACAATACAGAACTTAGACGCACTGTTGTGCTTCCGTGAAGCTATTGCTCTCTTGTATGAAGGTAAAACCACACTTCGGTCTGAAGCAGTATTGTTTGACTGCTATATATTTCGCTATTTCCACGAAACTTGCCTTCAGCAATGCTGAATCTTCCAACTGGCTATTTGTAGTAATTATCAGAGACACAGCACTACTTGCTCTGATGGCCTATTTTTATAAAACGCAGCGGATCGAATTCACCTGAGCGATCGTTATCTTCTTCAAAGAAGAACTCATCTAGATAAAAGTTACGAAACAGTAACTGTAATAATCTTATGCCCGACTTGAAAAATCCATGAAAAATAAAATTGTCTGCGACAAACATGCAAACCGATCACTAGATCGATGGTTTTACCCTACAATGCTTTATTCAATACATTAGAGCAGATGCGAGCTAGTTGTTTAGAGTTTTCAACACGTTCTCAAAATTTGACGTTTTTGATCTTCTAAGAAGAGGTAAGCGATACTGTATCTTCTAATTGAAGATAGCAGCCGCCTGCGGTTACGAGATCTTAAAATATCAACTAAATTACTAGTTATAATCGTCCTACATTAGAAAACACGCTTTGCAGGAAACGCCATGCACATCATTCACACCGCAGACTGGCATCTTGGCCAATATTTTTATACCAAAAGCCGCGCACCAGAACATCAAGCTTTTCTCGACTGGCTGATTGAGCAAATTACCTTTTATCAGGTCGATGCGCTGATCGTAGCGGGTGATATCTTTGATAACGGCTCACCACCTAGCTATGCACGTGAAATGCTAAACCGCTTTGTAGTCGCACTGCGCACTACTGGGTGCCAGTTGGTGCTGTTGGCTGGTAACCATGACGCGGTTGCGACGTTAAATGAATCTCGAGATCTATTGGCTTGCTTAAATACGCGCGTTATTGCCAAGGCTTTCGACGATCCAGACCAGCATGTTTTTCCGCTAAATACCCGTCAGGGCATACCTGGAGCTATTCTGTGTGCTATTCCTTTTCTGCGCCCGAGAGATAGCCTGCGCAGCCAGGCAGGCCAATCTTGTTCAGAAAAACAGCTAGCGCGGCAAGACGCCATCAGCGGACACTATGCGAAATGCTACCAACACGCCTGTACATTGCGAGAGACTCTTGGGCTATCCCTACCGATTATTGCCACTGGACATCTGACCACCGTAGGCAGTACCGCTTCAGAAGCGGTACGCGATATCTACATCGGTTCACTGGATGCCTATCCGGTGCAGGCACTCCCGCCGGCGGACTATATCGGGCTCGGACACATCCACCGCCCTCAACGTGTAGGACACAGTGAGCATATTCGCTATAGCGGTTCCCCAATTGCCCTAAGCTTTGACGAGTTGAGCAGTAAAAAATCTGTCACGCTAATCGAATTTCAGAAAAGTTCTCTTAGACAGATAACGCTGCTACCAATTCCCGTGACGCAACTAATGCGTCTTATCAAAGGTACCCTGATAGAAATAGAGCAGCAACTGCGAGCCCTTCCAGTACCTGAAAAAGAGCAACGCATCTGGCTGGACATCGAAATTGATACCGACACATATCTTAGCGATATGCAGCAGCATATCCAGCAGTTAGCACAGGCGTTACCCGTCGATGTGTTGCTGCTGCGGCGCAACCGAGAACAGCGTTTTGAAGTAATTACACGTGAGAAAAAAGAGACGCTAGATGAGCTATCACCATGCGATGTATTTGAACGTAGGTTGGCGTTGACTAACATCGAATTAGAACAACAAGAACGATTACGCCAATTATTCAATGACATTGTGCGTGATATACAAGAGGGAGATTATAAAACATAAAAATCATTAGCTTACGTTTAAAAAATCTTAACTCGCTCAAAGGTCAATGGAGAATTGACTTCACTCAGGATCCCTTTGCCAGTAACGGTCTGTTTGCCATCACCGGCCCGACCGGTGCAGGTAAAACCACGCTGCTGGATGCTATTTGTCTAGCGCTTTATCACAAAACGCCACGACTGGATACGCTTTCTGCCACTCAGAATGAGCTGATGACGTGCAACACAGCTGACTGTCTGGCTGAAGTGGAGTTCGAGGTCAAGGGCGTGGGCTATCGTGCTTTCTGGAGTCAACGCCGGGCTAAAAATAGCGTATACGGCAACCTGCAAACTCCTAAATCTGAACTAGCACTGATCGAAGACGGTAAAATCTTAACGCAGCAACTACGGGAAAAACTTGAACTGACCACCAGCATCACTGGATTGAACTTTGAACGCTTTACCCGATCGATGATGCTTTCGCAGGGGCAATTTTCCGCCTTTCTCAATGCAGAGCCTAACAAGCGCGCCGAACTGCTAGAAGAGCTAACAGGCACAGTTATCTATGGAGAAATATCCAGTCTAGTCTATGAGCGTCATAAAGAAATCAAGCTAGCATTGGATATGCTAAAAGTACGCGTATCTGCCATTGCGTTATTAGATGACAACGAGCGAGCAGCAGTACAAGCTGCATTGTTGCAACTACAGGAGGAAGAACAACGGTTACGAGAGAAACGTAAGCAAATGCTGATACAACAACAATGGCTGATTCGGGAATGGCATCTGCAGCAAGGCATATTACAAAAATCTCAACAGGCAGAGACAGCCGAAAAAGCACTACGTGATGTAGTGCTCGATCGATTACGGCTAGAACGTGATGAGCCAGCGGATAAAATGTGCCCATTATACCAAGAGAGAGAGCGTTCTCGGTTAGCTCGGATTATAGCACAAACCCGGGAAAGTGAGTTAGCGCAGCAGTATTCTATCTGTAAGGAAACGCATGAACACCAACAGAAGTTGTCACTGGAAGCACGGCTTGTACAAAAACAGCACAGTGTAGAACGCCAACAGGAAGAGACCTTGATTGATCAGCAGGTAGCGCCACTTGACCAGCAGATTGTAACACTTGGTGAGCGCTGCGCACAACAAGGCCTAGTGTTAAGCCAAATACAAGCGCAGAGAAATAAAGAACAGCAGAAACTGGACGAACTGCTTCGCCAGCGCAATGTTGCTCAAATGCAGCATGAAGCCATTCTCAACTACCAGCAGCAGCATCCTCAGCACCTTTATTGGAGAGAACAATTGGGTAGCTGGCGTGCGGCATTCCTAGATCAGCAGCGACTGTCAGAGGAACTGGCTAGCTTAGTTACGCAAAAACAGAGACTGACGAAAAAAGAACAAGAGATGGCTCGAAAACAACGCGAAATAAATAAAAAACTTACTGCACAACAACAGAGGTACGATACCTTATACTGTCAATGGAAGCAGCAGCAACAGGTTTTGCAGCAAGCAGAAATGGCAAATCCGATCGCATACGTATGTAATCGCTACGCAGCAGACCTAAATACTCGTCAAGACAGAAGAAGATGGCTTAGTGAATTAAGCCACTCTCTCAGTAAGCAACGCCAACAGCAGCAAAAAAGAGAAAATAAAGGGCACACCCTGAAACAGCATTACCAAGCCGATGCGCAGCACAATACAGTCCAGCTCGCTGGCTCTCAAAGGTTAGAGCAAAACTTAAAAAATGGAGAACAGCGTGTCGCGCTGAAAAAAAACTTTCGTCTTGAAGACGAACCTGCGCAGTTGCAGTCGGGAGAAGCCTGTCCCCTATGTGGATCCACGCGAAATCCCGCCATACTACTCTTCACGCTTGTCAAACAGCGTGAAGAGCTTCAGGCTGATCTCGCAGAGCAGACAACTCTATATCAAACACAATATACTGCATGGCTACAAGTGAGTGAACCTTTACACGTCACCTTCCCGACGGAACAGTCACAAGAGATTGCCGAGTGGTTGACAGACTTCGATCGAAAAAATGATACCTTGATCAGCAAAATAGAGACGCAAGAACAGCTGCAACGGCAATGCTGTCAGGAAAGTAAGGATTTACTAATAGTAGAACAGCACCAGCTCCAAGAAACAGAACAACAACTCGCCCTGCTACAACAGAGCATCACTGAGCAGAAGGCTGGGCTTGCAGAGACCGAATGGAAACAGCAGAAGGTCATTGTGCAGCTAATCCAAAAAAAAGAAACACTGGCTGCTACACTCGCTCACTATAATCTGAAACACCCTCTCCTTGATGAACACCAACAGTGGTTAGCAGCACGTACTGCCGAAGCTGAACGTTGGAAAACCGCCGAGCAGCAGTTACAACAATACGACAATACGCTGATCTCAATCGGCGCTATAGTACAATGGATTCAAAAAAATATGCAAACGCTTGAGACCAACTCCGCGCAACAGCAAGCCTTGTGGGAGCAGGGAAAAAAACAGCTAGCGGCGCTTCGCCAGCAACGCCATGAATTGTTTGTCGATCGAGACACACAGCAAGTACGGCAGGCATGGCGGCAACAAAGCGAAAAATACCAGCATGATGTCGTAAAGCTTACCGAATCAGCGCAAGATACTGCGGTACAGCTCGCCAAACTAGTAGGTGAATTAGTGGGGCAACGCGCACAGCAGGAACAGTGTATAGATAATGAGCAACGTGCAGAAGCGCAGTTCGCCGCTGCGCTAACCAGTAGCCCGTTCATTGACGAAGCCGCATTTCAGCAGGCGCTATTGGATGACGAAACGCGTCAAGTTCTTCGAGCAAAAATCGACGTGATTCGCCAAACTTTGGCGGAGAAAAAAACACTGCTACAGCAAGCTAAAGCGGAACTAAACTCGCATCTAGCACAGCGCCCTGCAGCCGACTCAGAAGGTGATGATGCCAAAACACCAGAGCAAAGCTTGGAAATGCTTGATACCGAAATAAAAACCAATCTCTACCAACAGGGAGAGCAGCAACATCGTCTACGGGACGGCCGTGCCCAGAGAGATAAACAGCAAGCACTGCTACACGATATTGAGCAAAAAAACCAGCAGTATGCTGACTGGAGCTGCTTAAACGATCTTATCGGTTCACAAAGCGGCGATAAATTTCGTAAATTCACGCAGGGATTAACGCTTGATCATCTAGTTTATCTGGCTAATCTGCGCCTAGCCCGACTGCATGTCCGTTACCAACTGCAGCGTAAAACCGAAGATGAACTCAGCCTGCATGTGCTTGATACCTGGCAGGCTGAAGCGGTACGCGACACCCGCACCCTATCTGGTGGAGAAAGCTTTTTGGTCAGTCTAGCGTTAGCATTAGCACTCTCGGATCTCGTGAGTAAAAAAACCCAAATCGACTCGCTTTTTCTTGATGAAGGGTTCGGAACGCTGGATGCAGAAACCTTGGATAGTGCGTTGGATGCACTGGATAACCTTAATGCAATGGGAAAAACTATTGGCGTCATCAGCCACGTAGAGACGATAAACTCGCGTATCTCCATACAAATTAAGGTTAAAAAAATCAATGGATTGGGCATTAGCCAGCTTGATGAGCGCTACGCGCTGTAGTAGCGCTCCGCATGCAGAATGTGAGTAGTCAAATTACTCTTCTGTCTACACAGCCAGGCCAGGCAATCTAATCAATCGAATATAAAATCCCACTCATTTGGCACTGCACTCTCGCGCTAAATTCGCTATCATCGCCCTACCCATTTCATCCGCGTGCTGTGCACGTACCGCTATAGAGATAACGCCATGTTATGGTTTAAAAATGTTATTATTTATCGCTTGAACCGCGATATAGGACTTTCCACTAATTCGTTGGAAAAACGATTAATGAAGTTCTCTTTAAGGCCATGCACTAGCCAGGATCTTTCTCGAACCGGCTGGGTATCTCCCCTAGGTTCTCACAGCGATACACTGACCTATAGAGTCAATGGCCAATTACTTCTTTGCGCACGCAAAGAAGTAAAGATGCTATCATCACTAATAATTAAGCAAAATTTTCAGGAAAAAATTGACAAGTTGGAAGCTAAGCAACATCGCAAACTAAAAAAAATAGAAAAAGATATCTTGAAAGATGAAGTGCTTCGTACGCTACTGCCACGCGCATTCAGCCGTTTCAGTCAAGTATGGCTATGGATTGATACCGTCAATCAATTAATTATGGTCGATGCGGGCAGTGCTAAAAAGGCCGAAGAGACTCTAGCGTTGTTACGCAAAACACTGGGGTTACTGCCAGTAGTACCGCTGTCGCTGGAAAACCAGATTAATCTGACACTGACTGAGTGGGTACGATCTGGTGATATCCCATCTGGCTTCACACTGCAAGATGAAGCCGAATTAAAATCTATTCTGAAAGATGGCGGCGTGATCCGTTGTAAGAAACAAGCTCTGGTAAGCGATGAAGTCACCGTGCACATCAAAAAAGGTAAAGTCATAACTAAACTTGCTCTGGATTGGCAAGAGCGGATCCAATTTGTACTGGCGGAAGATGGCACGCTGAAACGACTTAAATTTGCCGAGATGCTGCGCAAGCAGAATGATAATATCGAAAGAAGAGAAGATGTAACTCAGAGCTTTGATGCCGATTTTATTCTGATGACCAACGAGCTTTCCGCATTGACGACCCATCTGGTAGAAGCGCTGGGTGGTGAAGCGAAGCGGTAAACCTCAATGCCGCAACGGCAATATCCAATCAGGGCAATAGTGCCAGATAATCAGGGTGAGACTGGAGAAATATTTTGGTAAACAATCCAACGTAAAACTCAAAAAAAGAGACAGGATTGCAGTTAACAGACGGCTATTCATCGGAGTGTTGCGAATAGTTTTTTTGAGGAGGATAACAACGGTATCAAGCTATTACCTGTATTTTTTGCTTGCGTTGCCATTCCACTGATGCAGAGATTGTGCTCAACGCTGAGCACAGCGAGTTTCAGTAGGTATAACGTTCGAAGAAGCGGAGCTAATGTTGCCCTTTTCTCAGCTCAGGGTAAAAAGCTGAATCACATTCAACGCTATTTTGCTGAACAACATCCCTAGACGCTTATATCTTATTCGAGTAGGCGTAATTGACGTAAGCAATATAGCCATGAACAGCGCTAGGAAGAATGTAACAGGTTTTTTGGATAGCAGCACATTATTATGCCTTTGTCTGCTCACGCGTTACCCCCTCGATCCTTTTGCTATCAATTGCCATTTGATAAATCTCTCTCGGTATAAACTATTGGATTAGCAATATTGCTGATGTATATCATGCTGTTAAGTCAGTCGGCCGCACATACAGACCCGAGACCTACTCAACTATTTTAATAGAAAAATGCTGCATTCCTGCTCTTGGCGATTGTGTTAGCGATTGCAGCCTGCAATTCTTTAATTCCTTCCTCTACAGCGGCGCAAATCTCAACGAGGTGAGGCACCATATCGAATGGTCATTAAATTTATGGTCCTGTCCTCTACAAACAAGACTCTGGTGTCCACTATAAATACCTGTAGTATATTGTTCCTGATATTGTCATCCCTGTAGCAAAATTATCGTTCATGCTCAGGGTATGGTGGAAATTGCCGATTACGATGATATGCACCAGAGGAATAGCCTCTGTTACCATTGGTATTCCTGCGCAGCACGCCGAGAATACAGGTAGTAGATGCGCCACTTCGTCTAAGGTAAGCCTGTTATTGACCGAGTCTTGTCCCTAGACACGACGTTAGAGCAAAAATTTCTATGTACTGATCTCGATTTATTCAATGCTGCGCATCACTCTGTCTGTGATGATGCAGAGCCTGCAGCATACGATTCCCAGGAAGTGGATACTCTTTCTACACATAGCCTGAGACTGGAGGCAAATAATCGAGAAGTACTGCATCAGGGGCAGTTTGTGGATACCGTAAACAGTTACGTCGGCCATTCTTGGTGGTGGGAAAGTGCCTTGATCTGAGAGATCATCTTGCCCTACGTAATAGGGATAGGGCATAAGGCGGGAACCTGTTATGGTTTTTTTATCAATGCATACTTCCCAAATTGCTTGATATTATTACTTTTTGCATTCAACATAGACGGGATTGATTCAATCCTACTATTAAAGTAGTTTTTCAAATTCTTTTTTATTTATTAAATAGAAAATGTTTTGAACATAGCTATTGTATTTAGTACCTTAACATTGACGTGCAATGCTTCAACTACTATCTAAAACTTAGTTTTCAACAATGTTGTAGAAAAATAAAGTAGGAAGATTCATTCCTCTACCTAGAAAATACTAAAAATCAATGCTACTGTAATAATAAGATCCCCATCCGAAAAGTTTTTCCGTTTTTCAAAATGAAAATGAATTTTCATTTAATGACTAAAAGTCAAAAAATATAATTAAATCAAAAGTGATAACATTATTATGATTATCGACAGCAAGAAAAGATTAAGCTATAGAAAATAAAGAGAAAACGCTGATCTAGATCATGATCATCAGTACTAGAAGTATGAGTAATATAATTACAAGCTAAAAAGCACTAAAAAATTACTGCTAAAATTAGCTCCAAAATTCTTTCTTTCTTTTACCAATACAGATAACTACTCCTGATCAAGAATGAAACTCACGATAAGACAAGACCGTGATCGGAATCATTCCGAGTAATTTTACGCTCTTCTTCACGATAAGAGGAGCTTGTACACTCCTGCCTATAAAACTTAGGAAAGAGCATAGAATTATTCACTTACTGAAAGAATTTTTGAAAAACCTAATAAAAAAGAGTGTTTAAAAAACACCAAGCAACTAACACAAAATACTAGAAACTACCACAATAACTTAAAGCTAAACCGCAGTGTTTTTCCTATATCTGCATTGCAGTCAAAAATAAAGCAATGACGATAGATACACAATGATTTTGTTATATTCAATTTTCTAAAATTTATTTTATCAATCAATTTTAATATTCTGGAATGATTACCACTTTGGTACAATATAGAAAATTCTATAATCCTATTATAACCAATAGGTAGCTAGAATTTCAATTAATTTCTTGGAGAGAAGAACGAGATTTAACTAAGAATACACAAGGTATCCAGAAAACGTATGTTAGTAAAAATTACTATATTCGCAAACAAGAATTTAACAAAGAAAAATAACTACAAATGTAGTTGTTTTTACTGTTAACTTAGCATTGACTAGTCCAACAGAAAATAATTACTCTCAGGCAATACATGGAACCGTACTTTTAATGCAATTTTTCCCTTAGAGAGAAGGGAAAAATTTATATCAAAACTAACAACTGATGTTATTTAAAACATTAAATATTTTATATTTTTTTGATCGATCTCTTTCTGAGTAACATACCAGTTACTTCTAAAAAAGTAATAATTATCTTTTTAAGATAAGAGCGTATTGATGTAAATCACACAAGATAATTCTATAAGAGCCAATAAAAACACCGATTCTTGTAAATAAAAATTATTACCTATTAATGGATTTACCTATTTATTTACGATGCAGCACCAAAATAGACACTGTAAAAATTGCCTTTCTTTTAAAGCAAAAGGTATTTATTAAGGTGTTAACGCTGCTAACGGTGGCCTTTTTAAGGTGAAGCCTATGAATAGACTGAATTACAAATACAACTACAAATCAACCGCGTGAAGCATTCTGCACAATGCATCTCTGCAGTTGCACACTTATTGTCAATGTTGCTTGGTCCCCCCCTATCTACTGCTTGCAGTATGTTCAGTTGATTTTATAAATGACTTTTTCGCGTAAACTGACGCCAGTACCAGAATTAGATACATTTCCTGCTACCGATTCGATAAAATTTAGAATAGCCTGTCTCTATAGCTGCGTGGAGAGGTGGTTTTAGATTAATATATCGTTGATAAGAGCTTTCGGTTTAAGCAGGCCCTTGCAGTATAAATAAATCAGCCTATTGAATCCATAACAGTTTAAATGAGTAAAACATCAATGAATAAATATATCAATAAAGATCTCACCGACCATACGCCAATGATGCAGCAGTACTTCAGGCTAAAAGCGCAATATCCTGACATCCTCCTATTTTATCGTATAGGCGATTTTTATGAGTTATTTTACAATGACGCTAAACGAGCATCACATTTACTAAACATTTCGCTAACCAAACGGGGGTTTTCAGCTGGGAAGCCTATCCCCATGGCAGGGATACCTCATCATGCTGTTGAAAACTATCTGGCAAAGCTGGTAAAACAGGGCGAATCTATCGCCATCTGCGAACAAATCGGCGATCCCATCCTTGCTAAAGGGCCAGTTGAACGTAAAGTAGTGCGTATCGTCACACCTGGCACCATCAGCGATGAAGCGCTATTACAGGAAAAAGAGGACAATCTGCTAACCGCCATTTGGCAAGGCGTAGGCGGTTTTGGTTATGCTACTTTGGATATTAGTTCCGGACGTTTTCGCGTTATGGAACCTGCTGATGAAGAGACGATGGCTGCGGAACTGCAACGCACCAATCCCGCTGAGTTGCTTTACCCAGAATCCTTTACTGCCTCTCATTTGATTGAACACTGCCATGGGCTTCGCCGCCGTCCACTGTGGGAGTTTGAGCTAGAAACAGCGCGTCAGCAGCTTAATATGCAATTTGGTACTTGCGATCTGATTGGTTTCGGTGTTGAACAAGCCAAACTTGCACTCCGTGCTGCTGGCTGCCTGCTACAGTACGCAAAGAACACACAAGGAACCTCGCTGCCACATATCCGCAGCATTACGATTGAATACCAGCAAGACAGCATCATTATGGATGCACCTACTCGTCGTAACCTTGAGCTCACGCAAAATCTGGCTGGTGGTGTAGAAAATACACTGGCTGCAATTCTGGATTGCACGGTGACCCCAATGGGTAGCCGTATGCTCAAACGTTGGCTCCTCATGCCAACTCGCGATACCACAGTGCTAATTCAACGCCAAAGCACCATTGTCGCGTTGCAACCTCTGGCAGCTGAACTTCAACTCCCTCTGCTTCAGATTGGTGATCTGGAGCGCATTCTGGCGAGACTCGCTTTGCGAACCGCTAGACCACGAGATCTTGCACGCATGCGCCATGCATTTCATCAATATCCTACCATTCATGCGCTACTAAAAAAAAGCGACGCAGATTATGTACAACAGCTTTCTCAGCATATTCATCAATTTGATGACCTTTGCGAACTGTTAGAGCGTGCAGTGGTGGAAGCACCTCCGGTTCTGATACGCGACGGGGGCGTGATTGCCAGCGGGTATAACGCCGAGCTGGATGAATGGCGTGCGCTGGCAGATGGAGCCAGTGACTACCTCGATCGACTGGAAGTCCGCGAACGGGAAAAATGGAAACTGGATACCTTGAAAGTCGGGTTTAATTGCGTGCACGGCTACTATATTCAGGTAAGTCGTGGTCAGAGCTATCTGGTCCCTATGCATTATGTGCGCCGTCAAACGTTGAAGAATGCTGAACGATACATTATTCCTGAATTAAAAGAGTACGAGAATAAAGTACTCACATCTAAAGGTAAAGCGCTTTCACTAGAAAAAGCGCTGCATGACGAACTCTTTGATAAGCTGTTGCCACGCCTTGAAGAATTGCAAAAAAGCACCGAAGCTCTAGCAGAGCTAGATGTACTAACCAACCTAGCGGAGCGTGCGGAGACCCTTAACTATGTTTGCCCGACGCTTAGCGAGAAACCAGGTTTAAAAATTGAAGGGGGCCGCCATCCGGTGGTAGAGCAAGTGTTGAGTAAGCCGTTTATTGCCAACACGCTGTCATTATCACCGCATCGCCGAATGCTGATCGTTACAGGCCCGAATATGGGAGGTAAGAGTACCTATATGCGTCAGGCAGCACTAATCGTGCTAATGGCCTATATTGGCAGCTTTGTACCTGCAGATAAGGCGACTATTGGTCCGGCTGATCGCATATTCACACGAATTGGAGCTGCAGACGATCTTGCCTCAGGGCGGTCCACTTTTATGGTTGAGATGACGGAGACGGCTACTATTCTGCATAATGCTACTTTCAAAAGCTTGATATTGATGGATGAAATTGGGCGAGGCACCTCTACTTATGATGGGTTGTCGCTAGCTTGGGCCTGCGCAGAAACCCTAGCGCACCGCATTAAAGCCATGACGTTGTTCGCAACTCATTATTTTGAATTAACTACTTTACCGGAAATAATAGAAGGCGTTGCTAACGTGCATCTGGATGCCTTAGAGCACGGTGACACCATTGCGTTTATGCACAGCGTTCAAGAAGGGGCATCCAGTAAGAGTTACGGCCTCGCCGTTGCGGCACTCGCGGGCGTGCCTAAAGAGGTGATTAATAGCGCGCAAAAAAAACTAAAAGAGCTAGAGTCTCTTTCCAATCACGCTTCTACCAGTCATAAAATTGACTGCGCGCAATTAGCACTGTTAACCAGAGAAGAAACTTCTCCAGCAGTAGTAGAAGCATTGAAAGTGCTCGACCCAGATATGCTATCGCCTCATCAGGCTCTAGAATGGCTCTATAAATTGAAAGCGATGATGTAGTCTTTTTCTCAGGAAGAGCCGTTTTTATTCTTTCGATCCGGTATTGCCACTGAGTAGTTACAGTGTATTTTTACTTTCATCTAAAATGAAATTACTACTCAATGGGCTCTGAAAGTGAGCAGAGCTGCTTCTCTCAGAACACTACGCGCCTGTAAGCATTTTCTATAACGATATTGCTTACTACCGGGTAGGTAGGTAACATCGGCAAAACAATGGTAAAATAACCACAAAATATAATTTCATCAGCCCTATAGCGATACAAGTCAAAAGGTAACTTCCAGATTGTTCTTGTCATCAGACATACACTGAGTCCACCTGAATGTGCTTTTCTATAAGTTTATGGTATACGCTGCGCTAATATTGTCAATGCTCATAATTATGAGTCTGCTAAAAACACAGTAAGGTTACTGGAATTGAACAACTTTTCCCATAGATTATTGCTACCTTCCCCAACCTAAATCCACTACTCTGGCGCCAGGGTATCGTCACGCAACTAGAGATATTGGTTCATCACATCCGTATTCAACCATTTTGTGAAGCGTAAATTTTTATTCACATTGCATATCGATCCACTCTAGTAGGAGTGGTAACATGCGCTGTTCCGTTCTCGACGGGGTTTGCTGAGCCATTGATTTCACTAGCATCCAATACCTCTTCTCTGCCTGCAATAGGTGTAATCTGAGAACAGGCAAGACGTATAGCATAACAACAATAATTAGGAGTGCAGATAGGATGCAACTGAGAGAATGAAAGAAGGAGACACTAAAAATTATGCGCGACCTGAAGCATTGCTTAACAGCAGAATGCTGATATCTTGCTGAGGCCTATGCTATAGTTATTTTGATAACGAATACTTGTTTTCGTGGGATTATCTCCCCCTGTTCAGTAAAAAAAGAAGCTATAGCGGCGGAACAGGTACGAAAGAAAGTCTCCGGAGGAGGGAGAGGTTTCCAAGAGAGAAAATTATGCAGCAACTTTCTGAATTAGTTCGTCGTTTATATGCGTAGATCGCTGGCGGCAATCTAAGCTACATACCTGATGCATTAAGTTATGTTTTACAAACATCAGGGAACAGTCGGCCTTCGCCGCAGCTAACTTATTGGTGAGTGATTATGTCAATGAGTAACGAATATCAACCCATTAATTGTGATGATTACGATAGCCTTGAGGCAACATGCCAACAGCATTTAACGCTAACGTTGGCGTTACGCAACGGCAAAACCATCATAGGCAAGGCCAGCGATATTGTCTCGCGCAAGCAAGTGGAATTTTTGGTGATCGAAGAAAATGGTGTACTGAGAGAACTACGTCTGGATCAGATTGTGAGCTTCAGTAATCCAGGTATCGGCAAAGTAGTGGTCAGTGAGTCCTGACCATTAGTAAAGTGAATACTCAATACAATTTTTAGCCAACGGACAACACAGGTTGTCCATTTGGCACTCTAGGCAAGATCGCTCAATATTTGCACCAAATACAAATCATACGAAAAACACATTCCCAGTGAATACCCTAGTGACAAAAAACTGCATTCTTTTAATTTTAAATTAAAAAACTAGTCACAGAGGCTGTTCAAGAAGGCGTTATATGTGTATGAGTGGAATAAGTCCAGATGATAAAGTATCTATAGACTTTACTCCCTATGCGCTCTATAAATTAAAACCTGGATTCAGCTTTTACGCGGCGTTTACCCTCTTAGATAAAAACCTATACAAGAGCATGGGCCGAAAAACCATGACACATTAGTAATATCTCTAATCAGTTGACTCGACAGAAAGAAAAACTCTACCAAAAGATTTTATAAATGAAGAGAGTACTTATGCTCACATTCTAATATAGAAAAACTGATCTAAATCAAGCTCTATAGTATAGAAAAATCCTATCACAGCCTGCTAGATAATATCTTTGCATTTAAGAATCGCTTACTGAGGTAAAAACATTCAGAAAATAACGGATCTGCTTTTTAAGCCTATGTCAGTCATAAATAAAAAGAAGATGAATAGCATCTTTATTAAAGATGAAAGTACAAACAAAAAAGGTTTTCTATCTACATAAACTATCGTGAGTATAACTCGTTCATCGTAGTATGGCTAATTACTAGAAAGCTTTGAATTTTGCTCCTGTTAGCTTTTCCAGAACTGTCTATCTCTACATCAGAGACTGACCTCGTTGGATTAAGGTTACTACTTTACTTCCTTCTGATACAAAATAGCAACAAGATATGGTTCTACAGGAACTACAACAGATGCAGATTGCACTGCAGCAACTTTTAAAAATAAGTCAAAAACTTAAAACATAAAGATAAAAAGATAAGATGCTGTTAGTCCTTTCTTCGCTTATGAAAGCTGCACCTTATAACGCATTAGGCCTCCCTTTACCATTGTAAGCATTGCTACTTCGCACATAATAAAAAGAGGATATATCCTATATAATACAAATTGTATGTATGTGGTAAGGAAAGGAAAAATCTATTTGAATAAACAGTGCTTGCGCTGGCTCAAATAGTAAGCTCTCAGAGAGAGAGAATTATTAATCTTGATAGTTTTGCTTAAAAAATTGATTTAAATAAAAAATCTTCTTTGCCGATCTAAGCGTCGCTTGCAGCGGAATCCTGTAAGGTAAACAGACACAAGTATGGTCCGAATAGCCAAACGCACAGGCAAGTTGCAGCTTAACGTATGACAGGAATTATGAATACCTTTTATCAGCACTACGCCTATGCCATGCCACCCGCCATGAAGCAGCCTCATCCTGAGCATCTCCCTCTATCATCACAAAGACGCCAATAGCTGAGATCGGCTTCTCGTTGTAATACAGAATAGGAATTTGTTCGCGCATCCAGGGGGGGATCGCATATTCCTGCCACAGTTTTTTCGCTGAGCAGCTTCTGCTTCTCCCAACAATATGCAGTTTCCCTTTTAAGCCAAAACGAACACTGACTTGCTCATCGGGATGAGGGCGTCGGATACCTATTCCTTGTTCGGACAAAAGCAGGGAACCAAGCTGGTGTGGAAGTTTCAATGCGCCCTGCTGGGGGTGCCAGGGAAAAACAAGGCCGACTACTTTTACGCATAAAGCAATGCAGTATAATCGTTGACGAAACCGTCGAATCTGTACTTTACCCAATTGTAATAGCGGTTCAGCATCCTGACGGCTGAGAGCTACATCTTGCCACAGATGCAACAGTTGTTCGCATGAAGGCATAGTCACCCCATGCAGTTTTAACCAGCGCCGCAATAGAGCAAAACGGTGCGGTTCAGTCAGTACGATCAAAGCACCAATTGCCAATGCACCCTCGGTGTCACATGCGGAATGCAGCGATGCTGCCAGCAGTTCATCCAATAATTGTTCCTGATCTGCGCACAGACGTGCGCTACGCGCTACAGTCTTAGAAAATGACGGCCAGCGCTGTTTTAGTAACGGTAACACCCGCAAACGGAGAAAGTTGCGATCGTGGCGATCGTTACGATTACTTTCATCTTCTACCCACCTTAGTTGGTAATAACGTGCATAGTCTTCAAGGTAAGTACGCGGGATACCTAGCAGCGTACGTTTTAAATGATGGCAACCCAACGACCCAGAGGTGCCCATGGATGAGAGTCCGGCGGGCCCGCTCCCACGTTTGAGCGCCAACAAGAAAGTTTCACTCTGGTCGTCGAGATGCTGTGCGGTAAGCAGCACCTCTTCAGGCAGCAGATGTACGCGCAGCGCCTGGTATCGCGCATCACGCGCTGCTGCTTCCATTCCGTGATCACGAGAATCCACCTTGACCGGCAGCACAGAACAGAGAATTCCCAATTTTTGGGAGGTATGTATACAATGTTGTGCCCAACTATCCGCATGAGAACTCAAGCCGTGATGCACATAGGCAGCTCGTACGATAAGATCTGGACGTTTCTGCATCAATTGAGATAATAGATGCAACAATACGCTGGAATCTAGTCCACCGCTATAAGCGACTAGCAGGCGCTTACAGCCAGAAAACTGCATCGCTACATCTTTAAATAACGTTCTTAGGAATACTGGTTCACTACTGCTCATAAAAAAGCTCTAACGGTAATTTATCAGGATCACTTAAGACAGTGAAACTATGCTGGGTAAATTGATCCATCCTAATCAGTTTACACGGTGACGACAGCGCCTTTTTCATATTCACACACGGAAAAAAGCGAGAGGGCGCAATCCACACGCTTCTAGCAGGCTAGACCTCGTCGGTGGAGAGGGAAAATAGAACATTTCGATAACGTAGTGTCCGTTTAACTCTAGATTTCCATTCTACGAATCGGGCTCTGCCCGATAAGTTTCTCCTAACAGCTCAAAGACGATCTCAGCTCAATAAATGCCCTACTGGGTGTATAATTAGAAGCAATACTAACAATTAGTATTCGCACTAATTTGCTTGAGTTGGCGAGGATAGGAATAGCCGTATAATAGAAAAAGGTCTGCTTCCTTACGAACAGCAGACAGTCTTCTGCGTCATACTGCTGGGATCAGCAATAGCCATAATTCATTAAACGGTGATAACGGCGATCTAGCAGCGCTTCTTTATCTAATTCATCTAGCTCGAGCAAGTCTGATAGCAGTTGTGCTTTCAGCGATGCCGCCATCGTTTCTACATCACGGTGTGCAGAACCCAGAGGCTCTGGAACGATGGAATCAATAAGATTCAGCTCTTTTAGACGAGGGGCGATTATCCCCATCGCTTCTGCCGCGAGCGGCGCTTTATCTACGCTCTTCCACAGGATAGATGCACAGCCCTCCGGTGAAATCACGGAATAGGTACTGTATTGCAGCATGTTAACCTTATCGCCCACACCGATCGCCAATGCACCACCAGAACCGCCCTCACCGATCACTGTGCAGATAATCGGCACGCTCAGGCCCGACATTTCACGCAAGTTACGCGCAATAGCTTCCGATTGTCCACGCTCTTCAGCACCAACCCCAGGATACGCCCCAGGGGTATCGATAAAGGTGATGATCGGCAGGTTAAAACGTTCTGCCATTTCCATCAGGCGCAGCGCTTTGCGGTACCCTTCCGGTGCAGGCATACCAAAGTTGCGACGAATCTTCTCTTTGATTTCACGTCCTTTTTGGTGGCCAATGACCATCACAGGACGCCCATCCAAACGCGCGATGCCGCCTACAATCGCTTTATCATCAGCATAGGCGCGATCTCCCGCAAGTTTATCAAAGTCAGTGAAAATACGGCTGATATAGTCCAAAGTGTAAGGGCGTTGCGGATGGCGTGCCAATTGCGCAATCTGCCAGGCACCCAAATCGGCAAAAATATTCCGCGTCAGTTCGACGCGTTTTTCCTGTAGTCGCTTGATCTCTTCATCCAGATTAATATCCAATTTTTTATCTTGACGGCTGACTGAGGTCAAAGAGGCAAGTTTCGCTTCCAACTCTGCAATCGGCTGCTCAAAATCAAGAAAATTTCGACTCATAGAGTTCCTGTTTTAGTCAAATTCTAGTTCCACATTGGTATTTCCCAGCAGAGCGCGCAAATCATTTAGCAGCATATCGGTTGGTATCACACGCCATGCTGCACCAAACCGAAATCGGGCGCATGCATACTCCCGCTGGTAGTAAAGGTGTATCGGGATCGTCCCCGATCGATGAGATTCCAATAATTGGTGGAGACGGTTTAATAGCTGGTCATCAATTTGCCTGTCAGTCAGCGAGATAGCAAGCCCGCGTGCATATTTTTCACGCGCCTCACTGAGATCCATAACCTCGCGGGCTATCATTTTAAGTTCCCCACTAAAATCATCAAAGCTGATCTGTCCACTGACAATTAAAATCTGTTCTTTTAAAATCTGTTCTTTTTCAAAGAGATGCTGATACTTTTCTAATACTTCAGTAAACAGCATTACTTCTAAACGCCCAGACTGATCATCTAGCTTACACACGCCAATGCGATTGCCTCGCTTAGTGACTATTATTCGAGCAGACAGAACCAAGCCTACTGCCGTTATTATTTTTCCATAATCAGTAGGGTACATATCTTTTAAACGTAAGCCAGCAGCATAGTGCTCAATTTCCTTAAGATACTGGATGATCGGGTGGCCCGTCAGATAAAGCCCTAGCGTCTCCCGTTCACCCTCCAACAAAACTCGTTCCGGCCAGGAAGCAACCCTGCTGTAGGACTGTTCTACCTCTTCCGGTGCTTCTGCTAGCACGCCAAACATATCTGACTGACCGATGGCCTCAGCCTTGGCATGCTGATCTGCAGCTTTCAACGCATCATTGAGAGAATTCATTAAGGCTGCACGATGCGGCCCTAATCGATCAAGCGCACCGGACATAATAAGTTTTTCCAGCACGCGACGATTCAGCTTCTTGATATCAGTGCGGGCACATAGATCGAATAGATCACGGAAATAACCAACCTGATTTCGCGCATCAAGTATCGCTTCTATTGGCCCTTTACCAACGCCCTTGATCGCTCCAATACCATAGACGATTTCACGGTTATCATTAACATGGAAATGGTACAGCCCACTGTTAATATCTGGAGGCAGAATTTTTAGCCCCAGATGCCAGCACTCATCCACTAGCCCGACTACCTTATCAGTGTTATCCATATCTGCCGTCATCACCGCCGCCATGAACTCGGCAGGATAGTGGGCCTTAAGCCACAACGTCTGATACGATATTAATGCGTAAGCGGCGGAGTGCGATTTGTTAAATCCATACCCGGCGAATTTTTCTACTAGATCGAAAAGCTTAATCGACAGTTCACTGTCAACGCCCATCTTCTTCGCGCCATCTTCAAAAACGGAGCGCTGCTTGGCCATCTCTTCGGGTTGTTTCTTACCCATGGCGCGGCGCAGCATGTCTGCGCCACCCAGCGTATATCCAGAAAGCACCTGAGCTATCTTCATCACCTGTTCTTGATATAGGATGATACCATAGGTAGATTCTAGCACTGGCTTCAG
Source organism: Candidatus Malihini olakiniferum (assembly GCA_042263625.1). Lineage (GTDB taxonomy): Bacteria > Pseudomonadota > Gammaproteobacteria > Enterobacterales > Enterobacteriaceae > Symbiopectobacterium > Symbiopectobacterium olakiniferum_A. Next base: position 396,079 of record JBHKFL010000007.1, read on the forward strand.
TGATTCATGCTGCCACTGAATATCAGGATAGGAGATTTTTTCACGTCCGTGTTTACGGTCGATAAAGTTATCCACCATCCCGGACTGCAATGGGCCAGGACGAAATAGTGCTACCAGCGCGATTATATCTTCAAAGACGTCTGGCTTTAACCGTTTAATGAGGTCCTTCATGCCGCGAGATTCAAGCTGAAATATCGCAGTTGTTTCCGAACGTTGCAGCATATCAAAACTTTTTTTATCGTCAAGCGGAATAGCAGAGATATCAATAGCTTCCTGTCCCTGGTTAGCTCTACGTACTTTAATCATCTTCAGCGCCAAATCGATGATTGTGAGCGTACGTAGCCCCAAAAAGTCAAATTTGACCAGCCCTGCATATTCCACATCGTTCTTATCAAATTGGGTAACCGGATGATTCCCTTTCGAATCACAATACAGTGGCGCAAAGTCAGTAATTTTTGTCGGTGAAATAACTACGCCACCCGCGTGTTTACCGGCGTTACGGGTTACCCCTTCTAGTTTGCGCGCCATATCGATGAGCGCTTTGACTTCTTCGTCAGCGTCGTAAATTTCCTGTAGCTGCGGTTCATCAAGAAATGCTTTTTCCAGCGTAATCCCCGGATCTAGTGGTACTAGCTTAGAGATCATGTCGACAAAGCCATAAGGGTGCCCGAGCACACGGCCCACGTCGCGAATAACCGCTTTGGCCGCCATGGTACCAAACGTGATGATCTGCGATACCGCATCCCGTCCGTACATATCAGCAATGTGATCGATAACCCTATCGCGCTTCTCCATACAGAAGTCAACGTCAAAGTCGGGCATCGATACGCGTTCCGGGTTGAGAAAACGTTCGAACAGCAGGTCAAACCCCAGCGGGTCGAGATCGGTAATTTTTAATGAATAGGCTACTAGCGAACCAGCACCTGACCCACGACCCGGACCCACCGGAATATCATTGTCTTTTGACCACTGGATAAACTCCATTACGATCAAGAAGTAGCCAGGGAACCCCATCTGGTTGATAATATTAAGCTCTGTTTCCAGACGCTCATCATATTCTGGACGACGCTGCTTACGCTCCTCTTTGTCAGGAAATAAGAAAACCAATCGCTTTTCCAGCCCTTCACGGGCATGGTTAACCAGAAAATCCTCGGTGGACATATCGCCGGTTGGGAAGTGAGGGAGAAAATATTCTCCCAGACGGATAGTGACGTTACAGCGTTTAGCAATCTCTATACTGTTAACTAGTGCTTCCGGGATATCAGAAAACAGCTCACACATCTCCTCTTCGCTGCGCATGTATTGCTGAGCACTGTAATTATGCAGACGTTTTTTGTCATCCTGCCTATAACCATTATGAATAGCTACGCGAATCTCATGTGCATCGAAATCTTCGGCGCTGATAAATCGGACGTCGTTTGTAGCTACCACAGGAAGATTATGTTTAATAGCTAATTCAATTACCGCATGAAGATAGCTCTCTTCATCTAGGCGACCAGTGCGAATCAGTTCTAGATAATAGCGGTCTGGAAAATGTTCTTGATAAAAAGCTAGGCGTTGCTCCACCAATCTCTTTTTACCTCGTAGGATAAACTTGCCCACGTCGCCATGAAGTGCACCAGAAATCAGCAATAACCCTTTACCGTATTCGACCAGATCGTCACGATTGATGGTTGGTCCTTCGGAACCGTAACCACGTTGATAAGCATGTGAGATTAATAGAGTAAGATTTTGATAACCCTCGTTATCCATGGCTAGAATTGTTAGTTGCGCAAGCTCATCATCCAGCATCTCTCTTGAGATCAGAACATCCGCACCAACGATAGGTTTAATCCCAACACCGTGTGCGCTGCTATAAAATTTCACCAGTCCGCATAGGTTTGTGAAGTCCGTGATAGCCAGGGCTGGCATCCCCAACTCAGCCGCTTTTTTTACCAGCGGACCGACTTTTGCTAACCCATCGAGGATAGAATAGTCACTGTGCACACGTAGATGGACAAAACGCGGTTCTGCCATATCTAGATCCTAGAAGTTTTCAAAATTAGCTCTCTCACAGCAGAGCACCGATGTTAACGCCAGATTGCGCGTGATTGGCAGGATATGTATGCTATCTCCAGTTTTACGGGTGCGAAAATGTGTTGATGAAACTGATGAAACTTGCTTACGCTAAAACGTGACACCTTCTCAAGGTGATAAGTTATCGGATAGCCTTTGTCTTTGTGCTGTGCAAAGAAAGCCATACTTAGAGTAACGAGCATTAATCTGCACTATGCACACCAGCAATGCGCGCCGCATTCGTATAGACAAAATATCATCCATGGTTCACTTCAGCTCTAGCTAGTTCTAGCACTGCCTGTGCTGCCTGCACATCGGCATCACAACGGATCTGTTGGTGCAGAGACAAAAAGGTCTCTTGTAGCTGTTTCATGCCGTCACCACCTTCCAGACAAGGTTGCAATGCCGCCGAAAGATTGTCTGGCGTGCACTCATCTTGCAATAGCTCTTGTACCAGCTCTCGCCCAATCAGTAAATTGGGTAACGATATCCACTGAGTTTTTACCAGTCGGTTTGCCAACCAAAATGTAAAAGGCTTCATGCGATAGCCTACGACCATCGGGCATTTCGCCAACATACACTCCAGTGTGGCTGTGCCAGAAGCCAACAATGCCGCATCACTGGCAATCATCGCTTCACGCGCCTGTCCATCCAACAAATGCACATCCACCTCGGGAGCGGTTTCTTTCTTGATACGTTCAAATTGTTCACGCCGTTTGGTGTTCACTAACGGCACCAATACGACTAAATCAGGATGGCGCTGGCGTAATATCTGTGCGCTACGCAGAAAATCTGCGCTCAGCATCTCAACTTCAGCCCCGCGACTCCCCGGGAGCAATGCTAGGCAATGTCGATCTGGTGCTATACCCAACTGCGCACGCGCTGCCAGTTTGTCCGGCTGTAACGGCATAGCATCTGCCATCGTATGGCCAATAAAGCGACAAGGCACGTTAAACCTGTCGTAAAACGCTTTTTCAAACGGAAGAAACACCAAGACCAGATCAGTGGCGTGACCAATTTTAAAAACGCGTTTCTGACGCCATGCCCATATGGAAGGACTGACATAATGAATAGTGCGGATATCTCTCGCTTTAAGGTGGCCTTCAAGCGAGAGATTAAAATCAGGTGCATCGACGCCGACAAAAACATCGGGCACAAGCCCACTAAAACGCTGAGTAAGATCACGACGGATCGTCAATAGACGCGGCAAACGACCGAGTACTTCAAATAGGCCCATCACTGCAAGTTCTTCCATCTCATACCAGCTTTCACACCCGGCTTCCTGCATGCGAGGCCCTGCAACTCCGACAAAACGAGTGTCATTCAACTGACTTTTTAGTGCTCGAATCAGGCCAGCACCAAGAATGTCTCCGGAGGCTTCTCCGGCGACAATACCAATTACAAGAGGACGCGTTAACATGAATTACCGTATAATGCCGCGAGTCGAACGAGAAAAGAAATCAATAAACGCTTGCACTGCAGCATGATCTTTCACGAGCGCTTCAATTTCCGGTTTAACTTCTTCCAAGGTTTTCCCGCTGCGATAGAGCAATTTATAGGCATAACGAATCGCCTGCTGGGTCTCTTTTTTGAACCCGTGGCGTTTCAGCCCCTCAATATTGAGGCCGAACGGCGTTGCATGGTTGCCCTGGGCAATGACATATGGAGGAACATCTTGTGCCACACCAGAACAGCCACCGACCATCACATGAGTACCAATCACACAGAGCTGGTGCACTGCTGTCATGCCACCGATAATAGCAAAATCATCAACTTCTACGTGCCCGCCCAGCGTGGCATTGTTCGCCAAAATACAGCGATTACCAATAATGCAGTCATGGGCAATATGCGTGTTGATCATCAACAGATTATCGCTGTTTACTTTAGTCAATCCACGACCTTTTTCCGTACCACGATGAATCGTGACGCTTTCACGAATATGGTTACGATGGCCGATCTCTACGCAGGTAGGTTCACCAGCGTATTTCAAATCCTGATTTACCTCACCAATGGAAGAAAATTGGTAGATCTCATTGTCGCGGCCGATTTGAGTGATCCCATTTACTATAACATGGGATTTTAATACCGTGCCTTCGCCAATCTCAACTTGAGAACCGACATAACAGAACGGACCAATGTGTACACGAGCGCCAATAATGGCACCCTCTTCAACAATGGCGCTGCGATGAATAAAGGCAGTTTGATCAATCATCTTATCAACCCTCCCGACGACGGGCACACATCATTGAAGCCTCACAAGCTACTTCGCCATCAACTTTGGCAACCCCTTTGAAACGCGCAACACCACGGCGCTCTTTAATAAATTCAACTTCAAGTATCATCTGATCACCTGGCTGTACTGGACGTTTGAATCGAGCCTCATCTACAGCTGCAAAGTAGTAGAGTTCACCCGGCTCCAGTTTACCTACGCTTTTAAATGCCAGAATACCGGTAGCCTGAGCCATGGCTTCCAGAATTAACACACCGGGAAAAATCGGCTTCCCGGGGAAGTGCCCCTGGAAGAATGGTTCGTTGAAAGAGACGTTTTTCACAGCACGCAGGAATTTTCCTTCTTTAAAATCTAATACGCGGTCCACCAGCAAGAAAGGAAATCGGTGCGGTAATAGTTCTAAAATCTCTGCAATATGCAGAGTATGAGTGTTAGTGGTCAAAATACTCTTCCTGTCTGTAAAACTGATGCCATCAACAACGCGGCCTGCGAGATCCCCAAAACAGGATCATCTGGCAGGCCGCAAATAAGGATTTTATACCTGCGTAAACAGGCAATCCACAACAACCAACGCGTATAAAACGGTATCTATTCAGCCGTCTGCTACTTTTGTGGCAGGGCTGACACTGGAAAATCCTGGTTGACTTTACGCTCAACGACTTTCAGTCTTTTATTCATATCATCAACATTCATTACCAGTGCTGCAGTTTTACGCCATATTTTATTGGGCTGTAACGGAATTCCTGATGAGTATACGCCTGGTTCGGTAATAGGTCTCATGACCATCCCCATTCCAGTAACCGTTACCTTATCGCAAATTTCTATATGACCATTAATCACACTGGCTCCACCTATCATGCAGTAACGACCAATTTTTAGACTACCTGCCATGATGACGCCACCAGCGACTGCTGTATTGTCGCCAATCACGACGTTGTGTGCAATCTGACATTGATTATCAATGATAACGCCATCACCAATAATAGTGTCATCTAACGCACCACGGTCGATAGTAGTGTTAGCGCCAATTTCGACTCGATCGCCAATCCGAACTGTCCCCAATTGAGGGATTTTGACCCAATTACCACACTCGTTAGCATAGCCAAAACCATCGGAGCCAATCACAGCACCAGATTGAATCAGACATTGTGCGCCCAATTCGACACGATGATAGACTGTCACATTGGCCCACAGACGAGAGCCTTTTCCAATCTTTGCCTTTTTACCGACAAAACAACCGGCACCAATCACCACCCCATCGCCTAACTGCGCGCCGGATTCAATGACCGCATTAGCACCAATGGCAACGCAATGCCCCAGAACGACATCCTCGGAAATGACCGCACTGGAGGAGATCTCTTGTGCAGGTTGAGGTGTGGTATCCATCAATTGCGCCATACGCGCATAGGTAAGATAAGGATTATTTACCACCAAGGCCGCCCCCTTGCAGTATGGCAGATCTGCTTCTGTCACCACGACGGCAGAAGCTTGTGTCGTGTTCAGTTGCTCACGATAGCGGCTATCTGAAAGAAATGTGATTTGTCCAGAGCGCGCCGAATGTATAGAAGCAACTCCGGTAATGACGATATCGCCATCACGGTATAATTGCGCATTCAACTGTGCTGCCAAAGCGTCCAGTCGAATTGAACCCATGAGTTATTTAACCTGTTTCAGCACATCAGCCGTAATGTCTTTCGCATTATCAACATAGGCAACAGCGTTAGCGTCAATCACGATATCGTACCCGTCTTTGCTGGCAAAGTTTTTAATAGCATCCTGAATGCGACTCAAGATCTTATTACGTTCTTCCATCTCACGACGGTGGTTATCTTGTTCAAACGCCTGTGCCTTTTTGGAGAACTGCTCCCGCTGCGCTAGCAGATCTTTTTCTACTTTGCTACGATCGCTGGCTTTCATGGTAGAACCATCACGCCGCAATGTTTGCATTTTGGTTTGTAGATCTCCTTCCATTTTTTGCAATGCAGAAGCACGGATTTTAAACTCGTTTTCCAACTGCTTAGCAACCGTTTCACGTTGAGGCAATTGCTGGAAAATGCTGGCAATGTTAACAACGGCAATCTTGTCGGCCGCTTGAACGCTGACAGATGCTGCCAGAGCTAAACCCAGGCCTGCGGCACACACCCACTTTTTCACATTATTACTCCTTAACCTGATCTTTGATCATACATTAACTTGCATAAAGCTCTGAGTCGGAGCAGGCAGCGCATGACTAGAGACTTACTCTTCATATATAACCTGCCATACTGCAGGTTGCAGATACATTGGATATATTTACTTACTAAAATCAATTACTTTAGTATAGGAAGCCCTCACTTTCCGCCTTCCTGTAACTCGCATGCGTTAGGATATAGATAAGACTCACTATCGGTACATTACCAAGTTTTACCAATCTTAAACTGGAACTGTTCCGATTTATCTCTGTCGATTTTCTTAACTGGATGGGAATAAGAGAACACTAATGGCCCAAGCGGCGACATCCACTGCACAGAAAGACCAGCAGAGACACGGATATTCCCCGGTTCGCTGTAGTCGGGTACCCCCGCAGCTAACGTTTTTTCAGTATTCTTCCAGTTGGTATCCCAGACTGTACCCGCATCTACAAACAGAGAGGTGCGCAACAAGCTGGCATATTTATTGCTGATACACGGGGTCGGCAGTATCAGTTCCGTACTGGCCACCGCCATGGCGTTACCGCCTACAGCATCATCCGAGTTCTCTATAGAATTCGCTGAATAACTGTTTGTCAAAGGTGTTGTACGCCGGTAGTAGGCTGCTTTTGGACCAATAGCATTCGATTGGAAGCCACGTACTGTATTGGAGCCACCAGCATAGAAGTTATCGTAGAACGGCACATCCTTACTGCCAATTCCATTGGCATAACCGGCGTGCACACGGCCCATTAACACCCAGTGATGGTTTTCTCTCAATGGATAATAAGTCGCTGAATCAAAAGTTAACTTGTAGTATTCGTTGTCAGAACCCAGCACCGTAACCTTGGCGGTAAAGCTAGCACGGCTCCCTTCCGTTGGGAAGAAGCCACGGTCTAAATTATTGTAGACCCAGCCAGTATGGAGAAAGAAATCATTCGCGCTAAAATTGGCACTGGAATGATGGTTACCTGATACTACAAACGGCGGGTTAACACCAACCGAGTTCAGATAACGCCACATCGCTACTTGCGGTGACATATCTGATACGTCGTTATGTACATAATCCAACCCTAGACGAAACGAATTATTCTCGTTGATTGGGAAGCCTAACGTCGTGCCTATGCCATAGCTGCGGTTGGTATAATTAGAAAGTTCAGCATTATAGGCTTTAAAGTCGTTATAGAAAATACGACCGCCCAGGCTGACTCTATCTAGAGTAAAGTATGGGTTTGTCATTGACATCTCGACAAAAGTCTGATAACTGTTTTTAGTGCCGCTGATGTTAACAGAGTTGCCGGTGCCCAGCCAGTTATCCTGCTGAATACCCGTCTGGAAGCTGACCCCGCTTTCTGTACCGAAACCAATACCGAAGTTCAACGTACCGGTATTATGCTCTTTAACCTTATAGGTAAGGTCTACTTGATCTAAGGTGCCCGGGACGCGGTGAGTTTCAACGCTGACGATTTCAAAGTAGCCGAGACGGTTGAGATGCTCTTTACCCTGCTCGACTAGATCGCTGCCCAACCAAGCCCCTTCCATTTGCCGCATTTCACGGCGCAATACGGAATCTTTTGAGGTATTATTGCCTACGAAACGTACACGATGTACTGAGAAGCGGTTACCTACATCAATGTTGATATTAAGCTTGACGGTTCTATCTCTATCACTGATTTCAAGCTCAGTCACCACATGCGGAGCTGCGTAGCCATAACGACCCAGCAACTTTTTGATATCCTTTTCCATGCGTGTAACTTTAGCACCATTGTAAAGCCCGCCAGGGTTAACTTTCGTCAGCCCTTCAATCTCAGCAGAGTGACCAGCCAAAGTACCGCGCACCGTCACACCAACAAGCTTATATTGCTCGCCTTCAATGATGTTGAAGGTAATATAGATGCTCTTTTTATCTGGCGTAAGGGTCACCTGAGTTGAATAAATATTGAAACGCGCATAACCGCGATCGAGATAAAAACTGCGCAGTGTCTCTAGATCACTAGAGAGTTTCTGTTTCTGATATTTACGATCGCTAACGAGGTTCCACCAAGGCACATCATCACGCAGTTGGAATTGAGCGATCAATTCATCCGAACTGAAGGCTTTATTGCCAACGATGTTAATCTGCTGGATTTTTGCGGAGAGCCCTTCTGTAAAGATAAGCTTGAGGTGAACACGATTGCGAGGCAAAGATATCACTTCCGCTTTCACGGATGAACTATATTTACCGACGCTGTAGTAAAAATCTTCTAACTCTCTTTCGAGAAAAGAGAGCATAGAGCGATCTAAAGCCTCACCAATGCGGATACTAGAAGCTTCTAGGTTTTTTTTTAGCATCTCATCCTTGATGGCTTTATTACCAGAGAATGTGATGCTAGCGATTGTAGGCCGCTCTTTTACCTGTACAATCAAGGTTTCCCCATCACGTACTACCCGGGCATTCTCGAAGTTTCCGGTTGCGAACAGAGCACGGATGTTATTCCCGATGTCGTCATCACTAACGGTATCGCCAACACGGATAGGCATGCTGAGTAGTGCCACCCCTTCAGCAACACGCTGAAGGCCCTCGAAATGAATATCCTTCACCACGAATCTATCTGCACCGTATACTGTGGTGCCGCTGAACAGCAGCGACGCCATAAGCAACTTTTTCATCGCCATCGTTGTTATGCGTTTTTCCTGACTCACTTCCCTCGCCTAAATGCGAGAGAAATCATTAAAAAGTGTGAGCCCCATTAACAGCATCAACGCTACGGTTCCGATACGATAACAAAACTCCTGCACACGCTCAGACACGGGCCTACCTTTCAGTTTTTCAACTAATAAAAAGAGAAGGTGTCCACCATCCAAAACGGGTAGCGGGAATAAATTGATAATGCCTAGATTTACACTGAGTAATGCTAAAAACATCAGGTAGTAAATCACCCCGTAGTCCGCTGACATAGAGGCTCCCTGAGCAATCGAGATTGGCCCACGCAGGTTATTGAGCTTAATATCGCCTGTTGTCAGTTTTCCCAGCATACTGACGGTTAAGCGCATTAGCTGCCAGGTTTTATCCGCAGCTTGATAAATCGCACTGAACGGCCCATATTGTCGTATCGTCCTATACTCTTCTGGCAGGGGGATAACCTTAGGCACAACCCCTGCGAACCCTTCAACCCTACCGCCAGTCGTTTTAGTATCTGGCGTCAAGACTAGAGAGAGCATCTTACTATTTCGTTCAATGTCTAGCGCGATATCCATATTAGGTTTATTACGAACCATACTGGAAAACAGCCCCCAGCGCGTCAACAGGTGTCCCTCGACTTTTACGATCTTATCCCCTACTTGCAAACCAGCTTTTTGTGCTGCAGATCCCTCTTGAATTTGCGTTAGTACCGCATTTATCTCCGGCATACGCGGCAAAATCCCTAATGAAAAAAAGGGATCTTGATTATCAGGGTTGAACTGCCAATCACGTAAATCTAGTATTTTACGCACAACAGACGAAGAACCGAACGCTGCAACATCAAGCGTAACGCTGTTATCGCCGATTTTGCCTATCAGCGCTAAACGCGCCGTTTCCCAGTCAGGCGTTTCGATTCCGTTAACGGCTTTTAGTTCCATACTTGGCAATATTTGCGCGACGTCAGCAATAGAGTTGGGCACTATTTCTCCGACTACTACCCGTATTCCCGGTACGCCAATGATAAAAACCAACCAGTATACAATAATCGTAAACACAACATTAGCTATCGGCCCCGCGCTAATAATGGCAGCGCGTTGCCAGACAGTTTTACGGTTGAAAGAGAGATGATGCTGTTCCGACAAGACGGTATCCAGGCGCCCGTCGAGCATTTTGACATAGCCACCAAGAGGGATTAGGGCAATGATAAACTCAGTGCCCAGACGATCTTGCCAACGCCATATGGCCTTGCCAAAGCCAAGAGAAAAGCGCTCAACCTTGACCCCACAGCGGCGAGCGACCCAGAAGTGGCCAAATTCATGCACGGTAATCAACACACTAAGCGCAATAATAAATGCAGACAAACCCCAAAGGACATTCATCATCATTCAGATAATCCTAAATTGTTTTAAATACTAAAAATATCAGGCAGGCAAATACCGGGATCGCTGCAGTTAGGCTGTCGATTCGGTCAAGAACGCCGCCATGCCCTGGAATCAGATGACTGCTGTCTTTAATACCCGCTTCCCGTTTAAACATGCTTTCTGTCAAATCGCCAAGCACCGATGCCAGCGCAGAAATTATAGAACAGATGATCAGCGGACAAGGCGCAACGCATAAAGGCGCATAAGCGTTAAAAAGCAGCGAGATGACTGCCGAGGTCGCTAATCCACCGATAAACCCCTCCCAGGTTTTTTCAGGAGACACTTTAGGAACTAGTTTATGCTTACCAAAAAATTTGCCAAAAAAATACGCGCCACTGTCAGCACCCCACACCAGCAACATAACATATAGCAGCCACCAGGCACCGAAGAAGGGATCGCTATCATAATGGTGCTTCCGCAAAGCAACCACTCCCCAAAAGAAGGGAACAATGGTCAGCACACCAAATAGCAAACGCAACGATTTTGAATCGCGCCACCACCCTGCAGAGACGGGATAGGAGAGCACCAGCAATAACGTAGCACACCACCACGCCAATGATACCCATAACGAAATGCAGATAGGCAGCAAGCAAACTGAAGAGTAATAGTTGGGTAACGATAAGGCCATCAAAGTTAATAGCGCGCCATAAATAAAGACAAGAGACAAGCGCTGAGCAGAAGAGTCTAACCCGGCGAATTGTCCCCACTCCCATGCGGCCAGCATACAAACACTGAGCGTCACAATGGCGAACCCCCCTGGTGGCAGCATAAATAACGCCGCAATTACCAACGGAATCAAAATGAAGGCAGTAATCAATCGATACTTCAGCACACCTTTTCCTATGATACTTCTGCATTGGAAGGCGCGCTTCTCCCGAAACGCCGTTCGCGTTGAGCAAATGCATTCATTGCCCCTTCAAAATCGTGTTCATCGAAATCAGGCCAAAGCACATCGGTAAAGTAAAGCTCAGCGTAGGCAATCTGCCATAATAAAAAATTACTGATGCGGTGTTCTCCTCCCGTCCTGATGACTAAATCAACCGGTGTCTGATCGCCTAAACAAAGGATGCGTGATACTGAATCTTCGTCGATTGTATCCGGGCGGAGAGTTCCTTCTTGCACCTGCTCAGCTAATTGTCTGAAGCCTTCAATAATATCCCAACGTCCTCCATAATTCGCAGCAACATTCAGTATTAGTCCTAGATTGTTTTTTGTCAGTTGTTCGGAACAATAGATTTGTTCTTGTAAACGCGGACTGAAACGACTGATATCACCCATAATACGCAAACGCACGCCATGTTTGTGCAAGGTTTTAACTTCGCTATCCAAAGCACGGACAAAGAGCTCCATTAGCGCCTTCACTTCTTGCGCTGGTCGGTTCCAATTTTCACTGCTAAAAGCGTACAACGTCAAGGCATCGAACTGATGCCTTACCGAAAAGCTCACCGCCCGCCGTACCGCTTTAACTCCAGCCTGATGTCCGAAAACGCGCAACTTGCTGCGATTTTGCGCCCAACGCCCATTACCATCCATTATGATTGCGACATGCCGGGGCACGATTTCAGGTAGCGTAATGGGTTTTTGTTGATAATCCGACGGCATAACGAGAACTTAAGTTCCTCCAGTAAGAAAACAATCCATCTCCAACATCAGACTCGTTAGCATAAAAAAGCCGTGAATGAGCACGGCGTTATGTCCATTTCCAGCACCCCCCTACTGACTTTCTGCACGAAAGTTGTAGACTATATCAGGATTGATCCTACATGAATAAATTATGCCGTAACGTTCAAGATTGAGAAGCACACAATTTCAGTGGTAATAGGCTAATGCTTTCTTTCCCTGCTCACGTGCCCAACGATCAATGGTCAGCACATCCTCAAGTGAGTCAGGCTCAGCACAAGAAAGCCGCTCCATAACGCGCTGATTCAATGAGGCAATCTCGGTGAAACGAAGCTTGCCGTGCAAAAAGGCGTCAACGGCAATTTCATTGGCGCCATTCAGGGCTGTGGTTGCTGCCTGTCCCTGATTACAAGCATCGATTGCTAACTGCAAACAGGGATAACGTGTCATGTCCGGCTCGCTGAATGCCAGCGAGCCCAATCGCATGAAATCCAACGGTGCTACATTAGAGAAAATTCGCTGCGGATAGGCCATCGCGTGAGCAATCGGTGTGCGCATATCCGGCGTACCAAGCTGCGCCAACACACTGCCATCGCGATAACGCACCATAGAATGAATAACGGACTGTGGATGGATAATTACTTCCATCTGCAGTGCTGATGCGTTAAACAACCAGCGAGCCTCAATATACTCGAGTCCTTTGTTCATCATGGTGGCAGAATCTACAGAAACCTTCTGTCCCATAGACCAGTTAGGATGGGCAAATGCCTGATCTGGCGTCATTGCCGCTAAGGCCGAGAGTGGAGTTTCTCGAAAAGGCCCGCCAGAGCCGGTCAGTACAATACGCTCTACACCATGATCCGACAATGAAGCGTAACCTAATTGACGTTGAATGTGCTCAGGTAAACTCTGAAAAATCGCATTGTGTTCACTGTCTATTGGTAATAGTTGTGCTCCATATTGTGGAACAGCGTTCATAAACAATCGACCACAGGTTACTAGAGACTCTTTATTCGCCAACAATACCTGCTTGCCGGCCTTGATAGCCGCTAATGTTGGCAGAAGTCCCGCCGCCCCTACAATTGCAGCCATTACCTGATCAACACCATCCAGAGCTGCTAATTCACACGAAGCTTGATCGCCTGCCAACACCTCAGTACGAGAGCCTGCGGCTATTAACTGTGCGCGTAATAGCGTTGCTGCTGTAAGATCAGACATAGAAGCGTAGGCAGGTTGAAATTGTAGGCATTGAGCCAGCATCATCTCAACGTTACGCCCAGCAGCTAGGGCGGTGACGACAAACTTATCCGGATTAGCCTTAACCACATCCAACGTGTTAACGCCAATAGATCCGGTTGAGCCAAGGATCGTCAGTTGCTTCATGCAATTACTCTAAAAAATAGAGCGCTAACAGGCGTGATTCTAGCTAGCGCTTTTATTTTGAAAGCCGATTAAAAATCCATCAGCTCATTTTCTTTTTCTGCCAGCGTAACATCAACCTTCTTAATATAGAAATCAGTCAGTTTTTGCACTTCTTCCTGCGCATGGCGTTCTTTATCCTCGCTTATCGCTTTATCTTTCAAAAGCGCTTTTAGCTTATCATTCGCATCACGCCGAACGTTACGCACGGATATACGACCTTGTTCCGCTTCACTACGAACCACTTTAATCAGCTCTTTGCGGCGAGCTTCAGTCAATGGCGGTAGTGGAACACGGATTACTGCGCCAGCAGAAGACGGATTCAACCCGAGATCGGATGACATGATCGCTTTTTCAACAGACGGACCCAAGGTCCGATCAAATACTGTAATCGCCAGAGTTCGCGAGTCTTCAACCACAATGTTCGCCACTTGACGCAGCGGTATGGCAGAACCGTAATATTCTACCTGGATTCCGTCCAGCAGGCTCAGTGAAGCGCGGCCAGTACGTACTCTACTGCTTTGGTGCTTAAACACTTCCACACATTTTTCCATGCGTGTATCAGCATCTTTTCTGATGTCATTAATCATGTTGCGTACCCTTAAATGCTGGTTTCCAGACAGATTATTTTCCTGCGTTTTCTCAGTGAGAAATAGGCTCATGAAAAAAACAGAGAGATGAACACAGTAAACCCGTTAACTCTATTGATGCTTTCACCGGCAAATTAAAGCAGCGCCTTATCTTTTCGTATCACGAAAATCAGGCGATACCACCAAGATCAAGATAGTACCTTATTTTCGTTACACCAATTATTACTTAGTGATTAAGGTACCTTCTTTTTCACCCATGACCACGCGGCGTAATGCACCAGGTTTGTTCATGTTGAATACGCGAATCGGCAAATTGTGATCGCGAGCCAGGGTAAAGGCAGCTAAATCCATCACTTTTAGTTCACGTTCGAGAATGTCTTGATAGGTTAACGTTGCATGAAGCGTTGCGTTGGGATCTTTAACCGGATCGGCAGAAAACACACCATCGACTTTTGTAGCTTTTAACACTACATCAGCTTCAATCTCAATGCCGCGAAGACAAGCAGCAGAATCCGTAGTGAAGAACGGGTTACCGGTACCCGCAGAAAAAATAACCACACGGTTATTACGCAACAGACTGATCGCTTCGGCCCAGCTGTAGTTGTCGCATACACCGTTGAGCGGAATTGCTGACATTAGGCGTGCGTTTACATAGGCTCTGTGCAGCGCATCACGCATCGCCAGGCCGTTCATTACGGTGGCCAACATCCCCATGTGATCTCCCACTACGCGATTCATTCCGGCCTGTGCTAGACCGGCACCGCGGAACAAGTTGCCACCACCGATAACGACGCCGACCTGAATGCCCACCTCAACAAGTTCTTTAATCTCTTGAGCCATGCAATTTAAAATGCTCGCATCAATACCGAATCCTTCGGATCCTTGTAATGCTTCACCGCTTAGCTTAAGCAAGATACGTTGATATATAGGTTTTGATTTGTTGGCCATGGTGTTGTTGTCTTAACTGGCTATCGTCGTAATGGAAAACTAAGTACTATCACGCCTTAATATCGCAGACTGCGTGCGTCATTACACCGACGCATTAAAAGGCTAGTTGCTCATCTCAGCGACTTCAGCAGCGAAATCGACTTCCGATTTCTTAATGCCTTCACCCACTTCAAAACGGATGAAGCTGATGATGTCAGCCTTCTCCTCTTTCAGCAGTTCTTCAACTGTTTTGTTGGGATCCATCACGAAGTGCTGGCCGCTCAGAGAGATTTCATCAGTGAATTTACGCATGCGGCCTTCGACTATTTTTTCTGCGATTTCAGGCGGTTTTCCAGACTGGATGGCGATGTCTAACTGAATCTGGTATTCACGCGCAATCACATCAGATGGAACATCTTCAGGTTTAATATATTCAGGTTTACTGGCAGTAATATGCATAGCAATCTGCTTGATCAGCTCTTCGTCAGCGCCTTTGGCAGCAACTAATACTCCGATACGCGCGCCGTGCAGGTAAGTACCTAGCTCGTCGCCTTCCTGAATAGAGATACGACGAATATGGATATTTTCACCAATTTTCGCGACTAGCGCAGTACGCTCCTCTTCGAATTTCGCCTTTAGAACTTCAATGTTAGCGATACGTTCACTCAAAGCAGTTGTTGCAATTTTTTCGCCAAAGCCTTTGAAGCCAGCATCGTTAGCAACGAAGTCAGTTTCGCAGTTCAGTTCAACGATAACGCCGTATTTGCCGTCAGCAGCTATCTTAGTCAGAATCACACCTTCAGCAGCAACGCGGCTGGCTTTTTTCGCAGCTTTAGCCTGGCCAGTCTTACGCATTCTATCGATAGCAAGTTCGATATTACCGTTAGCTTCAACTAACGCTTTTTTGCATTCCATTATTCCAACGCTAGTACGCTCGCGCAGTTCTTTTACCAGAGTAGCGGTAATTTTAGCCATGATCTGTTCCTCGATTATAAGGTGGCTATCAAAGCCCAGTAATCAACTTATTCAACATCTTATTAGTTAATAAGGTGTTAACGGGGAGGCTTTCTTATTCTTCAGCTGCTACTAAGATGTCTTCCGCTTCTACGGATAAATCTTGAGAACGGCCTTCACGGATAGCGGTAGCAACAGCGCTCAGGTACAGGGTTACTGCACGGATTGCGTCGTCATTGCCAGGTATAATGAAGTCAACGCTATCTGGATTGGAGTTAGTATCAACCACAGCAAATATCGGAATGCCCAGCTTGTTTGCTTCTTTAATGGCGATGTGTTCATGGTCAGCGTCAACCACGAACAAAGCATCTGGTAGGCCTCCCATATCTTTAATACCGCCCAAGCTGTTTTCCAGTTTATCCAGTTCACGAGTACGCATCAGAGCTTCTTTTTTGGTCAGCTTGTCAAAGGTGCCATCCTGAGCTTGGGTTTCTAGATCTTTTAAACGCTTGATGGACTGACGAACAGTTTTCCAGTTAGTCAGCATACCGCCTAACCAGCGATGGTTCACGAAGAACTGGTCGCAGTTGTTCGCAGCGTCTTTTACCGCTTCGCTAGCAGCGCGTTTCGTACCAACAAACAGGATTTTGCCTTTGCGAGAAGAGATTTTTCTTAGCTCAGCCAGTGCATCGTTGAACATCGGGGCAGTTTTTTCAAGGTTGATGATGTGAACTTTGTTACGCGCACCAAAAACATAAGGTTTCATTTTTGGGTTCCAGTAACGGGTCTGATGGCCGAAGTGTACGCCAGCCTTGAGCATATCGCGCATAGAAACAGTTGCCATGACTACCTCTATAAATTGAATATGGGGGTTTAGCCTCCACATGTCCCATTACACCGACCCTTCAGTCATACCATGAAAACAGTAACCTTCTAGTACCCAGGTGAACGTATCGACATATGTGTTATTTACATGAATAAGTGTAGTGAATCTTTCTGAAGATGTTAGACTAAACTAGTGAAAATCATGAGCCTATTTATACCATAATGTCCCTACATAAACTAACTTTTTTGCACAACCATTATCTAATGTTTCATTAAATTACCGCCACTGAACTAAATGGGAATTTGGCACCCAACCGTCAGGCTGATAACATAGGTTGTCAGTGAGTAACATAAAATTCGTCGAGTGCTTCGACACCTGCGGACAATTTTGCATGGCTATATCAATAAACATCCATGATGACATCGAGAAAATGCGCGTCGCAGGCCGACTAGCTGCAGAAGTACTCGAAATCATAGAACCTTATGTAGTTCCAGGCATCAGCTCTGGGGAGCTAGATCGCATCTGCCATAACCACATTACGAACAAGCAGCAGGCCATTTCCGCTAGCCTCGGTTATCACGGCTTCCCGAAATCTGTATGCATCTCTATCAATGAAGTGCTATGTCACGGTATTCCCAGCGAAGAGCGTCTTTTAAAAGACGGAGATATCGTCAACATCGACGTCACCGTCATTAAAGATGGCTTTCACGGTGATACCTCTAAGATGTTTATCGCAGGAAAGCCTACTATTTTAGGTGAGCGTCTATGCCGCATCACACAAGAAAGCCTTTATCTGGCTTTAAAAATGGTCAAGCCAGGCATCCGCCTGCGTGTTCTGGGTAACGCGATACAAAAATTTGCAGAAAGCAATAATTTCTCCGTAGTGCGTGAATATTGCGGCCACGGTATTGGTCGTGGCTTCCACGAAGAACCTCAGGTACTGCATTACGATGCCGATGACAGTGGTGTCGTCCTGCAACCTGGTATGGCGTTCACTATTGAGCCAATGCTTAACGCTGGTGATTACCGTATCCGCACCATGAAAGATGGCTGGACAGTAAAAACTAAAGATCGCAGCTTGTCGGCTCAATATGAGCATACTGTTATAGTAAACAGTAACGGTTGCGAAATTATGACGCTGAGGAAAGATGAAAATATCCCCAACATCATTTTGCACCCCACATAATAGTTCGTCATCTACATGCGGTAAACCGCGCTTCTTCCCACAAGATCCAGAGCGGTGATTTAACAATTAATCGCTGAAAGAAAAAGTGAAACGCGTCTGCGCTATTATCTGGTCAGCCTCACGGCTTGCTGATATCTAAGCGAACAACAAAACCTTTTGGAATACAGTTGGAAAAAAGCCTGTTGTGTGAACTGTAGTTCGCTACAGAGAAACAACTGCGATACAGAATGCAAAACAAGCCACCTGTACGCGACTAAGTGCGTCATCACTGACTTTCAGTCAAGGAAAGCACAGTATTACTACGAGTTTATTTATCAGGTGCTGACTCAAGCGTTAATGCAACGAGATTGCCAATACAAAACTAGCGCCGCTTCTTTTACGTTGAGGTGAGCGCATTGATTAACTGGCTTTGCTATCTCCTTTAGGTAACGTCTTCGCCGATCTAAATCTCTAGTTGCCTGAAGCATGCATTCCATCATAGCCGAACGGCTAGAAGACCTTTTTCTTCTCGCAAACAACTAGACACGCATATTATTTCCTGAACTTTGTATTACCTTGCAACAACAGTTAACAGAAACAATGAAGATAAAGTAATCCTGCATAAATCATTAACTAACAACACAGAAAGAGAAACAGTATATGCATCGATTAAAAAATATTATCGAAACCTCCTTTGAACGCTGTTCAGACAGCACACTACCTCCGTGGACAGCGTAAAACTATCTTCGGAGATAACAGCGGGTAAGGCTTTAAAGAGATCACCGAAATTAGCCCTAATCTGCGCTATGCAATCGATGAGCTCGATCAGATTTTTCAAGGGGACCAGGTGGAATTCGATCTAAAACGGAAAACCCTCGATGACTTGCGTCACTTAGCAAGTATTGTTGCAAACAAAATCTATGAAATAGAGGTGGATCTGGAAAAATAATAAAGGTAACTAAGTGACTAATCACTTGTATCCAATCTCATGCAATGCGCTCAAAACTGGCTTCTACTAGCCCTGCCCACTGCTCTAACCACAAGCAGGAAAGTACTTTTGGTTCAGGGTATTCTAGCTCATCAATCTTTAGCACAGCACCCACACGCTCGGCCTTCATTTTCTGCAGCAATGCTTTAATTTGCTGGCCTGCTCCGCAAAAATGGGGATAGCTTCTGTCTCCAAGCGCAATTACGCCATAACGTAGCGCTGGCTGATGGCCACCATTTTTACGTAATGCAGCAAATAAAGGTGCGATAGAATCCGGCAAATCCCCTTGCCCTGTAGTTGACGTTACCACCAAATCATACTGATCGCAGTACTCAAGCCAAGATAACAGGGCGGCACCTCACCTTCAAACAGTTTGACCTGATGACCGCGCTTGCTTAGCAAGATTCTCTGCTTCTTCTGCAACTAGCAATGCGTTTCCATAAACTATGCCAACAAAAATACCAATTATCGCCATGATGATAACTCCACGTCTAATGTAATGTATCTTGCTCAGAGCCTGGCATAAACTCAATTCTTTCAATATTATTGAAACTTCCTTGCCAACTAAGTTGTATCATCACGCGCATCCAGGCTATATCCAACCCGGCACGTAACCCCAACGGTTCTTCCCTTAGGGGTAGGGGATGGCATTTTGCCAAGCTGGCATGCCACAGGAGCTGACCATCGTCAAAATATGCTTCCATTACTAGATTCTGGCGTAAATAATCATGTTTTGAATTGCACAATTCGGGTATCGCAAATTCGTCATATAACGGCGTTACTGATGTTTTTGTCCTGTCCGCGTCATTTAATTAACTCGAAAAACCGTATCTGGTTGTGGGATAATATACTATACAACCACAGGTTTCTCCACTTAAGCTAGAGAGCAATAGGTAACGAAAACTATTTCGACAGCAACTTGGGTAAAGAGATACCGACATCCAGCATCGCATGCAAGCGGAGCTGCAACCACTACTAGGCACTCATAGTATCAATATAAAAAGTTCAGTACTGATAAACGCATTGGATTGCGGCGTACGCTCTCCGTTATTTTTACTATACAGAGTTAAGCAATACCATATACGTTGCACTGGCAGGCACATAGTCATAAGGCTGCTACCCTGTAGCATTGCGTAAACACCAGAAGGCTTGGTATACATCATCCATACAGTTCTCTTTTTACTAGGAGAGTCGGTTACAATACGGAATATCGTTTTTTACTTTATAAAGGCATGTTATGTCGATCTTTAACAAACAAGATGCATTCAGTGCGTTCCCGTTGGGAAAGCGCATATCTTATCCTGATAGGTATAATGCAAGCTGATTACAAGCAGGTCCGCGTAGCTTAAACTGCGATCCATTAGGGATTGATGCAGGTCACCTGCCATTTACGGTGAAGATATTTGGAAATTATACGAACTTTCCTAGCTTGCTCCTAATTGGGTGCTATAGATTACTGTAGTCGAAATGCATTTACAGGCAGATAGTTCGATTTTTATCGAATCTGAAAGATTCAAACGTTATTTGAATAGTTTCAATCAGACAGTTTTTGGAAACTGGCAACGGGTACCAAAGACATTAATGCAAGATCTGGCTGCTTATGCGTAGAGTAATGTAAATATCGCTCTTTTCTCGCTGGACCCTTGCAAAGCGCAGACTCTAGAAAATGCCAATGGTAATGCATTGACTGGCTGGATATCCACATTGCAGACTTATTCTTTTAATGCTGACTATCTCGACCCTGCTTGCCATGAGCAGGGCGCTATTGTTGAAGAAATGCTGGTGAGCTGTGTGCCTAAATCTAATTGTCTTATTACGCACTAACCGGATTGTAGTTCTGTACAAATTCACTATCGTGGCACAAGCGCATCGACAGAGAAGCGTTATTGCGCTACATCGTTTTCTTTCAAGACCATAATGAGTTCCATGAGCAGTGTGTGGAACGTATTTTAAGCGACCTGATACGCTTTTTCCGGCCAGAAGCGCTGACAGTTTACGCACGCTATACACGTCGTGGTGGATTAAACATCAACCTGTGGCGCAGTAACAGAGACTTTATTGCAAACACGTATCGATTGCCTCAGAAATCGTGCGGGATGAGATACAATCTCGTTAGCCAGCTGCGTCATTATTGGAAATAACTGATGCCATGAGGTTAAGGTGTGGTAACACCTTAAAATCAGTGTTATGCGTATTGCCACCATGGTGGTGGACAAGGGGTCGCCTGGAAGTATTATTGTAATACACTGCGTTCTCAAGGAGAAAAATTGATTAAACATATCAGCCCATTAGGGTCTATGGATTTGTTATCACAGTTGGAAGTAGACATATTAAAAAGCACGGCTAGCAGCGATCTTTGCCGTTTATTCCGAAACTGTTCGCTTGCCGTGCTGAATTCCGGCAGCAAAACCGATAACAGTAAAGAGCTATTATCCCTCTACGAGGATTTTGATATCAAGGTGTTGCGCCGTGAGCGCGGCGTAAAACTGGAATTAATTAACCCACCGAAAGAAGCCTTTGTCGATGGCAATATTATCCGTTCACTACAGGCGAACCTATTCGCCGTATTGCGTGATATTTTATTTTTTAACGGACAAATCAACTCCAAAGGTCTCTATCAGAATCTAAATCTGGAAAATAGCGAGCACATTACCAATCTAGTGTTTTCCATCCTGCGCAATGCGCGCGCACTTCACGTTGGTGAAGAACCCAACATGGTCGTCTGCTGGGGCGGACACTCTATCAATGAAACCGAGTATCTCTATGGCAGAAAAGTAGGAAGCCAGTTAGGTTTGCGCAAGCTAAATATCTGTACCGGTTGCGGTTCCGGCGCAATGGAAGCTCCCATGAAGGGGGCTTCCGTCGGCCACGCGCAGCAGCGCTATAAAGACGGCCGCTTTATTGGCATGACAGAACCCTCAATCATCGCCGCAGAACCACCGAACTCTCTGGTGAATAAACTTATCATCATGCCTGATATCGAAAAACGCCTCGAAGCCTTCGTCCGTATTGGGCACGGAATTATTATTTTCCCCGGCGGGGTGGGTACTGCTGAAGAATTTCTCTACCTCTTAAGTATCATGATGAATCCGAAAAACAGAGAACAGGTTCTACCGATCATCTTAACAGGGCCTGAGGAGAGCGACGATTATTTCCATGTTCTTGATGAAGTTATCATCACGACCCTAGGTTGTCAGGCCCGCCGTTACTATTCGATCATAATCAATGATGCGGCAGCAGTGGCGAGTCAGATGAAAAAAGCCATGCTGCAGGTAAAAGAACATCGTCGTTATACCGGTGATGCTTATAGTTTCAACTGGTCATTACGCATCGTACCCGATCTGCAATTGCCGTTTGAGCCCACTCATGAGAATATGGAAAATCTCAACTTACATTCCAATCAGGCACCTGAAGCCTTGGCGTCTGCGATGCGCAAAGCGTTTTCCGGCATCGTGTCTGGCAACGTAAAAGAAATTGGGATTCAGGCGATCGAGAAGCATGGTCCATATAAGATCCACGGCGATGCGCAACTGATGCAAAGCATGGATAAGCTGCTACAAGGATTCGTTGCTCAGCAAAGGATGAAGCTGCCAGGCAGCGCGTACACGCCCTGCTATGAGATCCGCATTTAATATCACTTTAGCGGGAAAACTAGATTTTCCCGCTTACTTACTTACCATCACCACGCTTCGCGCTTGGACTATCTGATGCCTGTACATCTGTTGATTATTGGCGTCACCAACTGCTGCCAGACTACAAAGTAGTCCGCCACCCTGCCGTAGGCACTGGCGCTTGAATTTCTGCAAATCTATCAGGCTTTAGAAAAATATGCATCCCTTGCTGGTGCTTGCATGGCATGCACCAGGCAATGAAGAAAAACCTCTAGTAGAGGCCACGTTAGCCTAAAAAGCGTAAGTCAACTGTTTGCTCAAACGTTTCCGTTTGAGCCGATATTTATCAGCAGATGGATGCCGTACCGAAAATGGTGGAACAAGATAGAATCACAGCGCGAGGATAGCCTTGGTGAGCTATCAGCTGGCAACAACGAACGTGACGCATTGATGTTCTACTGGAAGAAAATTTATCACTTACCACTTACGTCTAGCTTTTAGGAAGTAAATGCGCCGTTCTTATCAAACAACGCGTTAGGGTCTGCATTAAGGTATATACATCCAAAATAATCCACGCGAACGTTTTAAATAGCGCTTGTGCTGGCCTACTGTGAATCTTAGCAGGAAGAGATTTATTAATTTCCAGATGCTTTATTCAGATAAGTGAATGGGTTTAGGAAACACTTTACCCCTATAATCTGAAGTAGGAAGGCTATAAAAGCCCGTTAGGATCAACGTTCGTCACGCGGCCCTGTCGCTGCCCCTGTATCCCCAGGTCTTTAACGCGCAGCTCCTGCGCTGCCTGCTCAATCGCAGTAGACAGAGAATTCCCATATCTGGATAAGATTGCTCATATAAAAGATCAGGCCACCCTTGTCTCAACCGACAAGTTTAGTGCTAATAGCTAGCTATGCCTTTCATCGCGAAAGTATTTAGCTTATTTCGGAAAACAAACACCTGATTACTAAGTACTTTCAAGCATTAATAGTAAAATTCTGTATCAGAATGATACAGATCCTGCAGAGGCTTTAATCGCAATAGTGATAATTGCTATTATGTTTTTCATGGTTACTTCAAGTAACTTTTTAAGTTACTTGTTTTGCTATTACCAAACGATAGTTCCGTTTATTAACAGTGTTCCGACTAGAAAACTCATTTTAATATGCGTTTAAGGAACGTCCTAAAATTATCTCTCTACAAAAATGCGACAGTATCTTCTGCAAGAAAAGGAACACCATGATAGGATTCAATCCCGCGATCTTTCGTAATGATTTCCCTGCGCTCACGCAATCCGGTGTTTATCTAGACAGCGCGACGACAGCCCTTAAGCCCAAACCAGTCATCGATGCTATCTCACAATATTACACAGGTGCGAATGGTAATGTACACCGCAGCCACCATGCGCGCGCGCAGAAGGTGACAGCCCAGTTCGAGCAGGTTCGAAGCGCGGTGGCTGAGCTGCTGAATGCAGAAGATCCTCGTTCTATTGTTTGGACACGCGGAACAACAGAAGCTATTAATCTAGTATCGCAAAGCTATGCACGTCCGAGTTTGCAGCCAGATGACGAAGTGATCGTCAGTGAAATAGAACACCATGCTAACCTGATCCCCTGGCTGATAGTAGCACAGCAAACGGGAGCCCGTATCGTCAAGCTGCCGATTGGTGCGGACACACTGCCCAATCTCAAGCTATTACCCAGACTGATTACGCCACGCACACGATTGTTGGCATTAAGCCAAATGTCTAATGTAACTGGGGGCCAACCGGAGCTGGCGAAAGCCATTGCGCTAGCTCATCAGGCTGGTGCCGTGGTGATGATCGATGGTGCACAAGGTATCGTGCACAGCGTACCCGATATGCAAGCGCTGGATATCGATTTTTACGCATTCTCTGGTCACAAGCTCTTTGGTCCTAACGGTATTGGGGCGCTGTACGGCAAGATTGACCTACTGGAATCCATGCCCCCCTGGCACGGCGGGGGTAAAATGATGAAGACTGTTTCTTTTGATGGATTTACACCACAGGCCATTCCTCAGCGATTTGAAGCAGGCACACCCGCAATCGCCGAAGTACTCGGGTTAGGGGCTGCACTGAAATGGATGCAAGGATATGATCGGGCCGCAGCAGAACGATATGGCCAAGGTTTGGCACAGTTAGCTGAGCAAAAGCTAGCGCGTTTCCCTGGATTTCGCTCACTGCGTAGCCACAACGCAACTATCTTATCCTTTACCCTGGCAGACGTATATTCAGACGATCTGGCAACACTTCTTGCAGAACAACAGATTGCAGTACGTGCAGGGTATCACTGTGCTCAGCCCTTACTAGCAGAGCTAGGAGTTAACGGCGCAGTACGCGCCTCTTTCGCGCCTTATAATAGCAAGAATGATGTCACCGAGCTGGTAACGGCCGTTGGAAACGCCTTAGATTTACTGCTAGATTGATTGCAAAAATGGGACTTAATTACTCTATGAGAGAGTGTACCACTCACCCTTTTGGCAGCACCATTACGGTAGAAACACTGCAGCATACCTTCGATGCTTGCCGCTCGTGGGAAGAGCGTTATCGGCAATTGATACTGCTGGCTAAACAGCTTCCTGCGCTGCCAGAAGCGTTAAAAAATGAAAACATTGCTCTGTCCGGCTGTGCTAACCGTGTCTGGTTAGGTTGTGAGAAACAGCAAGATGGCCGATTGCACTTTTACGGTGACAGCGACGGGCGTATCGTACGGGGTTTTCTAGCCGTTTTGCTAACGGGGATAGAGGGAAAACAGAGCGCTGATTTCATAGGGCAAGATCTATTTGTCTTGTTTGATAAACTTGGTTTACGTGCTCAGCTTAACGCCTCACGCGCCAGGGGATTATCCGCGCTGGCACAACGCATTCAAACCATCGAAGCGCAGGCAATAAAAAATATACCCCCTTAAACTAAGGGGTCAGGATTTTCTTACACAGCAGAAATGCGTTTAACCTATAAGGAACTCCTGCCGAGCGGGAATAAAGGATAAAAATAAGGATAATCAAAGTGTAAATATCACAGATCAGGCAGAATCTTGCTGAGCCTCGCGCGCTGCCTTTGCTATCATTTTCTTTAATGCATTGGATGCGGCAACAAAACCAAAAGTCGCAGTTACCATGGTTGCGGTCCCGAAACCAGAAGCACAATCTATACGTTTTACCTCCTCCGCCATACTGCGCGATGCACATATCGAGCCATCTGCCTGCGGATACAACAAAGGCTCATCTGAAAACACACAGTCGATACCTAAGCGCCCCTTTCTATTATTTACCACTTTAAAATCGTGTTTAAGATGCTCACGCAGCTTAGCCGCTAACGGATCCTGAATTGTCTTAGCAAGATCGACCGCGCTGATGCGCGTAGGATCGGTTTTCCCGCCAGCCGCTCCGGTCGTGACGACCGGAATTTTATAACGGCGACAATAAGCTAGCAGCGCTGCTTTAGAACGTACACTATCAATTGCATCAATCACATAGCTAAAGCCACGATTAAGATATTCTGCCACATTATCAATAATAATAAAATCATCCACACAGGTTACCTGACATTCAGGATTGATAGCACAGATACGTTCTGCCATAACTTCAGTTTTAGGTTGCCCGGTATGTTCGCATAACGCATGAATTTGCCGGTTAGTGTTACTGATACAGATGTCATCCATATCGATAAGCGTAATCGCACCAATGCCGGTACGTGCCAGCGCCTCTGCAGCCCAGGAGCCCACACCACCAATACCGATCACGCACACATGTGCTTTTGCAAAAAGCGCCAGCGCCTGCTGACTGTATAACCGCGCAGTGCCACCAAAGCGTTGTAAATAGGCTTCGGATAACGTACCACTCATGACCACCAACCTTTAACTCTGATAATCGCTGTGTAAAAAAATAGACTAAATCATACAGCGATCGAACCTGTTTCGCTAATGATGAAATGACACTAGTAAAATGAAATTTAGGATGCCGAGATATCCACTAGGCATCTCATGGCATTTTGCCCTTAGGTGATGAGCGGCGAAGTGCCAATATCCAGGCCGGAGTGCTCCACCGCCTACCAGCTTTTTCCCAAAACCCGGGCTCACACTAGGCAACCAAACGATGGCGCATGTCGCTAGTTTTCTTGCGACACTAAAAAATTAAGCGCACTAACCCAGTACATCTTAAGACAAGCTACCTTTCCGCCCAGTGTAGAAAGGTAGCTTGTCGAAATAGATCAGCGGTAAGATAGAGTCCTGCATCGCAGATGCTCCTAGATTTCTGGGAAAAGGTTCGCAGCGTATCCGGTTGTCCATCTTCTACGACTGTGGCAAAAGCGCCTCCAATGCGCTGGATGTGAATAAAGTCACAACGCAGACCTGGTAAGAAATAAGGGCAATAACCTGATATTAGGTTATAACTCTTTTCAGAAATGTAGCTAGTTCTTCCAGAACTATCTACTAGTAGTATTTATATTATGGATGATAAATTAATGAGACAGAAAGATCGTTAGTCAGATTGACCTGACCACGTAAATAGTGTCAATGGTTGTTGACGCTAGACGTTAAGTCTAGAAAAAGCCCAGCTTCAAAGAAATATTTTCTTAAAAATATACGAATAGCAGCAATTATTTCTTTCTTTAAACAGTTTTTTGGTATTTTATTATGTGTGTCTGCTCATTAGCGAGCTTTCACAGATCAAGCAAAGCCTTGCTAAAAAGATAAAAAAAGAAAACGATCTACATCACCTCTCTCCGAAAATTAAATTGCATTACTAATATTAGTATTACGTAAATAACTTCGCAGATAAATGTAATCTTTTATAAATCACTGCGTATTAAATATGATGCCATAGAGATGCATAATAATAAGTTCATTAGTATAAATCAAGTTATATTTATTATATTATCTAGAATAGGGCGTAAATATTAATGGAGCATACATCTCTACTATCTCAGCAGAGATGTATGCTCCATTAACGCTCAGTGTTTTGCATTAATAAAAGCATAGAACTGAAGGGAGAAGACGCATTATTTTTCAGAAGCCAGATGAGACCATAGTGGTTGTAATACCCAGCAGCATGACCAGCTTCATGGCCAATCCCCTGGTAATTGGCAAAATGCTGCCTCTTAATAGAACCGCCAACATCGAGGGCTACCATGATGCGCATCTCGTAATGGCCTATAAATTTTTCTTTTTTCTTTCGCTCTCATTACAGCATGCCAAATAAATGCCCCTTACAATAACAAAAGCACAGCTATAAAAACGCGCGAATTTAAATAACTTGTTGAAAATAATATAAAGTAAAAAATATAGCAGACGTTCCTGGGATGCAATCTCTATTTGCAAATAGAGGTTGCATCCCAGGAAATGGAGAGTATAGTACGTATCTAGGGACGCGGGGTGGAGCAGCCTGGTAGCTCGTCGGGCTCATAACCCGAAGGTCGCCGGTTCAAATCCGGCCCCCGCAACCAACCTATTGAATTAAAAAACTTATAAACGACAAATATACCTCAAGTTCGCATTTGTCTGTTGTCGATCGTTAGCTTACCGCTACCGGCCCTCCTAGGTCGGTAAAGTAAGATCTGATGATCTCCGCCAGTAGAGATTGCGCAATTTACTGTTAAAAACAGCTGGTATACAATTTTCCCTATCTCTTCAAGTTTACTAATAAACGCAGTTTATCTACCAGAATTGCGGGGATATCGTGCTCTTTTAATACCGAAAACCTAGCAGAATCAATCGATCAACCATGATCTGATATAGATCATGCACATTTCAAGTCGTTTGAAGATTTTCCCCAGTAAATTTTAGGCTGTCGGGGACAGTAGATGGTAGCTGATCTAACCTAGATCAAATATCGTATGGTTACGATAACAATCGACACGCAGGTTCACGCAGCCAATCAAGTCAGATTCGTTTTTCCTTTCTGCTAAAGAACGCTGCAGTGTAGATACTGGTCGACTCTCTTTTCAAGAAGGTTAACACAGAGGAGCCAGATACTGCACGCTTAATAAGCGTATCTGCTTGAATTAAAAAGAAAAGATCGGAACTCCGGTTGCGTGCTTTTTTTTTACTGGCATCATATGCAAGAGAATAAACACATCTTCATTACAATCCTTAACACGATATTTTTTCACATATCCAATTCTTACCAATTACAACAGTAATTTCTTCCAAATAACCAGGATCAATCAGGATAACTAAGAGACAATCGCGCCTAACCTTCCTCATCAATAGTGATCCCTACGGGGAAAAATTACTCGCCAAATCACTCTTGTTGTAGTACTAACAGTAGATCTTCTGTATTGTCATAGCGCCTTTTTGCAGGATAAAGATCCAACACCAGGAGGTGTTAAAACTTCGCTACTAGATCGAAAGTAACTACTTTCAGATTCGCGGCTTGCTTCAATTCCAGTACCAGATGCACCCTTTAAGATTAAAGTGCCAGATACGGGATTTTTTGATACGAGGATCTTCAGACTGAAACTGCTGCGACACTATTTTCAATACGCTGTTAAGAAGGATATTTTCAATATCTACAACCAGATAATCTAGATTACTAAGTATGAATTATTTATCTTTTAGCGTGCTATAAAACTCCATCCTTACGCAAGTATAGCTTGAACAAGGCTAGACGCAAACGGCAATAACTTGGGCTGCTGCGGCAGATCCAGCGCTGCTAATACTCAATAACTAGGTTGCTACCGCACCTTGAAAAAGGTGCCGGCGCCTCTGCTTATGAAACGTGTAGTCGATATAACTTATCATTCAGGAACCGAATGCTTTCTACGCGGGGCTGTTCGGGCATACCGTACAGCCAGCTTCAGCTATCAGGAAGAGGGTGCCCTAGTGTGGGAACTGTTCTCACAAGACGATACTATAAAGACAGAAAGTCTATTCGTGTAGAATTTGCTGGTTCCAGAAGCTTGGCTTCTATCCTGCTGAAGTGTGTATGTGTAGATGCTGAAAAACGCAAGGGAGAACTCTATTATTACTGCCAGCGCTGTTCGAGGATTCTGGTTATCAGCTGTCATGTACCTGCTATCAGAATCCCGCCTAAGTACCTAGAATAATTGCTCTATGTATATTATTTGACCAATCTATAGCGAAGCTGAGGATTACGTGGTACACAGTTCGAAGATTTTTCAGCATAACACGTTATGCAGCTACTTTCCGCATAGCAAAACCTGGAAAACTAGATGCTTCACACCCCCTGTAAATAGAACTAGACTTCTATCGCTTCAGGGATAAAGAATACGTGTTTCAAGCCCGCTGTAACGCCGCGTGGGCGTTTTTACTGCGCGACACACTATACTTATCTCCGCGTAGAGCGAAAAATATGTGTGCGCGCGCGTAACAGCGGTGTATACCAACTCGCGCGTTAACACCGGAAAAAATCCATTAGGCAGTACTAGTGCGGTATGCTCAAACTCCGACCCTTGAGATTTATGCACTGTCATCGCGTAGGCAGTTTCATGAGGGGGCAAACGACTCGGGCTGACTGGTTTCATTTGACCATTTGGCAGTTGGAAATAAATGCGGAGTTCGCCTGCTTCATTCGGCATGGTAATGCCAATGTCGCCATTAAATAACCCAAGCAGTACATCATTGCGCGTAATTATCACAGGGCGACCAGAATACCAAGGATTGGCTGGATTACGGCTACGACGAATCAACCTAAACTGTTCCAGAGCCTGCTCAATACGCGCATTTAATGCGGAAACACCAAAAGGACCGTCACGCAGCGCGCACAGTAACCGAAAACGTTGAAATACCACCAACACATTGGCAGAGTCTTGCCCTTCCGCTACTGCATGCAAGTAGTAGCGATAACCCGCAACACAGTGCGATAGCATCTTCTGATAATCCTCTTCTTGCACCAACTGCAGATAGTGTAGATCCTGATAGTGCCCCTGTAAAATATGCTGAACTAGGCGCTCATCGCCATCGTTCACTGCTCGCGCCAGTATGCCAATCCCTGAGCACTGACTAAAACGATAGCTCTTTTTCAACAGACAGAGGCTATCGGACACAGCAGATCTGGATTCCGGTGACACAAGCAAGCGATAGCCCGTTAATTGATACAGCTCGTTAGCGCATTGAGCACTGTATCCCTGCGCGGCAAAACGACAGATATCCCTGAATACGGCTCCTGCCTCAACGGCGGCCAACTGATCTCGATCGCCGAGAAAAATTACCCGCGCAGACGCAGGTAATCCCAATACTAGGTTTGCCATCATCGGCAGATCAATCATTGAAGCTTCATCCACTACTAGAACATCAAGATGAAGTGGATTTCCTTGGTGATAACGCAAACGTTGACTATTAGGAACTGCACCTAACAAGCGGTGGAGCGTGGTGGCCTCTTGCGGAAAAGAATCTTGGTACGAATCCGCTAGCGACAGTTTGCTTAAAGCGCTACGCAGAGATTCTGTCAAGCGAGACGCCGCTTTGCCAGTCGGGGCCGCTAGTTGAATGCGCAATGGTTTTTCCCTTTCGTGCAACAACAGCATGGCTGCTAACAGTTTGGCAATTGTCGTAGTTTTTCCCGTGCCTGGACCACCAAAAATCACCGATACCCGACGCATCAGAGCTACGGCAGTAGCTACTTTTTGCAAATCTACCTGGGATTCTAGCGGTAAAAACAGGCTGTCTAATACCTGTCGAACAGTAGGAAGATCATAGGGAGTATCAACAATGTTACTCTCGGTAAAAAAAGCCGCCACCTGTACTTCACTCAGCCAATTGCGTTGAAGATAAAGCCGCTGATATTGCAGCACCAGTGGCGTAGCTGCTCCATGCCCATTGCTTACAGCTGGAGATGCTAGAAGAGACTGCTGCCATGCCTCCATATCTAGCTGACCAGTGTACTCCCACAGAGTACGCGCTAGAGCGGGATCGCGTCCATCAAACAGTGCTTCAGGTCGCAATTCCGTCAGCGGATAACATACATGGCCAGCCCCCGTGGCCGCACTCACCAGAGCCGCGGCTAGTTGTATCTGCGGTGACTGTTCCCCAGCTAGTACACAGGCAAACTGTACATCTAGCGGACGAAGTAGTTGACGCTCTAGCGCCGTTGCTAGCAAGGCTATCATACGTGCTGCTTTCCTAACGTAGCCGGTTCACCGCTAAACAGCCGGTCGAGTTCATCCACAAATACCCTAGGAAGACGTTGAATACAAATGCCGTTAGTCGGTAAACCAGGACAGACACCGCGTAAAAATAGGTAGATAGCACCACCGATATGACGATCGTAATCATAATCTGGCATCCGATGCCGCAAATAGCGATGCAAGGCCAGCGTATAAAGCTGGTATTGCAAATCATAGCGGTGTGCTATCATTGCTACCTGCATAGTAGGTAGTGTATAAGCACTGGCCGTCTCCCCTAACCAATTGGTCTTATAATCCAACAAATAATAATGGCCATTCCAGAAAAAAACTAGATCGATAAAGCCTTTTAACATCCCTTGAACCTGTTGAAAGGAAAGTGGTGGGCAGTTTGCTGATAACGGATCGTGTAGCTTTGCTAGGCTGTCCAGTGCTGTCGCCTGCAGTGGGGCGATAATTGGTAAATAAAAACCAAACTCTGCTATGCGCTGTTGAGCTGGCAGACTTGCCAACGTTAACGGGATATCAGATACAAGCATCCCTGCATTCAGTGGAGCATGCAGTAAACCGGTGAACCACGTTTGTAATATAGGGGCTAACTCCCTTTCCATACCATTTTCTGTCAACTTCTCTTCCAGCCAGTCAACACTGATAGGTTGGGTAAAATCCAGAGTTTCAAACAGCCTGTGTAAAAAGGTGCCTAGTCTAGCTCCTTTAGGGAACGTTTCTGTAAGAAACGCTTTCTCACCTTCTTTAGATGAATAGCTTAGAGGATCCAGAAAGGCATCAAGGTCCAAACGAGGAAACAGCGCTTGCCCTGCAGTGACACTGTGCTGCTGTTGTAAACCTTGTTGCTGTAAGCTCGAATAGCTAGCCACCCGCCAGTTATCATCGGTGAACAGGCGCTCACACTCCCTAGCACGTAGCTTTACTGGCTCTGTCGCAGCCTCTTGCCAGGGCATTCCATCCCATTCCCGTGCCCCTGTCACCGCTACCCCATCACCTTCCAATGCATGCAGTGCAGTAACCAGCGTGCTGGCATCTGCCTTCTTACCTTGTTGCAGCAAATAACCAAGCGCACTGAGGTGCATATCAGTTATTTTACTTTTTCGTCGGGTTCGCTGTAGCGGCGCCACACTAACACTACAGTGATAAATCGATCGCGTCAGCGCGACATACAGCAACCGTAAATCTTCTGCTAGTCTCTCTTCCTCTGCTAGTTTCTGGCTTTCCCTACTGTTGGTGACGTCAAGTAGCACTTGATAGGTATGCCTATCATGGTAGATACCCTCAGGCTGTGGGCGAAAGTAACAAATAAACGGCAACCAGACCAGCGGATACTCCAGTCCTTTGGCTTTATAGATGGTAACAATCTGTACTAGATGGCGATCGCTCTCTAAACGTAACTTCTGATCTACACCCGGATTGGGCTGCAAAATCTGCTGGGATAGCCAGCGAACCAACGCATGTTCACTTTCAAGCGTTTTTGCCGCATGCTGTAATAACTCGCCCAAGTGCAGAAAATCCGTTAGGCGGCGCTCGCCCTCCCGGCTAGCAAGCAGATTTTCTGCCAAACAGTAGTGCGATATTAGCGATCTCAGCATTGGTAGCACCCCACGCCGTTGCCATAATTGGCGAAATTCGGCAAAGGTATCGACTTGCGTATTCCAATCAGCCTCATTCTGGTTTAGCGCATCAATTTGTTGTGCACTCAAGCCCAGTAATGATGTTGCTAGCGCGCTGCGCAATGTACTCTCTTGCTCGGGTGCCAGCACTGCTTGCAGAAGCCACAATACCTCACGCGCTTCCGGAGTGGTAAAAACACTATCACGGTTGGAAAGGTAAACAGAAGGAATGGCAAGACGATGCAATGCATCACGCATCAGAGAGGCCTCATGACGGCTACGCACCAATACGCAAATGTCTGATGCTTGCACCGGGCGACGCATACGGCCATTATCCAGCCAGGCAGTGTTAGATTGACTGGCTTGCAGCCAGTCGCGGATCTGCATAGCACACTGCTGCGCCATCAGTTGTTGATACTCTTCTACCCCTAAAACGGCAGAACCTGATAGAAAAAATTCCAGTGCTGGTTGAGACATGCCTTCCATCTCAAAGCACAGCGCCTGTTTTCCCGGTGCTGACTGAACGGGCAAAAAAGGAATACTTGAAAAAATAAACGGATTTTCGACACGCTGAAATAAGCGATTTACACCGCTTACCATGTCACGTGAAGAGCGCCAGTTAGTTTCTAGTGTGTAATGCGCCTTAACATCGGTACGCGCTCGCATGTAAGTAAAAATATCCGCGCCGCGAAAGGCGTAGATAGCTTGTTTCGGATCACCGATCAGCAACATACCACTGTCAGTCTGATCGCCATAGATGGCGCGAAAAATACGATACTGCTGTGGATCCGTATCCTGAAACTCATCGATCAGTGCTACCGGATGACGCTGACGTATCGCTGCTGCAAGCTTTTCGCCCAACGGCTGGTTGAGCGCCTCATCCAAACGACTTAGCAGATCGTCAAACCCAAAAACTGCATGACGCTGTTTCTCTCTGCGCACCGTCGCTTGAATATCATGTAACGCCCTATAGATAACGATATCGCGCAGTGACAACGATGAAGAAAGAAGCATTTCAATAGCAGAAAATACCGGGTGCACCAAGGGTGCCCCGTTTTTGGTTTTCTCGTTTAACGAAGATTGTGCAAACCTCTCCAACGCTTTTGGTAAAATATAGTCGATAGTTTCCGTTTCAGCCCAGAGAGTTACACTTTCTATCCAGCCTGGTAAAAAGCGGCTGCTGTAACTACATTTGTCAACATCCGAATCAATAATGCATTTCTCTATCTGCGAAGCCACCTGTAGCCACTGCTGCTTAATATCATTAATACGTGCCAGAATCTGCTGATGACGCTGTAAAACTGTCTCGTTCGGCTCTGGTGGATTATGCAGTTTTGGCACTTCGCCATGTAAATAGGGAGCAAGTTCTCGCTGTAGCGCATCGGGCCCGCTCCAGAGTTGAACAATGACGCTAACCACATCAAAGGGTAATGGATAGCAGTAACGCCGCCAAAAATCGGCGCAAGCTTGTCGGGTGAGAAGATGTTCATCTTCAATCAAATCCTGATCGAATAGCGAACCAGCTTCAAAGGAATGACTTCTGAGCATTCTCTGACAAAATCCGTGGATGGTATAGATAGCTGCTTCATCCATTTTCCGCTCAGCATTGAGCAACCACTTAGCAGCCAGTTTTTTATTAGGCAGTTGCGCCAGCAGTGCAGAAAAAAGCGCATCTTCACTTTCGCCACATAGACAAGCCAGCCGTAACGCATGAATATTGGCGCGAATGCGCTCTCGCAGTTCTTCCGTAGCAGCCTCCGTGAAGGTCAATACCAGGATCTCTTCCACCGATAGTGACCTAGAATAGGCCGCCTCTCTTCCTAGCCTCAATAATAGGCGAAGATAGAGCCCAGTCAATGTATAGGTTTTA
The DNA here is from genome assembly GCA_042263625.1 of Candidatus Malihini olakiniferum. GTDB lineage: Bacteria > Pseudomonadota > Gammaproteobacteria > Enterobacterales > Enterobacteriaceae > Symbiopectobacterium > Symbiopectobacterium olakiniferum_A. Next base: position 431,310 of record JBHKFL010000007.1, read on the forward strand.
CCGGTACCAGCGGAGGCTTCTATCAACCGCTCTCCAAACAAGGGAAGAGTAAGTACATCAGGGGTACTCGGCGTATTCTGACTCATGGAGCAACCTTCTCTACTACAGAGACTTTCTTAATCGCAGAAATATTCTTGGCGGACAGCACGTCGCTGTCTTGTTTCGCTGGAAGCGCCTGTTGCAACGTGGATGCATTAGGGTAAAGCGTCCTATCTTTCGGCGCAGCGTAAGCAGCCTTACCGTAGTAGCTGTCCGAAATTTGCAACAGCATAGCCAGACTCTTCTGTACCAGAGTCTCTTCGAAGAAGCGCGTAACTTGCTTTACTGTTAGCCTTTTAAGCGCATCTATTAGTTTCTTTCTAGTGTTGATCGTAAAGTTTTTACGATCAAGATCGTTATGCAAACGGCTAACCTCTTCTATTATCGTTTGCTTGCGCTAGTTCAGTTCGGTAATCAACCCTTGTTTGTGCTGTTCAAGCTCATCGGGCTTGATTTCATGCAAACACGACTTGGTTTTCTGGAAGAAATCTAAATAAATATGACACAGATAAGCGGGTTGTTGGCTGTTACTTTGCAGTAAGACCACGATACTAAACTAGCGACCAACAATGGTTAGTAAGCTGAATACAGCATAACTTAACTGCTCTTCAGTTCTTATCAGTTTTTAGTTAGTTATAGAGCCCAAGGGCTGAATACTCTGATTAAGTAAAGAGCTATAAGCCATGCCTTGCACTTCATCTTAACTGGGTATATACATCACAGCTAAGACAGAATTAGCAATCCTGCTCTCCCTGCATGTTACATTCTGGGTACCTCTGGGTACGCGCCACTTTCACATTCGGGCTATGCCACTGGTTTTGCTCCGAACAATCTAGACGTGCTTTGATATCCATCGCCAGTTTCGTTACCTAAGTTTCGGTAAGTTTCCTATTACCGCCAATGTTTCCGGTGCAGCGTCACGCAACAATGCGTTACGGACAGCCCTGACATCATTCAGCGTAATTTTCTTAAGCAAAGCGCGTTGTTTTTCTAGATCGTTATACGGTTAATGAAGAGATCGCGCAGATCGGTTCTAATGCATGCTCATATGCTTTGGCGTTTTCCACAGATTCCAACTGCTGAATATATGAAGATTTCGACTTCTGCAGCTGCGCTGGTATCGCGGTATAGGTGGCATGCTCCTCTCCTACTCCTAGCATGAGCGTTGGCAAATGCTGCGCATATCCCACCTAGTGTTTCCATGATTCGCTCTGGTTAAGAACCTGATACCGCCAACAGAAGGTTGATAACTCAATTTATCTAATGCCAATCTGTCTAGATAATCATGGATTGGGAATATAACCTGATTAGGTGCCGTATCCTCTATTATCTGTTTACGCAGCAATATTATGATGTTGGCTTTTCGGTTCATCAGAAAAGTAGCCGCTAGCCATGTAGAAGGACACTCAGTCCCGGCTGCTCTAGCACCATTTTGGATAGTTCTGTGCTTCACCTCGTTTAATCAGCGAAAAACCCTTTTAATATAATATCTTAAATTTGGCAAGGTAAGAGTTACCTTCTCACACAGTATTTTTCAACATGCAAACTCTGCGTCGTGGTTATTATTTTTTCTACCCTATAGGATGTATTAACATTAACAAAATAAGCCTGTTTATTGCGCGGTTCTGCCCGCGCGCAATAAATCGTGATACCACGAAGGATCGTCCGTCACTGCCGGTATGCTAATGGCAGACACTTTCTCCTGACGATTGGCAATACGCCAGAAGGATCTCTTCCGCAATTTTGCCAATTCTGGCAATGGTTGGTTGCTGTAGACAACCCCTTTCATCAAGTTAGCAACAGAGTAACGCTGATAGAACGCCAGCAGTTCGTCATATGCAACTTGCTAGCGGGCTTATCCTTGAGCGTTTCCAGGTTCCCGCCGAAACGATGCCGGATGCGCCGGGTTTAAAGTTTTGCGCTCCCCTTCACTATACAAGGCCCGTTACACGAGTTTGCTATAGTCAGTTCAGCTTAACTACATTACGTGCGCAATCCGCACTCGCCAGAGCTGAGTAGAGGATCAGTAATCGAGTTAGCAACCTAGATCAAGCGCAGGTTACAAACCTCGTTTTCTGCTTCCAGATATAGACTGTGGATAAGATGCTGTACTGCCCTAGTTATGTCTACTACCTTGTTTTTTAAGAAATTAAGAAATTTTGCCAAAGCTATCCGCTTGCGGATAGCTTTGTGATTCTATCAAGACCATCTTTGCCAGATAATGATCTAGTCCCACTAGGGTATTGGAATAGTCGAGTGATCCGATAGATATCGCTAGCGAACGGGTCTCTTGAAGTCAGATACTAGCAATACCTTAATGCCGTTATCTAACGTAATTCCCTGGTAACTACCAGGATCGCTTATTATGCCGACACAACAGGCATGTTGTGTCGGCAATTTCAATCTCGTCGCTCTTGATTTACTGCTATCACCTCTGTTCAGATTACACTTGGTTGGCACACAGGATTGGTAACAACCAAGTTTTTGCCGCTATAACTATTGCCTCAATATCGGCTTCATCCAATTTTGGCACTATACGCTGCAAATAAAAATCCTCGCCTTCGCCGGGCGACATGAAATTACCCACCCAGCTCTGTTTTAGCTTATTCAATGCTTTGTTCACTATATTGGGCGCATCGCTCAATGTTTTGTTTGATGCATCGTAGCATTCCTGTAGCCAGGCGCCGCCGCTCTGATACGCTAATAATAGCGGGGCATTCATGCCTTGTTGATACCCTGTAATCATATGCGACATCTGGCGTTGCGCTTCCTCAAACGGAAACGCAGCAAAACGCCAAGCCGTTTCTTCACGCCCATACATACGGCTCTCTCCAGATCCTCCAGCAAGACAGTACGTTAGATGATCCAACCACAATGCCACGCCATCTTTTATACCTAATCGAGCCGGCCGCCAGCGCAGCAATCCATCACGCTGTACCTGGGTTACCCAGCCGCTGAGATGCACATCGCCCAAAATTATGTCTAATTCTAGACTGGTCATACCCGTCGTATTACGCTCTTCGTTAACGTTATTAGCCAGCATTTGCATTTCCTGACATTGTTTCTGCCAATATAGCTCGCCAAAAGCGCCATAAGGGAGTTCTCCAGCCGCGCGTACGCGTTGCAGCAGAGAGTGTGCATCGCCATGCGTAATCAGGGTATTGATCAGCAGCGCATTCAAGTGATAGCGGCTGAGATTATCCACCGAAAAGGGTTCCTCATCGAGCAATTCATCATTCTGCACGGAAAAGTTCACGCCCAAGCGGTCCTGAAAGAAGGTCTTAATAGGATGAAGATAAAAACGTTTCAACGCTTCCAGCGTAATCTCGTTATGGGTGACAGGTTCTAACGGGGTATCAAACGAAGGCTGTGGCATGCCGGTGCGCCCGGCGGCGGCCAACCATTCGTTCGAAAAACTGCACGGCTGAGCGTGCTCAAGGAAATTATTCTTATCAAAAGGCATACGGGTATGTTCATGACATAAATGTGCACAGACCCGCGCTGCACTGGTATCCAAATCCTGCTCTTCATCCCCCGGTAAATGATAGCTTTGTGCTAAATATTCCATCAATTCCCTCACCAATACGGAGGGGTAACGCCGTGTGTTATCCTGAATAGATCGACCAATGTAACTGATATAAAGGCGCTGTTGTGCCGAGATTAGCGCTTCCAAAAATAGATAGCGGTCGTCATCACGACGACTGCGATCACCACGACGTACTTGTTTTGCCATTAGATCAAAACTAAGCCGTGGTAGCGTTCTCGGATAAACGCCGTCGTTCATCCCTAGCAAACACACTACTTTGAAGGGAATCGCCCGCATAGGCATCAGCGTACAAAAGTTGATTGCGCCAGCGAGAAAACGTTGGCTCAACTTTTCCCGATCCAAGCGCTGGACTAGATCGTCACGTAACAACGCTACTGGGATCTCTTCACTAAACCCGTTGGTGATTGCCGCCCTCAACATGGTTTGCCATTGCTGCTCAATAAAGGAAAAGGCAGCATCCCTATCTGCAACAAAAAAATCGTCCAGTAGTTGCCGATACAGTGGAAGCCACTGGGCCGGAGTACGAGGCACTAACAAACGCTGGCGCCATAGGCTTAGATGAGCCAATAGATCCGCTAACTGGCCCACTAGTTGGGCAACTAATCCACTCGACTCATCATAAGGCAAGATGCCCTGCCAGGCTCCTACGTTACTGTTCATCGCGTAGCCCAGTAGCATGCGTGTCAGGCCAAAACGCCAAGTATGCTGACCAGTGACTGGCAAATCAAGATCGCGCACGCTATCATCATCAAGACCCCAGCGCACACCAGACTCCCTGACCCACAGTCGCAAACGGCGCAGCCCGTTTTCATCGATAGCAAAACGGGCGGAAATCTCGGGTACCTCCAGCAAGGAGAGCACTTGTTCCGCGGTAAAACGGCTGTGCGGTAACTCCAGCAGTTTGAGAAAAGCGGGTAGAACGGGGTGAGCATGGTGCGCTCGCTGATCGGAAATGGCAAAAGGCAAATAGCGCGATGTTGGAGCATTTCCAAACACAGCCTGAATACAAGGCGTGTAGGTATCAATGTCCGCTACCATGGCGATCACATCACGCGGCGTGAGCGCTTCATCTTCCATCATCATTGCAAGTAGTTGATCGTGCAATACTTCGACTTCACGTTGCGTGCTGTGACAGGCATGAAAGGTAAGAGAAGCATCATTCATCGTAAGAAGACGCTTGTATTCACTGCTAACATGTGCTTGTGTGCTATCAGCAATGACGCTAGCGTCGTCAAGCTCAAGAATATCTCGCTGTACTTGCTGTAATAACGTTGTTCCATCAATTTTGACAAAAGCTTCAATGTCCTCCACATCGTCGATCAGCGCCAACTGATAGATATGGTCACGCCCAAGCTTTCCCCAGCTTGCCAGTAGCGGATTCACAATGTGTTTTTCTCCTTCATCATTGAATAACCCATCAACATAAGCAGGATTGCGAAACAGTGGACGGTGTTGATTCTCCGAGCTGTTGCTGGGGCTGTGTAAGCGACGTTGGCGACTTTTCGGTTTTGCTAGAAAAAGGAGATCTTGAATATCATGCCAGTAATCTCGGCATGGGTTAGTAAAAAGAAGATGCACGTCAATATGTTTTGCCAATGCACACAACGCGTGCAAATAAACAGGAGGTAATGCTGAAATGCCGCAGATAAACACTCGAGGTGGAAGCCCTTCCTGACATGTATTTGTCTGTTCCAGCGTTGCAATAAAGCGCTGATAGAGGCAAGCGTGGTGCCACTCTTTCTGCTCCAGTTGCGCGCTGTATTGCAAAAGCGCACGCCATAGCTCAGCCTGCCAAAGCTGCTCGTCCCCCAGCCCTTCCACTAGTTCACCAGCTTGCCAATGCTTTATCCACTCAGGACGATAAATCAGATATTGATCGAATAGATCTGCAACCCGTCCTGCAAGCTGATGCCGTTTTCGTTTATCAGCATCATGTTGCAAGTAGTAACTTAGTGGTAAGAATTCCTGATTTTCTTGCTGCTGAGATAGAATATGCATCAGTTTCCACGTCATAGCTTCTTTACTGAAGCTGTTTTCCTGTGGAATATCTGGAAACACACGTCGACACATGTCCCACAAAAAAACACCAGGGAAAGGGAAATGTAGATTAGCAGCAATATTAAAGTGAGTAGCAAGTTCGATCTGTAACCATTGCGCCATGCCAGGGCTTTGCACCAGGATGGTTTCAGGTTGAAACGGATCCTGTAAAGGATGACGAGATATCAATGTCGCCATCAGCGTTTTTAAAATCTCTAACTGATTAGAGTGATAAATCCTGAACATGATGCTTTCCGTTTCAGTGCCTTTACCTATAAAGAGCCAGGTTATCGTAAATGCACCCTTCGCGCACAACATGCAGATTTTTGTAGGTAAAAAATAGCAGAGCAAGCAAGCGCCCTGATAATTCTGCGGCGTTCTCACTGTTAAACAAACGCGTCGATACGCTGACGTATAGATTTACTCAGGCAAAAGTAAGTTCTACCTTGTGTTAATGCAGAAAAGCTTTCTGCATATTGCTGTGATAGGTACGCACAAAAAAGAGCACGATGAAGAATCTTTTACCAGCGCAAACAATCCCTGATAAAAAACGCTGCTCTAACTAGAAATAGTATAGCATATTCTAGCTTTGACGGCGTAGCGTAGGGTAAAGCTGTATGGATGCAATCACGATCACTCTCCCTATCACTACCTCCATCAGACTAAATTCCCACATTCTCAAGCTTAACAAATTGGAATACCCAAAGTTGAATTTGGGTCTAGCTTTAACTCAAACTCGTTACCACATACCGTATACAGGCTTAAGATCGCCGTTTTTATCAGTCCACGTATCCTAGAAATACTGACTTGATTTTCTTGCAAATGGTTAACGTTAGTATCACAGTTGAAGACCCACCATAGTTCGTGAATGATAGAGAGAAGATGGCAACACTTGGTTGCAACCACCTGAAAAATTGTTTAATGTAGAAATACATCTAGTCGTAAAAATCGATAAGGTCCCGGTTCTCTCTTCCCTAATCCAGTGCTTTTAATATCAATTTCAGATACTTTTTCATTTTATGCTGACTACACGATACAGTGGGGAGGGAGGCTTCTTGCTTTTTTCAGAAGAAAAACCCTTTACAGCAAGAAATTTTACTGTTTTTCCGCCTGACGGCGATAGGCCCAGACTATCATCAAGATGCCAGAAAACACCATCGGAAGCGACAGGATCTGCCCCATGCTGATGAAATTACCGTATAGTCCAATCTGAGCATCAGGCTCACGGAAAAATTCCGTGATAATACGGAATACGCCATAACCAATTAAAAAAAATCCAGAAAGACTACCCATCGGACGTGGCTTTCGGATAAATAGATTCAATAGAATAAATAATGCAATGCCTTCTAGGGCCAACTGATAGAGTTGCGAAGGATGGCGCGGCAACATGCCGTACTGGTTAAGTATCCCCTGCCAATGGGGATTCGTTATCGCTAGTAGTAAATCTGCACTGCGTGCACTGGGAAACAGCATTGCCCACGATGTGTCCGTAGTAACGCGTCCCCACAACTCACCGTTTATAAAGTTACCCAAGCGTCCTGCACCCAACCCAAAGGGGATCAGAGGCGCGATAAAATCGGCAACCCGAAAGAACTGGCGCTTGGTGCGACGAGCAAACCACAGCATGACGCAAATCACCCCAACCAAACCACCGTGGAATGACATGCCGCCATCCCACACTTTAAACAGATAAAGCGGATTACTAATAAATGAGGGGAAAGCATAGAACAGGACATACCCCAGTCGTCCACCGACAAACACCCCGAGGAAACCTAGGTATAGCAGGTTTTCTACTTCTTCTTTGTTCCAGCCGCTACCCGGTTTGTTCCCCCTGCGCACTGCTAGCCACATGGCGAACATAAAGCCTACTAGATACGTAAGGCCATACCAATGCAGCGATACGGGTCCAATGGAAAAAATTATCGGATCAATCTTAGGAAACGCCAAGTAACTTGTTATCATCAATCAACATATGCTTGTTTGTTTTAACTCACGGCGTTGGGTTATTCCAAGTAGTGGAAACCTTGTGTAACAGGGTAACCATGCAATAGAAGCCTGAGGTGCAGCCTTTAGTTTTATATGATAGCACAAAGCAATCTTTACATAGCGTGCTAGGTCATAAAATTATGTAGATACGCTTTTATCTTTAACATGAACTCTCAGCGCAAGCGGTATGCAAAGTGCAAACCTACCTAAACATTCCCTCTTCGAGGAAAATCGCAATCCACTGGCGCAATCGCTACGCCGATTGCTGCTACCAGCGTTTTGAGCCCCGTTTAGCGATATAACGCCTTGGTTTGATTCAGAGAGAAGATCGCTTCCATTTTTGCCGACAGTATGGCTATGAAAGACTCTTAATTTTTAAACTGGCGGCGCTCACGCTATTGCAGTACTAACACCTAACCAGCAGTTATCGCAGGTGAATAATGGGAAAACTAAGAAAAAGAATGGAAGTAGTGTTCTTTAATGGAAGGAATACATTTAAAACTCGGGCGAGCTTGCGCATCGACCAGGTTAATCGGTTCATTATCTATCTGCCTCACTAACCCTATAATCCCTTGAGAAAAGGCTAACGAGCCGAGACGTCCATGCAGTATTTTCAAACGATGATTCGACATCAGGTAATAATATTGGCGATTGTGAGCGGCCAGGCCAGATGGATGAAAGCTACTTCTACATTCATCTCTTGGATGGTCTCTCATCGACTAATAGATAAGACCGATCATATCATTCAAGCGCGATGCTGCGCCACTAGTTAACCTCTTTTGCGTAGAGACGCCGAAAGCATACTCGCCGCAGCGTTCTCTTGAAGATGTATAACCTGGATGATAAATTTTTTCATCACCCGACGATAAACGTCGCGTTTAAACGATACTACCTGACGCACAGGATACCAGTAACTTACCCAGCGCCAGCCGTCAAACTCAGGCGTACCGCTGCTTTGGCTTTGCATATTGATATCAGATTCCTTGCACATTAACTGTAGCAGAAACCATTTCTGCTTTTGACCGATACAAATCGGTTTTGTATCCCAACGCACCAAACGTTTTGGTAATTTATAACGTAACCAGCTACAGGTTGAATCCAGAATACGGACATCCTTATTTTTGAGCCCTACCTCTTCAAACAGTTCGCGATACATTGCCTGTTCAGGACTTTCTCCGGAGTTAATGCCCCCTTGCGGGAACTGCCAGGAGTGCTGGCCATAACGGCGAGCCCATAGCACTTTGCCAAGCCGATTGCAGATTACAATACCAACGTTAGGGCGGTAGCCATCATCATCGATCACCGGACTACCTCTAAAACTTTCAATGCAAAGATGGCCTATAATTGTTTCACACTACCGGCTACTCGGTAAACTGTTGCTTAACAGCATTGATTTTACGAAAAACCTGACGCTAATCTACGTGTGTGATAGCGGCAGCGGCGCTATGATTCATGATTTTGTGAGTATTAGTGTGCAGAATCAAATAAAAGCATGTGGAAATCTTTTCCCTCTCTTTAAAAGAGACAGTTCGCATGCGGGATAAACAAAAACTCTATAAATTATGCTATTATTTTTTGTACACTGTAGAACCTTGTTGAAAAACCTGATGAACACTGTATTTGTTAGTCAACCTGACGATCTGTTTTCATAGGTAAAGATGCCTAACCCAATATCGACACCACCAGGCAATGAACATACGCTGCTTCAGCGTGCTCACGCCCTAGCGGGGTACACTCTGGCAGAACTGGCCGCGATGGCAAATCTGCTTCTGCCCGCTAATCTTAAACGCGACAAGGGGTGGGTTGGTGTGCTGATAGAGCGCTTTCTAGGTGCTAGCGCTGGCAGCAAACCCGAGCAGGATTTTCCAGATATCGGCGTGGAGCTAAAAACGATTCCCATTGATGAAGAGGGAAGACCGCTCGAAACCACTTTTGTATCGGTAGCGCCGCTAACCGGCAATAATGGTATGACCTGGGAAAGCAGCCTGGTGCGACATAAACTGGCTCGGGTACTATGGGTTCCGGTAGAAGGTTCGCGTAAGATTCCTCTTGCTGAACGTCATATCGGCACACCCCTTATCTGGAGCCCTTCTCCCGAGGAGGAGACTCTTTTACGTCGAGATTGGGAAGAGCTGATGGACATGATTATCCTCGGAAAAATAAAGAGTATCTCTGCGCGTCACGGAGAGATATTGCAATTGCGGCCTAAAGCGGCCAATAGCAAAGCCCTCACTAAAGCTATTGGCGAATTTGGTTGGCCCATTATGGCCTTGCCACGCGGCTTTTATTTAAAAAAACCCTTTACCGCTCGTTTATTAGCCCACCACTTCCAACTTTAGCTATAAAAGAGAATACGTATAATTTTTCTTTCTAGAAAAACCGAAAGCAATGCCTATAATCTGAATTTACATTTTTTGGGATGTAATTGATGTAATGTTTAATTTGATTGTTGATCCGAAAGCATGGTTAGCGCTCAGCGCGTTGACTATTTTGGAGATAGTGCTAGGTATCGACAACATCATCTTCCTTTCACTGGTTGTCGCCAAATTACCAAAAGCGCAGCAAAATAAAGCGCGCCGTATCGGGCTTTTGTGTGCCATGCTGATGCGTCTTGGCCTGCTTGCCTCGATTACATGGGTTATTCTCCTTACTAACGCATTGTTTACGCTGATGGAAAATGAAATTTCCATCCGTGATATAATCCTGTTTTTTGGTGGGCTGTTCCTAGTTTGGAAATCTAGCCGCGAAGTCCATAAGACCATTGAAGGCGGTTCAGAAGCGCATGCGAGCCAGGTACATTCATTTTTCGGGGCTATAATGCAGATTATACTGTTAGATATCATCTTCAGCTTCGACTCTGTCATCACTGCCGTGAGTCTATCCGATCATCTGTTTATTATGATGGCTGCCGTAGTGATTTCCGTAGGCGTTATGATGTTTTCTGCTCGCGCCATTAGTAAGTTTGTCGATCGTCATCCTTCTGTAAAAATGCTAGCACTTTCCTTCCTGATCCTTGTAGGATTTACGTTGATTTTTGAGAGCGTTGATGTTCACTTTTCCAAAGGTTATATCTATTTTACCATGTTCTTCTCGATGTTGGTTGAAGCGCTGAATCTTATGCGTAGCAAAAAAGCGACAAGCGAAGAGTAACAGTTCAATCCGGAAAGCAGCTTCCGATGTCCTCAGCCCCCTTTACAGTTTAATTGCTGATTATTTCCAATACCAATAATCCTACATTCTTCTCTTTTAAGCTTTACTACAATACATCTTGTATATCCATCGTGTATTAAGGACTTGATGAAGATTGGTAGTGGCGACAAATCAATAGAGAAAAAGCTCCTTCTAGCAAGTAAGTCGGTAGAATAAGCCGTGGCAGAAATGCCGGTATTCGTGCACAGAAGGCATTAGATTGAAAAATATCCGTGCTGCGCTGGACAGCCAGCCTTACTCGACTTAATATCGTCTATCCTGATCTTTATCAGATGCCTTGATCGCAGGAGACAGATCAACTGTTTCTATAAATTGAATTATCAATACACCAATGAAAAAGAGAAGGAAAAATCGCTGGAAATGCTAATTGAACAGTGCCATGACTTTCCTTTTAATTGCTAAGCATGCAGAAAAAGCAGCTACCTGCTGCTGGTGCGTATTGGTGCACTGATTCATCTGCTGCAAGTAGATGAATCGCTCTCATTGCAAATAACTGCTGCGTTAAAATGCCGGCCCAGCCGGAAATGACATCGTCAATAACCTTCTCCAAGGTAGCTTCGATGGGTTTCTCAGAGGGTACCTACCCATCCGAGAAACCTAAGCTTACCGAAAAAGCACAGGTCCTGAAACTCATCAATATGTAAATTTTTACACAAACAACGACTGCGATATTTTGCCATTATTTTATCCTCTCAAACATAAGATCCCATATACCGTGACCTAATCGCTGGCCACGTGCTTCAAACTTGGTTAACGGCCGAGACGATTGGCGAGAGACATAATCCTGCGTAGCAGAAAGATTACGGTACCCTGCCACATTACGCATGACTTCCAGAATATGTTCAGCATAAGGCTCCCAGTCGGTCGCCATATGGAATACTCCACCACTTTCCAGCTTGCGTATCACTAGCTCCGCAAAATCTTTCTGTACAATACGACGTTTATTATGACGCGCTTTAGGCCAAGGATCAGGAAAAAAAAGCTGCACTATAGATAGAGATCCATCGTAAATCATCTGCTCCAGTACCTCTAACGCATCATGACATATCACGCGCAGGTTATTTAGACCTGCTTTCTGTGCCGCTGCAAGGCAAGCACCGATACCGGGAAGATGTACGTCGATTCCTAAAAAGTTTTGCTCAGGGTACTGCTCCGCCATAGTGATCAGTGACGCGCCCATACCAAAACCGATCTCCAGCACTGTCGGGGATTCCCGCCTAAAAAGAGCAGAAAGGTCTAGCTCTTGTGTCTGGTACTCTACCCCCATCACCGGCCAGTACTTGTCCATCGCTTGCTTCTGTCCATTGGTTAAACGCCCGTGCCGTCGCACAAAACTGCGAATATGGCGCAGCAGACGGCCATTCTCATCAAATTCCGGTGAAATAACATTGTTGATCATAGAAAACCTGTGCCGATGGCCTGTTCAAATTCGCCCAAAGAAAAGTGCATTATGCAATCAAAACGCGCTTTGGTAGCGAAGTAGGTGTAACCCTAGGAAAGTTCCGGTTTACAGCACATTCACTCTGTGCTGGAATCTCTCTTAGATTTATTACCAGGAAAGAGAGTTTCTTTATGATGCAAAAGCAGATGTTTGCACAGCAGGTGTTGGCATGGTATGAGCGCAATGGCCGAACAACACTACCGTGGCAACAAGAAAAAACGCCTTATACCGTATGGCTCTCGGAGATCATGTTACAGCAAACACGGGTATCTACAGTTGTTCATTATTTTCAACGTTTTATTGCTATTTTCCCCGATATTCATGCCCTTGCTGCCGCGACGCTAGATGAAGTACTGCACCTGTGGACCGGGCTTGGTTATTATGCGCGTGCGCGCAATCTGCATAAAGCGGCACAGGCCATCGCAAATCAGCATTGTGGCGAGTTTCCCACTACCTTTGCAGCCCTCAACGCGCTGCCAGGCATTGGGCGCTCGACTGCAGGAGCAGTATTATCTCTTTCTCTGGGCCAGCACTACCCAATTCTTGATGGCAATGTGAAAAGGGTACTTGCGCGTTGCTACACCGTAGCAGGATGGCCAGAAAAAAAAGAGATTAAACAGCAACTTTGGGCTCTCAGCGAGCAAGTGACGCCCGCCCTGTGTGTCAGCCAGTTTAACCAGGCCATGATGGACCTGGGTGCAATGATTTGTACCAGCAGACGCCCCAAATGCGAACTGTGCCCATTAAATAATGGTTGCATGGCCTATGCAAATCACAGTTGGGCCAACTACCCAGGCAAAAAACTGAAACAGCAGTTACCGGAAAAAAGCGCCTGGTTTCTATTACTGCAACGGGGCAATGAAGTATGGCTACAACAGAGGCCCGCTATCGGGCTATGGGGTGGATTGTTTTGCTTTCCACAGTTTAGTTCCCATGATGATGTGGAACCTTGGCTACAACAACGTGGTCTGAAAACCACAAATATGCGACAATTGATGTCATTTCGCCACACATTCAGTCATTATCATCTAGATATTGTTTCGCTATGGCTCCCCTTATCCATGGATAAGCATCACGCTTTGCATGATGCTTATATGGGGGGAAAAAACCGTCTCTGGTATAACTTAGCGAAACCACCATCCATTGGGCTCGCAGCACCGGTGAAGCGACTATTACGAAGGTTAACGCAGCAATCAGGCGGGAGCCTGATCTGATAATCCCGCATTATCCAAGAGGAATCAGCATGAGCAGAACTATTTTTTGTACTTTTTTACAACGCGTCGCCGAAAAGCAAGATTTTCAGCTCTTTCCAGGGAAATTGGGTAAACGCCTATATGAGGAAATCTCTAAAGAAGCATGGGCGCAATGGCAGACTAAGCAAACTATGCTGATTAACGAGAAAAAGCTCAATATGATCAATATGGAACACCGCAAACTGCTAGAACAGAAGATGATTAAATTCCTATTTAAAAGTAAAGGCATGTACATTGCAGGTTTATATCCTGATTAATGGGTAACAACGCTAGCAACACTGATCTCTATTCGGATGTCATTAGCATCCAATCAGCCGTAAACCGATTTTTACGTCAGGTATTGGATAAAAGAAGACAATCGATTTGCTGGGAAAGCCGTGCTGCTAGATTTGCAGAATACCAGCTAAAAAACTGTTTGTAGAAACGGAGTTCCTGGCTACATATTATGTGGTCCGATACCTACTAACTAGTACTAAACCATCTCGATAAGCGCACTAAAAAATACCTGCCATTAATTCATCAAGCCTCCAAGCGATATAAGATTGAAGAATCGCTGATTCTGGCCATTCTAAAAACAGAATCTAATTTCAACCCTTATGTCGTTAGCTGCCCCGATGCATTGGGGCAGAAGCAGTTGATACAGCACAGCGCCAGACTTGACGTATTCAGTATTCAAGAGCAGGAGGAAATGTGGGCAGCCTAGCCGCAGCTAACTGTTCGATCTTGAAAACAACATCGATACCGGTGTAGCGCTATCTAGCGATTCTGAAAAATACCTATCTTAGAAGAATTGAGAACCCCACCTACGCCACTATGCCGTCATAACAGCATATAACGGTAGTACTGGCAGTTTATTACGCGTGTTCTCCAGTGGCAAAGAGAAGATAAGGATAAGAAGAATTTTTAATAAAAAAGTTACTCAATCTTATAAGGAATAAGATATAATTGATATATTATTACTTATTCATCAATTTTACTAGCGTTTTTATCGCTCAAAATGAAAAAATGTGAGTTGATATAAAACCTAGATAATTAATGAAAATTAATTAACGATGCGAAAGCTTTCGGCTCATTCTAGCGTTATCTTCAGCATTATTCTGATGCAGAACGTCAACTTTCTCTCGATTATGCAGCTAACCAAAAAGATATAGTTTAAATACATCTTTATAGCTATTCCTTGAGGATATTTATAAAGTACCTGCATCGTGTTAAAACGCGATCAGAAGGTATTACCGCTACGAGGTATATGATGCAAAAACTAATCTGTTATAAAACCATGCCGCAGTGGAATGCGCAGACACTGCCTATCATTTTTCAAGAAAAACACAATACCCAAGTTGGTACTACCTGGGCTAAATTGACTGTCCTGAAAGGACAGCTAACATTTGCCTTGCTGCATCAAGATGGTTCAGTGATAGAGGCCCACCAATTTACCGAAAAGAACCAGCTACCGTTTTTTAAACTGCAGATCGGACATCGGATTGTGAGCGCCTCAGCGGAAATAGAGTGTCAGTTAGCACTTTACTGCACCGCTGAAGATTATTATACAAAAAAATATGGCCTTAAGGCAACCCACTCCGAAGTAGTGGCAGCACTGGAGCAAGTTGCGCCCGGTAAAGCCCTCGATCTTGGCTGCGGTGGCGGCAGAAACGCCCTTTATATGAACCTGCGTGGTTTTGACGTTACTGCGTATGACAAAAATATGAATATCATCTCGTCACTACAAGATATTATTAGTAGAGAAACTCTCTCCGGTATTCGTACTAGCCTGTACGACATCAATAAGGCTACGTTAGACGAACAGTATGATTTTATTATCTGCACCGTAGTGCTAATGTTCCTAGAGCAAAAACGAATTCCTTTCATTGTACACAATATGCAAGAATGCACAGCTAATGGGAGATATAATCTGATCGTGGCTGCCATGTCGAAGAAGGATTTTCCTTGTCCTCCGCTCTTTTCCTTCACCTTCCAGCATAATGAATTGCGTGAGTATTACTCAGGGTGGGACATACTAAAATACAACGAAGATATAGGTGAGTTGTATAAGACTGACGAGAAGGGAAATCGTATCAAACTGCGCTTCGCAACGTTGCTGGCAAGAAAAAGATAGCGCGTCCTGTAAAGCAGACCGTCTGCGTTTTATAGGCCTGGATCACCGGCCCGAGCTGGGAGCCAACTAGCTTGATTTGCGTTTTTCAGCACGGCAGAAGGTAACTAAATCTTGGATGGTCAGTACCGGTATACCGTGCTGTTTGGCAAAGGCGATAACTTCTGGCGCACGCGCCATCGAACCGTCATCATTGATTAGTTCACACAGCACGGCGGCTGGTTTGAAACCTGCCAATATAGCTAAGTCGATAGACGCTTCGGTATGACCACCGCGAGTCAAAACTCCGCCAGACTGTCCACGTAGAGGGAATACGTGGCCAGGGCGATTTAGATCGCTTGCGCGAGCGTCATCAGCAATGGCAGCACGAACAGTAGTTATGCGATCAGCAGCTGAAACGCCGGTAGTGACACCTTCTGCTGCTTCAATGGTGACCGTAAAACCCGTTTGATAGTAGCTAGTATTGTGCTCCACCATCATCGGTAGTTCCAATTGACGGCGCCGCGCTTCTGTCAGGCACAGGCAGACGATACCGCTACCATAACGAATGGCCATTGCCATTTGCTCAACGGTCATGTTCTCGGCGGCGAATACCATGTCACCTTCGTTTTCACGGTCTTCATCGTCCAATACCATAACACCAATGCCTTGACGAAGCGCTTCAAGCGCATGTTCAACGCGTTCAGATGGCGTGCCAAATTCAGAAAGTAATGTCTGATTCATGGTAAAAACCCTCATGTTTATTCTAGATTACCAGAACTAGGGAAAGCTTGAGGAGTAACCATTGCATTGAATACGCGTGAATACACATCAAGCAATGACTAAAAAATAACGCGAGTGGACAGATGCCAAAGAGGATACAATTACCTTCTTCCATCCGGACTATAACCGGCAGCCCGGAATCTCACCGGATCTGCTGTCCTTGCCACACACATCGATGCAAGTAATCATCGATACTGCTCTAAAGTGAGTGCTCGCGTGCTTCCCTTCTTAGCGAAGGCGCGATGTCTAAATACCCTGCCCTATCTGGTTTACCACCGGCAGGGTATTACACCCTGCTCTAAGAAGTAAGCAAAACAACTATAACGCTAATGCCTGAGTGGAGCAATTAACTTAATCAGCAAAATGTGATATTCGCTAACCTATTAGTAATATTTTTCTTTAAGAGAATGATATAAAAAGAGATAGGATGAATTTTATTTCATCTCTTTTTGTTCACGCATTACACTGACATCACAGATGTCAATAACTTATCAGGAAAACGGTATGATTGACCCGAAAAAGATTGAGCAAATGGCACGCTAGGTGCATAAATCTTTGCCTAAAGGCAAAGATGAGTTGGGCGAAAATATCGAGAAAATTTATCAGGTACTGCAAGCCCAGCTCACCAAGCTGGATCTAGTAAACTACGAGGAGTTTGATGTAAAAACTCAAGTTCTGCTGCGCGACCGTAAGAAATTGGCACGATTGGAACAGCGTTTGAGCGAGCCAGAAGCCAACAATAGACGCGAAAAAACTTACAACGCTTGAGCAGAAACCTTAATTGACGTACCTAAAAGTACGTTTTTAGGTTCTTTTTTGGTCTGGTTCAAACTTTATACCCATCAATGATTGCTTTTTTAGTTCAGGTTTAGTATCTAACCAAATAATTATTTAGATGCGCGAAATTAATACCAATAACACTGCTTAAAGCTCCTTAAGACGATTTTCACGACGAAGGCAGTGACTTTATAACAGACCAAGCTAGAATGGAAGACTATCTAGCCTATAGCTTCAAGGAAGACGTTTCGTCATTTCCTTGCCTCCTTAAGGATTACCCAATAATATAAATTCGGCTGATCTAACAGCCTAAAGTTCTTTAAATACAATACTCTTTAGTTCCACAACACAAATCTAAACTATAGTTGGGGAAAACAGAATGTTCCAGCAAGAAGTCAAAATTACCGCTCCGAATGGCCTGCACATCCGTCCTGCAGCTCAGTTTGTTAAAGAAGCTAAAGGATTTACCAGTGAAATTACCGTCACTTCTAACGGAAAAAGCGCCAGCGCTAAAAGCTTGTTTAAGCTTCAGGCCCTTGGCCTGACGCAAGGCACTGTCATTACCCTTTCCTCAGAAGGTGAGGACGAGCAAAAAGCCGTTGAACATCTAGTTAAGCTGATGTCTGAACTAGAGTAATCAGCAGTCTTTTTGTATGAACATTAGTTTCAAGTGAAGGTAGGGTTATGATTTCAGGAATATTAGTATCACCCGGATTTGCTTTCGGTAACGCGCTGTTATTGAAAGAAGACGAAATCGTCATCAGCTGGAAAAAAATCACTGCTGAAGACGTTGAACGAGAGATTGAACGTTTTCTGAGTAGCCGGGCCAAGTCTTCGGCACAGTTGAAAACCATCAAGGCTGAAGCAGGTGCAAACCTGGGTTCCGAGAAAGAAGCCATCTTCGATGGTCATATCATGCTGCTCGAAGATGAAGAGTTCGAGCAGGAAATCATAGCGCTGATTAAAAATGATCATCACTCTGCTGATGCAGCAGCTTACTCTGTGATCGAAAGGCAGACAAAAGCGCTGGAAGCGTTAGATGATGCGTACCTGAAAGAGCGCGCTGCGGATATGCGTGATATCGGTAAACGGTTGCTGAAAAATATGCTTGGTATGCAGATTATCGATGTTGGCGATATTCAAGAAGGGTCTATCCTAGTCGCTACTGATTTAACACCATCAGAAACCGCACAGTTAAATCTAGACAAGGTGCTCGGTTTTATTACTGATCTTGGAAGCCGAACCTCTCACACCTCAATCATGGCACGCTCTTTGGAATTACCTGCGATTGTGGGTACGTCTGATGCCACAAAACAGGTAAAGAAAGGAGATTATCTGATTCTAGATGGTGTTAACAACAAAATTTATCAGAACCCGACACCCGATATAATCGAACAACTGAAAGCGTTACAGGAGCAGTACCACGCTAAAAAAAATGCATTGACAAAACTGAAAGATTTGCCCGCTATTACCCTTGATGGGCATCAGGTGGAAGTCTGTGCCAATATCGGCATGGTGCGTGATGCTGCAGGCGCTGAGCGCAACGGTGCAGAAGGTGTAGGCCTGTACCGCACCGAATTCCTGTTTATGGACCGAGATACGTTCCCGACAGAAGAAGAGCAGTTTCAGACTTACAAAGCTGTGGCAGAAGCTGTAAGGGCGCAGGCTGTTATCGTCCGGACCATGGATATTGGGGGTGATAAAGACCTGCCTTACATGAACCTACCAAAGGAAGAGAACCCCTTCCTCGGCTGGCGTGCAATTCGTATCTGTCTAGATCGCAAAGCAATTCTGCACTCGCAGCTGCGCGCTATTTTGCGCGCTTCCGTTTTTGGAAAGCTGCGTATTATGTTTCCAATGATCATTTCAGTTGAAGAAGTCCGTGCACTGAAAACCGAGCTAGAACTACTTAAATCTCAGCTTGAATTGGAAGGAAAGGCCTTTGATAAGAAGATCGAGGTTGGCGTGATGGTAGAAACACCTGCCGCTGTCGCCATTGCAACACATTTAGCGAAAGAAGTGGACTTTTTTAGTATTGGAACAAACGACTTAACCCAGTATACTCTGGCAGTTGATCGTGGTAATGAGCTTATCTCTCATCTCTATAACCCAATGTCGCCAGCGGTATTGTGTTTGATCAAACAAGTCATTGACGCTTCTCATGCCGAAGGCAAATGGACTGGGATGTGTGGCGAGCTTGCTGGTGACGAACGTGCCACACTGCTATTATTGGGTATGGGTTTAGATGAATTTAGCATGAGTGCAATCTCAATTCCTAGCATCAAGAAGATTATTCGTAATGCAATTTACGATGATACCAAGGTCTTAGCAGAAGAAGCGCTTTCCCAGCCTACAGCTCACGAACTGAGCGATGTAGTAAGCCGATTTGTTAAAGAAAAAACGCTCTTTTAATTCTCAGTGGCTATGCTGATATAATATTAATGATTAGGAAAAGATCATGGGTTTATTCGATAAACTGAAATTTCTGGTACCTAACGATAAGAAAGATACCGATAGTATTGAAATCGTTGCTCCTTTGTCCGGCAGCATCGTTAACATCGAAGATGTTCCTGACGTTGTTTTCGCTGAGAAGATCGTTGGGGACGGTATTGCTATTAAACCAACCGGAAACAAGATGGTAGCACCGGTTGATGGTACCATCGGCAAGATTTTTGAAACGAACCATGCTTTCTCTATCGAATCCGATAGCGGGATTGCATTGTTCGTTCACTTCGGCATAGATACCGTTGAGCTTAAAGGTGAAGGGTTTAAACGCATTGCAGAAGAAAGACAATATGTTAAAAAAGGCGATCTTGTCATTGAGTTCGATTTGGTATTGTTAGAAGAAAAAGCTAAGTCTACATTGACGCCGGTAGTTATCTCTAATATGGATGAAATCAAAGAGCTGACTAAGATGAGCGGTACTGTTGTTGTAGGTAAAACACCGGTTATCCGTATCAAGAAGTAGTTCTTATCTAAGTTCTGTACCTTGAAAAAAACATAAAACTCATGCTAACAGCATTTAAGCATTCAGGATTCTAAAATCAAGCTAAACAATGGCGTTTTCTTTTACTACCTATGAGTATCTAAATACTGGCTTCCAGCTTCCAATCACTGGATTGGAAATCCTTTCAATAAAAAATTTAGCAACTTTGTAACTAATAAGTTAGGTTCGCCATTATCAATTCGTTCAGTACTGAACGAATTGACTACGATTCGTGCTATTTTACTGCATGATTCTCCTTGTAGAGAACCTGCTTTTCAGAAATGGTGCTCACCGAAAAATCTGCCATTCATTGGCAATAATGCCATGCTCTCTGGCAAGATACCGACAGCATAGACCATTATGCACACCTATCCGTCAAGGGGGCCGATTATCGATTTTTTGTAATTGATTGAAGAAAAGCTATATTATTCTATACTGTGAATGTTTATATCTATTTGAAAAACTTTCCAATCTGCACCAGAGCACCTAAATTCAATGTATGCATTAAATAACTTTTTCTAAAAATGGCATGATCTTAGGCTACCTGCAACGATAGCGTTGCTGTTCAACAGCATTATGGTGATGAACATGATGAACATCATGCTAGTTTTGGTTACCGAGAGTACCACAAGAAATTGTCGCATCGCGAGTTTCTGCTCATAACTCATGTTCTCCAGCATTAACCAGCCGCAGTCGATACCACTTCACCATAGAAGCAATCATCGCCAGTGCAATACCGGTATTGCCTCTAGTTCTTCAATCAGCCAATCTCTGTTGGCTATTTCCCCACGCCGTGTAGTCTGCTCTAGTAAAATGTATAGAGCGATCTTTCACGAGCCTATCGGATTATTCCCTCCTAGCTTAAGCTAGGAGCTTACTGCCTGAGACCTGCGTCAGCCTAGCCTTTTCGGCTTGATGAACTGTATTGCCTATTGTTTTATCTAGGACACTCAACGCGTCTCACTTACCCACCTAATGCCTTAATCTGAGGATTTTACTCAGAGAAAGTGCAGAAGCTAGCTACTGCCAGCATCCGGTTGATTGTCGTACAAGCCTTGCATCGTTGCCCTGCGGGGTTTCTCTGTTGTCTACAACCCTATTCAGATTGTGATCTTCTACCTAACGGAAGCAGTTTGTTTCTTCTTCAACGAACCCCTTCTGTAGCAGGAAAGCCAACACGTTGCCGTTATGACAGGCTATACTGTTAGCCCTTTTTTACTGTATTTACTAACGCCGTCATGAGTCAGCCTGATATTACCGCTGTAAAGTCATTTTTACTGATGCTGCAAGACATCCCCTGTCAGCACCGTACAACCGTAGCTGGAAAGGGTGCCTTTAATGAGAAGAAACGCCCTGCTGGCGAAGAAAGGCGAAGGAGGATGCTGATGATCCTAGGCGTAGTTCTTAAACAGACAAGCGTTAACTTCTTTCACATCATTGGCTTTACCCCCTCCAATTCAGCTAGCGCATACCGAACTGAGCTTGCCGGACGTAGCTTTCAATCAACCGGCGGTTCTCTGGTTATCCATCGGTTAAACCCGTATGTACCAAACACCCATGGTATTAATGTGCGCTTCTTCGTTGCAGAAAGAGAGAGAGAACCTCCGGTGTGGTGGTTTGGCTGTAGTTTCATTTTTACGCTATTCTATGGCTTTACTGAAGATGTTGTTCACTGGCATCGAACATACCAGCTCTGCCAGCTATTTGATGACGCTCTGTATCCACTTAATAAAAAGTGGTGTGATGATTGCTTCTTTATTAAGCACCGTAAAGAGGCGTGCGCCGAAGGAAACAGTTATTTCGACTCTCCGATCATCGTACGGCGTAATGCATTGCCTTGGGGAGAACGCGAACTCCAATTTCAGCTCTACCGCTGCGGTCGCTACGTTAATTTTAATCTGATATGGGATCGCGATACGCTGTTTAGCCCGCAAAGCTGCAGGTGCACTGAATCCGTCTTGATTTCTATGCTGCCGATAGCACGCTGGAAATACCAATACCAACCTGACCTGAACAGCCTAGAAATCGCACTTTACCGCGATTTTTTGCCCGTAAAAGATTGTTTAGCGAAGGAGCTTACATGAGCGAAAACACCTACGAAGAACCCCAGATTTGGGTTGATGCTGATGCCTGCCCCAACGTGATTAAAGAGGTCCTATATCGCGCGGCTGATCGCACACAAACCCGCGTTATTCTGGTCGCAAACCAGTCACTGCGCACGCCCCCGTCGCGTTATATCTCCTCAGTACGCGTTGCTGCTGGGTTCGACGTAGCAGATAACGAAATAGTGAAACGCGTCAGTGCCAGGGATTTAGTGATTACTGCCGATATCCCGCTGGCAGCAGAAGTATTGGAAAAAAATGCAGTGGCGCTCAACCCCCGCGGAGAGACCTATACGCCTGCTACCATCCGTGAACGGCTGACCATGCGTGATTTTATGGATACGCTACGCGCCAGTGGTGTGCAAACCGGTGGACCAGATGCCATGAATCAGAAGGATCGCCAGCGTTTTGCCAACGAGTTAGATAAATGGCTACGCAAGCGGCGTTAATCTTCTTAGAATAAGCCCGGCGTACCGGGGGGTGCTGTAGGGCAAAAATGTACTTACAATAGCTGTATCTGTGCTTCCCTCCCCCACTGCCAGCGCCACTATCTTGATGATGCGCTAACGCCGCACTATAGACAAAGTGCGTTTTACGCTGCCAGAAGTTCAACCATTACTACTTGTATACATTGAAACATGGCAAAAACCAATAGTGAATGTAGGTTAATACAGTTAATTTATCTGCCTATTTTTTGGAAAAAATCACGTTATCGCGATAATAGATAACAACTTGTTGAGTTACTGAAAAATAAATGTAAAAATCAAATAAAATTTTTATAAATCCTTTGTATATTCGATAACGAAGCAATGCTTCTCGGTAGAAGAGATCCTCTTGTATCATATTGAGGATGGTGCGGATGATGGAGAAGGCTGGTAGGGAGAATATTAATAGGCGCACCGAGTACGTAAAACTACGCACAATTTGCCGCCACTCTTTGTGTTTCTGAAGCAATTGCAACAACAATGATTGGAAACTAATACCGTCAATCTTATGACGATGTTTTTCTTTTTTATCAAAAAGATTGAAAGCGATCAACGCGCGTTGATAGGAAAACGTTCCAGCAGTTTCTGCTCCAACTACATGCTAAAACCGGGTTATAGTGAATAATCTCTAAAATGTTCTCTTCTTTAGCCTACTTCAGCAACTGCCCTGTACTTTTAAGCTGTGTCTGACGCAACCAGGAACGCCTTAACGCTTTTTGCCTACCTTAATCAAACCTTAATGGTAGGGTAATGTTCACTTACTTGCTTATTGTCGCCCTGCCCTAATTCAAAATAGAATTTAAAAGGATTCCTGTAAGGAAAAGCTGGCATCTTTTACTTCTTTTTTCTTCGTGTGGGTGAACTATATTAAAATGATTTTTCAAATCCTAGAAAGTTGTAAAAATGAGCGCTACCCTTTTATAAAAGGGGGACGATCATCACATTTATTATGACTGCAATCTGTTAAAAAAAAGAAGAAATATCGCGCCAGCATTAGCCGAGTAAAACGTATTGATCAAAAAAAGCAAGGAAGGCAATGTGATTAGCGTCAATTATACCCACAACATAGCTGCTACGTCGATTTTATCGCTGCATAATAGCACTGGGTGCTAGTGGTTAGCTAGTCTTGCTGGATTAGGAACACGATCGCGAACATGCTTAGAAAGCTTTTTCAGTAGCAATACTCATGACAAGCTTAGCTGAAAGTAATTGACTTAGCATCGCCATCAGCTTGGCCAAGACCATATAACCCCTTCAATGAGTATTGAAGATATTTTAGATCGATACAATCTAACTGATCTCTGGATATAAGTGCGAAATCCCCATCATGGATAGCTTAAGTTTTCTTGATGTGCAGCTGTCTATCTCTACTGTATTCTTCCGTTAAGCTAATTGCGTTTAACTCTAGAGAGAATGAACTCTACCATGTAGTTAACAAATATAAATACAGAAGGAAGTAAAAATTTACTTGGTTTTTGTTTCTTTTAATTTGTTACGTCGTCCCTCAGACGCAAGAAGGTCCGCTTAGGACAATTAGACCTTCTCCTTGGAAACAGTAACCATCGCAGGACGTAGCAAACGTCCATTCAGGGTATAACCTTTTTGCATTACTAGCATCACTGAATTGGGCTCATGGTTAGCAGATTCCAGCATGGTCATGGCCTGGTGTACTTCCGGGTTAAACGGCACGTTCACTTCACAAACCACTTCGATATCGAACTTGTGCACAGCATCGAGCAGGGATTTGAGTGTCAGTTCCACGCCTTCAATCAAGGGGGCTAGATATTCATTGCTGCGATCGGCCGATTCCATCGCACGCTCGAGGTTATCTATTACTGGCAACATTTCACCGGCAAATTTTTCCAATGCAAATTTATGCGCTTTTTCTACGTCCAGTTCAGCACGACGACGGATATTATCTACTTCGGCATGTGCGCGCAGTACAGTATCGCGCTCACGCTGCTGTAGTTCACTCAGTTGTGCTTTTAGTTCGGCAATACGTTCATCACGCGGGTCAGCGACGTCTGATATTACAGGTTCCAATTCTGGATGATGCTCCCCTGCTGCTTCTATTTGATCTATGACTTGCTCGTCAAGCAACTTCTGTTCTTTACTACTCATGAAATTCTCCGTGGTTTTAGCATTCATCTCTCTTGTTCGCTTATAATGGGGATGAAAACAGGGGATTCAAGAGAACTGGTCACATATCTCGATAGATTTAGTAACAACCAGGCCGCCTCAGGGTAAGGAAAACATAACAATGACTAAACAGTTTAATTGCATTGGCATTGTGGGCCACCCACGCCACCCCACGGCACTGGCGACGCATGAGATGTTGTATCACTGGCTGCACGGCAAAGGCTATAAAGTTATGCTGGAGCAGCACATCGCCCATGAACTAAACCTGACTGACGCAATAACTGGAAGTCTGTCGGAGATCGGTATACAAGCCGATCTGGCTGTGGTAGTTGGTGGCGACGGCAATATGTTAGGCGCTGCCCGTGTACTCTCTCGCTATGACATCGAAGTCATTGGCATCAATCGAGGAAATCTTGGCTTCTTGACGGATCTCGATCCAGATCAGGCGCAGCAGCAACTAACGGAGGTTCTAGAAGGACACTTCCTTAGTGAACGGCGTTTTATGCTGGAAGCGCACGTTTGCCGTCGCAATCAACCAGATAGCACTAGCACGGCGATCAATGAAGTGGTGCTACACCCAGGAAAAGTCGCTCATATGATAGAATTCGAACTCTATATTGACAATCGTTTCGCCTTTTCCCAGAGATCGGACGGCCTGATTATATCAACGCCTACCGGTTCGACCGCTTATTCGCTTTCCGGAGGAGGCCCCATTCTAACGCCCTCACTGGATGCCATCGCGCTGGTGCCCATGTTTCCACATACGCTTTCAGCACGCCCACTGGTAATAAACAGCAGCAGTACCATCCGTCTGAAGTTTTTTCATATCACCAACGATCTAGAATTAAGCTGCGACAGCCAGATAAACCTGAAGGTACAGGAAGAGGAAGAGGTGCTGATTACCCGTAGCCAATATTCGCTAAATTTGATACACCCTGAAAATTACATTTATTTCAATACATTAAGCACAAAACTCGGATGGTCTAAAAAATTATTTTAAAGTTTAGTTATTTCGCAATCGTGCGTGAGTTGAAATTTTTTTCAAGGATGCATTAGACCTGTGTTTTAGCTAGAGCTCTGACGCCAGCATAGTGCGGTGCGGTCTCCAGCGTACACTGCGCTGACAGCTATCCCCGTTTCTCCCTTAGAGAAATCCTTGTAACACGCTCATGGCTTGAGCAAAATCAATTGGATGATAGAAACGAGTGCCTAGACTGAATCGAGTAATCAGTACTGACGGGCGCTCACGCGAGTTTATCAATGGCACTACCGTGGTGTTATCGCAGTTGCGTGAACTAGGGCAGCACCTGATCTAACTTTATGGTGCAGACGGCCCATCAGTTATGGATTAAACTAGAACAAAAAGGCTACCTGCTGGATGCCTTCTTCCGAAGAACCGAAATTTCTTGCTACGCTCCAATAAATTTGGCAACAGTGATAGCGAAGAGATAGCCTCCACTGAAACGATGTGGATAGCCAGCCATTAAAAAAACACGCATAGCAGTTACTTAAAAACAAAGAGTTTCTGGCAGAGTAAACATAGCAGAAAGCATTCAGATCCATGGGTAATTTCTTAGTATATTTTACCTTTTGCTTTCAGACAAAAAAGTAAAATTGTTACATTCCGGTGCTCATGCAAGAGCATTACCGGTTTTCAAGATAGGCAATGGCTATTATTATCTGGATAAGTATTCCCTTAAGGAATGTTTTTACTATGCTCTGTAAAACTCTAAGCGTCATCGCCGCGATGGTTGTTAGTCTGACCACTGGTTGTTCTACGCTAGAAAGACTGGTTTATCGTATAGATATTAACCAAGGGAACTATCTGGCACCGGCTGATGTGGCTAAAATCCATGTTGGCATGACCAAGCAACAGGTTGTTTATACGTTGGGTTCGCCGATGATGCAAGGCATTTTTGTTAGTGATACCTGGTTCTATGTTTTTCGCCAGCAAATCGGGCATGAGACTGTGAAACAACAAACACTTACGCTGATTTTCAGTCAGGATGGCATTTTGACTAACGTACAAAATCAACTATCCCTGATATGATAGTCGATAAAGAGCGTCTAACGATGGCACATCGTGTGCCTAAGATCGCTGACAAAGACTTTAGTCATGCTGTTTGCCTACCGGAGAGTTACCACGAAGAACATTCCGGCGCATTACATCATTAGTACCTCATTTCATTGCTAGCACTTCGCCTGATAGCAGGCTTTTTTATCAGAATGATACTCATAGGCGTGCTTTATTTTAAAACGCATCGCACGTTGACGTCGCAATTCTTTAGGATCAGCAATCAATGAGCGGTATATCTCTATGCGATCGCCCTGTTCCACTTCCTCTATCAATCGAACCGATCGGCCAAAGATGCCAACTTTGTTGGTCTGTAAATCGATATCGGCACGCAATGTTAGCAACCCTGAGGTGATAATAGCCTGCTTCACCGTTGCGCCCTCTTTCATTATCACGGACCGTACATACTGGCGTTCCGGCAAGGCATACACCACATCGACAGAAATTTCAAGCATAGTAGAGTATACCTCTTTGGCACGCTGCGTGAATGCCTGAAGCATATTGCTTGCCAGTTCTTTAAACATCTTGCCAAAAGCTACTTCAATTAACGTATTGGCGCCCTCAAAATCGAGATGCAGTTCAACCTTGCTCTCATTGTCACTGAGAGGAATAAAACGCCAATCACCATTCAGTTGACGGAAGGGGCCATCAACTAACTGCATACTATTGCGCGTGGTAAATAGCTTGTTGCTCCCGGCTTTAGATACATCGACGGCCGACGTCATCTCCTCGGCGCTAGCAGCAATAATATAGCTCCCCGCGCATCTAGGCAGGAACTGTGGATAGGAGGCAATATCATTCACTAACTTATACATCTTTAGCGCGCTGTATGGCACTATCGCAGAGCGTCTAATCTTAGACATAGCTTTTCTGAATAGCATCAAGCGCGCATAACAATAGCATCGATGGATGGCCTAGAGAGTAAAATTCTGAGCTAACGATCATCGCATCACGTCCACAAGAAGTGTTCCATGATGCGGCATTGATGTCTTTTCCTATAACATCCAGTATAGTATCATTACCATGATGAAGAAAAAAACTTTTAAAATAGGCTCTGCTAACATTGTACAAAACAAGCGTGCTAGCTACAAATACTTCATTGAAGAAGAGTACGAAGCGGGATTGGCGTTGCAAGGTTGGGAAGTAAAATCATTACGCGAAGGCAAAGCTAACATCAGCGACAGCTATGTACTGTTGCGTGAGGGTGAGTCTTTTCTTTTTGGAGCGATATTTCAGCCATTAGTAGCCTCTTCAAGCCATATGATTTATGACCCTATCCGCGCCCGAAAACTGTTACTGAACCAGCGTGAGTTGGATTCACTTTACAGACGCGTCAACCGCGAAGGTTACACGGTAGTCGCACTTTCGCTATACTGGAAGAATGCCTGGTCTAAAGTGAAAATTGGCGTCGCCAAAGGCAAGAAAGAACACGACAAACGTTCGGATATTAAAGAATGCGAATGGCAGATGGATAAAGCGCGTATTATGAAAAAAGCTAACCGCTAGAAGTAGCGTAAGGTATAAGGATTCTGATACAATATCAGAACTGATTGGGGCTGATATTCTGGATTCGACGGGATTTGCAAAACCCAAGGTGCATGCCGAGGGGCGGTGGGCCTCGTTAAAAGCCGCAAAAAATAGTCGCAAATGACGAAAACTATGCTTTAGCAGCTTAATAAACTGTTCTGAGCCCTTTCTCCCTAGCCTTCTCTCTTAGGACGGGGATAAGAGAGGTCAAAACAAAAGAGATCGCGTGGATGCCATGCCTGAGGTTGAAGCGTTAAAACTAATCAGGCTTAGTTTGTTAGTGGCGTGTCTGTTAGCAGCTAGCAAGCGAATATCAAGACTAGACTAAGCATGTAGTACCGAGGATGTAGAAATTTCGGACGCGGGTTCAACTCCCGCCAGCTCCACCACTTTTAGTAGTATAAAGTATACTGAACTCTACTAAGAACACATGGAATCCTATACTTACAGTTTTTATAAAGTTTACTATGTTTTTCTAAACCTGCTCATGATTGCACCTTTTTAAGTAGGCCTTCACAGCGTAACATTTTGATGGGCTTTGCCTGTATAGCTTTATTATTCTGAAGCGTAACGATTTTGAATTCATGCCCTACTTTTAAAAAAGTAGCAAGAATAGACGTAGCTATTGATCATATAGCTTTTATGGAAAGGCTATTAGCCAAGCCTGCATTGGCTACAGTGATATTTATTTAGTGCGATATCCGTATCTAACGGATATATCTTTTCGATGGTCTTTCCTCATGTTGAGGAAAGAATTCAGTTGCAGATATAGTTAAGGTATACTTATTGAGATAATAAAAGTATAGTCTTTCTACTCTAGGCTTTTATGTTATCTCCTAAAAGAATACACCTCAACGCCATGTATTCATGAATACATGGGTATCGGCACCGTAGCCTAATGCATGAATTTATAAAAACTACGATCAAATAATTACTTCCCCCCCTCGTACTGATCGCAAAGCTTAAGATCTATATGCATTTTAGAGACATTTGAGTCTCAAATGAGAATTGGTTATTTACAATAAATCCGCGACTAAAAATTAAGAATAATTCAACCATTATGATGGCGAAAAGTCAATTGCCTGATATTGTTGCTGGCACAGATTGCAAAAAACATCTCTATTAGAGATTATATTCCTAATATGACTCACAAGAAGTCAAAATGGGTTGAACAACGCCATTCGATCTCGAATCTATTCATGAAAGCTGCTCGAAAATGTTTCATTGTTTCATTGTGCAATAGAGAAGTACTATGTTTTATCTCCCTGCTCAGTTCCCATCCCATGACTATGAATCTAGGATGGTTCTGTAAAACCTTTCTTCTCATAATACCAAATATTGGATTGGATAGTGATGCTTTAAGTAACAAAAGAATCCACGTTCACTGCTGTTTCTCCTCAACTAGGGAGCAGAATTAGAACTCATAGACGACCGAGCCATGCGTAGAAATTGCGCCACTGGCTCAATAATCCCTTTCTTATAGTCATATTCGGTTTCGAACTTACCCGGCTACCGCTGAGTTGAAAATACACCATATCATTGACTTACAACAAATTATGCCTTATTATAACTCTGATAATATATCCCAAACTAGCTCCTATCAGATTTTGTCAGTTTTTATTGGTAAAACTGATGGCGCTACCAATCTGAAGCAGACCTTGCAGATACAACAAATAGATTTTAGAGACATCAAGCGATGGAAGATCGGCCATAAGAAAACGCTCTAAATCCAGATTGCCATCCCAAGAACATAAAACAGCATCTGGCGGCTATTAAAGCCATGTACTTTTATCTATTTTCATTACGTCTACCTACGTGTTGCAATACAACGCCGGGCACTATGCGCTCAGCGCCTATTCTACATTGCGTTTAGTTTATCCAGTTTTATATGGTTTCTTGATTAAGCGCTGTGTTGTGGAAACAGGTATAGGACTGGACTGGACAGTACGGTTATGCTGTTCTTTCCAGACTAGAAACAGCGTTATACGAGAAAACAAAGCGACAGCGCGGTGTAAAGATGAGATTTCTTTAATCTCATTATTATTATATTTTTTTACTCACGCGTGTTGCGTAAAGCGTCTTTGCTGTCATTAAAGAACCAAAAAAGATAGTTTTTCCTCTTCTTTTAAATGAGGTGAGGACACGCGCTAACATTATTCTTTGTATGACTCAAATCAGCCCTACTTCCTTCAATTCACTTTTTAGGTAGGCATAGTAAATTGGAGCAGCAATCACACCCGGAATACCAAACCCTGCTTCAAACACTAGCATTGCCAGCAAGATTTCCCAAGCATGCGCTTTGATTCTGGTACCAATAATCTGTGCATTAAGGAAGTATTCTAGTTTATGAATCAGCATTAGATAAAGCAATGCTGCGAAGGCGACTGGTAGGGATATCGACAAACCAGAAACAAACACGATAGAGTTAGATATCAGATTGCCAATCACCGGCATCAAGCCAAAGATAAAAGTCAGCACTACCAGTGTCTTAGCAAAGGGTAGATATACTCTAAAACAGGGAAAGACACCTAAAATAAATATAGCTGAGAGAATAGTGTTAATCGAGGAGATTTTTACCTGGGCGAACACAATTTTGCGAAAAGACATAGAAAGTAACGAGACACGTTGCATCAATTCTGATTTCAGAAGCGGTTTTTCTGTATCTTCTTGCACGTTGTACAACGAAACAATTGCCCCTAAAACCATACCAATCAACATGGTGACAAAACCGTGCAAAAAATCTTTGCCCATGGTTTGCAACATTACGATATGTTCATGCACCCATCGCATAAACTCGTGCTGTAGCTCTTCTACACTGACGGGCAAATAACCAGGTAAATAAACCATGATATGCCGCTGTACATCATTGAGAATCAATCCAATGCGCGCATTAAAGGCCGATGTGTCACACATGTCCTGCATCAGGATCCCGGTCAGGCTGCCAAAAAGCAGGCTTAGCACACTCACCACCAGTGTACTGATGATCGCCACTACTACCCAGCACGCACGTTTGCCACTGATGATTTTTTGAAAATGAGGTGTAAGTAAATTGACGATTTCATACACCAAAAAACCGGCAACAAAACAAGTGAACAGCCGTAGTGATAAAAGCAGCAGCAACCCTAAAAACATGAAACATAGGCTCAGCCATCTGGCCTGCTTTAAATTCAATAACTGCATGACGACATCCTGTATGCGTAATGATCGGGCCTTCTCGCATAGCTATGCTTCTTAGCATTTTAGCATGAAAAACTAGAAGGGATAGTAGCAGGTGCGCAGAATAAAATACCAGAAAAAGCGTCACTCGACTGAGGATAACTGGCAGATTCTCTCGTTAAATCGCTGAAAAATTTTTATCTTCTTGTAATCGAAAGACACTGGAGTGGAGATACGCAAAGCCACCTGTTTATCTGTTGGGAAGTAATCATTGCGATAGCTCGCATATTCACGCATCAAAGGTATCCAGTCGTATATTGTCTACCAGACATACACTATCCAGACAGCTTTGATAGAAAACTTCTACTATTTGCGGAGCTCCCACATGACTCATGGTATCAGTAAAGGTGACTTGTTGCCCGTCGGTAACGCACACAAAGGCATGTAATTGCTTTACAGGGCAGATCAAGCCCCAAAAAATACCGCAAGCGCACTTTTACGTTCATCGCGGCGTATATTAAAAAGACAACGTGAATTCACAGCGTCAGGTACATCTTTTAGTGTAAAAATTACAACAGGTAAGGTACGACTATAGTCTAGTAGAGACTGCCCTTTTTTGAGCAGCTGCAGTAAGGAAGTTTAATCTTGACTTTTGAGAACAGAATCGCTGTTAATGTTAAGGCTTAACCTTAGCCACTCTGAGAACTCCTAGAGACGGTTTTCTCTTATTTGTTAGGAGCGACGAGGAGATCAACTGCCTGCTGAGAAATCAGCCTATCAAGAGTAATAGCGCTAGTGCCAGAAGCAACAGAGCAGCACATGCCTATGTACAGCATAGGTAGGATGAACCCCGCTAGCTAGCCGGCCAGCTATCTGTTTTTGGAAAACTTTTCCCATCCATATAGCTGAGAATGCTGATAAGAAAAACGCACAACCATGCACTCACTGCTCATGATACTCGACAACGGCAAATCGTCCTTGCTGATAGATACTGTCCGGCGTTGGTAGAGTATGTATTGTCTTCCTGTCGTCATCATCAAGTAGTAAAATTAAAGTAACATTACCTTGTTGACGGTGAATAGCGAGCCAGTTAGGAAAAGCTTCTTTAGAGACAAACCGTTCTGCACTGTCCTTAAACGACAAACCCCATGCCAGCTCGCCACAAAGGCTATAGAGAAAAATATCGTTGCGCTGCAGTTCCCAGGCAATGGCCGAGGCAACCCCTACGCTGTTAGACAACAGATAGCGGCTCGCTTGTAGCTGTGCGCTAACCGGCTTAATCATAGCTTGTGGTTGTTTAGCATTTGCCACACAATCTGGAATGGCAAAGCCAACTAACAACGCTAATCCAAGGGGGCAGAACGCTGAATAAAAACACCTTTTATATGGTTGCATAAACGATAGGAGGCCCACCAATGACCAGGTGAGAAATATCACCGTGGCAGCAAGAACCTTTCCATATTCTTGCGATGTATAGAGAGGGTATCGCGACAACGAATGCGGGGCTAATACCAGTACTACAGCCAAAACGCCAATAAGACCAAAAAGCATATTGATGAGCGCGTTTATTCGTAGCACCGAGCCTCCTGCACTGGCAGCACTCAACATATAGTGAGCAAGTAGTGCTACCAGTGGTGCGTAACATGGCAGAATATAAGTCAGCAACTTTCCTTTCGCAAGACTGAAGAAAAGAAGCGGCATAAGTATCCAGCCAAGTAAATAGATCGTGCCGCTATTCTCTTTTCTATCACGCCAGCCTTGTCGGAGCGCACCGGGCAGGAGCCCCAACCAGGGTAACGCCCCTAGTAAAAATAGGGGCAGGTAATACCAAAAAGGTGCCTGGTGCTGCGCACCTTCCTCAGCAAAGCGCTGAATATGTTCTATCCAAAAAAAGTAGTGCCAGAACGTCGGTTCACGCTCTGCTATCGTCAACGCCCAAGGCAATGTTACCGCTGCACCACTCAAAATAGCTAACCAGCTATACTTCAACAGTAATTTCCACTGTTTCTTTTCTGTAACCCACGGTAGCACGCTAATAACAGGCACGGCTAGAGCTAAAAATCCTTTAGTCATCAATCCTATACCGCATGCAATGCCAAGTGCTAAATACCCGATGACCTTTTTTCTTACCGACTCGGATTCAGCGGCATACCAGAAACTGCACATAGCAAGCGTTAGCCACAGCGCGAACATCGGATCGAGTACCGCATAGGTACCCACGCCGTAAACCAGCAAGCAGGAAAGGTAAATCACCGCCGCAAGGAGTGCGGTACGCTTGTTCCGCCAAATCCGCCAT
This sequence comes from Candidatus Malihini olakiniferum, assembly GCA_042263625.1. Taxonomy (GTDB): domain Bacteria; phylum Pseudomonadota; class Gammaproteobacteria; order Enterobacterales; family Enterobacteriaceae; genus Symbiopectobacterium; species Symbiopectobacterium olakiniferum_A. The sequence continues at coordinate 465,237 of JBHKFL010000007.1, forward strand.
GAGAGCCACGACACCAAGCAGGCTGTCAGGGTGGAGGAGAATATCGCCCCCGCGCGCACCGAAAAGTTGGAGTGACCAAACATCCATTGCCCCACGTTATTGATCCAGTAGCCAGCGATGGGTTTTTCAAAGTAGCGGATGCCTAAAAAATGTGGCACAGCCCAATCACCAGATACCAGTAAACCACGGCTTATTTCCGCATAGCGGGTTTCATCTGGCTGCCAAAGCAAGCGGTATTCAACGGGGATAACGTAGTAGAGCGCCCACAATGCAACAAACACGAACGTATAGGTTACTGCCTTCATTACTGACCGACCTGATATTTTTTACTATTCAGCCACTGCTGACAGCCTAGCCATCCTTCCCGCCCCTCAATGAGGCGTCGGACTAGATTCCCAATGGGCAAATCACCTTCAGATGCTGGAAGCAGCTCCCTAAGAGGACAAAACTGAAGTCCTTCGAGGGGAGCCATGGAGAGCAATGCCGAGAATGATCTGTGGAAGGCAATGCCCTCAATCTCTGCGTGCACGGTATACACTGGCGTACCTTGCAAGCTGTGTATAGTTTTGAGCAAATAGCGGTTAAACTGCTTCGGTTGTACCGTGGAGCCAATAATCTCATCCCAAGTGGGCAGTGAAACAGGGATCTGAACAGTGCCCAATTTGCCATTCGTCAGGCGAGGGCGAAACGGGGTACTCCCACGGCAATCACTGTTATAACGAAAATTAAAGCACTGCTTGGCATCAATAACGCGGTGATCGGCTCGCCATCCGGCTACAGCAGAACACGTTACTGCTTGACCTAAGAGGTCTTCCAACGCCGTCTTACCCCGCTCAATATGACGATGTAACTGTGCTGGATGCCAAATACCAGCCCAAGTTTGCCAGGCAAAGTGATCCCAGGCATGGAGTCCCACCTCATGAACACATACCGTTTTCCGCATAACCTCCGCATTACCGCGTCCAATCAAACGACCAGGCCAGGCAGTACCCGCTAGCAGGATATCCCACCCATAAAGAGAAACGGCATTGGAGCGCAGCATCTTCCAAAAAAAAGCAGGCTTGGCCAAACGCCAAAGGTGACGCCCCATATTATCTGGCCCAACACTGAAAAAGACGCTTGCTCGAACCCCATGCAGATCCAGGATGTCTAGCAGACGTGGCATTCCCTCTCTCGTCCCGCGCCAGGTATCGACATCAATACGTAGTCCAACACGTTTCATAGCATGGTATCCGATGGGCAGTGAGAGCGTAGAAAAAAGTCTAGTGTTTCATCAATCGTCTGGCGAATTTTGACCTTTGGAGCCCATCCCAGAATACTTCGTGCATTGGTTATGCTTGGTTTGCGGTGTTCTATATCCTGATAACCTTTACCGTAGTAACTACTACTCTCTACCATGCACATGCCTGCAAACGGCGGATAAGCGTGCCGTAGTGGATGGCGTTCAAAGCTTTGAAGCAATATTTCTACAAGTTCACGGATGCTAGCTTCATTTTCCGGGTTACCGATATTGATGATTTTTCCATTACACTTGTTGTCCCGGTTTTCAATGATGTGGAATAACGCTTCGATTCCGTCTTTAATATCGGTAAAGCAACGCTTTTGTTCTCCGCCATCAATGAGTTTGATAGGAGATCCTTCCACTAGATTCAGGATCAGCTGCGTGATTGCACGAGAGCTCCCGATACGTGCGGAATCCAGGGTATCGAGCCGCGGCCCTATCCAATTGAATGGGCGAAAAAGCGTAAAACACAGTTCATTCTTTTCACCATACGCCCAGATTACACGATCCAATAGTTGCTTCGATACCGAATAAATCCAACGCTGTTTGTTAATCGGCCCAACAACCAACAATGAGCTATCTTCATCGAAGAGCTGATCACTGCACATACCGTATACTTCAGAAGTAGAAGGAAAGATGATGCGCTTCTGGTGCTTGACACAACTACGTATAATCTTGAGGTTCTCTTCAAAATCTAGCTCAAACACCCGAAGAGGATTGCGCGTGTATTCAATCGGGGTAGCAATAGCTACCAGAGGTAGAATAACATCACATTTTTTTATGTGATACTCTATCCACTCTGAGTGGATAGAGATATCCCCTTCAAAAAAGTGAAATCTAGGATTAAGCAGGAAACGAGCAATAGCATCGGCACCGATATCCAATCCGTAGACTTCGTAGTTTTCATCTTCTAGCAACCGTTCTGTTAGGTGGTTACCGATAAACCCATTTACTCCGAGAATTAATACACGTGCGCGCTTGGGTCGGAAAGGCAAGGATGCCTTCAGTCTAGATCCTTCCACCATACCGACAGTTTGCGCCAACTGCTTACCAGCCATAAACACGCTGTTATCACTCTGACCAGTTAGAATCTCCAGCGCATCGATGCCGCAGGCAATCACTAAAGGAAAGATAGACAACACGGTTCCACTCGGTGCAGAAGGGAAATCTTGCCGTATACGGGAGGACCACACCGTCAAGCGTGTCGTGCCTGAATAGCAAAAGGCTCCAGGCCATGGATCCGTTACAGCACGCACCAGGTTGTGCAGTTCATTCGCAGGAAGAGACCAGTCCATTCGCCCTGCTTCCGGGGTTCGCCTGGTGACATAGCTAGCCTGTGCGTGATCTTGATCCTGTTGCGGATAGTTACCGGATTTAATCACTGGCAAAATATCGTGTAATAGACTTTCCGCGGATTTACACAGTTTATGATGCAAGCTAGACGCATTATCATCATCAGCGATATAAACCAGATTTTGCGCAACGATCGGGCCAGCATCAGGTTCTAACGTCATGCGATGTAGCGTGACACCCGTTTGCGTCTCTGCGTTGAACAATACCCAATTTAGCGGTGCACGACCACGGTATTTCGGTAATAAAGATCCATGGAGGTTAAACGCCCCCAAGGGTGCGCACTGTAAAATCTCTTCGCTCAACACGCGGCGGTAATAAAAAGAAAAAATGGCCTTCGGCGTAAGTGCGTGAATACGTTCACGCCACAGAGGATGATTGACGTCTTCTGGTGTATAGACAGGAATGCCCGTTCTAGCGGCAATACGTGCCACAGAGCCAAAAAAGGGATTTTCACCTAGTGTATCCGCATGAGTGAAGATAGCACTGATGCGATAGCCAGCGGCCAGAAGGGCATTAATGCCAACGCAGCCCATATCATGGTAAGCAAAAACTACGGTCTTCATCAAATTACTCTCTTAGCGAGTCTAGTCTTTGTGCTTCTCGCACTTAACGACGCGTTGCACAAAATAACGAGGGCGAGCACTCACATCGTTGTAAATACGGCCAATATATTCACCCAATAGTCCCATACCAACGAACTGTGCGCCAATAAAACTAAACAGAAAGGAAAACAATATGAAAACGCCCTCGGCGGCCCATTCAGGACCTAATATTAGACGTAATGACATCAGCACAAAGGTCAGAAAGAATCCTGATAGGGCTATGGCACTCCCTAGAATGCTAAGCAGACGCAAAGGCGTTGTCGTTAGGCAAGTCACGAGGTCATACATCAGACTGATCAAACTGATAACGCTGTACTTGGAATCGCCATGCAAGCGCTCAGCGTGCTCTACAGGAATTTCTGTAGCTTTTCGTGCAAAGAGATTAGCAAGGATAGGGATAAAGGTGCTGCGTTCGTGACATGTCAACATGGCATCGACGATATGGCGTCTATACGCACGGAGCATACAGCCATAATCGCCCATGATCTTGCCAGTTATGCGTTGAATAAAACGATTTATCAGGCGCGAAGACATTTTTCGGAACAGGCTATCCTGGCGGTTTTGGCGCACTGTACCCACAACATCATGTCCTTCATCAGCCTTTGCCACCAGACGCGGGATCTCTTCTGGTGGGTTCTGGAGATCGGCATCTAGTGTTATGACCAGATCACCCGTAGTATGGCTAAATCCCGCCATAATAGCGGCATGCTGTCCGTAATTCCGGTTAAGCAATACAGAGATAATGTGGCTATCCGGCATTTCGCTGGATTGCGTCATCAGTCGTGCCGAATTGTCGTTGCTGCCATCATCGACCAGTACAATTTCATACGCCTTACGCAACGTCTCACAGCTAGCCACCGTACGTTCAATAAGCGTTGGCAGGCTCTCCTGCTCGTTGAATATCGGGATGACAACAGAGACTTTTTCTATCCTTGGCAACGTGAACCTATTATCAACCACAGGCAAGTTTACGCAGCGCATCAATAACACGTGATGTGTCGTCATGGGTCATATCCGGAAACAAGGGAATGGATAATAGGCGTTCGCTGTTCCATTCCGTATTAGGAAGTTCAAGAGAGGGGAAACGTTCACGGTAATATTTTTGGGTATGAACGGCAAGAAAATGAAGACCAGAACCAATCCCTTGATCTTGTAGTGCGGCCATTAATGCGTCACGTGAAATACCGCAGCGTTCAGCATCCACACGCACAATAAACAGATGCCAGGCGTGATGATGCGGCCACTCAGGCTGACGTAGGGGTAACAGTGGCGTATCGGCAAGAGCAGACAAATAACGTTGCGCAATTTTCTGGCGGCATTGGTTCCCGTGTGCCAACTTGCCAAGTTGCACTAATGCAATGGCAGCATGGATATCACTGAGATTGTATTTATAACCCGGCATAATTACTTCTGCCTGTGGTGCACGTCCCTGTGCAAGCCTATCGTAAGCATTCACGTCAAGACCGTGAAATTTTAGGCTACGGATACGCTCGGCAAGTTTGTTGTCATCGGTTACCACCAATCCGCCCTCGGCGCTAGTCATGTTTTTAATAGCGTGAAAGGAAAAAATAGCTGTGCCTTGAGCCCCGACAGGAGATCCGCGATACTGCGCCCCAGCAGCATGAGCAGCATCTTCAATAACGGGAATACCATAACGATGCCCAATAGCGCGAATCGCATCCATATCAGCCGTAGCGCCTGCATAATGCACTGGGATAATGCAGCGCGTGCGGGGTGTAATGGCGGAGGCAATAGCGTCAGGTGTAACCATAAGCGTATCTCGGTCGACATCTACCATCACGGGCACAGCACTGAGTAAGACAATCATATTAATGGTAGAAACCCAAGTCAGCGATGGTGTAATGACCTCATGGCCTGGTGGGATTTCCAGTGCCATTAAGGTCACATGCATACCGCCCGTCGCTGAACTGACAGCAATCGCATGCTTGTTGCCGGTTAACTTACAAAAAGCAGCTTCCAATTGCTGATTTTTAGGCCCTGAAGTGATCCAACCGGATAACATGACTGCATTCACCGCAGAAATTTCCTCCTCGCCCAAAGAAGGACGAGAGAAAGGCAAAAAATCAATCATGACAATATCCTGATATTAAAATAGCAATCAAAAAAGAACATCATAATTTTACAAAATAACTTGATATCATTCTGATAGAAAAAATAAAAGTTAGCTGAAAAATAAAAAAATATAGTCAAGCCCTATTTTTAACACTATAAATAACGATACAGGTATACAGTATCAAAATAACTCAGAAAAACACCTTAAAAACACCTTAAACACTATGGATAACAATCATGTTTAATATTGATTTATTATTTCATTAAATGAAAAATTTAAATAATCTTTATATATTTTGTAGGCATAATCACCTTTAACTGATAGCGACTTCTAAAGTTGACTAAACAAGCATATGATGAACAGTTTCATTTTCATTTACCATTCAACTGCCGATGTCACACTCGGTTAAGGATTGGCAGACAACAGCAAGATGATGGCGCCAGTAATCGCCACCGCCGAGCCTATCTTGACAGCATTCATTACCGCGTCCCAACTAGATGTTTCCTGAAGTAAAGGGTCTTCAATCATTTTTCATGATTATTATCCCACTTTGCTTACATTACTAACGATAAAGACATGCTAATAGCATGTGATTACTAGCTAATCAAGCCGAGTAAGCTTTATTTCTTTCCAAAGAAAATAAAAAGGTGATCGTGAAACTTCATTTTTTACTTAAAAATAGCGATTTTAGATTTAAATCTAAATAAATTTTATTTAAAATAAAAACTATATCATTTTTTATTTTAAATAGTTACCTTCTAGGTTAGTAACTAAATGATAGAATTAAATAATTAATATCAGTAAAAACTGAACGTTGGATAGAGAACTACCCCAGTGAGGATAATAGGAACAATGGAAGAGAGAATAGAGCGAATGAAAGAAATAGAAACTCCTGTATAGGGGTTTTGAAACGGTCCATTAGACCATGGATGTACACTCAGTACGCTAAGCTCAGCGGGATTAGTAGTATTTTGTAACCATTATCCTTGACCTGTACGGCAAAATAGGAAAACAGCAGTACGTGCTGAGATAACATAGCAGTAAAATGCTAGACGACCATGAGCGTCTAGCGCATGGGCAGGGCGGTAAAGATCACCGATAAGCTAAACGCAGAATGCCATTCTGCACAACTTACAACATAACCGCTACTACTCTGCAGACATTAATAGTAAGCGAAAGTCTACTGGGTGTAAGAACGAAATGTATTGTCAAAAATTAATGCGATAAAAAAGTCATGCCTTCATAGCGTTAAAGCAGTTGAAACTTTGGTAAAGTTGCGCCTTCTTGATAAAGAAGAGGATTAATAGCTACCTCATTGATGCTCATGCTCTGACGCAACTGTATCACGTGGCTAGCCGATACAGCATTGCCAATAGCAGCACTAGGCGCTCCTGATAAATCGCGCCATCCCCCTGTTCATCGCTAGGCCTTCTTGCCAGAACCTTCAAGTGTTGTACCAGCAGGGGAGTCTGTTCCACGCCTTATGAAAACCGAAAGTCACGACCAGAAATGCTCAAAAGCTCCTGGTTCTAGATAGACCGAAGCTCATTGCTAGAGAGCATCTTTGTTATCACCAGTTTTTAGCTGATGCGGATTATAGGTATTCACCATCTAGTGATGGACATCATAGCTGTTGCTATCTGTTCAGATAGGTTCCACGGAGTTAAGGTTAGCCCTACTAACCATACACGATTGGTTATCGTGGGGCTACTTTTCGTCAAAATAGAGGGGTGACAGTAGCCTTTTTTCTTTAGATTTAATATCATGGATCGATAGATGACAGCAGATAAAAACTCTCTACTTTCATAGAGTTCATTACACTCCAGTCTTTCTAAGAAACTTACTGCTGCGGACGCATCGCCGGGAACAGGATTACATCACGAATGGTGTGACTGTTGGTAAACAACATCACCATACGGTCGATGCCAATGCCCAACCCCGCAGTTGGCGGTAGACCGTATTCCAGCGCGGTAACGTAGTCTTCGTCGTAGAACATAGCTTCGTCATCGCCACCATCTTTTGCACGCACCTGATCGGCAAAACGCTTTGCTTGATCTACGGCATCATTCAGCTCGGAGAAACCGTTACCAATTTCGCGTCCACCAATAAAGAACTCGAAACGATCTGTAATTTCAGAGTTTTCATCATTACGACGTGCCAACGGTGAAACTTCCACCGGATATTCGGTGATAAAGGTCGGCTGGATCAGATTCGCTTCTGCTGTTTCTTCGAAAATCTCGGTAACGAGATGACCTAGCCGCCAGCCTTTCTCTATCTTGATCCCAAGAGACGTTGCAATGGCCGATGCTTTATTAAAGTCGTCCAGATCAGCTACGTTGGTTTCAGGGCGATATTTGCAGATCGCCTCGCGCATGGTCATTTTCTCAAATGGTTTCCCAAAATCAAACGTCTGATCGCCATAAGGCACTGTGGTGCTGCCCAGCACATCTTGTGTCAGCGTACGGAATAGGCTCTCGGTCAACATGATAAGATCTTTATAATCGGCATAGGCCATATAAAGCTCCATCATGGTGAATTCTGGGTTATGACGCGGAGAAACCCCTTCGTTACGGAAGTTACGGTTAATTTCGAAGACGCGTTCAAAACCACCGACCACAAGACGCTTCAGGTACAGTTCCGGCGCAATACGCAGATACATGTCAACATCCAGAGCGTTATGGTGAGTTACAAAAGGACGCGCGGAAGCACCACCTGGGATTACCTGCATCATCGGGGTTTCAACTTCCATAACCCCTAGATCTAACATGAAAAGGCGGATACAATACAAAATCTTTGAGCGTATACGGAAGGTGTGGCGGGATTTATCGTTGACGATCAGATCTAAATAGCGTTGGCGATAACGAGTTTCCTGATCGGAAAGGCCGTGGAATTTATCTGGAAGCGGTCGCAGTGCCTTGTTCAGAAGACGCAGTTCTCTACAATGGATGGAAAGCTCACCGGTTTTAGTTTTAAATATCTTACCACGCGCGCCCAGGATATCGCCTAGATCCCATCTTTTGAACTGTTCGTTATAGATGCCTTCCCCTAGATCGTCACGTGCCATGTAAAGCTGAATGCGGCCACCCACATCCTGCAACGTGCAGAATGAGGCTTTTCCCATGATGCGGCGAGTCATCATACGACCCGCCACAGTTACTTCAATACCCAGCGTTTCCAGTTCTTCTTTTGCTTTATCGTCGTAAGCTGCGTGCAGCTCATCAGAAGTGGAATCACGGCGAAAATCATTTGGAAAGGCGATACCGTGTTCACGCAGCGCCGATAGCTTTTCCCGACGCGTTTTCAGTTCATTATTCAGATCCAGCGTCTGCTCAGCACCCTGTAATTGCGATTCAGACATGTAACTTGTTATAACCCCGCTTTTAAACTTGCCTCAATAAATTGGTCCAGATCGCCATCCAGAACGGCCTGGGTTTTACGTGTTTCCACCCCGGTTCGTAGGTCTTTAATTCGGGAATCATCTAGGATATAGGAACGAATCTGGCTGCTCCATCCGATATCGGACTTATTATCTTCCAGCACCTGCTTCTCAGCATTTTTCTTTTGCATCTCAAACTTATACACCTTCGCTTTCAGCTGTTTCATCGCCTGATCTTTGTTCTTGTGCTGGGAACGTTCGTTCTGACACTGCGTAACAATGTTGGTAGGGATATGGGTAATACGCACTGCAGACTCGGTACGGTTAACGTGCTGCCCACCGGCACCAGAAGCGCGATACACATCAATACGCAGATCTGCTGTGTTGATTTCGATATCAAGATCATTATCCACTTCTGGATACACAAATGCAGAACTGAATGAGGTATGACGACGACCACCGGAGTCAAACGGGCTCTTACGCACTAAACGGTGCACGCCAGTTTCGGTACGCAGTCACCCAAACGCATAGTCACCGATAATTTTAATAGTAGCCGATTTAAGGCCCGCAACTTCCCCTTCCAACTCTTCAATCACTTCGGTCTTGAAACCTTTGCTTTCGGCCCAATGCAGGTACATGCGCAACAACATGCTGGCCCAGTCTTGCGCTTCCCTCCCGCCGGAGCCAGATTGAATATCTAGGTAGCAGTTGGCACTATCGTATTCGCCGGAGAACATTCGCTGGAAGCGAAGCTGCGCTAGCTTCGCTTCCAGCGAATCAACATCAGTGATAGTGTCGTTGAACGTTTCTTCGTCCTCCTCTTCTGCCGCTAGCTCGAGTAGGCCGGAAACATCTTCCAAACCTTGTTTCATCTGATCGATAGTATCTATAATGATCTCCAGTGAGGAGCGTTCTTTACCCAACGCTTTTGCGCGCTCAGGTTCATTCCATACATCTGGCTGTTCCAGCTCGACGTTTACTTCTTCCAGTCGTTCTTTTTTGGCATCGTAGTCAAAGATACCTCTTCAGAACAGCTGTACGGTTAGATAGGTCCTGAATACGGTTTTTTACCAGATTAATCTCAAACATGATTAGCGTCTTACGTTATCCGTCAATTGACGGAGAAAAAATGGATAGAAACTAGTGATTCTAGCAGAATACACGCTAGGTTTATACTAGGAATAATTCGAACTGCATCAAGGCGATAAGAGAGAGAAACTATACTGCGCTTACTCCGATAAATAGTTCTGATGTAACGAGTGCAGCTAACGCATAGGGAACTTGAAGTATGATGAGCATATAGACCTCTAGCGCAATTGCATAACGCCTATCACCACCGCACTACAGAGGCCATAAATACTGTATTAACAATTGGACGCTTCGTTTACCACGAAATTCATTAACCTCAAGGCGATAAGCCACTTTCGCCTCGCGAATACTGCTGTCTGGCCAGTAACGCGTATCCACGTTAAAGGCGATACCAGCCAAAAGAGGACCTCCGTTGACCGGCTCTAACATCAGCTTCAGATGACGCTCTTTTAAAAGCTTCTGCTGCAAGATACGAAAACGCCCGTCAAAAGTAGGTTCAGGGAACTCTTGTCCCCACGGTCCGGCATCGCGCAGCATCTCTGCTGTTAGCAGATTCAGTTCGGTTTTTATAAGCTCTCCGTCTGACCAGATAACCCCTTCTAGATGCGATTCATCCAGCCATTCACCGACTAGTTCATCAAAGCGCTTACGGAAAGAATCAAACTGATGTTCTTCCAGAGATAGCCCCGCTGCCATCGCGTGACCACCAAATTTAACCATCAACCCCGGATATCGTGTATCCAACTGCTCTAGCGCATCGCGCAAGTGCAGACCGGAAATTGAACGGCCAGAACCTTTAAGAACGCCATTTCCAGCCCGTGCAAACGCAATTACCGGACGATGAAAACGTTCTGTAAGCCGTGATGCTAGAATACCAACTACCCCCTGATGCCATTCGGGATGATACATGGCCAACCCCAGTGGCAGTTGTTCAAGACCGTGCTCTATCTGTTCACACAGATGTGTAGCTTCTGCTTGCATCTCTTTTTCTATTTCACGCCGTGCTAGATTGAGCGCATCTAGATCGCTGGCCTGTATCCGCGCTTCGACGATATCATCATTCAGCAGCAACGCCACGCCAATTGACATATCAGCTAATCTGCCTGCTGCATTGAGACGTGGCCCAATTGAAAATCCTAGATCGCTTGCCACCAGTTGGCTGGCATCACGCTTGGCGATTTCTAGCAAAGCACGAATGCCAGGGCGGCACTTGCCTGCACGAATACGACCTAACCCCTGCGATACCAGAATGCGGTTATTGGCATCGAGGGGTACTACGTCGGCCACTGTGCCTAACGCAACCAAATCGAGTAATTCTGCCAACTTTGGTTCTGATAACCCTTTTTGGCTAAACCAGCCGCTGTCACGCAGATGCACAAACAGAGCCATCATTAGGTAAAACGCAACGCCGACGCCAGACAGTGATTTAGATGGAAATGCACAGTTGCGCAAATTAGGGTTGATCATCTCATCAGCAGCGGGCAGCGTTTTCCCCGGAAGGTGGTGGTCGGTCACTAACACCTGAATACCGCGCTGATATGCATCATCTACACCGGCATGGGATGAAATCCCATTATCTACTGTCAGGATTAGTTCAGCACCTAGCCTCTCTGCTTGCACGACTACTTCAGGGCTTAGACCATAGCCATCTTCAAAACGGTTAGGCACAAGGTAGTTTACTTGCCCCCCACCCATGCTGCGCAGTGCTAGGACGGTGAGCGCAGTACTGGTCGCACCGTCAGCATCAAAGTCACCCACAACTACGATGCGCCGTTGTTCTGCCAGCGCCTGTTGCAGCAACACCACCGCATCGTCAATACCATCAAGTAGGCGATAGTCAATCAGACCGAGAAGGCTGCGATCCAATTCCTGGCTCTCTGTTACGCCGCGCTGCGCATATAGCCGACGTAGTAAGGGGGGAATCCTTTCGGGAAGCCCACAACCTTCAGCCAGCGGACGACGGCGGAGTATAGTTTTAAATTCCACTTTATATTCAATTCCACTGCGTGACTGATAAGCACTGAACGCTCTTATTTGTCGTTCAATGAGGGGAAGCATCACATGCCTGCGATTTATGCGCCAGATTTTTCCGCAGCTCGATGCTGGGCATTCAGGATGGATAACATCTCTTTAGGTGCCTGATAACCCGGTACAACAGTACCGTTTTCGAGCACTATTGCTGGCGTGCCTCGCACCCCAAACTGAATGCCTAGCTCATAATGAGCACTGATATCGGTCGTACAGGTTACGGGGAAGATAGTCTTACCGAGAGAGGCAGTGTCATAGGCCTTTTTGCGGTTAGCCGTGCACCAGATAGATTGCATTTCTTTTTCCGTTGGCGAATTCAGCCCTTGCCGCGGGAAAGCCAGATAACGAATAGTTATGCCTAGATCGTTGTAGTCTTTTATCTGCTCATGCAGTTTATGGCAGTAGCTACAGGTGATATCGGTGAAAGCCGTAATTACATGTTTTTCCTTTGATGCCTTGTAGATAATCATTTGATCCTGCAAAGCATCCAGTTTTCTCTTCAGAACCTGATTGCTCAGGTTCACTGGAGTACCACCGTCCAGCGCATAGAGCAGACCTTGCAGCAGATGTTTGCCATCTTCTGTTACGTAGAGCACACCGCGTTCTGTCAGGACGGTTTTGAGGCCAGAGACGGGCGCAGGCTGAATATCAATTTTTTTAATCCCTAATTTTGTTAGTGTCTGTTTAATCGCCGCATCGTCTGCGTGTACTGAACTGCTCGTCGCCACAAGTAGTAAAGAAAGCGCCTTTAGACATTTTTTCATTGTATTCAGTTCCGTTCATACTATATTCTGCCTATAAAGGGTGCTTTTAGCTGTCTAGCCCTTATTTTCGACTGCAATATTTCTGCCTGCAATTTCAGGCGTGCAGTGATGCTTTTGATGCAACTGTTTCAACTGTTTAGTGTCAACGTGTATATAGTTACGTTGTTAAAAGATCAGTTATGTCCAAATAACTATTCGACACGCAAATATACCTCGTGGTTCAGCCAGTACGTAGCGAATGCATAGCATAAAAACATGCGGTGAAAGCTTTTCACTGGAAATGGATGCCAGCACCAGCACGGCATGCTATTTGATCCGGTGCCAAAAGTTTTGGCGAGTTATCTGCTGCGCCTATGATTTTGGAAACAGCACTTTATCCTGTCACTAGACAACAAGGTCTTCCGTGCTCAAGGTAACGACATAGCCAATGAATAGCCTCTCTCACAGAGGCGACAGCCGCTCTTTAGTTACTACCAATCCCGTATAGACCCTAGCGAAAACTAATATCAGCTAGGGTTAATCAACCAGTTCTTGAGACGCGCAACTCCGTTGCGTAGCATACAGCACCTCAAGCATGGACTTATCACGCGGTTCGACCTTACTACTAACTTTGGCATGTTTTGGCGAAGGACTTGCTCTTGGCAGCGAATAGAGCGCAGCTGCATCACACCGCAGAGGTGATATTGGAAGCTATAGGCTGAATAACGAACGCAGCTAAGGCACATGCAACTGGCAGTATGAGAGATATGTACCTCACTGCGAGATTTGGTTAGGGTAATAGCAATCTATTTTAACACGCTCTTGAATCACAAGGTAAAACGGTTGCGATTATAGCAAGGGTTCCGATCTGGGCTATGGTGAATGGTTCCTTGACGCCCTCGGTGTATGCTGCATCAGTAACTTAACTAACCGCAAGAGTCGCAACCTTTATAAGGTTAGGCCCACAGAAGACTATGAGTTTACCGCTTACGCAGGCTAAAAAACAATTTGTCGGCCTAGGTCTTGATGCAGTGAATCAATATCGCTAGGGGTGCGAGCGGATTTTTAGAAAATGACTAAGCAGTTACAATAGCTAGGGAAATCATCGAGAGGCATCAGCTGATATCGCACTGTCGGCTGAATCTGAAGCTAGTGCGCATCCGAATTTTCGCGCGCCCACTCTTTACTCTCTAGTAACAGCTGACGCAAATACTGCCATTCCTGCTTATCCATATTGTCAGATGCCAACCAGAGTTGGTGACAGCGTTTACCGTCACTGCGCCGCAGAAATAGAAAGATGCTATTTTTTAATACCCAAGGACGGCGGATAATGCGCCAGCGATGATCCTGCCATTCAAGGCCTGCAGCATCCTGCAACAGGATTTCACCGTGTCGCGCTTTGATATTATGCTGGCTGCGAATAACCCCAAAAACTACCAACGTCATCATGGATAACCAAAGTATCGCATATCCGTCTGGCCAAGGTGCCAGCAGAATGAATAGCAGCAATAGCACGTGCACCAGCAAAGAAAATACTTGCATGCGCCAGGAGACGCGTAAATTACAGCGCCACAAGTCCACAATCTGGATTTCGCGTTAGGATAAGAGAGATCATGCGTTTCAGATCCATATCTTCTGGTTCACTATGCTTCATCAACCAGTTGAATAGATCAGGCTCATTGTACTGCAATCGCTTTTATCATCATCGTTTAGCACATCCTTTTCCTATTCACAAAAGGGCATGATGGAAATATTTAATTCTCGCATTCCTCGGCAGTACGCTCAGTGAATTTGAGTCTTATTCTCTATATCCATTACTTTTTCTACTTATTAATGCCACCGTGTATTGTAAAATTCGGATGTCTAGATCAATACACTACTAAATGTAGTACATTGACATATTTTAGCGCATATCAACGTATGAAAGAAGATCATGTAACACACTTACACTCAGTAACGCTTTTAAATGTGCTCATTGAAAATCATGTGATGCAATGGTAGGAATAACTACTTGCAACCCCTGCAATCTCTTTTACTGTTAAGCCAAATACTAAGCATACCCTCGCGAGGATAGTTACATGGAAAACCAAATTCCCTCTACACAAAAAATCATAAAATTAAAGTCCATTACTCCCTCGGTACAGCTTCGCGCTACGCTGATAGCGCTTGATGACTGGGCGCTGGTAACGCTCACCGGTCCAGATACGCGAACTTACTTGCAAGGCCAAGTAACGGCTGATGTTAACGCCTTAGCGCCGGATCAACATATACTTTGCGGTCATTGTAATGCCGATGGTAAAATGTGGAGCACGCTGCGGCTCTTTGCCCACAATGAAGGGTTTGCCTATCTAGTTCGTCGCAATCTGCTCGATATTCAATTAAATGAGTTAAAAAAATATGCTGTATTTGCTAAGACTACTATCACCGCAGATGACAATCTCCAGCTAATTGGAGCTGCAGGAAGCAATATACGCGAACGTTTAGCTAAGGTCTTCTTCACTCTACCTGACAACGAACACCCCGTTGTCAGTCACCCCTTCGGTACACTGCTGCATTTTTATCTTCCTGCTGAACGTTTCCTTCTAGTACTGAAGGAAGAAGGTGCCGCAGCACTGCATTCAAAACTAGGAGATAGCGTGCAATGGGCCTACAGCCAACAGTGGTTGGCACTAGATATTGAATCCGCACTGCCGATCATTGACAATGTAAACAGCGCACAGTTCATCCCGCAAGCAATGAATATACAGGCACTTAATGGTATTAGTTTTAATAAAGGTTGCTACATTGGGCAAGAAATAGTAGCCAGGGCAAAATTTCGTGGAGCTAATAAGCGGGCACTTTATTGGCTTGCTGGCACGTCATCACGTGTGCCAGAAGCGGGCGAAGACCTAGAGCTGAGAATGGGTAAAAACTGGCGTCGTACCGGTAAGATACTTGCTGCCTTTCCGTTAAGCGACAGTATACTTTGGGTGCAAGCTGTACTAAATAACGATCTGGAGGCGGATAGCGTATTGCGCATACGCGATGCAAAAGAAAGTCACCTTACTCTGCAACCGCTACCTTATTCATTGTCTGAATAATGAGGTGTAAGGATCTTCACTGAGCGCCGTTTCTATTTCATCGCCAGTAAGGCGATACTACCAGATGCTACTACCTGAACTAGCTAATAAATCACAATCAGTGCAAGCTATCCCATCACAAGATACGTCACCAGAGACCACTCTTAAAGAAGATAGTTTATGCCTCTACACAAACTGCAGCTGGCGATGGATAGACTGGTCGCACAGTTGTCTGCGACTTGCACCAACTGCAGAACCAGCCCAACAAAGAAAATACCAATACTACGAGTAAGGTGACTGATATAGTTAGCTATCTCCCCTCAGCTAGGATATAACCCGTATTACTAACTAATTTCACCATATTCAATTTTACTCCCGGCTCGATTGAGTGTGCAAACTCTTGCAGAGTGTAATCCATCCCCATATCACGTTGTGTGACTCTTCCATGCTACCTGCATTGGTGTAAAAGGCGACAGGTTTTCACTTTATGCTGATATATTTTGGTAATGACTATGGCAGAGTACAAACCTGGTGTAGGAGGGGGAAACCATTCCCCTATTGGCGATGCAAAGGCATTATGAAGCAATAGACAAAAATTGATGGGGCGATTGACGTCAAATAGCACTACGTCATTACCGTAATGCGCCAAGATCAGCGCACGCGTGCTGACAGAAAAATCCATGACCGACTGGAAAGTTAAAATCGGTAGTAGCTACCGATAACCGCCTCTGCCGTGATTTCTGCTCATACAACACACTGATAAGCAAATAAGACTAATGCGCACTCGTTCACTGGGAACGAGTTGTATTGAAACGGGTTGAACTCCGTAATTATATTCCACTAGGCCGATTGGCAAACGAAATTTAATTGAAGATAATCCTAGGTAGAGGAGCAAAGCGCGTGCATAAGCCGTAATACCAATCCTATATAAGGGAGATTAGACCTAGAGATCAGTATTGCGCAATGTAGGACGATAATGGTATCAAGCGCGTATTTTAGCATGAGGGGATACCGAGGAGAAACCACCGTTAATAAACCAACGAGATGCACCGGTAAATGTTTTCCTGCTTTTGCATGTGTCAGAAAATATATAGCCTCACTATACTGCCAAAAGCTTTGTAGCTAACCAATCTTCAAAACAGAACCCTATGCCGGAATACGTAGCAAATAGCTATAACTCTATTCTGATAATAATAGCTACAGCCAGATTTAGAAGACTGTAGAGAGACTCTATCAATTTCTGCAACAATATCATTGCCCCTATTTAGGGTACCTTCCCGCATCAGTTTATAAGAGTGTTTTCAGTCGTAGGAAAAGCAACTAGGAAAGACAGAGCTGCCGATAAAATAGCGGTTTAGGGTGACCTATTCGTCCCGCTCCAGCTTCTGGTGCACCTATTCTGTCGCTTGTTTCAACAAGCGATCTTCCTGAGCCAATTACTGAGTAATTACTAATACGATAACAAAAGAATATTTAAAGGTTATAGAAAAAGCGACTTTAATTTAAAAATGATCCTTAAGGCAACCTCGTATTTTGATGCACGGATGAAGATGAAGCAGTGCCTATCCGCTATCCAACGTTGTTAACGCTAGCATTGATCCCTATAAGAACGCACATATAGACGATTACCTGATCACCATTCGCAGCGCTTCATCAGAGGATACCTATAAGGTGATTGATATGATTATCAAGTATCCAGAATACGCAGATTTACGCAGCCGGAAAGGCGTTCAGCCAACGCGCCTTCGCTCTCATTGCAAAGTGCCGATCTTCGTGATCTACACCACCAGAGGTAATGCCGCTGAGGTCACGATTCATTTAATGATCACCGAAGAAGAAAAACTACATAGCATGGAGACTAAATCACCCCTAACCAAGCTAGACACGCCGTCACTACATATCGGCCCCGCTGACATCAATCTGGCTGTATACGGTACGCTCCTCACAACACCTGGCATTAATTAAACTGGTGAAAATCTGGCGCAAGATAACGATATTATGCTGATTTCGAGCACGAAAAGCAGCCGCTATTTAGAATAGGAAAAGCACAGTGCTGTATATTTAGTTAACACTAGAAAACAGCGATCTGTGATAAAGTAATCTGGTAAGATAGATGCCTCGATAATAGACCTCTCGCATAAAAGCTCTCGAGCAACTAGTTTAGTTGAACGTCGATCCTACACTAAATTATCCTGGTTGCAGTGGCGCTTGATTAGATTATATACATCAAGTATACTAGCATAGTAGAGCTATGATAGCGAATAAAATAACAGAAATCTTGGTACCTAGACGCCATTGGCTTTTACAACAGATGGGGATCACGCAGTGGACGTTACGGCGTCCAACGGTGTTGCAGGGCGAGATTGCCGTTACCCTGCCTTCACAAACGCGTCTAGTGATTATTGCCGCCACGCTCCCTGCCTCCCATGACCCATTGGTTAATGATGTGTTGCACAGTTTTTCACTCCGCCCAGAACAGGTGTATCCGCTCACTCCGGAACAGATGTCCATGCTACCCTCTTCAACGCATTGCCACACCTGGTGCCTGGGTGTTGATATGACACTCACTTGGACAGGTATACAATTGAATAGCCCGTCACTAGACGTGCTTTATGCCAATCCAAATGCCAAACGCGCCCTATGGGGGAAAATCAGTGATCTCCTTCCCTTTCTAGAAGAATTTAAAGCCAATTAATTTAGGCTGTTTATTATGTGCGGGATATCTCCCTTTTCACGATTTGCCTACTGCATTTGCGCTTGAAAAGGCAAGATACAATTTTCTGTGGACAGAAAGGTTCTTTAACAGTAATCAGGGCAACCGTTATCTGAACCCGAAATTGACACTCGACGATATGTCGCTGGTGGCGTTTGCTATTATGCAAGTAGTGCTGGATAAAGCGACTTTTTCAATATCGCCGTTCACCCTACATACCAGAGACAAGGGTATAGTCGTCGCCTTCTGGGAGATTGGTAGTATCAAATACACATAACTGTAGCTTATTCTTATCCTATACAAAAGGTTACTCAACAAAATATAGCTTCCCCGTAACTAACTATCGTTAGCAGATAATATTGCCTAACTAATAGAAGTATAGCTAGAATAAAAATGGCTATTTAGTCTTATTTCATAAGTTACTCGATGAAGTTTCACTAAAAAGACTCAATGCCATTCGATGGATTACACCTATATTTCTGTTGTAGAAATATATATATTTACGTTATCTTCTCTATTGGGTTTCAATATTGGGTTTCCATAGATATAATCTAATATATTATAAATTCCACATACAGTATGAAACGACCTGAATGAATATCAATTCACTAGTCCAACTATTACTATAGTACATATATACTATGTGCCTTGTTCGCACTTGACAATAATAAGAAGAAAAGAAAAAAGGGTAAAACCCTGTTAATAAACTCAATCAAAAAATACTTTAATTAAAAAATAAGATTAACAAATAGGTTATGTTTTATATATATGAATGTTTAAAACCTATAAGAAAACATTATAAAAAGATAATCTTTTAAAGAAAAATAAAATAACTAGTACCAATCACACTTTATCAGATTAGTAAAAATAAAAACACGCAATTCAACTCCAGAAAAACTACTTATAAATAAATAAACAGACAACATAGCTAACTATAAAAGTTCAGTTCTCTTGCTTTTTATTACATTGCTAATATTTCAATCGCTGATGTAAGAAAGCAACAAGTTATACTTTTATCAGTAAAGAGTACTGATAAGTTATTTTTACCCTGATCGCTTTTTGCATATTAATATGCCAACATAATCAATAGTTAATTACGGAGAAACTCAATTTTATTGAGTAACCTTTTGTGAAAAAGGAGGGATCCTACCGAAATGTCAATTAAAATTAAAAAACTATTTTTTACGATATTGCGTTTTCTATTTTGGAGTTAGCGCCGAGCTCGAAAGAGGGAATAAACCTAGAAGAGACGTGTGTCATTACTCACTCGATCTAGTGCAGCATGCAAAAAGAGATCTACCAATCGTTAAAGGTATCTTGCTTGGATCTAGTAGAAGCAGATTCTGCAAAACTAAGCCCCCAATTAGGATTATCAAAAATAATTTGGCACATACCAGATAACCGCTAGCTTCTATTAGCTTTTCACTACATTCTCCCGTTTTATAAAAGGAAACACTAAACAGCACTATGACAATTGATGAGCATACTACCTCTCTGTCTTTTAAGGACAAACAAGTCATTCGCACTTTACGTTATAGGAACCCTAGTATAGCCGTATAAAAAACATAGCTAAAACTTTCAGTAATGAAAGGACTATCGTACATATGCACAGGCTTCTTTGCAATTAGCCTCAAATATTATAAATACGACGCTTTTAAGAACTCTTTCTTTATAGAAAGACTGTTCTACTACACTAATAATTTGTGTTCTCTAAGGGAGAATAAAATTGGGATCAGCCATAGTAAATTGTAGAGTAATGAATCTCGTAATCCCCCGTAGGATACTGCTGTAACCACTTAGAATCATGAGAAGCTGTAGTGGGGAAGAAAAAAAGAAAAATAGAGAAAACACAAAATTTTTGTATTTTGTGCAGTGCTAAATAGCACTAATCTAATCTTAATTAGTGTATAATCTTTTGATTACATCTCTTGCAAAACTTCGATTCTCAACGAGAAAGAGTAATGCTTTCTATTTAAAAGAATTACATACCTTTATGTTATGAAGGTAAGTTATAAAAATCAAGTGTAAAAGTTATTTATAGTTAAGGACTATTTTAGTATTTCAAGTATAGTGTTGAACTTCGCTGCAAAAGATAACTTAATACGCTTATTACACAATGTTATTTTTATTGACTAGCCTTAGCAGGACGACGACGCGGAGCATGTTGACCTTCACGGCGAGCATCACCCACTAGTTGCATATTCATCGGCTTGTTCAGAATGCGTGTACGGGTAAAATGTGAGAGTAATTTACCCGGAATGCCTTTTGGTAATTCGATGGTAGAATGCGAAGCAAAGAGTTTTATGTTGCCTATATAACGCCTGCTGATGTACCCTGCGTTGGCAATTACTCCCACGATGTGACTAATTTCAACACCGTCATCACGTCCGACTTCGATGCGATACAGTTGCATCTCGCCCACGTCATGGCGCTGTAGACGGTCACCCGCATTACCCGAACTGCGATCACCATGATCTTTACGGAGCGGACGACGTTCAATAACATTATGAGGTGGTAAAATCAGCGGGCGTTCACCCTGAGCCATTTTCAGCAATGCTGCAGCCAGTGTTTCCATACCTATCTCTTCATCCGGTTGCAGTTTAGCTAACAGCGCACAGTACATATCCAGATCGCTGCTTTCTAGCTGTTGCTGTACTTTGGCAGCAAACTTCTCCAAGCGGCGTTGTCCTAAAAGTTCAGCGTTCGGCAATTCCACTTCTGGAATTGTGAGCCGCATAGTGCGTTCAACGTTGCGCAACAGACGACGTTCGCGATTTTCTACGAACAGCAATGCACGGCCCGCGCGGCCCGCGCGACCAGTACGACCAATACGATGCACGTAGGATTCAGCATCCATCGGAATATCGTAGTTCACTACTAGGCTGATGCGGTCTACATCTAGACCTCGTGCCGCAACGTCGGTTGCGATCAGAATATCCAGACGACCATCTTTTAATCGCTCCAGAGTCTGCTCACGCAACGCCTGATTCATGTCACCATTTAGTGCTGCACTGTTATACCCGCTACGCTCTAACACTTCGGCTACTTCCAGCGTCGCGTTCTTAGTACGTACGAAAATGATAGCGGCATCGAAATCTTCTGCTTCCAAGAATCGTACTAACGCTTCTTTTTTACGCATACCGTGCACAGTCCAGTATCTCTGACTGATATCCGGACGCGTCGTCACAGTTGAGTGAATGCGAACTTCTTGAGGATCTTTCATAAAACGGCGTGTAATACGCCGAATCGCTTCTGGCATGGTTGCAGAGAATAATGCGGTCTGATGCTCAGCCGGGATCTGGGCCATGATGTTTTCAACATCTTCAATGAAGCCCATACGCAGCATTTCGTCCGCTTCATCCAGCACCAAGCCTCTTAGATTGGAGAGATCTAGAGTGCCGCGTTTCAGGTGATCTAGCAGACGTCCTGGTGTACCAACAACAATTTGCGTGCCCTGGCGCAATGCACGCAATTGAACGTCGTAGCGCTGGCCGCCATAGAGCGCTACCACGCTCACACCATGCATATGTTTTGAGAAATCATTACAAGCTTCAGCAACCTGCACCGCCAACTCACGGGTCGGTGCCAGTACTAGCATTTGTGGTGCTTTCAATTCAGGTTTAAGATTGTGCAGCAACGGTAATGAAAACGCTGCTGTCTTTCCGCTACCGGTCTGAGCCATACCCAGAACATCGTGGCTATTAAGCAAATAGGGAATACATTCTGCCTGGATAGGAGAGGGTTTCTCATATCCCAGATCCGACAGTGCATTCAGAATAGGAGCGGAAAGCCCCAGATTAGAAAAAGAGTTTTTAAACTCTGCCATGTAAACGTGCCTCATAGTAAAATAGCGGCCAGTACTACGTAACTTGTCGAGAAAATACTCAGTTATTTTCATTAAAATGTAAATTGGCTTAAATTAGATTAAAAAAGAACAAAAACACATCAGTCGTTAAGGCGATAGAAACTGTTGTTCCAGGCTGATTACGTTCCTTAGCTATTTCTAGTGCGATCCCAAAAGGTCATTTTGTTCTTATTCGAACTATACCAATTCCAGCAATGCATGGCCGTGCTCAAGAAAATTATAAACCTTGTTGGCAACCATCATCTTGAATAACGCAATGGCGCTATGCTTGTCCAGCAGACTTAAGTAGTGCTTACCTAAATAAAAATCGAGTTCACTCAAATGCTCAACAAGAGAAGTGTTATCCAGTTGCTACTGCTTTGCAGTAGTTCCATCAGACTAGATTCACTGATGTTTCCCCGGTAGAATTCGACAATATTCCATTCTCTAGGATCCCTTTTGGTCCTAGCATAATGCTGCTTTACGGTAGCCTTGGCATTTTTAGGATTAACTCCCGTTCTGCTAAATACAGCTATAACGTAGAGAAAGGATCGTTTAGATAGTCAGGATAAAAAGCTAAAAGATCATCCTGCGTTAACAGGTAACGACCGCCATAATACAAGGCGATGCTTCGGTTCAAACGCGCATAATTGTAATTTGGATCCAGCTCTAGTACAGAAAAGCGCTTTATAGGCAGCATCAAAATTACATGCCTGCGTTAAGTAAATGCCAAGGTAGTTAAATACTTCTGGCATATCCAGATAGATCAACAACTTTTGTGAAAAATTATTACGCGTTTACGCTCTTAGTCTAAGACCATCATACAGCACTCCGCACTTATATAATAGCTATGCGCGTTTTTCATCGGTTAATATCCGACTGGAAAGAATTTATCCAAACGTACTGAAATGACTTCCTGCTGTAACGCAGGCTACACTGGAATTGCCAATACTATGTTTAGCTAATCTCTGTTACTGCATCCTGCTAGGATAAGTGCTCTCATAGCATAACACTAGCGTAAAAAGGTTATCTACGCCTCACAACACTCCTCCCCATCAACGGTTGCGGGGAGTAGAAAATAATAAACAAAAGAGTTGTTATTCTTCCTTAGAAGACGCTGCAGCAGCCTTTTCCTGAAGCTGAGTTATTGCTTCCTTAATACTAAAACGCAAACGTCCCTGACGGTCAACCTCTAGCACTTTGACTAGAACTTCCTGACCTATTTGTAGGCAGTTAGTGACTTTCTCAACCCGCTTGTCAGCAATTTGAGAAATGTGTACCAAACCTTCTTTTCCGCCGACAATAGCAACGAACGCTCCAAAATCAACAATACGTGTTACTTTACCTTGGTATAAGCGGCCCACTTCGATTTCTGCGGTGATCTCTTCGATACGACGAATGGCATGACGTGCTTTATCTCCGTCGGTTGCGGCGATTTTTACGGTACCGTCATCTTCGATCTCGATAGTAGTGCCCGTTTCTTCGGTCAGCGCACGGATCACAGAACCACCTTTACCGATCACGTCTTTGATCTTGTTAGAGCTGATTTTGATGATGTGGATACGTGGCGCAAACTGAGAAATATCGACACGCGGCGCGCCGATTGCCTGTTCCATTAAGCTCAGAATATGCAGACGCGCACCTTTAGCCTGATTCAGTGCAACCTGCATGATTTGACGGGTAATACCTTCAATCTTGATATCCATCTGCAGTGCAGTAACACCTTCACGGCTACCAGCCACTTTGAAATCCATATCTCCCAGATGATCTTCGTCACCTAGAATATCGGACAGAACCACAAAGTTATCGCCTTCTTTTACCAGACCCATCGCGATACCCGCAACAGCGGATTTAATCGGCACACCAGCATCCATTAGCGCTAGAGATGCACCACAGACGGAAGCCATAGACGAAGAACCGTTAGATTCAATGATTTCAGACACTACACGTATAGTGTACGGGAACTGAGCTGCAGTAGGCATCACTGCTAGCACGCTGCGTTTCGCCAGACGACCATGACCAATTTCACGACGTTTTGGAGAACCGACCATGCCAGTTTCACCTACAGAGTAGGGAGCGAAGTTGTAGTGTAACAGAAAGCGATCGGTGGTTTCGCCGGTCAATCCATCAAGATTCTGTGCATCACGCTCAGTGCCCAGTGTCGACGTCACCAGCGCCTGAGTTTCACCACGGGTGAATAACGCAGATCCATGAGTTCTCGGCAGCACGCCAGTACGCATGTCTAGCGCACGGATCATGTCTTTTTCGCGTCCATCAATACGAGGCTCACCACGTAATATACGACTACGTACAACGCTTTTCTCAATTTTTCTCAGAATGAGCTTGATTTCATTAGCATCCATAGAGTCATCAGCGGCTAGGAGTTGAGCTTCAACATCGGCTTTGATAAGGTCAATCTGCGCGCAACGTTCTTGCTTCTCGGTAATACGGTAAGCATCGCTTAGCCGCGGTTCAGACAGTGCTTTTACACATTCAAGCAGTGCTGTGTTAATAGCAGGTGCCTGCCAATCCCAACGGGGTTTACCAGCTTCTTTTACCAATTCATTAATATTGTGAATAACAACCTGTTGCTGCTCGTAGCCAAATGCCACGGCACACAACATCTGATCTTCACTTAGCAGGTCTGCTTCGGATTCCACCATCAACACCGCGCCTTGCGTACCGGCGACAACTAGATCCAGACGGCTTTTTTTCAGCTCCTCAGTTCTAGGGTTCAGCACAAACTGATCGTTGATGTAGCCAACACGTGCAGCACCAATCGGGCCGTTGAATGGCAGCCCTGAGAGGCTCAGCGCAGCTGAAGCACCGATCATAGCCACGATATCCGGATTAATCTGTGGGTTTATAGACATAACAGTAGCAATCACCTGCACTTCATTAACAAAACCATCAGAAAATAGCGGACGGATTGGGCGGTCAATTAGACGGGAAATTAGGGTTTCTCCTTCACTAGGGCGACCTTCTCGGCGGAAGAATCCACCAGGAAAACGACCCGCAGCGTAAGTGCGTTCTTGGTAGTTAACTGTCAGTGGGAAAAAGTCCTGACTAGATTTAGCATTTTTCGCTCCGACGACAGTAACGAAAACAGCGGTGTCATCCATGCTGATCATAACGGCAGCAGTGGCTTGACGAGCCATCATACCCGTTTCGAGCGTGATAGCATTCTGACCGTATTGAAAGTTACGTACTATAGGATTTAGCAAAATAATATCCTTTACTCAGGGTTTATCATTCTCGGGTTTACGACAGGCCACGCCAATTAAATTGTTCCGTAAAACATGATGCAGCACAACCTATGTGCTACACAGCGTCTTGACGTTGATTAATAATCATACCTTTAGATCTTCGCGAAGCATGACACTCTAGCATGCTATGCAAGAAAAACAGATTCTCAAAATAGCATAAAGCTTCTCATTAGCCCTGCGCGAACCTCTGTAGAGAACAGCCATGACATAGTCGGTCATACATTACTCAGTTTTGCAAGCACTTCCTAGAAGGAAGGGGCCTCTTATATGGCCCCTTCCTTCTAAAACTTGCCAGATTAGCGACGTAGACCAAGACGTTCGATTAGGATAACATAACGCGCTGCATCTTTACGTTTGAGGTAGTCTAGCAGCTTACGGCGCTGAGAAACCATGCGCAGAAGACCACGACGACTGTGGTGATCTTTTTTGTGCTCAGAAAAGTGTCCTTGCAGATGGTTAATCTGCGCGCTCAACAGAGCAACCTGCACTTCGGTAGAACCACTGTCATTAGTGCCATGGCCGAATTTTGCTAGGATTTTTACTTTAGCTTCAACGCTTAGAGACATACTAATACTCCAAAATAGTATAGATAAAAACAGGTGCCGATCTCTAATTCAGCAACCCCCTCTAATCTATTAAAGATAGATTTAGTCATTTTACTCTTAGATATGGCCAATCGCAAGGTGGACACACAGTAAGCCTTATTCAGAGAATTTAATAACTAGACGCTTTGGTACTACGCGTCCCAAATCATCGATAATGCCCATCCCGATAAAGGAATGGGTAGCTCCTTCCGTGATGCGGACAATCCCTTTCTTTGGAGCATTCATAGCCAGAACGGCCTGCCCAAGCTTAAAGTAACCAGTCACCCTAAGCGGTAAGTTCACTTCAGGATAGTTACTGACCTGGCTGTCCATTGTCATCAGCAACGGATCCAGCACATCCTCAAGAGGTTTCTCTTCTGCTTGCGACTGCGCTAACAGGGCTTGCAAATGCGCTAATGTCACCATGCATTCTGTTGGGTAGGTAGAAACTTGGAGGCGTCGCAGGTAAATTACATGCGCACCACAGCCTAGCCTTTCACCCAAATCATCGATAATAGTGCGAATATAAGTGCCTTTGGAGCAATGAATCTCCAGCTCAAGCTCATCTGGCTCATGACGAATCAATAACAGTTCATGCAGGGTAATGTCACGCGCTTCACGCGGGATAATGATCCCTTGGCGTGCGTACTCATAGAGTGGACGGCCATGATGTTTCAGAGCGGAATACATCGATGGCACCTGATGCGTAGTACCACGAAAAGCGTCTAACGCTTCAGCTAACGCGTGCTCAGTAAAATTAACTACTCGCGTTTCCACTACATTACTATTGGCATCTGAGGTATCTGTACGTTGCCCCAAACGGGCGATCACTCGGTAGCGTTTATCTGAATCTAGTAAATACTGAGAGAGCTTGGTAGCCTCTCCTAGACAAATCGGCAGCATCCCGCTAGCAAGGGGATCAAGTGTACCAGTATGCCCAACCTTATTAGCATTGAAAATGCGTTTTACTTTTTGCAGTACATCATTCGATGACGCACCTTGCGGCTTATCCAATAACAATACACCGTGAATATCACGTCCGCGACGATAAGGACGACGAGCCATCACATCAATCCTCCCGATCATCGCCACTGTTGGCAGATTGTTTCTTAACATCACTCCACAAAACGTTTGTCACTAGATTGAATATGCGCATCCCTTCCACTAGCGAGTTGTCATAGACGAAAGCCAACTCTGGTACTATGCGAAACCGGATGGCCTTGCCGAGCAGCACGCGAATAAAACTAGAAGCATCCTGCAATGCTTTGATGCTAATTTGCACATGTTCAGATTCGTTCTCGTTGAGAAACGTAACAAAAACTTTGGCAAATGCTAAATCGCGTGACAGTTTGATGCCGGAAACTGTCGCCATGCCTATACGTGGATTCTTCACTTTACACTGAAGAATAATGCCGATCTCTTTTTTCATCTCTTGAGATAAGCGTTGAGTACGCCTAAATTCTCTAGCCATAATTCGGCTCCTCAAGGAAAATGAACGGACACTAGACTCTCTATAAGTCTATGCGACGCGCGCTAACTGTTATTCAGAGTTAGGCGATAGTACGTTTGATCTCGATAATTTTGAACACTTCGATGTTATCGCCAACACATACATCATTGTAGTTCTTCACACCGATACCACATTCGATACTGTTACGGACTTCATTAACGTCTTCTTTGAAGCGGCGTAGAGATTCCAGTTCACCTTCGTAGATGACAACGTTGTCACGCAATACGCGAATCGGGTTGTGACGTTTCACAATACCTTCCGTTACCATACAGCCAGCAATTGCGCCAAACTTTGGTGACTTGAACACGTTACGAACTTCAGCTAAACCGATGATCTCTTGCTTGTATTCAGGTACTAGCATACCGCTCATCGCCTGCTTCACTTCATCAATCAGGTCATAGATGACTGAGTAGTAACGTAGATCTAAGCTTTCCGCTTCTACAATGCGACGCGCAGAGGCATCTGCTCGGACGTTGAATCCGAGGATAATAGCATTAGATGCTGCTGCAAGCGTTGCGTCAGTTTCGGTGATACCTCCTACACCCGAGCCAACAATCTTTACCTTCACTTCGTCGCTGGAAAGTTTCTGCAATGAATCGACAATCGCTTCTATTGAGCCCTGAACATCCGCTTTTATCACGATGTTCAGTTCGGATACTTCGCCTTCTGCCATGTTGGCGAACATGTTTTCCAGCTTAGCTTTCTGCTGGCGAGCTAGTTTAACTTCGCGGAACTTACCTTGACGGTAGAGTGCCACTTCACGGGCTTTTTTCTCGTCACGGACTACGGTTACTTCATCACCGGCAGCCGGGACACCAGACATACCGAGAATTTCAACCGGAATAGACGGACCCGCTTCAATAATTTCATGACTCAGTTCATCACGCATGGCACGCACACGACCATACTTGAAACCGCACAATACGATATCACCCTTATTCAGGGTGCCTTCACGTACGAGTATCGTTGCGACAGGGCCACGGCCTTTGTCCAAGAAGGATTCAATCACGATGCCGCTTGCCATACCTTTTCGAACTGCAGTCAACTCAAGAACTTCCGCCTGTAGTAGAATGGCGTTAAGCAAGTCATCAATACCCGTACCGACTTTAGCCGACACAGAAATAAACTGGCAATTACCGCCCCAGTCATCTGGGATGATGCCGTATTGTGTCAGTTCATTTTTGACGCGCTCCGGATCGGCTTCTGGCTTGTCAATCTTGTTGACCGCTACCACAACCGGAACCTTGGCCGCTTTGGCATGCTGAATGGCTTCAATAGTCTGCGGCATCACACCGTCATCGGCAGCAACAACCAATACCACAATATCCGTTGCCTGAGCACCACGTGCACGCATCGCAGTGAACGCGGTATGCCCAGGTGTATCCAGGAAGGTGATCATTCCATTATTAGTTTTAACGTTGTAAGCACCGATATGCTGTGTAATCCCACCCGCCTCACCTGCTGCTACTTTAGTAGAGCGAATGTAGTCTAACAGTGAGGTTTTTCCGTGGTCAACATGGCCCATGATAGTCACAACTGGTGCGCGCGATTCTGCTGCAACACCCATATCACGGTCACTCATTACCGCTTCTTCCAACTCGTTTTCACGACGCAGGATAACTTTGTGACTCATCTCTTCCGCTACTAACTGCGCGGTTTCCTGATCGATAACCTGGTTAATGGTTACCATTGCACCCAGCTTCATCATGGCCTTGATGACCTGAGACCCCTTCACCGCCATTTTGTTCGCCAATTCGGCAACGGTAATAGTTGCGCCAATCATCACGTCACGGTTAACAGCCTGGGATGGCTTGTTAAAGCCTTGCTGCAACGTGCTAGGTTTACGTTTTCCTTTACCGCCACGTATTGCAGCACGCGCTTCTTCACGGTCACTCTTACTTTCAGACAGGCGGTTACCTTTCTTCTGCTTGTTGATTTTGTTGCTGCGAGTGCGGCTTCGAGTATTACTTTCGACTTCACGATCGTTTTCATCTTCTGCGACGCGTGCATAGTGCGACGTTGTGACGTGATAGTCGGTGTTATCCTCTTCTTCACTTGGCGTCTCGCTAGCCCATTTAGCAGCATTCTCTTCTGCCATACGCCGTGTTGCTTCTGCAACACGGCGAGCATCTTCTTCGACCTTACGGCAAGCGGCATCTTCAGCTTTACGCTTCAGTTCAGCAGCTTCTGCCTCGCGGATGGCCTTTTCTTTCGCAGAAACAGACTCCACAATACTGGTATTTTTTCGGTTGCTTACTTTTTCTTTTTCTGCTGTATTACGATTAGCTTTTTCAGCGGCCTCTTGCTTAGCTTGCTCTTCAGCTTCACGTTTCGCTTTTTTAGATGCCTCATACTGAGTTTTTGCTTCCGATTCGTATTGAGCTCTTACTTCTTCTTTACCCTGCTGATTGTTCAACGGATCGCGCTGAATATACGTGCGTTTTTTGCGGATTTCAATCCGCACTGATTTACTCTTTCCACCAGTGCTTGGAATAGTTAAGGTGCTACGCATTTTACGTTGCAGAGTCAACTTACCAGCCGCAGAACCGCGTTCTCGGTTCAAATACGTTAGCAGCGTCTCTTTTTCCTGCTGGGATACGTTATCGGATGCAGACTTGGTAATTCCCGCATTAGCAAATTGCTGTATCAGGCGATCTACTGGAGTCTGAATCTCTACGGCCAGCGAGTTTATAGTTACTTCTGTCATGCTGTTCCTTTCCTACTACAGTATCATTATTCGTTTTCGTCGCCAAACCAGCAGATATTACGGGCAGCCATAATCAACGCACCGGCCTTCTCATCCTTCAGACCTTCAATATCTGTTAGGTCGTCAATACCCTGCTCTGCAAGATCTTCCAGAGTACATACTCCACGCACGGCGAGAGTAAATGCTAATTCGCGAGGTAAACCCGGTAAACTGAGCAAATCTTCCGCAGGTTGGCCACAGCTACGGCTCTCTTCCTGCGCTAACGCCAATGTTGTCAAGGCGGCTTTAGCGCGTTCACGCAATGCTTCAATGGTTTCCTTATCCATACCATCTATTGCCTGGAGTTCCTTAAAAGGCACATAGGCCACCTCTTCAAGTGAGGAGAAACCTTCTTCTACTAGCGCGGTAGCGAACTCTTCGTCAATATCCAAATGTTTAGTAAATGCGTCGATCGCCGCGTGTGTTTCAGCCTGATGCTTGGCCTGCAAGTCTTCTATAGTCATCACGTTTAGTTCCCAGCGAACATCTGACCGGTGCTGTTTCAGAAGTTGAGATGCCAGACGCACGTTCTGACCGTTACGGCCAATTGCTTGTGCCAGGTTGCTGGACTCTACGGCGATATCCATGGTACAGGTCTCTTCATCTACCACGATGGAGACAACGTCTGCCGGAGCAATCGCATTAATAACGAACTGAGCGGGATTATCATCCCAAAGGATGATATCAATGCGCTCACCGCCTAGTTCGCTAGAAACCGCCTGAACGCGCGCACCGCGCATACCAATGCACGCGCCGATCGGGTCAATGCGCTTATCATTGGTTTTCACTGCAATTTTGGCGCGAGAACCAGGATCGCGAGCTGCCGCTTTGATCTCGATAACTTCCTCTCCAATTTCCGGCACTTCGATGCGAAACAGTTCAATCAGCATCTCAGGGCGTGATCGGCTGACAAACAGCTGTGCACCACGTGCTTCTGGTCTTAC
The DNA here is from genome assembly GCA_042263625.1 of Candidatus Malihini olakiniferum. Lineage (GTDB taxonomy): Bacteria > Pseudomonadota > Gammaproteobacteria > Enterobacterales > Enterobacteriaceae > Symbiopectobacterium > Symbiopectobacterium olakiniferum_A. The sequence continues at coordinate 496,450 of JBHKFL010000007.1, forward strand.
CAAATACAGCACACCACGAATGCGGTCACCCGGGCGGAAGTTTTCACGCGGTAGCATATCTTCGCGGCTAATTACCGCTTCTGCGTTGTTACCTAGATCCAAAGAAATATTATCACGGTTCACTTTCTTCACTACACCAGTAACAATATCCCCTTCCTGTTCACGGAATTGATTGACAATCATCGTACGTTCAGCTTCGCGCACTTTCTGCACTATAACCTGTTTGGCGGTTTGCGTGGTTATACGGTCAAAAGTAACCGATTCGATTTGATCTTCAAAATAGCCGCCAAGCTCGATAGACGAGTTTTCAAACTGAGCCGCCTCCAACGTAATTTCACGAGTTGGTTGAGTCACTTCATTAACGGCAACCCAACGGCGAAACGTATCGAAATCGCCAGTTTTACGATCGATGCAAATACGAATGTCAATTTCGTGTTCATATTTTTTCTTTGTTGCTGTAGATAGTGCAGTTTCCAGTGCTTCAAAAATTCTTTCACGAGGAACAGCCTTTTCGTTAGAAACTGCTTCAACAACAGCCAGAATCTCTTTGTTCATCCTAGGTGCCTCATCTAAACTTTAAAAGTGGGGTACCAGGTTCGCCTTCTAGATGTTGCTCAGTGCGAACATTTTATCTTTGCCTTACCACTCTTACGGTAATCATTTTACCTTCAATAGATTTGATAATTTTCATCATTTACTGTGGTTTTATACCGCCATGTGCAACACTAGAGTCACTGCCTCTCCGAGGAGACGCAGATAATGTTCGACGATGAATAAAGCACGTTCCAGACTAGGTGATGATACTTCCAGGTTAAAGGCAAAAATGGGATCTTCAACATCCAGAACCGAACTCCCCTAAGGGCTAACCTCAGCACAATCATCAACTGTGATACCGTCTTTAGTATCAGTATAGATGCGCAGCGTCGATTGGCTACCACTACACTAACAAACTTGAATCCCACCAATTTGTAGCCTAATACTTCAACGGATGCCGAGATCATTGTTATTAATTTTTATTTTAAGCTAGAAAAAGTCCATCCTAAGACACAAAAAAAGGGCTAAAAGCCCATGCATATTGTTGTTAAATAATAAAAAGCTTCTAGATATCCGGGCTTTTTAAAACTGGACCTGATTTACCGCTACAGGCTTCTGGTACATCTTTTGCAAAGAATCTTTTAAAATCCGCTGTGAGATGTCATCATCTAACCACTCATAGTTCATTTGTAAAAATGTAAGCGAAAGAAGTGATTTTGGCGGGGGATGGCTTTGAACCGAAGACCTTCGGGTTATAAGCCCGACAAGCTTTCATGCTGCTACGCCACACGTCCAAAAGCGTAGATAAGAATACGTTGCTAACCGTAAAAATGCAAGCTATCAATCAGCGATTGATTCGAAAACAAGATCAAAAATCTATTTTTACTTTTTTAAAAAAAGGATAGTTCTCACTCCTGCTTAAAAAGCAGACCGTTTTACACACAAACTAAACATAAATAAAAATAAGTACTAAACCTATTTCAAAAATAAACAAACTGGCAAAATGTATCCTGATTAGTGTACAAAAGTGTAGTTTAAAACAGAAAATAGCAACCATTTAGTATTTTATTTGCATAAGACACTCAGCTATCCATCGTGCAATACGATGAGAAAAATAGATTTAGTTAAAAATAGAGCGAACTCGCAAAAAAAACGTATAATTACGGACAGTGTTAGAAACTATACAAATGAAGTATCGCACTCTTTCTCTTTGTAAAAGCTTCCCTTTTCTTGCTGGTAAGTTGCCTATGTCTGCTAACGTCGTGTTCTATTGGCAATAGCGAGCAGATTTACTTGATTAACCCTAACGACATGGCGATTTTCCTCTTTTAGATACTAAAAGTAATAGCAAAGTTTTTCTTCAACGTTCGATATCAAAGATAAATATTTTATAAAAAGGAACTAGATGTTTACCGGTAATAGTAACTAAACTAAGATGATGGGTAAGATCAAATTAATCAATGCAGGAGCACGGCTAAAGACAAAACAAAGGGACTTATAATGAATGCCAATTATACATTGGTTTATTTTGATTAAGATTAGCCACAATTTTCTCTTGAAAATGAATATTTCTTCTACCTGCCTCAGCGCTGTGCTAAAAAGTTGGATTTACTAGCGATTCACATTAGATATTAAGGTTTTTTCTTATAAAATCCTTATAGAAGATTTGACCATAACCCCCCGGTTAACACTATTGCATTTGTCAATTTTTATCCTGAAAATCGCTCTTCTTTCCAGGGTATTAGTGAAAAAAGATTGCGTCTCTCTTCCTGGTACTGGCAAAAATAAGTTTCTTGAAAGAAAGGCTATCGCCTGCCTACATTTCTATCGTCAAATAGTGAACTTAAGAGATTGTTTTCTAGTATGAGAGAATCGGCTCTGGAATCTGAGAATAAATTAAGCAACGTAGCTTTATATAGTACTATTGTATCATAAGAAAATATGCTTATTGCAGACAAGCGAGAAGGCTTGAACATTCCATACCTAAATAGAATTTTAAATGCCCTCTCTCTTTTTGAGAATACCCCGTCCCCCATACTGAAAAACACCTTTTTCACCGAGTAAAAATATAACATGCATTATTGCGCGTATCTACCCATAACTTATTACAGTTTTATTTTCTGTAATTCTCTTTTTTCTCCACGTGCGTATTTAAAGAAAATTGCCCTTGATGTCAATAATCACCGCCCGATTTATATACAGTGGTACTGTCTTCATACCAGATACTGCTAATCCCATCTTTAGGTTCGGTTTCTCAGTATTCACTTCCGGCTAACATCTATAGTGATAACAAAGTAGAAAAAACTGCTGTGTAGCTGATTATAAAATCATCAGCACAATAGAATTTTAAAAAATGCCTTTCATAAAGCCTTAATAATAAAGAATAATTAAGAATTAAGTCGAAGAAAAGTAAAATAAAAGTTACTTCTTAGCAGAAGAGTATAGAAATATTGAAATAAAACATGTCGATTGTGAAATTGGTACCGAGGACGGGATTTGAACCCGCAGGCCCAATCGGGCACTACCACCTCAAGGTAGCGTGTCTACCAATTCCACCACCTCGGCATCCAAAAGTATCAATTATTTTGGAATTTTACTCGCAGGCGCTACAGGTGTAGCCGGCTGTCTCATCTTATCCCACTCACTTCTGCTTTTACCCTGATGTGAACTCATATTTCCTAAGGCGAGGCTGAAGACAAAAAATAATATCGCTAACGCCGCGATCATAAGTGTCGTAAAGTTACCGGAACAGTTCGAACCGAACATCGTTGGAGGTGCCGCAGATCCGAACGAGGTACCCATATCAGCACCGTTACTTTTTTGCAGCATAATCAGACCTGTAAGGCAGAATGCAACCAATAAGAAAATGATTAAAAGAACTTCGTACATGATAGGACCTGTAACTGTTTCCTCATTCATCAGATGAATATGCTAAATTTTCGATGCGATCTTGCATTGATCTCGCTCGACGTACAGGCTATTTCCATAGCCCAAACTAGGAAGTATCGGAATACTAACCAAACACTCTTAGTGACACAAGAGCATTCTAGAGAGATCAATGCAATTGAGGAAAAAAGGCCAAAGCACATCAACGGGCAAAGAGATTATCTTTCTTATGGATCATAAAGATCACTCGATACCAGAGAAATCAATAGGCAGCCTTTACTACATCTGCAATCATCTTGGCAAAGATGATAACCATCGCTTCATCTTCTCCTTCTACCATCACACGGATCAGCGGTTCTGTACCAGATTTACGCAACAGTACTCGGCCACGTCCGGCCAGTGTTTCCTCTACCTCAAGCACAACATTTTTTACGTTATCGCTTTCTAGCGGATCGCTCTTACCTGTAAAGCGTACGTTGACCAACACCTGTGGAAACAATGTAATACCGCTACAGAGATCGTGCAGTGACATATGATTACGCACCATAGCAGTGAGTACCTGAAGGCCTGCAATAATACCGTCACCTGTGGTAGTTTTATCGAGTAAAATAACGTGCCCAGAGTTTTCAGCACCAATGCGCCAGCCTTTCTCCTGCATTTTTTCTAGTACGTAGCGATCTCCCACCTTGGCTCGGGCAAAGGGAATACCCAGCTGCTTTAATGCCAGCTCTAGGCCCATATTGCTCATCAACGTGCCTACAGCACCACCGCGCAATTGTCCATGACGTAATCCTTCACGTGCGATGATATAGAGAATCTGATCTCCATCAACCTTATTGCCCTCATGATCTACCATGATCAACCGATCGCCATCACCGTCAAATGCCAGACCAACATTCGCCTTCTCCGCCAGCACGCGGGATTGAAGCTGGCGCACATCTGTTGCACCGCATGATTTATTAATATTTATGCCATCAGGCTTACAATCAATGGTAATCACTTTCGCGCTCAGTTCACACAACACGCTTGGGGCAATGTGGTAGTTTGCCCCGTTGGCACAATCCACCACAATTTTTAATCCACTGAGGCTAAGTTCTTTTGGAAAGGTGCTTTTACAAAACTCGATATACCGCTCGGCGGCATCCACAATACAATTGGATTTACCCAACTCTGCGGATTCCACGCAAGTCAAAGGTTTATCTAGCTCCGCTTCAATAGCCTCTTCCACTTCATCCGGCAATTTCGTTCCGTCAATAGAGAAGAACTTGATACCATTGTCATAGTATGGGTTGTGCGATGCAGAAATAACAATTCCTGCTTCTGCACGGAAGGTACGTGTCAAATATGCTACGGCAGGTGTCGGCATCAGGCCAGTGAAGGAAGCTGATAATCCTGCTGCTACTAGGCCTGCTTCCAGAGCAGACTCCAGCATGTTGCCAGAAATGCGAGTATCTTTCCCGATGATGATTTTGCACGATCTATGTTTTGCTAATATCTTACCGGCAGCCCAACCAAGCTTTAACACAAAATCTGGAGTAATGGGAGTTACACCTACCTTGCCACGCATGCCATCCGTACCGAAATATTTTCGGTTACTCATTCGTTATTATTCCTTCTCTTCTAATGTGGCTTCGACAACCCGTAAAGCGTCCACTGTCGCTTTCACATCGTGCACGCGGATAATATGCGCTCCTTTCATCGCGGCAATGACTGCACAGGCAACGCTACCATGTATGCGTTGGAGTAGAGGAACATTGAGCAGTTGTCCTACCATGGATTTTCTTGACATCCCAACGAGCAGAGGTAAACCAAAATGGTGAAATTCCTGCAAATGTGCTAGAAGGCGATAATTATGCGATAAATTCTTCCCAAAACCGAATCCCGGATCCAACAGCAGTCGATCTTTTTCGATGCCACCTTCGATGCAACGTGCTATCTGCTGATGAAAACAAGCATTTACCTCAGTCTTCACATCATCATAGTGGGGGTTATATTGCATAGTTTTCGGCTGGCCTTGCATATGCATCAGGCAAATCGGCAGCCCCGTTGCCGCCGCGGCATCAAGCGCCCCCGGCTCCCGCAATGAACGAATGTCGTTAATCAGATGCGCACCGGCCTGTGCCGCAGCAGTGATTACCTCGGGTTTTGACGTATCCAGCGAAAGCCAGGTATCAAAACGTGCCGCTAAGGCTTCAACTACAGGCATAACCCGATCTAACTCTTCTTGCACACTGACATATGCTGCACCAGGACGAGTAGACTCGCCGCCGATATCAATCAGAGAAGCTCCCGAATTTACCATCTCTTGCGCATGGTGTATTGCTTCATTAAGGGCAGTGTATTTTCCCCCGTCGGAAAATGAATCTGGTGTCACGTTGAGAATTCCCATCACCTGATGATGAGTGAGATCCAAAGTGGTATCACGAGCAATTAATTTTATTAGACTCTTCATTTGAAACCAGATTATAAATAAAGAAAACCCTATATTACCTAGGGGTTAACCTAGGTAGGCTAGCAGCGCTATATAACCAGATAGAAAGCATATAAGGCCGCTATAACCCTATAACCTCTTGGCTGCAACTTCTTGCTTATTAGCTTGGCTGTGTTGCAGTCGAGGTACTCGGATCATTATCCGGCTCATTGCTGCTAGCTGACGGTGTTTTCCATCCAGCAGGTAGACGAACATCTCGACGTAACATTAGATCATCGATCTGTGGTGCATCAATAGTCTCATACTTCATGAGCGCATCCTTCATGGCATTCAGCACATCCATATTCGCCATCAACAGATTACGTGTACGCACATAGTTACGCTCAATTAGCAGTTTTACCTCCTGATCTATAATGCGCGCCGTCTCATCAGACATGTGTTTTACCTTAGCTACAGAGCGCCCAAGAAATACTTCACCTTCTTCTTCGGCGTACAATAACGGGCCTAGCTTTTCCGAGAAGCCCCACTGCGTTACCATATTACGCGCAATAGACGTTGCGACTTTGATATCGTTGGAGGCCCCGGTTGAAACCTTAGACGGACCATAAATAATCTCTTCTGCTAGACGACCACCGTATAGCGTGGAAATTTGGCTCTCTAGCTTTTGACGACTCACACTGATCGCATCACCTTCAGGCAGAAAAAACGTCACCCCTAGCGCACGTCCACGAGGAATAATGGTAACTTTATGCACTGGATCGTGTTCCGGCACTAAACGCCCGATTATGGCATGGCCCGCTTCATGATAGGCCGTAGATTCTTTCTGCTCTTCGGTCATCACCATAGAGCGGCGCTCTGCGCCCATCATGATCTTGTCTTTAGCTTTCTCAAACTCCACCATTGAGACAACGCGCTTGTTACTGCGCGCAGCAAACAAAGCAGCTTCGTTCACTAGGTTTGCCAAATCAGCACCAGAGAAGCCTGGCGTACCACGCGCAATAACAGATGCATCGATATCAGTCGCTAAGGGAACACAGCGCATATGTACTTTCAGGATTTGCTCACGGCCACGTACATCCGGAAGACCAACAACAATCTGACGATCAAAACGGCCAGGACGCAACAGCGCAGGGTCAAGCACATCGGGACGGTTAGTAGCAGCAATCACGATAATGCCTTCGCTTCCTTCAAAACCATCCATCTCAACCAGCATCTGGTTTAAGGTTTGCTCGCGTTCGTCATGACCGCCGCCTAGGCCCGCACCACGTTGTCGGCCCACGGCATCGATTTCATCGATAAATATGATGCAAGGCGCCGCTTTCTTTGCCTGCTCAAACATGTCCCGTACACGTGAAGCACCGACACCGACGAACATTTCTACGAAGTCAGAGCCCGAAATGGTAAAGAAGGGCACTTTTGCTTCGCCAGCTATGGCTTTGGCAAGCAAAGTTTTACCCGTCCCTGGAGGCCCTACCATCAGAATGCCTTTCGGAATTTTACCGCCTAGTTTCTGGAAGCGGCTTGGCTCACGCAGGTACTCAACCAGTTCGCTCACTTCTTCTTTGGCTTCATCGCAGCCAGCAACGTCGGCAAACATGATTTTAATTTGATCTTCCGTCAACATGCGAGCCTTGCTTTTGCCAAAAGACATTGCGCCTTTACCGCTACCGGTTTGCATTTGGCGAATAAAGAAAATCCAAACGCCAATCAACAATAGCATTGGGAACCAAGAGATGAAGATCGATGCCAGCAAACTCGGCTCTTCCGGCGGTTCACCCACTACTTTTATATTCTTAGTCAGTAGGTTATCCAATAGCTTTGGATCGTTACTAGGAATAAAGGTCGTGTAGCGGTTGCCATCTTTTCTTGTAACGTTGATCTCGCGCCCGTTAAAACGGGTTTCACGGACCTGCTCCTGATTCACCTCTGTCAAGAAGGTAGAATAATCCAACCGGCGGCTATTTGACTCGCTGGGCCCAAAGCTCTGGAATACAGACATCAGAACTACTGCGATGACGAACCAGAGAATTAGGTTTTTAGCCATGTCACTCAATGGATTAACCTCATTTTACAACTGTATTAAAAGTCAGCGTTAGGGTACTACAGTTTACGCCCTGTCGCCACAATGTACACCTCACGCGAACGAGCACATGAAGCATCAGGCTTACAAATCTTCACTGTTGTAAATAGGGAGCGAATTTGTCGCAAAAATTCATCAAAACCATCTCCCTGAAAGACCTTTACCAGAAAACTTCCGCTCTGTATCAGAATACCCAGACACATTTTTAATGCTAACTCAACTAGATACATGACCTTTGGAATATCTACTTCTGGGGTTCCACTTATATTGGGTGCCATATCTGACATCACAACCTGAACTTTATTATCGCCAACCTGCGCCATAATGGCATTAAACACTGATTCATTACAAAAATCGCCTTGAAGGAAATCAACACCAACGATAGGATTTATCGGTAAAATATCGCAGGCGATAATTCTGCCTGTATTGCCGATCTTTGTCATCACGTATTGAGACCATCCACCGGGAGCAGCTCCTAGATCCACCACGATCATATTTGGTTTGAATAGCTGATAGGTGCGCTGTATTTCATCCAGTTTAAACCAAGCGCGAGAGCGTATCCCCCTTTTTTGTGCCTGTTGTACATATTTATCGTTAAAGTGTTCCTGAAGCCAGCGACTGGAACTTGCAGAGCGCTTTTTATTTACCATCGACAGTCCAACTCTTTTTCGTTTAAAACGAACTTTCCATTTACAATTGGGATAGCTCAAAAATCAATGCCGATAAAGATCGGCTTATCGACATCACCAAACTTAGTATAAATAATGATATGATGTCGGTAGAATCATTCATTTTCAATCTTAACTTAAGAAAAAACAGACAGCACTTAAAAGTAGAAGAGAACACCTGCTAAAAGCAGTAGAGGTTATGCTAGATAATAATAACCTTTCCGAAGATTCTTCTGGCTAAAACTGAACAGTCCACAGAACAACCTAAGCTAATCAAAGTAAAAAATAAAAATTAAAGACAAAAGTTACTAATATATTGATTAGTAATTTCATTAATATTGATAACCGGTACCTGCAACAATTAAGTATATCGATCATATACTAACTTTTTATCGTCTAACGAAAGAACGCAAAATTGTGTTGCTAAAAAATTAAATTATATTAAATTTCACATTTAATGAAATGGGTCTGGCTATGCCCATTGGTTTAGAACAAAGGCCGCACATGCGGCCTTTTACTTTTCTTTACATACTCTGCCTATTTAATCGACGATTAAAGGTACTCGATCTTCAGTATTTCGTACTCAACTAGGCCACCTGGTGTGCTGATGGTTACAATATCATATTGCTCTTTAGCGATCAGGCCTCGAGCTATAGGGGAGTTCACAGAAATCAGGTTCTGTTTGAAATCCGCTTCATCATCACCCACGATACGGTAGGTCTGCTCTTCTTCCGTAACCATGTTCATCACTGATACTGTTGCACCAAAAATTACGCGACCATTAGCTTGCATTTTCGTCACATCAATCACTTGCGCATTGGACAATTTTGCTTCAATTTCCTGAATTCGTCCTTCGCAAAAACCCTGCTGTTCACGCGAAGCGTGATATTCGGCATTTTCTTTCAAATCGCCGTGTTCGCGGGCTTCAGCAATCGCCGCAATGACTTCCGGACGGCGAGTGCCTTTCAAGTATTCTAGCTCTTCACGTAGTTTTTCTGCACCACGCAATGTCATCGGAAATTGTTTCATATCTTCAAACCTCGACGAAACTCGTAAGACTTTCATTATCGTCATACTGACGCTTCAACTAACGATGGACAGACGGTCGCTTTCCAGCGATCCCTAGAATAGGCAAAAGCAACCTTACCCTAAACAAGGTTTCAGGTCAGTAGTAATTTTTCATTTTGATACATATTTTAACCCAGAGTTCCGTAAAGGTCATCGTTTACATAAAAACGTATTGCACCGTACAATGACCGTCTTCACTTTACCCTATTCTATTGTACGATGAGACTATGCGTTTTTTATCGACTTTTTGGAACTTATCTATTATGTTATGCAGATTCTACGCGACAAGCATTAACAATCACATTTAAAACTTTCCGAATGGTGCCAATGTGGAGTCTTAAGCAAAAAGGTGGGGTGGCGCTAGCACACCCCCTAATTGCTTTATAACAGCGAACATGGGGTATTCGCCGAAAGCAACAAGACAAGCTTAACAGCCTTGGCCTGACCTCTTGCTCTATAAGAGGGCCTAGAAATTACCGCCTCGTCATCACGGCTAGAAAGCCGCTATTCCGTAAGCAGAGAGGGAAATTACATGGTGATTTAATCGAGCGTTTTTTCGAAGATCTATGCTACAGTAGTAGCAACTGATTAATATAGTTGTTGAACTGAAAAACGTAGTGTGCAGAAAAAACCATTAATATAATGAACAATATCTCAGTGCTGCTCTATAGAAGCAGGCGCTGACAGCAATATTTACGCAAATTTTATCAATCTTTCTATACTACAAAAAAGAAGCACTCCCAGTGTGCTGCTGGTGCTCTTTAAAATTTAAAAGCCGCTTGTATAAAGATATTTATCAGCACAATTGATAAATAAGATGTAGCGTAATTAACTAACTTCCGTTAAAGGAAGCTCTCGAGTCTTTCGAATTACTTTTTATAGTAGGTAGATAGATTACAAGTGCGTCCCAGGCATCATCCCGCTCTTCTTCAGCTTCATTTTCTACTGCCGCCAACTGTTCAAATTGGTAGTGTTCTACACAAACTCGACTTTTCAGGCCCTTTATTTTTGAGGGCTAGGTAGGGCTTCCGGTTGTCTTTCCAGGAAGTTCATTATATCCCAGGATAGCGTATGAACGCCAGAATGGTTAGCAGCAGAGATCAGGTAGTATTTTTCTTTCCAACCTAATGATTTGGCAATCTCTTTAGCGCGCTGCTCAGGTTCCTCTTTCTCGATCAGATCGACCTTATTGAATACTAGCCAACGCGGTTTTTCTGCTAGAGAAGTACTGTATTGCTGCAGCTCATTAACGATTACTTTAGCATTTCTTACCGGATCGGATTTGTCGATGGGTGCAAGATCGATCAAGTGTAGCAGGAGGCGACAGCGTTCCAGATGCTTCAGAAAACGAATACCTAAACCAGCGCCTTCCGAAGCGCCTTCGATCAATCCAGGGATATCAGCTACGACAAAGCTTTTTTCTCTGTCCATACCCACAACTCCAAGGCTCGGCACCAACGTAGTAAAAGGATAATCAGCTACTTTGGGTTTGGCTGCAGACACAGCACGAATAAATGTCGATTTACCAGCATTCGGTAATCCCAGCATACCCACGTCCGCTAGCAGCAGCAGTTCCAGCATCAGAGAACGTTCTTCACCTGCCGTGCCACTGGTTTTCTGTCGCGGTGCACGGTTGACAGAAGATTTAAACCGAGTATTGCCAAGCCCATGCCATCCGCCTTTAGCAACTAGCAAGCGCTGTTCAGCGTGTGTCATATCGCAAAGCACCTCTCTAGTACTTTCATCTAGTACACGCGTACCAACTGGCACCTTGATAGTGATGTCTTTACCACATTTTCCGCTACAATCTCGGCTTTTCCCGTTCTGACCACTTTCAGAACGGTACGCTTTTTTAAAGCGAAAATCGATTAGTGTATTCAGGCTTGCATCTGCTAATAAATAAATGTCACCGCCATCACCACCATTACCTCCGTTTGGACCACCATTGGGAATATATTTTTCACGGCGAAAGCTTATACAGCCATTTCCACCGTTACCAGCGATCACCAGAATGGTAGCTTCATCTATAAACTTCATTCACTTACTCCGAAACAAACTATAGAGTTTACTCGCCATCATCACATCATCACGTTATAGATTATGACATTATTAGTTGTCTTTGGAGGTATGCTTTCATTGCATGACGTGTGAATTACAGCAACGCATCATGCAAAAATTGAATGTAACAGAACCTCTCTGGAGAGAGAGGTTATACTAGCTTCTCGCGTTAATTTCATCTGTTTTGAAATAAACAGCATACATTATAGAGGAATAATGCTAAGTCATACCGGAACGCGTTATTGCGTATTACTTTTGTACAGGAATAAAATGATTCAGTCTCTTTTCGGAAAAGAGTGCCAAATCGCTAAAACAACCGCCTAAAAGGCCCTAATAAATGTGCCAAGATAGCTAATACGGTTTAACGATGAGAAGGTAACGTAGAGCGGCTATTGACAGTAAATCAGAGAATAGCAGTATAACGATCGGCGTCAACGTAATCATAACAATTAATTACGCCGCGCCAGCACGCTATTGCCTCGGTCAATGCCGAGCAGCCAATCAGGGTATTCACCTTACAAAATAGGAAAATTAACTACAAGTGAATAAACCAAAAAATAGTTTTCTTCTGTGAAGTCAGCTAGTTGCAGTAAAACTTTTGCACAACGCCGTGGCTCATACACACCGTTGCAGCGCACAGCCACAACAATACATCGAGGGTATAATCTGTCAGTCGGGTAAATTTTTAATCAAACTGGCGTTAAAAAACAGCAAGAATCCCGCAACGCGGCATACTGCCGCCTCAAGATAAAGCTACTCCCGCTATCTATCAGGCCTGAGGTAAAAATTACTCAGCAACGATGCTGATGTATTTACGGTTCTTCTGGCCCTTAACTTCGAACTGGATTTTACCGTTAGCCAAAGCGAATAGAGTGTGGTCTTTGCCGCAACCGACATTGATGCCTTCGTGGAATTTTGTGCCACGTTGACGAACAATGATATTGCCAGCCAGAACACTTTCACCGCCAAAACGTTTTACGCCCAGGCGTTGTGCATTAGAATCTCGGCCGTTACGAGTCGAACCTCCAGCTTTTTTGTGTGCCATTTAATCCGCTCTCCTAAGTCTTATAGGCGCTGATGGTGATAATTTTCACATCAGTAAACCACTGACGGTGTCCCGCTTTCTTACGATAGTGTTTACGGCGATGGAACTTAACGATCGTTACTTTTTCACCGCAAACATGGGCAGCAACCTCTGCCTTAATCCTGACACCATTGACGAAAGGAACGCCGATTTTAATTTCTTCACCAGTAGAAACTAATAGAACCTGTTCAAATTCAACAATTTCACCAGTTTTAATATCCAGCTTTTCTAGGCGAATAGTTTTACCTTCGCTTACTCGGTATTGTTTTCCACCACTTTGGAAAACTGCGTACATATAGAACTCCACTTTCTGCGTACTTATATTAAGTATTCGAATACGCTACAAATATTCATAATAAATTTAAATTTTACACAAAAACCTAACAATGACAAGTACAGAGTCAAGGGTATTGAAGAAAAGAGTGCAAGATCTTCATAACTATTTATCTATACTCTTTTAAAGTATAATCGATCTAGAGTGAACATTAAAGCTAGTATGGAACCGACACTAACCCTGGCGTGAAGAAAGCACTAGCATAGATATGAATCTAGAATAGATCACAGCATTAGCTGCTCATGATATAAGCGACGTCAATAGCGTTATTCTGGCACAACTCACTTCCGATGTTGCACTTATTAACCAGATCGGAAATTATTTCATCGGTGGTGGTGGAAAGCATATCCGCCCCATGATCAGCGGCACTGATCAGTCCGCGTACTCATTTATAAAGGCGAAAAACATATTACGGTCTGAACATTGATCGAATTTATTTACACTGCTACGCTATTCTATGACGATGCAATAGATGAATTAGTTATGCGTCGTGGCAAGGAAACGGCTAATTCCGCCTTCGGCAATGCAACTAGTATGCTAGTTGGCGATTTATCTATACGCGCGCATTTCCGATGATAAAATACCTGGGCTCTCTACCCATACTGGCGCTGATATCTGAAGCAGTAAACGTCTTCTTAACCTTATTTTCTAATTCGAATTTTTTGATATTTCTCTTAAGTTTTACTAGTTTACTAAAACTACTAGTAACTAGTGTGGCGGGCGTTAACTATTTTTCTATTTTCACATCCTCCATATACGCCATTAATGAACTAGAAGGTGGCTGTTAGCTATAACTGCTTCATCAACCATGTTTTCAATAACGCATCTATAAATAACACTGAATTTCAACCCGCGGCGTGACCAACAATAACCGGCACTTTAACATTTTTCGGGTTTTTACCTTTCAGTTTCACTATAAAGATGTTGTAGTGGATAATGTCTAGTGTGGTTACACCAAAACCACTTGTTCTTTTCTATACACCTAGGCCTTTTTCAATACAGAGGCTGCAGTGGTGTTAACTAGGTTAGTAATGATGCCAATGTAGGCTTTTTGGCTAATGGCTAGTAGTACTAGCAATATGTTCAACTAGATTACAACACAATACCGGCAGTCATATTCAATGGATGGAAACGATCCATTCTCGGATTATGACATACTAGCCGAGATAAAGAAAATGTTCGCAACGACCCCAGTGCAAGGGTATCTTCTTCACCACAAAAACCCTTGATAGAGACTACAGTGGAAATATGTCTCACATCAACGGCAATACCCGTTGTTACCGTTGCAATGTTATAAACGAATAGTTCTAAATCTTAAAGAGGCTGGTTTTTGAGCAGGAGCGCGAGAGCCTGACCAATACCACCTGGCGCTCCGCGAGCTGCAACTTTTATCTTAAACTTTTTCGTAAAAGTAAAAATGTTATACATATTGTGCAATAAACCATTTTACCAAAAAATCATTAATATCAAAAATTTACTAAGTAAGTATTGACTATACTAAGACCTCAACATGAGGTCTTGAAAAAGAAAAATTATGTCTTTAATAAAAAATTAAAATCTGCCAAGTTGATTGGTCAAGTAACTAAAGTTATTAGCAAGAAAATAACGAAGCGCGTATCAAGATCGTTGTTATTTCGGTAGAGGTTACATTACATAGAACCGCAGTTAGTAACCACGCATATTCATCCTTACGGCATTTAAAAAATTAGCAAATTTATCAAATAGAATGTCTAGAAGTTACTTTTTTAATCGCTACTTTTTGAATAAAAACTCATCTAGATGCTTAATTTGCGTATTAATGATTACAACGCACGGTACAAAATGCATAATGCTACGAAGCAAGAAGATTTAGTTAACGCGTTCAAAACGCTCCTAAAGGAAGAGAAGTTTAGTTCTTAAAGCAAGATCGTGCTGGCATTACAAGACGATGAGGTTAAAATAAAAACTCATTAAAAGTATTGCGTATTCTGACCAAATTTGGGACAGTATAGTATGGACGCGAAATGCAAAAATAGAAATAGTTTATTGCTTAACTGTAGCAGTCGGTCGGCATAACCACTACTACTAGCTAAGTAAATAATCTGGTTTGGATGTCGATTACAATGATGCTGTTGTTGTCATACATACCAGCCCTGGAGCAGCGCAATTAATCGCTCGATTATTGGATTCATTATAGAAATCGGAAAGGATTCTTGGCTCCATTGCCGGAGAAAACACGATTTTACCACGCCTGCTCGAGGGTTTAGCGTCAAATAGCTATTTGACACCATCCTAGTTCTATTCAAACAGGAACTGTAGTTATTCAAGCTATCGGCTGATGCGCGTCTGATGCTTTCTATGATCACATGCTTGATTGGATCAAACCGCATGTAACTCTGCTAACGGCCAGCGTGGCCACACGCTCACACCTAGTTCCTGGCTGGCTTTTTTTAATAACTGCACGCTACCCGCATAGGCAATCATCGCACCATTATCGGTACAAAACTCAGGCCGAGCATAGAATACCGACCCACCTCTCTTGGTCATCATTTCCGCCATCCGCACGCGTAGTGTACGATTGGCACTAACCCCACCCGCCATGACCAGACGTTTAAACCCGGTATGATCTAGCGCACGACGACATTTTATCGCCAGAGTATCGACTACCGAATCTTCAAATGCACGAGCAATGTCAGCACGTGTTTGATCATCCTTACCATTAGCTCGAATGGTATTGGCAGCAAAGGTTTTCAAGCCAGAAAAACTAAAATCCAGACCTTGCCTATGAGTCATAGGGCGAGGAAAGGTAAAACGTGAGGCTTCTCCTTGCTGTGCTAACTGGGATAACATCGCCCCTCCTGGGTAATCAAATCCTAGCAGCTTTGCTGTTTTATCAAAGGCTTCACCGGCTGCATCGTCGAGAGAGTCTCCCAGCAAGCAATATTCACCAATACCGGTAACGCTTATCAACTGCGTATGACCACCAGAGACCAGCAGCGCTATAAAAGGAAAATCGGGCTGGTTTTCCTCCAACATTGACGCGAGTAAATGGCCTTCCATATGGTGAACGGGAATGGCAGGCACGTCCCAGGCAAATGCCAGTGCACATCCAACAGCTGCTCCAACCAGTAATGCACTTACCAAGCCAGGACCTGCGGTATAGGCCACACCATCAATCTCTGACGCCGTCAATTCAGCCTCTTTTAGCGCAGCTTGAATCAGTGGAACCGTCTTTCGTACATGATCGCGAGATGCTAATTCTGGCACAACACCACCATAATCCGAATGCAATTTTATCTGGCTATACAATTGGTTAGACAATAACCCTACGCCTGTATCATAAATCGCTACCCCGGTTTCATCACAGGAGGTTTCAATACCCAATATACGCATCACTCCACCTAACTTTTGTTGCCACATAAACAATATCTAGTTGCCCTACACTTCATACAACACACAGTATAGTCTACTATTATTGATTTTAATTTTCTGATCTGTATGCGTATTGGATATTTTTATCCTTGCCGAAATGCTTTACAAACGCATCAAATTTACAGTAAAATCTTGCACTATATTTGGAATAGGCTACCACAAAGCTAGCACATATCGAATGATTAAGGTAAGAGGCACATGCCAGTAATTAAAGTACGTGAGAACGAGCCGTTCGACGTAGCTCTGCGTCGTTTCAAGCGTTCCTGTGAAAAAGCAGGTGTTCTAGCTGAACTTCGTCGTCGTGAATTCTATGAAAAACCGACCACTGAACGTAAACGCGCTAAAGCTTCTGCAGTAAAACGTCATGCGAAGAAAGTGGCTCGAGAAAACGCACGCCGCACTCGTCTGTATTAATTTCTAGAAGCGGCAATTAGCCTTTACCGAGTGATTAATCCGCAGACTTAGCAGTTGCTTTCGAAAACAGTGCTTTCCTAAAAAGGAAAGCAGTCTGCCATCTTTTACAAGATATCGCTTATTTATATTAAAATATAGGCTTATGGCTGGACGAATTCCTCACGTCTTTATTAAAAACTTGCTTACGCGTACCGACATTGTCAATCTTATTGACGCGCGAGTTAAGCTCAAGAAGCAGGGTAAGAACTTTCAAGCGTGCTGTCCGTTTCATCATGAAAAAACTCCCTCTTTCATTGTGAACGGTGAAAAGCAGTTCTACCATTGTTTTGGTTGCGGTGCTCACGGAAATATCATTGATTTTTCAATGAAGTACGATCGTTTAGATTTTATTGAAAGTATTGAAGAATTAGCATCCCTGCACAGCCTGGATGTGCCTTATGAATCTGGCACGGTTACCACAGTCTTTAAACGTCACCAACGTCAGCTCCTTTATGAACTAATGGAACAATTGAGCGAGTTTTATCAGCAGGCGTTAAATCAGCCTGCTGCATCACCCGCCCAACATTATCTGGCACAGAGAGCCTTGAGTGCAGAGATTATTCGCCATTTTGCCATCGGATTCGCTCCTGCTGGGTGGAACAACGTCTTAAAACGTTTTGGCCGACACGATGAAGATCGTGCAACCCTGAGCGATGCGGGAATGGTGGTTAAAAATGAACAAGGGCATACCTATGACCTTTTTCGTGAGCGCGTTATGTTCCCTATCCGCGATAAACGCGGACGTGTAATCGCTTTTGGCGGACGCGTACTGAGAGACGGTGGTCTGCCCAAATACCTGAACTCTCCGAAAACTGAGATCTTCGATAAAGGGCGACAGTTGTACGGCCTTTATGAAGCGCAACAAAATCACACGGAACTAAAACGTCTTCTTGTGGTTGAAGGTTATATGGACGTGATAGCATTGGCGCAATTTGGTACGAATTATGCTGTAGCGTCATTGGGCACCTCAACGACAGTTGACCATATTCAGATGATGTTCCGTGTTACCGATCAGGTGATTTACTGCTATGACGGTGATCGTGCCGGTCTGAATGCAGCTTGGCGCACATTGGAAATGGCACTGCCATATTTGAATGATGGTCGCCAGTTGCGCTTTATGTTTCTCCCTGAGGGAGAGGATCCGGATACGCTAGTGCGTAAAGAGGGCAAACCAGCGTTTGAAAAAAGGATAGAGCAGGCAGTTCAGCTCTCTACATTCTTTTTTAATACTCTGCAACAACAGGTGGATATGAGCTCTCCTGAGGGGCGTACCAAGCTCGGAAAAGATGCATTGCCGTTAATTAGTCAGGTGCCTGGAGAAACTTTACGGCTGTATCTGCGTCACCAGCTAGGTAACAAACTGGGAATTCTTGACGATCGCCAATTAGATAAACTGCTGCCAAAAAGGGCAAAACAGGCACAGCCATACCAGCCTCCCAAACTGAAATGCACCCCTATGCGTATACTAATAGGGTTGCTGGTGCAAAATCCGCAATTGGCGGTATGGGTAACTGCACCTGATAGGCTAGTGTCATCGAAAATGAGAGGCGTGCCACTATTTATTGAACTGGTAAAAACGTGCCATGAACAGCCCTATTTGACAACGGGGCACCTTCTGGAGCTTTATAGGGAAAATAAAGCAGGCCTACAGATTAAAACAATGGCAATTTGGAACCACATGATCGTTGATGACAAGGTAAAAGAGACGTTTGTCGATACCCTGACTACCCTCTATAACCATATATTAGAGGAGCGGCTGGAATCACTAATAGCACAATCTCGTTTGCAGGGGTTAACTACAGAAGAACGTAATGAGGTGAACATGCTGAATAATACGCTCACAAAAAAGAACTGACTACAGAGGGTTGATTACCGATAACTAGCAGGGTAACCCCGACCAAAGCCGCTAGAAGCGGGGTGCGGCGAGAAGAAGAAATACCAAAAATGTTATTGTTGGCTATACCAAATCGCTTTCGAGGTGCAGGAAGTCAGAACAAAACTGTAATTTGAAAGATGAGCAGTATAATTATGCCAACCGACACCAACCTAATACTCTGAAGTGTGGATACCGTCTTATGGAGCAAAACCCGCAGTCACAGCTGAAGCTACTTGTCACCCGTGGTAAGGAGCAAGGCTACCTGACCTATGCTGAGGTCAATGACCATCTGCCAGAAGATATCATCGATTCCGATCAGATCGAAGACATCATCCAGATGATTAATGATATGGGCATCCAGGTGATGGAAGAAGCACCAGATGCGGATGACTTGCTGTTGGCAGAAACTACCTCCGACACCGATGAAGATGCCGCAGAAGCCGCCGCTCAAGTACTCTCAAGCGTTGAGGCTGAAATTGGCCGTACTACTGATCCAGTGCGCATGTATATGCGTGAAATGGGAACCGTTGAGCTGCTCACCCGAGAGGGTGAAATCGACATCGCTAAACGAATCGAGGATGGGATCAACCAGGTTCAGTGTTCTGTTGCTGAATATCCTGAAGCTATCACTTACCTACTAGAACAATACGATCGCGTTGAGTCAGAAGCGAGCCGTCTATCCGATCTGATTACTGGATTTGTCGATCCTAATGCAGAAGAGGAGCTCACGCCTACCGCAACGCATGGGGGATCGGAATTGTCCAGAGAAGAAATAGATGACGACGAGGACGAGGAGAGTGAAGACGACGACGATGCGGACGAAGATAACAGCATTGATCCAGAGCTAGCTCGTCAGAAGTTTACCGAATTGCGTGAGCAATATAAAGTAACGCGTAAAACAATCAAAGCTCACGGGAGAAACTACACCAAGTCTGCGGAAGAGATCTTGAAGCTATCGGATATTTTTAAGCAGTTCCGTCTTGTGCCAAAACAGTTCGACTTCCTGGTCAACAGCATGCGCTCCATGATGGATCGCGTGCGCGCACAAGAACGCTTAATCATGAAACTATGCGTTGAGCAGTGTAAAATGCCTAAGAAAAACTTCGTCACGCTGTTCACTGACAACGAAACTAATAACACCTGGTTTTCTGCAGCCAAGGCAATGAATAAGCCATGGAGCGATAAACTATTTGAAATCGAAGAAAATGTTCAGCGTAGTTTGAAGAAACTGCGCCAGATTGAAGAAGAGACAGGCCTGACCATCGAGCAGGTAAAGGATATCAACCGTCGCATGTCGATCGGTGAAGCCAAGGCTCGTCGTGCGAAGAAAGAGATGGTGGAGGCGAACCTACGTCTGGTAATATCTATCGCTAAGAAATACACTAACCGTGGTCTACAATTCCTTGATTTAATTCAGGAAGGTAATATAGGCCTGATGAAGGCAGTAGACAAGTTTGAATACCGTCGTGGCTATAAGTTTTCAACTTATGCCACATGGTGGATCCGTCAGGCGATCACCCGTTCCATCGCCGATCAGGCGCGTACCATCCGTATCCCTGTACATATGATCGAAACGATTAACAAGCTGAACCGTATTTCGCGTCAAATGTTGCAGGAAATGGGCCGCGAGCCGACTCCAGAAGAACTGGCCGAGCGTATGCTGATGCCCGAAGACAAGATCCGCAAAGTACTGAAGATCGCCAAAGAGCCAATTTCCATGGAAACACCGATCGGTGATGATGAAGATTCACATCTTGGAGACTTCATTGAAGATACTACTCTAGAGCTTCCGCTGGATTCTGCAACGTCAGAAAGTTTGCGTTCTGCCACCCACGATGTGCTAGCAGGGCTGACGGAGCGTGAAGCCAAAGTACTGCGTATGCGTTTCGGTATCGACATGAACACCGACCACACTCTGGAAGAGGTAGGTAAACAATTTGACGTGACACGTGAACGTATTCGTCAGATTGAAGCCAAGGCACTGCGTAAGCTGCGTCACCCAAGTCGTTCCGAAGTACTTCGCAGTTTCTTAGATGATTAACAGTAGCTAAATCGAAAGATGAACAAGCTCTCAGTGTTCTGGATTTTATTGTATATAGCAATAGGCTAGGATGTAGGCAAACCAGCATACTGATAATATTGCTCTAGACTCTAGAGCAGCCCAGCCATTTTACTGTATAATCTATCCCCATAGGGCCCCTTAGCTCAGTGGTTAGAGCAGGCGACTCATAATCGCTTGGTCGCTGGTTCAAAGCCGGCAGGGGCCACCAAACTTTAGCTATGCTAATAAATGATTAAGCTACTTCTTGCAAGGCGGGTTACTTATCCAACCTTAAACTAGCTATAAAAGGTTACTGGATTTTTACAGACTCATTGCACTAGCAACCTATAAGAATATCACTCAACATATCTCTTTACGGTAAGTAAACCATAACCTTGATTGCAAATTGTAAACCGATAGGCAAAAAAACCCGCCCCCCTCAAGGCAGGATAAACTGTCTTGCCTCAGAAACTCTAGTATTAAGCGCTCCAGATAGTTTCTGGGTTAGATTCTCGATCGACTACAAAAACGGTTTTACCTAAACGTTCAATAGGTTTTCTAGACGTTGAGAACGTGGAGTTCATTTTAAATATTTTAATCGTAATAATATGTATTTAATATTTATTAAATAGCCAAATAGATGAGGTTAGCAATCAGGTGATGCAAAGATCTTCGCTATTACTAGGGCTACTTTAAGGAATATAGCTATAAGTCGTGTAAACGCCGTGAATGAGCAGATAACCCAGTCTCTTTAACAAAGCTCATTTATTTCATGATCCGCTTCCCCTATACTTTAACTTTACTACCCGATGTCAGGGGTTCCATAAGCCTTAACCGTGCTGATAAATAGTCTGATTGCCCTTATTGACCTTATTGCAGCGATACATTTTTACATTCTCACCCTTGAGATGTTCTTGGGGAACACCCGTAGTCGTAAACCTGCTTAACCTAAGCACTGATTTTCATTACTCGATTTAGGCTTCACTACGTTAAACAATCGCGTAATCATGGGCTATATCCTCTATACACAACAGCTTAGAAGAACAGCCATAAGTATAGCAAGGTTGTGGTTGTGGCAGAATTTTACTGCGAATGAATACAGGGAGGCATCGTGATGATTATTAGTGGTATCTTATCCAAGTCTAAGACCACAGTAAGTCTGGGTAGTCGCTAGGCTAGCGGTGCGATGCTTAAAGATGACTTCAGCTACCTGAACATATTCCGCTCACTGGTGCGGTTCATCACATCAGGCCGGAGGTAAGCGATTGCGCTGCAAATTCTCTATTCTGTACGCGCTATAGCTATCAATTGACCCTATTGATCTATCCCCTATTTAAAGCTGGTTTTGCCCTATCCCAACTGGCTATGACGGTGTGGAAATTATAGATTTAGAAGGGTATCTGATTTTAATTTCTGGTAGAATGCACTAAGCAGAGGCAACAAGATGAATGGTGCGGTAAAGAACAAAACCACCATCGGTTTGCGCTAGCGATTATGCGTCTAGCGCATTATCCTGTGTTGATTAAAACTTTATTATCATCTATCGTTTAGACATGCTGCTTCTGGTAGCAGCAGGCTCCTCATGGCAACTGGAGTTATGCACTTAAACTTGATGGGAAAATAGTGAGCGGTACCACCCTGCTCACACACCACTAACCGCATTAACAACCGCATTAACGATCCGGCGCAAAAAGAATAACTATTAGCGCAGGTTTGCACGGATATGGTTTTCATATCTGTCTTGTTACTACTTAACAAGAAAAGACACCACGAAAGATCTCGAAATCTTCGATAGAGTTATCCTTGTATAGGGCATAATGCTACGCACACCCTACATTTCTAATCTTAATATTAACCATTAAAGTGTCGTTAGCTACTTACAGGTGCTGTACGATAAGGTACACGTTGGTAAGTACGTAGTAATTATCAGTGCTTGCGGCATGTATCGTCCGATACATGTCATTTTTGCCTGATCAAACCTAGAGCTAGATAAAAATAAGGCCTACCGGTGTTCATTTTTTGTTGCAAGGAACCCGTTCTGAACTCTATCGGCACACCCCCATTATGGGGCACGATCGCTATGATCATTATCATTAATATGGTGCTCTAGACCTTCCCTGTCAAGGGCGTAGGGTGCAAAACAACTAGGCATTTTCGCCAATCAGCCTCTAGTCTGTTCTCTGGGTTACTCTTTCGCTCGCCTTCAATACCGGCTTCTAGTGGTATTTGAAACACACGCTCGGTGTGTCCGCCAATACGCAAGCTCTCTCTTTCCTTACCGGATATACTTAATCAAAAAGCGCTAGCTATCCTATCGATAATATCTTCGTCTAGTTGATGTTTTTTAGCTATTTTTCTGTTTCCGTACAAGATCAGAGACGCGGGCTAGTTTTACGGAATACTCTGCGCAATCCTCCTAATAACGCTTATCGTGTTTGGCGAAAGATAGCTAGTAGGTCGGTCACAAAACTCCAATAGTTGCTCTACGTATTCGGTGCATTCCTACTCTTCCCTATCTTAAAATAGCGGTTGCAAAGACGAGATGGCAGCGATCTACGCTGGCTAGCGTCACCTGCGTATCTATAAAATACCATTACAAAGAACACTTCTTTTTACATAATGGCATTATATATGCTACACCGCTGTTTTTTATCTTGATTCTAGGTAAAATCAGCAATGTTGTCTTCGCCGTTAATAGAATCCAGACAATTTTTGCCGTAACAAACGATCTCTTTATCATGCTAACATCCAACCTGTTTGCTATTTTGGCCTGCGTACCGTGTGTTTTTTCTTCTTTGGCTAGGGCTAGCTTGATAGAAAAGTTCTCGCTACTTCAGTATGGTCTAACAGTCATACTGGTGTTTCTCAGCAGTAAAATAATGCTGATCGATCTGTTCCATATCTCTATGGCCATCTCTTTGGGCATCGCGACCATTATTTTGTCAGCACCATGCTGATTAACCTGTGAATGAACTAGCGCACAACTTTCTAAAATACTTATCGCCTATTTTTACGGAGGTGATTTATGCAAGACCCGCCGCATAAATCGTGTGCCCTTGCTTTTTTAAATGCCTCTTTTTCCTATACTGCTCTGCGCAAACACTTTTTGTAGGTTATGAAAAACCCATTGCATTATTCAGAGGTTTTATCCTGTAACGCACCACCACACAACCATTGTTATGTTACGGAACGGAAATACCGTCAATTTTATGAAAAATACTTACTCTGCTATTTGCCACTATTTAGTGCGAGGTAGCCTGGTGCAGCAAATCATTGTCGGGCTAGCTTTAGGTATCATCCTCGCCCTGTCGTCTCCTTTGACCGCCCTTGCCGTTGGGCTACTAGGTACTTTGTTCGTAGGAGGGTTAAAAGCCGTTGCGCCTGTACTGGTTCTGGTACTGGTGATGGCCTCCATTAGCAATCATCAACAAGGGCAAAAAACCAATATTCGCCCCATCCTCATCCTCTATGGAATCGGTACTTTTTCAGCTGCATTGGTCGCCGTAGTATTGGGATTTTTATTCCCAACCACGTTGACTTTGAGTGCACAGTCTTCTGATATCGTGCCGCCAGCTGGGATTGTTGAGGTACTCAAAGGATTACTGATGAGCGTGGTTGCCAACCCAATTCATGCCTTGATCAACGCTAACTATATCGGAATTTTGGTATGGGCAGTCGGTTTTGGTATCGCATTTCGCCACGCGTCACCCTCGACTAAAAACTTTATTAACGATGCTTCAGATGCAGTCACCCTTCTGGTACGGACTATGATCCGCTTTGCCCCACTGGGAATTTTTGGCCTGGTTGCTTCTACGTTAGCCGAAACTGGATTTGAGGCGCTGTGGGGATATGCTCACCTGTTGACTGTTCTACTCAGCGGCATGTTAATCGTGATATTTATCATAAATCCACTGATCGTGTTCTGGAAGCTTCGCCGTAATCCTTACCCGCTAGTGCTGACTTGCCTGCGGGAAAGCGGGATCACAGCCTTTTTTACGCGCAGTTCTGCCGCAAACATCCCGGTAAATATGGAGCTGTGCCGTAAACTAAATCTAGACGAAGACACCTACTCTGTCGCCATTCCGCTCGGAGCCACCATCAATATGTCTGGGGCAGCGGTTAACATTACTGTACTTACGCTAGCAGCTGCACATACGCTGGGTATCCATGTAGATATGCCTACCGCCTTGCTCCTCAGCGTGGTTGCAGCTATTTGCGCCTGCGGTGCTTCTGGCGTTGCCGGTGGATCGCTGTTGTTGATCCCGCTGGCCTGTAGCATGTTTGGTATCGCTAATGATGTCGCCATGCAGGTAGTTGCCGTCGGCTTTATCATTAGTGTGATTCAAGACTCAGTGGAAACTGCAGTTAACTCCTCTACGGATGTCATTTTTACTGTTGCAGTGTGTGATGCAGAAGATGCTAAGCAGGCTGAGAAAGAGCGGCTGAATCTGTTATAAGCCAAACTCTTTTCCCTCATCTTCAGCCTGAAGATGAGGGAAAACGTAAGCCTCGATTGCATTTTATTGCAGATTGAAGCCTAGGTATCGCTGATCATCGTGCTCTACAATGAGCAGCAGTTTAACTACATGCTTGATACCGGAAAAAGCAAGAGCCTATTATAATAATAAAGGCAAACCATAAAAGATCCTGTAGTCAAGTGGAAATGATAGTGCTCCCGGCATTAAGCAATGCGCTGGGCTGGCGCCAGCAGAATTCGCGCCTATCAAAAAGAAATGAATACTGATAATGGTGCTGTGGAGGGAAAATTCTATGCCTTGGGCAGGGGGTGATGAAAATAAAGAGAACTTATTTTAATTAAAAATTAAGAAATTTTGAAACGTTACACCACTTTTAAATATCGCTAGTTCGCAGAAAATCTCATTGATCTCATTTTTTGCAAGATTACCATTAGCAATTTATGCGATTAGATCTACAAAAAACTGTGTCAGCAATTTGACTATTTCCACCCTAGAAATCAAGCGGACAGCATCAAAATCGATCTAGTACGATTTCTTCTCGCCAGTTTAGTGTTGGTTGCAAAGCCTCGCACCGTGCGTATAAAGCTGTCATAAGTCGTTCCACGACCGGTACTAAAAAATATCTGACGACAGCCATCCCTACACCCCGCTAGAGGCACTGGTAGCTACAGTAGCGTACCCAGTGCCCTGAGAAGATTTAACTCCAGCGTATGCAGAATCTCACCATAATTAAGGGCATCCAGCACTTTGCTTTTTTCTGCTTTTAGCTACTGGGTAAGTTATATACAAAGAAGATATCTAGGTAATACAAGGTGTTATAAATCTGGCTTTCTCATCTCCCCTCCCGCCTAATAACACCAGCGCGCCCATCTATGTTTTCTGTCCTGGATTTTCAGAGCTACTAAAAGGCTTCTTTCTAGCGTTCATTTGCACCCTGTTACCCATATTAATTGCCTAGCTTTCCGGGCTGGACAACCCACGCTTTCAGTTTTTCAACTAGATGAGAAGTAGGCTGTTATGTTACAGGTGCTGATTCTAGTCTCTCTAGGATTTAAGATCGGCAAAACGCCTATCTTCATGAAGTATGAAGATAGTACTACAACCAGCAGCATTAGCTCTTGCTAGAATGCAGCTTCTCATGCTGCCATGCTTGTTTCAGTCTTTTGAGGGAAGTCCTGGTTGCTTTGGTAATTCGTATTACCTCTATAGCCTTTTGTTCCTATTGTATCATTTGGTTAGCAAAGATTTTTTGCAATTTTCTAGTAATGCCATTGTCTCACACCAGAGATCGGTGTGTACTTTCTAGTATCCTTAGCGAAATATTGTTACTCAAGAGGTTTCTGTTTGTTATGTTAGGTTGGCATAAAATTTACTATAACTTACTGAATGTAGGAATTAAGTTATTAGTGAAAAGCAAATTAATTCCTAACGATCAGGTGGCGGAATTAGGGCTAGATCCTTCTCGCCCCATTATTTATGTACTGCCCTATAATTCAAAGGTAGATTTGCTGACGCTTCGCGCAAAATGCCAAGCGCTAGAACTGCCAGACCCATTAAAACCTACTGAAATTAAAGGCATTTCTCTTCCGAGCTATGTATTTATTAACGATGGTCCGCGCGTATTTCGCTATTACATAGCAAAGCAGGAATCCATAAAACTATTCCACGAATATCTGGACCTGCACCTCAACAATCCCTATCTTGATGTACAGATGGTGCCAGTTTCTGTCATGTTTGGCCGCTCTCCTGGCCGTGAAGGACAGCACGGAGCCACGCTGCGTCTGCGTCTGCTCAACGGAATTGAAAAATTCTTTACCGTTATCTGGCTCGGACGTGACAGCTTTGTGCGTTTCTCTAGTAGTGTATCACTGCGCCATATGGCAACTGAACACGGCACTGATAAAACCATAGCGAAAAAACTGGCCCGTGTCGCCCGCATGCACTTCGCACGCCAACGCCGTGCGGCTGTTGGCCCGCGTTTGCCGGTACGCCAGGAGTTGTTCCATAAGCTGCTGGACTCTAAAGTAATTAAGAAAGCTGTTGCAGATGAGGCTCGTAGTAAGAAAATCCCCCATAAAAAGGCGCAGAAAAACGCTATTGCAGTAATGGAAGAGATTGCCACTAAATTCTCCTATGAGGTTATTCGTCTGTCCGATCGTATTTTGCATTGGACCTGGAACCGGCTATATCAAGGTATCAACGTGCATAATGCCGAGCGGGTGCGGCAATTGGCTCAGGATGGCCATGAACTAGTATACGTGCCTTGCCACCGCAGCCATATGGATTATCTAGTGATCTCCTATGTGCTGTATCATCAAGGTCTAGTTCCACCTCATATTGCGGCAGGTATCAACTTGAACTTCTGGCCAGCTGGCCCGATTTTCCGTCGACTGGGTGCTTTTTTTATTCGCCGCACATTTAAAGGTAATAAGCTCTATTCCACTATTTTTCGTGAATATCTCGGCGAGCTGTTTTCCCGTGGCTATTCTGTTGAGTATTTTGTGGAAGGTGGGCGCTCCCGTACTGGTCGGCTTCTGGAGCCAAAAACTGGTACGCTCGCAATGACCCTTCAGGCGATGCTGCGTGGTGGTACACGCCCCATCACGCTGGTACCTATTTATATAGGTTATGAGCATGTGATAGAAGTGGGTACCTACGCGAAAGAACTACTCGGTGCCAATAAAGAAAAAGAGGGCTTCATGCAACTGGTATGCGGGTTGCGTAAATTGCGCAATCTGGGACAAGGCTATGTGAATTTCGGAGAACCCTTATCGCTAACGCCTTACCTTAACCAGCATGTTCCGCAGTGGCGTGATGACATCGACCCCATTGAAGCGCACCGTCCTACGTGGCTAACGCCTACCGTACAGGATATTGCGGATATCATTATGGTGCGTATCAACAATGCTGCAGCAGCAAACGCTATGAACCTTTGTTCTACGGCCATGCTGGCTTCCCGTCATCGTGCACTGACGCGTGAACAGATGCATGAGCAACTGAACTGCTATTTGCAATTGCTACGAAATGTAGCTTACAGCAAAGATATTACAGTACCGAAAAAAACGGCGCAGGAGTTGCTGGAACACGCGTTGGCAATGAATAAATTCGAAGTAAAGAAGGATACTATTGGCGACATCATCACGATGACACACGAGCAGGCTATCTTAATGACCTATTACCGCAATAATATCCAGCATTTGCTGGTATTACCTTCGATGATCGCTAGTATTATCATACACTGCGAACGAATTACCGTGAACGAGTTAACGAGTCAAATGCTATTGATCTATCGCTTAATTCAAGCAGAACTATTTCTACACTTCAGTAAAGAAGCTTTGCCTGCTGTCATTAAAACACTAACAGCAGAGCTTGTTCGTCAGGATTTGATTCTCATCAAACAAGATAGACTAGTGCTGAACCCGCCGCGTATTCGGACTCTCCAACTGTTAGCTGCGGGTGTACGAGAAACTTTGCAAAGATACACAATTACGCTGTCATTACTAGGGTCTAAACCAGAGATGAACCGTAGCACGCTGGAAAAAGAAAGTCGCAATATAGCTAATCGCTTGTCTGTGCTGCATGGCACTAATGCACCGGAGCTCTTCGATAAGGCTGTGTTCTCAACGCTAGTAGCAACGCTACGTCAAGACGGATATATCAGCGATAGCAGCATGGATACAGGTAATACACTGGAACTCTACCGGATTCTGAGCGATTTGATTACACCGGAAGTCCGGTTGACGATTGAAAGTGCCAGCACCACTCCAGACAGCGCAGAACCAGAAGAGAAAAAAAGGAAGAGTAAGTTTGCCTAACAGAAAAGGCATTATCTTGCCGCTTAGCTTAACTCCAGCATCATACATTACATATCGCGTGTGTAGGATGGGCTCATTTCATAGCCACAGAATAATTCCTACGAACACCTGCGAACAGCACTTTGTCCACTGAATTATTGTTAAGAAAAGCCTGTAAGCGAGCTGCATGCTCGCGCCCTGATATCAGCCATTGCTGATAAACAAACAGACCCGCATCTATCAAAAAATACCGTGCCTAGCTTCATCTACATGCTGAGAATCCATATCAACGCTAGCATACTTGCCTGTAACAAGCTAATGACAAGGTATCAAATCGACCATGGCATAGTACCATGGTACGTATACTATGCGACGGTCCAGAAAATGTAAGTCAAAAACATAATCCATATGTTCCCAGGGAGATATTCGCTCACAGCGGCATACCCCATAGGGATAGACTAACTAAACTCCGCACCTAACATAAACTCCGGCAAATAACTGACTTGCTTCATAAATAGATAAATCCAAGCCAACGCTAGTACCGCTTTGGGAAACCCAATAGTCATGCGGTTCAACGTCAGAACCAAGGCAAATGCCATAAAAACCAGAATAATAACCAGTGTTTTACCGATTCTTCACTCACTAGACTTCTGGGTAACAGACGAGATGCAGTACTCTTTACATGACTATCGAAATGGAGATCGGGATAATTATTCATCCCATACCCTACCGCGTGCATCAAAAACATACCGGTGATAAACACCAACAGAGTCCTCAATACTCATGGGTTTGCCTAGAGTAACAGCAGGAAATCTATCGGCTTATCAATACACATTAACAGACAGTAAGCGCGCCATTTTCCCCAGACTTTGTTCTAATGTCATTTTTCCTTAACGTTTATCTTCATCAACTAGGCTAATTTGACAGATGCAATCTGGATCCCCGGTGTGGCTTACAGAGTTTGTTAGCGTCCACAAACTCTGTCAATATGGATATAATCTACTTTGCAGACAATCCTTTTTTGAAAAATAGCGCGCCTAGTGGTGGATCTCTCATCGTTATCAGTTCTTGTCTCAGACACTGAATATGGAATCTGGTTTTTGCGGAAAAATAAGATGTCCTATCATAGTAGCTTATCACCTCTAGCAACCAATTATGCTCACGTAGAAACCATTCCATGATACACAGCAGTGGTAGCTCTCCCTGTCCCTGTAAAATCTAGGCATAAAAAAGCGCTAGCTGGCTATCCAGCTAGCGCTTTTTGTCTATAAAAGCGTGTTGATGCTCCCAATCTTGGCATTCTCGCTCTATGCGCGAATGCCAAGTGTTGATTACATCATACCGCCCATACCGCCCATACCACCCATACCACCAGCAGCACCTAAGTCGGCTTTATCGTCTTTCGGTAGCTCAGTCACCATACATTCAGTTGTGATCATCAAACCAGCAACAGATGCAGCATATTGCAGCGCAGAACGGGTTACTTTGGTTGGATCTAAAATTCCCATGGCGATCATGTTACCATAGGACTCTTTTGCTGCGTTGTAACCGTAGTCACCTTCTCCTGCTTTTACGTTGTTAGCTACAACGGAAGGTTCTTCACCGGCGTTCTCAACAATTTGACGCAATGGAGATTCCATAGCGCGCAGCGCAACACGAATACCTACGTTTTGATCTTCGTTTTCAGCTTGCAGATCGCGAATGGCATTAGCTACGCGAATCAACGCTACACCACCACCAGCAACAACGCCTTCTTCAACAGCAGCTCGAGTCGCGTGCAGCGCATCTTCAACGCGTGCTTTCTTCTCTTTCATTTCAACTTCAGTTGCTGCTCCAACCTTGATAACGGCAACACCGCCGGCTAGTTTAGCTACGCGCTCTTGCAGTTTTTCACGATCGTAATCAGAGGTTGCATCTTCGATTTGCTGACGAATTTGACCAACACGACCTTGGATGGTTGCCTCATCACCAACACCATCAATGATGATAGTGGTATCTTTATTAATCACTACGCGTTTTGCTTGACCTAGATCTTCCAGCGTGGCTTTTTCCAGCTCCAGACCGATCTCTTCAGAGATAACAGTACCGGCAGTTAGAGTTGCGATGTCTTGAAGCATTGCTTTACGACGATCTCCGAAGCCCGGTGCCTTCACGGCAGCAACTTTAAATATACCGCGCATGGTGTTAACAACCAGCGTTGCCAGGGCTTCACCTTCAACATCTTCTGCAATGATCAGCAGTGCTTTGCCTGCTTTGGCAACGGCTTCTAATATCGGCAGCATTTCGCGAATATTAGAGATCTTTTTGTCAGCTAGTAGTATGAACGGGCTTTCTAGTTCAACAGAACCGGTTTCCGTTTTGTTAATAAAATATGGTGAGAGGTAACCGCGATCAAACTGCATGCCTTCCACAACGGCAAGTTCATCTTGTAAGCCCGAACCTTCTTCCACGGTGATAACGCCTTCTTTGCCTACTTTTTCCATGGCTTCAGCAATCAGTTTTCCTACAGTTTCGTCAGAGTTAGCTGAGATGGTACCAACCTGAGCAATTGCTTTGTTATCAGAACAAGGTACGGAGTGTTTTTTCAGTTCTGCAACAGCGGCGATAACTGCCTTATCGATACCGCGTTTCAGATCCATAGGGTTCATGCCCGCAGCAACGGCTTTCAGACCTTCGTTCACGATCGATTGAGCCAGTACGGTTGCTGTAGTAGTGCCATCGCCTGCTGCGTCGTTTGCTTTGGAGGCAACTTCTTTTACCATCTGGGCGCCCATGTTTTCGAACTTATCTTCCAATTCGATTTCACGCGCTACAGCCACGCCATCTTTAGTGATAGTCGGCGCACCGAAGGATTTGTCCAGAACAACGTTACGTCCTTTCGGGCCCAGAGTTAATTTTACTGCATTAGCCAGAACATTCACGCCGCGGAGCATTTTTACACGTGCGTCATTACCGAATTTTACGTTTTTAGCTGCCATGTTGTGTTTCCTTTAAATTCTTTAAGTTCAGATGATTACGCTTCAACAATCGCTAAAATGTCGCTTTCAGACATGATCAAGACATCTTCGTTGTCGATCTTCTCAGCCTTCACGCCATAACTTTCATTAAATATGACGATATCACCAGCTTTCACATCGAGGGGTTTCACTTCGCCGTTTTCTAGAATGCGGCCATAACCGACTGCCAGTACTTCACCGCGGGTTGATTTAACCGCAGCAGAACCGGTCAGAACGATACCGCCAGCAGATTTAGACTCGACTTCTTTACGCTTGACGATGACACGGTCATGCAATGGACGAATTTTCATTCGTAGCTCTCCTTTGAGAAGGTTTATATCAGATTGAGATCAACGCAGGGTGTATAGTGATACCCACATTGTGAATTTCTAAATGGGGACGATTCGATTTCCTTCAAGAGAAAAAAAGATATTTTTTTACGAAAGTGGTGAAATGCGGATCTGCGATTACAAAAGATATTTATAAAACAAATTTTTAGTGTCTAGTTCTTTAATCAAAACTGTACTATCATCATTCATCATTTATCTAGATGTTCTTTCGGTTTTGTTTTTCTACGATTATCATCTTTGCGGCAGTACTCACCGTCGAAGGTATTGCCTCCAGAGGAGGAAATAGTACCAGAACTACGCCAAATATGCAGATGAGGCATCAATTTAAGCGTTAAGTGCTTTTGCAGAGGAGGCAGTAGCAGCAGAAACCCGAGAAAGTCAGTGAAGAAACCTGGCAACAGTAGCAGAAAACCTGCCAATACCAACGATACGCTTTTGACCATCTCTGCCGCAGGCCTTTCTCCAGTCGAGATTTTTTGCTGCATGCGAATAAAGGTTTTCATGCCTTGATTACGCACTAGAGAGACGCCGATACAGGAAGTGAATACTAGAATCAGGAGTGTCACCGCAATGCCTAACCCTTCCGCAACGCGGATAAACAGTGAAATTTCGATGTAGGTAAAAAGAAAGAGTAAGAACAGAGGTAACCAGCGCACTGGATTCTCCTGATTTATTCAAGTATTTGTTATATAAGAAAACCTTATAGGTAACTACCGCAACAGCAAGCTTTCGTTATCTATTGTTCATCCTCTCATCAGAGAGGATGAACAATAGATAATTTATTGATGTGGTAGCGATAAGAGCATTTTCAACCTGCAGGTCCGAAAATTTGATACCGCAATTATCACTCTAACAACTATCTTAACAGCGTTAAGATAGTTGTTAGAGTGATAATAACAGATATTTATTAGTACAATTATTTATTAACACTCTTTTTATTAAAACTAACATTGTTAGCAAAAATGCCTTCTCATTAAATTGCAGGATTCTCAAGAGAAGGCTTTTATATCAGCCAAGATCCGTAGTGGATGCCCTATCCAACCGGATTTCGTGTTACTGTGTACACTGCAATACTGAAACTTGTCGAGGTAATCAAACGGAGCAGTACCCAGTTGTAATACGCGGTGCTGATAACGCTGGGCCAGGAGTTGAACGCCTTCTATGTTGTTGCTAAATGAAGAGAACAAACAGCTACTACGCACTGTCGGGAATATGGGCTCTAAAACAGGCGAGTTGCAACTCAACGTTCTAGAACTGTGAGATCTATCCCGGGATAGACGATAGTTGAGTCGATTCATATCCTCACTAGTACCTGTTACAACCTGTTGGAAAGAACGTGTGTGCAGCTTATGTTTTAAACCCATCGGTATTGTTACTTAGCTCAATCTCTTTATAGGCTACCGAAATGGAGATATTGTCGGCAAGATTTGTGCTAAAACTAAACTGATAAAAGCGTGCGTGAGGTAGTTCGGAGTACGATACGAGTTTCTAACCAAAAGTGAACTAGATGCTATTTTCTCGGTGCAAAACCTGATTCTACCAAGACTATAAAGCTAATCGTTACACGGATGATAACGATGGTTCTTAAGCGTCTTAACAGGCAGGTCAGCATTTTGCTGGCCTGCCATTTTTTATAGCCTCTTTTATAGCCTCTGGTTTTCCCAAAACCTTTAGAATTAATTATCTAATAAAAAAAGAACAAGATATGTTTACCTTTGATTTAATTATCGTTCTGTTAGCCATTTATCGTGTAGCACTATTATGCGGTTTCAGTTTCGCTGATGCTGACACTAGTGATTTTAAATCAAACCAGGTGCTTATTTCCTTTCTCGTGATTTAAATCATCATGGTGGTGATTACCCCCCCCCATTGCTGCGATGCAGAGTGCAGGAAGCATGGATTGCCTGATGCCGTCTGATGGAGAAACGGCTATGCCGTCAGCCTGAACTCTTCATTATTGGCACCTATTGTTTCATAGTTTACGACGATGTTGACGGGCACACAGAGGACGCACGGCATTGTCACATTGCCTACATTGTAAGCTTATACCACGCTCATATTTTTAACAGTAATGGTTATGAAATTCACAACTCACCCATCATGGGCATTTATAAATGCCGACGCGTTTCTTGCTGAAATAAAAAGTATTTCGACTTGACGTTAGACATTTTGCCTGAATAACACAACATCACTGATGAGGCCATGAGCACACTCTGGCCAGACACTAATGCGTCATTCTGACTGAAAAATCGGCAATCAATGTGGTTTTTAGGTAATTCCCACACAAGCCCGTTGACGACAAGCGGCCAATACGCTTTAATTCGACTGTTTGCCCGGATAGCTCAGTCGGTAGAGCAGGGGATTGAAAATCCCCGTGTCCTTGGTTCAATTCCAAGTCCGGGCACCACCCACTACCTTTCCTTTTAATGATGCTATATCGACAATCATGTTATTGCGCTTCAACACCTTTTCTAATAGTATTAGAAATACGAAATCTGACATGGATATCGAAAAAACATAGCAAATTAATTGCTTAATAAGCCTGTAGATAATATGTATTAAAAAACAAGATGATGAGGTGTTATTTTTGTAACTAAGATTAAAATAATGTAATGAAACCTGCACTATAATGAAGATTTCATTGATTATCTCAACAACTAAAAAGATCATTTTCTTAGCAAAGAAAATAAAAATAGAAAATGGTACGCTTGAAAATAAAATGAAAACGGTAAAGGATAACGCTGTACTAGTGAGTAGTGAAGGACAGACTAGAAAATTAACAAAAACTTGTACTACAAAGTAAAAACCACTCAAAGTAGAATGCCATATATTTATTATCACTATATTTATTATCACTAAATATAATTAGTGAGCTCTATTTTAAATAATCTAAAATAGACATACAGATAATGTATATCTTAAAAGTCGTAATAGACCAGCATAAAAGCTATAAAACTAAATTAGTATGACAAAATGATAAAATCTTACTCTTGTTTAATGTTTCTAAATATTAGAAATGGAAACCTTTAAAAAGTTTTTTTTAACCTTAACATTCCTATTCTAGAGAGAAGATAAAAAATCTCTAATTTTGAATTAGAATAATAAGTTCTCTATAACTAATTATTTATTTGTAAACAAAAAAATATGATTATAGCTTAGTAGAATGATACTAAATAAAATTACAAGTAAAAATATAAGATGTCCTCAGTAAGGAGTTGCAGAAGAGAGATTAAAATCGAAGCGGCTAAATAAAATAAAATGCGAATATTTTATTTAACCCTAAATACACTTTTAAATTAAGACTAACAGTAAAAAATAAGATCAAAATCTCTTCAAAAACCAGTTCCCCTTCTTAGGGGAGACATACAAAAATATTATTTTTGGCAACTACTTATTCTCTTTAAGAGAGCTAGGATACTAGCTCCTTCCATAAGGATTTTTTATTTTATTTTCTAATATGCCAAACAAAGAAAAATTTAATTTTTCATTCAAAGTAATATATTCATAGCATGAATTGCTGATCAGTCAAGTACATAGGACGATATGCCAAGACCTGTTGTCTGATAAAAGAAGAGACAAAAAGAAATGAATGCAATACGAAAATTTAGATATGACGCTCTCTGAGCTATATGCTGGCTATCAATACAGCTTAAAACACACGCCTGCAGTTATCAAGAATCGCCAGCGGCAATGTGCCTGTGGCTGCTAATGCTACATTGTTCTCTTTATTCTTCTCGTGTAAGAAGAAGTGTTAACTTCTTCAAATGAAGAAGTGCAATTTTTTAGTAGGTAACAGCAAGTAGGTGACAGAAAGAAGAAAAAACCAAAAGCGCGATTGAATATATACATAAAATAATCGAAGATCAAAACAACAAGAAAAATTTAATAATAAAAAGGTTAATATCCTCTAATATATTAGAGGATATTAATATGGAGAGCTTATATTTCCAATAAACAAGATCAGTCATTTTACAATACTGCGAAATTTACATAAAAGCATCCAATTTTATTAGGGATTTGAAAGAATTTTAACCATGAGATTGAAAAGTTTAAAACATTATATTTCAATTATATATTGATAGCCTCTATATAGAGTATGAGTAAAGTCTCAAAAACTAAGTCATAGATAACCAAAGTAATACTTAATTTTCGAAAAAAACAAAAGTACTAGCGTAAAAAAACATTACGGTAGAATATGCTGACAACCCCTCTCTCAATTTACTTGATAAAATGTCAACATAATGAATCCCATCTGTAGGGTTTATTATGTTGACGAGTTTTCTTAGTTAAATGATTCCCTACTGGGAACAGGTTTAAACGCTAAATTCGGAGATCTCTTATAGAGAAGAGATAGAAATAGGCCGAATAGTGAACACCTCCAATGCACCACCTGTAACTTCAAGCATCATGGGTCGCCTTTCTTGTCAAGCTATCTCTGGTGATTCAAGGCAGAGAAAGGTTGTTACTTTATCTGGTATCATCCGATATACTCCCTTAAAACGCCTGCCAGCAGGGAACTCAGGGGTTAGCGTAGTTTGTAATTTTAGTTCGAAAATCTGTTGGGTCTGATTGAGCACGGTCATTTGTGCATCCAGAAAATTGAAGTAATGCTGCACCGTGGGATAGAGGGCTTTAAACAAGCTCTCCTTAGCAGAAAAACTTAAAGTCAGCGCCTGAAAAAACGGCATATCAACCCCTTGCAACCATTGATGTTCCTCTTCATCAATGATTCCCGGCCAGAGTGAATCCGCTCTATCACCATTCATCAGCGTTTCCACATCCACACCAACGCCGCTAAAGACTTCGCTACGGCGGTGAATAGCACAGAGTACACTGTCTTTGTTGTGGCTCAAAGAGCCACAAAGATTTTCAGGCCACACCGGTGAACGGTCCTGACCACTGAGCAGTGTAAACCGGTTTATACCCAGTTTTTCCAATACATGGCGAGCTAGGTAACGCCCTGCAAGAAATTCAGCGCGACGCTTAGGCACCGAACGCGATAACTTTGCAGACAAAGGAACATCAATTCGATGATAAAGAATATTATGGTAAGCCTCTAGGTTAAAACAACAATAAGCACACAACCCAGGATAAACATCCTCGCGATTGGGCAAAGATAGCGTCATCCACTCAATTTTTCCGATAAACGACGAGATCGTCATTAACGTACACTCTCTCTTCCCTGCTACGGTTAGGCTTGAAAGTACTAGAAAGAAAACTGCAATCGTAGAACTCGTCAGATTTGAAAGCGTTCCTGTTGAAACGACAGCCTTCAGCCCAAAACACGCGATATCCTGACGACGATTTAACGCCCTATAATGAGACAACCAATACAAATTAAAATCAACAAGATATTGGCAAAACTGCATCAGAAAAACGAAGAAATAATGGCTTTCGCCTAATCTTAAAGCAACAGTAAAACTGACGCAGTCAAAGCCTCATTGAGAATCAGTTGTTGACCAACAAAGGCATACCTGCCACTGTCAATTCCTATCACGGTATCCCAGATCAGAAACGCCACCGCTGTACTAGCCTAGTATTAGCTCCGTTGTAGGTAGTCAATCCATCCGCCAGTACCTCCAAGCTTCAAGAATACCGTTAAGTAATGAAATCAGCGCAACAAACACCAGCAACATCGCCCCCACGTTGAGCGTCAGTTGCAGCCATGAAACCGAGATACTGGTAGTTAAGTCAATAACCTTAGCGGATTTGTCATCTGCACTTATAAAATCGGAGATAGTTTTATGATCGTACATTTTTCCGTCTCTGGTACGATGCTGTAGCAAATAGAAGATTTATGCCTGAACCGATAGATCTAGCACCGAGGCTGACTCATTACTTCGACGATATCTTCCACCTTGCAGCGTGAGTTGAATCTCTTGGCTGTACACGGTACGGATATAGTCAGCTTCAACACGTCCCGCATGTCGGAAGGAAGGCATCGTGTAATAGTCTAGATCGATAGCCTGCAGAACAAAGTGTTACTAGATGGCATTTCCAGCGACCGGCAGCGACTGAAGTTTGACCGTAAAAATTAAGATCAGCAGCAGTGCAAACCAAACATTAGTCATTACCTTCCCTAACATGGCAGTCATCATGGCGCTGCAATCGATCTAGGAATTACGGAACACCGAAGCCAATAGGCCGACAAAAGAGGCGGGATCGCCAATAGAATCCGATGAAAAACAAACCTTGCCATAATACATCTCATTCTTTTTCAGAAACGATGGGCAAACAAAACTCTTCCCCCTGTAACACGCATTGCTTCCAACTGAACAGGGCAAAGCGCTGCAGCTGTCGCGGGCTAACCCTAAAAATTTTTAGATCGGAAGTAAAGGTATAGTTGGGTTGAGTAGGAGAACAACGGCGCAATATAGGCCTGAGATAAAATACGACCAACCTCATCACCGAAAACCGTACATAATGTAGTCAAGAAGAAAAACCAACCTGGTACAGATAACTAATAATCCTTTCTGCGTAATTACGCTCACGGTAGGTCCTGATATTCGCATCAAACTTGTGATAATTGGCTGTCGCAGCATAGATTCACTACTTTCCACACTAGATTTCTGCCTTGGAGATAGTATCAGCACATGCTAACACTGCTCCTTTTTTCACGTTGTAGCTCAGTTGTACTAGCCCTTCCTCAGTTTCTAACTTTCACGTGTTTCGAGGGCAACGATTTTATCAACCAACAGTTTGGCCTTGATACTGCTGGTGATCACTGCATCATCGGTATAGATGAGAACTAACCGGGTAGCCTCGTTCTTAAAGCAAGAAATACGAGTAGAAATGAGATAAAAATCATTTATTTACAAATAACAGTAAAATAAAAGAAGAGACTAAAAATCATGTGATTAATTTTTTAAATAAAGCTTTAAAAGCGTCTAGAACGCAATCAAGAGAAAGACAATCAATGTTCGCGAGTTTTAAAAAAGGTAATATCAGGATAACGTTCCTGCGTCAATTTTAGATTTACCATGGTCGGTGCCACATAAGCCAGGTTATCTCCGCCCTCAAGCGCCAGATGCAATTCGTTCTTCCTCTTAAACTCTGCAAATTTCTTTGTGTCAGCACACTCAACCCAACGTGCAGTGGAGACATTGACCGATTCATAGATGGCCTCCACGTTATACTCTGATTTCAACCGTGCAACGACTACGTCAAACTGCAACACTCCAACAGCCCCCACGATCAAATCGTTGTTGGCAAGCGGACGGAATACCTGTACAGCGCCTTCTTCCGAGAGCTGCACTAGTCCTTTAAGCAACTGTTTCTGTTTTAACGGATCTCGGAGACGGATACGTAAGAACATTTCCGGCGCAAAGTTCGGGATGCCGGTGAATTTTATTTCTTCACCTTGCGTGAAGGTATCACCAATCTGAATTGTGCCGTGGTTGTGTACCCCAAGGATATCGCCAGGAAATGCCTCTTCTACATGAGAACGCTTACCTCCCATGAAGGTCAACGCATTGGAAATGATCACATCCTTGCCAGTACGTACCTGACGCAACTTCATACTTTTTTCATACTTGCCGGACACTACGCGCATAAAGGCAACGCGGTCACGGTGTTTAGGGTCCATGTTCGCCTGAATCTTGAACACGAAACCGGTGAATTTCTCTTCTAGAGCCGTAACAGTACGCAGATCGGTATTACGCGGCATCGGCGCAGGAGCCCAGTCAACCAACCCATCCAACATGTGATCGACACCAAAGTTGCCCAGCGCTGTCCCGAAATATACCGGCGTCAAAGAACCCGCTAGAAAAGCCTCTTGATCGAACTTATTCAAAGCTCCCTGCACGACTTCGAATTCTTTACGAAGTTGATCGGCTAGATCTTCCCCGACAGCCTTATCTAGATCACGGTTATTCAGGCCTTTAACAATACGCACTTCCTGGATCGTGTGGCCCTTTCCGCTCTGGTAAAGGTAGATTTCGTCTTTATCTAGGTGGTAAACACCTTTAAACAGCTTACCGCAGCCAATCGGCCAGGTAATCGGCGCACAATCCATTTTTAGTTCGCTTTCTACTTCATCTAATACTTCCATCGGATCGCGGATATTACGGTCAAGCTTGTTCATAAACGTCAGGATCGGCGTATCGTGCAGGCGGGTAACTTCCATTAGCTTACGGGTACGATCTTCCACACCTTTTGCCGCATCAATCACCATTAGGCAAGAGTCCACCGCTGTCAGGGTACGGTAAGTATCTTCGGAGAAGT
This sequence comes from Candidatus Malihini olakiniferum, assembly GCA_042263625.1. Classification (GTDB taxonomy): domain Bacteria; phylum Pseudomonadota; class Gammaproteobacteria; order Enterobacterales; family Enterobacteriaceae; genus Symbiopectobacterium; species Symbiopectobacterium olakiniferum_A. The sequence goes on from JBHKFL010000007.1 coordinate 537,215, forward strand.
CTTCGTGTCCCGGTGTATCCAGTAGATTGAATAGTGCATCCCGATACGGAAACTGCATCACTGAAGTAGTGATGGAGATACCACGCTGCTTTTCTATCTCCATCCAGTCCGACTTGGCATGCTGTTTCGATCCGAGCCACTTTACCGTCCCAGCAGGCTGAATAGCCTGCCCGAATAGCAGCACTTTGTCGGTAATGGTAGTTTTACCAGCATCGGGGTGAGAGATAATGGCGAACGTTCTGCGTTTCGCAACTTCACAGGCGTATTCACTTAGAGACATAATTTTTAGGTTTCTTGTTATGTTAAATACCCGGAGATAGCTTCAACAGTAGGATATTCGCAACAGGCAAAAGGTAAAAAACCGTATTAGAATATATTTTCGCTGATTTGGCAGTGAGACACAATCACTCAACATATGTTCACACAACGATCAGGAAATAAAAAGAAACGTATAGTCCTGAGTTGCTTACACAGGCGTGGCCAACCGCTACCTTGACGAGCAAGGGGGTACATCACTAAGGAAAGAAAAGGAAAGAGACAGCACTACGCTATTTTAGAAAAAAACAGTTTCACCACCGTAATCCTAGTAATAATAGCCAGGATCGATGATATTAAAAGCCTAACTCAAAAGCTAGGCATTGCCATCATCAGACAATATCTTTTTTTGATTACAAAAAGAATGGGACATACAAAATCCTCTAATAGAGGTAAAATCAAGCATGTCCCCTTCATAGAACATAGCCAGAGTAAAAAATAATACAGTCACCAGAACCTGGAATATTTAAGACTATCAAGTCGTGCGTTTAGCGGGCTCTTATCACGCCATGCGCGATAAACCTGGCTCACGAAATGATGTAGCCCAAATGCCGATAGCCTAAAAGTACGTAAAAATCTGCCTCTGATTCCAGGGATGAGCTACATGATAGAACAATTGATGGCAACAGGCTGGCCTGTTGCCATCGAGTCTAGCGACTTTACCTATTTTACCGATCATCTAAAAGAGAAACTTAGCCTGGTTACCGCAGTGGCCAACGAAATAGGCCTAGGCGAGGAAATGTTGATCGGAGAAATAATCAGTTCGATCTTTAATGGCAAAACTATGCGTTAACTCTCTGAAAAAATAGAGTTACCTGAATGGGGGAGCATAGCCATCGGTGATGCTTAAGACCTCTCGACTCGGCATGTTCCATTATGCCAAGCTAAAAGTGAATGAGCAGGCTCCCGTCAGAATCCGTCCAGACGATATAACTGGCGTCATCTGCGTACTGAGTGGAAGCCTACAGCAAAAAAAACGATAACAGTAATGAGGGGTGAACTGTGGAAAAAGCCGTTAAACGCACCTTCGTTTGTAAGGAATGTAGTGCCAACTACCTGCGTTGGCAGGGACAATGCAGCACCTGCAATGCCTGGAACACCATTACCGAAGTACGGCTAGCCGCTACATCGACATCCCGCACCGATCTCCGTACTGGCTATGCAGGCAAACATAAAGACATCAGCCGAGTACAAAAGCTATCTGACATTAGCCTGAAAGCGCTACTACGTTTTTCTACCGGCTTTAGCGAGTTTGATCGCGTCTTAGGCGGCGGCGTGGTACCAGGTAGCGCCATTTTGATCGGTGGTAATCCTGGCGTAGGTAAAAGTACCCTGCTGCTGCAAACACTGTGCAAACTCTCTGAACAGATGAAAAGCCTTTACGTCACCGGGGAAGAATCGCTACAGCAGGTAGCGATTCGTGCACACCGATTAGGCCTACCAACGCAACACCTCAATATGCTGTCCGAAACCAGCATAGAGCAAATCCATCTGATTGCTGAGCAGGAGAAGCCAAGACTGATGGTGATCGATTCCATTCAGGTGATGCACATGGCCGATATCCAATCCTCATCCGGCAGCGTAGCGCAGGTGCGGGAAACCGCTGCCTATCTTACACGCTTTGCCAAAACGCGTGGTGTCGCCATCGTAATGGCAGGTCATGTCACGAAAGACGGTTCCTTAGCTGGTCCTAAGGTATTGGAGCACTGTATTGACTGCTCCGTGCTGCTGGACGGTGATGCTGATTCGCGCTTTCGCACACTGCGTAGCCACAAAAACCGCTTCGGTGCCGTCAACGAATTAGGCGTGTTCGCCATGACCGAACAAGGGTTGCGTGAAGTCAGCAACCCTTCCGCCATTTTTCTTAGCCGGGGTGATGAAGTCATGTCTGGCAGTTCTGTCATGGTGGTGTGGGAAGGCACGCGTCCGTTGCTCGTAGAGATTCAGGCACTAGTCGATCACTCTATGATGGCCAAACCACGCCGCGTTACCGTCGGTCTGGAACAAAATCGACTGGCACTGCTGCTCGCGGTGCTACACCGCCACGGTGGCCTGCAAATGGCAGATCAGGATGTGTTTGTGAACGTAGTCGGCGGAGTAAAGGTTACTGAAACCAGCGCCGATCTAGCGTTGCTGTTATCGCTGGTCTCCAGCCTTCTCGACAGGCCATTACCACAGGATCTAATCGTATTCGGCGAGGTGGGGCTGTCTGGAGAGATACGGCCCGTACCTAGTGGTCAGGAACGTATTTCCGAAGCTGCAAAACACGGCTTTAAACGCGCTATCGTCCCACATGCCAATGCAGCAAAGCGTCCTTCTCACGCCAACATACAGGTTTTTGGTGTGAAAAAGCTTACCGATGCCTTGACGATCCTCGAAGATCTATAGTTATAATAGATAGTAACCTTCGTCTAGGTTAAGACTAGCTTGTAGAATCTTCTTGGTTTAGCATCATGCTAAACCACACGAGCTAAAGCACAAATTACGCAAACGCCTATTTTTGAATACAGCGATATATCGCAGCAAGCCAACGCAAGCTATCCTCTGCGTTGGCTGCTACGAACCTTTAAGCATCAGAAAAATATCCATACTGATTCCTATAACGAAGTCGTTATAGAACTTTAGCCTTAGCCTTAGCCGCACGGTTGGAATGAATGTATAGAGCCTCGGCATCAAAGCCTTTACACAAGAGACAGCGATTGAGCCCAAATTTATCTAGATCAGTAAAGCGTAGGATGTAGGATGTTCCCGCAGTATCGGGAGCATTTAGGCATTAGCACTAGCGCTTGAAATTTTTATCTGGAGATAATATCAATAACTCTATTTCGCTTTATAGAGAAAAATTGGATAACTAGCAAAATTAATCTAAAAAACTAAAAAGCGAAGCCTTACCCTTCCGCCTGCTTTATTCGTTCGAATGGGGTGTGCCCTGGCGCATCTGTGATGCGCCCTTGATCTAGAATTCTACTCGATAGTCTAACCACAATCTGTGGATCTGCTACTCTATGTTCTCGGCATAATCCCGCGTTGCCATTGCCAGGCGCTTCTTTGCCAGATTATGACAAAGTTCAACGCGGTAATAAACACCATGATTCCGTGTTGATCACGGTGGTAATGCTGTTACACGAGCTAATAAATGATAGTTTTTCTTTCTCTTTCTCAACCTCTGACGCAACCAATAGAAAATAATGCTTATGCAATTATTTGATTTGGTCATCCCAGGCTGGGGAATGGTCTGTCTAGCATTAGCCTTCTGGCTGCGTCATCTCGATGTAATGCCATGTGATGTTGTTGTATGTAACATTGCAGGTTGCATGGCAAAAAAGAGGAAAAAGTTAACGGAACAGAATACGAAGCACGGATGCCCGTGCAGATAACAAGCCCGTCAGCTAGCTGTGTGACTGGCGGGCACGTCCGCCCCCAAAAAACTCTTAATAAAAGTTCCCAATGCTACGCAAAGCCTTAATGCTACCTGTATTTTCTGAGTCTCACAACGAATACCAACGCCGCTACAATCACATCTGGCCTGAGCTGGCGCCCAGTTATTGAAAGCCTACAGTGCGCACACCACCAGTTATTGAAAGCCTACAGTGCGCACACCACCACTACGGCATCTCTCTTGATGAAAACACTATCTATTGTTTATTTATGTAGAAATTGAGTTACAAGCGTGGTGGGATAGGCAGTGACACAAACTGAAGCTAGCCAACGATGATCAAAAAACATGAATAACATGATGTTGGCCAACTCTCCAGAGAGAGCCTGATTAACGACAAGCTGAAACCCGTGGGTTACCTTGACTGAACGCGCTTGTGGTTATGGCTGGAACGGGTGAGCACATGGATGGCGAAGTTTACCATCCCGGGGATAATAGATAGCACTTTTCCACTGAGAATGGGTTTCTAGCGGAGAATACAAAGCTAAACTCACCTAGAGCAGCCTTGAACAGTGCAATCGCGGATTTTTCGGAAAGACCTAGCATATTGCTGCTGTCGAGAATGGTGCCGAAGGCCGGACTCGAACCGGCACGTCTTTCAACGGTTGATTTTGAATCAACTGCGTATACCGATTTCGCCACTTCGGCACTGAGTAAGTATGCGGAAAAGGAGGTGCAGTATACTGTGTGAGATTGATGATACAGCACCGTTCTGCACTCTGACACGTTGAATGCTATTACAATAGCGTTAGCGCAATACTCGGTAAGGTGCCTATGCACTCAGCTCCGTTTTAACAGCAGAAAGAGACTGATAACCATAAACAGGAAGCTCGGAACCTGCACCACAAGCAGGGGAGGCAGCCCATATACTAGGCTGAGATGACCAAATAGCTTGTCCATCACATAGAACAGAAAGCCAACACTGATACCGGTGACGATGCGAATACCCATTGGCACATTGCGTAATGGCCCAAAGATAAAGGATATTGCCATCAGCATCATCACCGCCACTGAAAGCGGTGCGAACATCTTGTTCCACAAATTCAGCTTATAACGGCCCGATTCCTGCCCGCTCTGGTTCAGGTAGTTGATGTAGTTGTAGAGACTGCGAATCGAAAGCGATTCCGGATCTAGCGCCACAACGCCTATCTTATCAGGCGTCAGGGTAGTTTTCAACTCTCCGCTGATAGTCTGATTGCCAGAAATCTGTTTTCCATCTCTCAGGTCTGATTCATCAACTTGAGAGAGTCGCCACAGGTTTGCATCATCATCAAATTCCGCTGATGCGGCGAAGCGCAGGTAAAGCAGTTTCTGTTCCGGATTCAAATGGTAGATATTCACGCCGGCTAGCTTTCTATCACCCAGCACGCGCTCAATATAGATAAAGTCGTTGCCATCTTTAGCCCACAGCCCGTCTTGGGTCGAGAGTATTGACGAGCCTCCGTATATCATCTGCGATCGATAGTTACGTGCCATTTGTTCACTAGCTGGTGAAATCCATTCGCCAATCGTCATTGAAATTAACACTAAAGGAATGGCCGTTTTCATCACGGCACCGGTAATTTGTAATCGGGTAAAGCCAGAGGCCTGCATGACCACCAGTTCACTGCGTGTCGCCATCGTCCCCAGCCCTAACAGCGCGCCAAGCAGTGCCGCCATCGGAAAAAAGATTTCAATATCCTTTGGCACGCTCAAAAGAGTATAGAAGCCTAACCCGATCGCCGTATAATCGCCACGCTCCACTTTACGTAACTGATCTACAAACTTGATGATACCAGAAAGCGAAACCAGCAAAAACAACGTCATCATCATTGTGTTTAAGATAGTTCTACCGATATAGCGATCCAGTACGCCAAACATCAGGCTATCCCTTGTACTTTCATACGCTCGCGTAACCGGCGCAGGGGCACGCTGTCCCACACATTGAGCAACAGAGCCATCCCTATATAGGCTAGATTCGTCAGCCAGATCCATACCATCGGATCAACTTTTCCTTTGCTAGCATTGGAACGCAACGAGCTTTGCAACAGGAAAAAAATCAGATAAAGCAGCATAGCTGGTAGCATGCTCAGTACACGCCCTTGGCGTGGATTCACGGCACTGAGCGGTACCACAATAATGGACATGATCAACACTGAAAGCACCAACGTAATACGCCAATGAAACTCTGCTCGCGCAGCGTTCTCATCCGACTGCCACAGTTGGTTCATCGTCATCTGCTCTACACCGGTGTTCTGTAGCGATACGTTCTGGTGCCTGATAACCGCCTGATAGTTACTAAAATCAGTGATTCGGAAATCTTTCAACATCGCAGTACCTTCGTAGCGAGAGCCTTTATTGAGCGTCACCACCTTTGTACCATTTTGATCAACGTCTACCCGCCCACTGTCGGCGATCACCACAGAAGGACGCGCGTTGCCACTCGAGCGCAGCTGTGCCAGAAACACATGCTTAAACGCCTGCCCTTTAACATCGCCAATAAATAGCACGGCATTACCGCCCAGCGCAGATTGAAACTGCCCTTCTACCAATGCTGCTACGCTGGGGTTCTCCTTGACCTCTGCCATCACTATCGCCTGATGGCGCGAAGACAACGGGCTGACCCACAGTGCATTGATCATCGCAATGATACCGGTCACTACCGCCAGAACAAATGCAGCCTTGAGCAGCACAGTCTTGCCCAGCCCACAGGCATACATTACAGTGATTTCGCTTTCAGTATACATGCGGTTGAAGGTCATCAAAAGAGCCAAAAAAAGGCTCAAGGGCAGAATAAGCTGCGCCATTTCAGGCACGCCAAGCCCCAGCAGAGAGAGCACTAAGTTTATCGGGAGTTCACCATCAACTGCTGCGCCCAATATCCGTACCAACTTCTGACAAAAGAAGATTAGTAATAGAATAAACAGGATGGCTAGTTGGCTCTTGAAGGTTTCCTTTGCTAGATATCGAATGCTAATCACGCTTAATTAAACCTATAAAAACTTGTATTTTAAAGAAAAGTCGATCAGTTATTGCTAACTTGCCATTCTCTTCATTTATACGCATTTGTGGGTCGCTACGATGCATTACAGGCATACCGACCGACAGGCGGCGTATCAAAACTTGCTCTTATCATCACCAAAATAGTTTCACCGCGCCCTTGAGATTAACACAGGTTAGGTAAGTGTGTAACGGAGCGAAAGTATTACGGAGTGGTAAATTCTAGCCATTAGCTCCTTTTTTATCTTTTAAATTCAGTAGAGCAGATAAAATTCAGTGTAAAACCGTAGCCCGAAAAAATAACGCAGTGCCGATATTATCTTCGATAACTGCCAAGGCAAAGTAGGGAAATCCCTGCCTTGAACTATATGACGAACATTCTATCAGAATGCATTCTGCTGATTGCCTACGGAAAAGCAGAATGAACTGAAGGAACATCAATACCAGTAAAACCATCCAGAAAACTATCAATACGTTGTACATTGAATGATTCCGACTCAATTTGCTTCCCAACTAAGCTGCATGTCAAAGTGCGCAAGACCTACTGAAAAATCAGTCAGGCACAGGTTTAATAGCGCATCACAATCCGCTGGCACATGAGCTGCTTGTGTGGCATTAGAGCAAGCTGGTGATCGTACCTGTCGCTCTTGCCGTTGGGCTTGATTGCAAGCACTTCCTAGCCTTTCCCGTAAAATCAAATAGGCAAGAGGCCTTACAGTGGCAATGGCAATGTTGTCGCAAGTTCTTTCTTAATCGCGCCGGATAAAATGATGTAGAATAAGTCATAACTGCTAACAAACTTATAGCCGTTAGCATTGACCGTCATTATATTGGGTAGGGGTTATCCAGGCCCTTATCGTTAGGCTTTTTAGGCCCTAATTAATAGTGTAAACAATGAAAAACGCAACGTTCTACCTTCTGTCACACAGTAACAACGTCAGCGGGCTCAGCGCTTGTGAGGCGCTGGCCTGCAAGATTGCGGCGGAACGTTGGCGCAGCGGGCGAAGTGTGCTTATTGCCTGTGAAGACGAACAACAAGCGTTGAGGCTGGACGATGCGCTATGGAATCGCGATGCCAGCGTTTTTGTGCCGCATAACCTCGTTGGTGAAGGCCCACGAAAGGGTGCGCCCGTAGAGTTAGCATGGCCTCAACGACAAGGCAGAAACTATCGCGATCTGCTGATAAATCTCCTCCTGCAGTTCGCAGATTTTACCACCGCTTTCCCTGAGGTGATAGACTTTGTCCCTCATGAAGAATCCCTAAAACCGTTGGCGCGCGATCGCTACAAAGCGTATCGTAGCTTCGGTTTTCAATTGACTACGACGTCGCAGCCAACGTACTGAATAATAGATATAATGGATACGAAATATAACCCGAAAGATATCGAACAGCCACTCTATGAGAGCTGGGAGCAGCAAGGCTACTTCAAGCCAAACGGTGATACGAGCCAGGAAAGTTTCAGCATCATGATCCCGCCCCCGAACGTCACAGGCAGCTTGCATATGGGCCATGCGTTCCAGCAAACCATTATGGATATCCTGATTCGCTATCAGCGTATGCAAGGGAAAAACACGCTGTGGCAGGTGGGTACTGACCACTCAGGTATCGCCACACAGATGGTGGTTGAGCGTAAGATTGCCGCCGAAGAGGGTAAAACGCGCTACGATTATGGCCGCGATGCCTTTATCGAGAAGATCTGGCAGTGGAAAGCAGAATGCGGCAGCACCATCACTCGCCAAATGCGCCGTCTTGGCAACTCTGTGGACTGGGAACGCGAGCGATTCACCATGGATAAAGACCTGTCAAACGCGGTGAAAGAAGTGTTCGTTCGCCTGCATAAAGAAGATCTGATTTACCGTGGAAAGCGACTGGTGAACTGGGATCCAAAATTGCGCACTGCAATCTCCGATCTAGAAGTGGAAAACCGGGAGAGCAAAGGTTCTATGTGGCACCTTCGCTACCCGCTAGCAGATGGCGCAAAAACTGCCGAGGGCAAAGACTATCTGGTAGTTGCCACCACACGTCCTGAAACGGTGCTGGGGGATAGCGGTGTTGCGGTAAACCCAGAAGATCCGCGCTACAAAGATCTGCTCGGCAAATTCTTGATCCTTCCTCTAGTTAATCGCCGTATTCCCTTGGTTGCTGATCAGCACGCCAACATGGAAAAAGGCACCGGCTGCGTAAAGATCACACCTGCGCACGATTTTAGCGACTATGAAGTCGGTAAACGTCATCAGTTACCGATGATCAATATCCTGACGTTCGATGGAGATATCACTCAGGAAGCCGAAGTGTTCGATACCAATGGCAATCCAAGCACAGTATACAGTAACAACATTCCAGATTTCCTGCGCGGCGTTGAGCGTTTTTCCGCTCGTAAAGCGGTGGTTGCTAAATTTGATGCGCTTGGGCTGCTCGATGAAATTAAACCGCACGATCTAACGGTTTCCTACGGCGATCGCAGCGGTGTGGTTATCGAACCGATGCTGACTGACCAGTGGTACGTTCGCGCTGGTATACTGGCCAAAACGGCGGTGAAAGCGGTGGAAGATGGCCGTATTCAGTTTGTCCCAAAGCAGTACGAAAACATGTATTTTACCTGGATGCGTGACATTCAGGATTGGTGTATCTCCCGCCAATTATGGTGGGGCCATCGTATTCCGGCGTGGTACGACAACAGCGGAAAAGTGTATGTAGGCCGTGATGAAGCGGAAGTGCGCCGCGAATATCAGCTCGACGACACGGTTGAACTGCGCCAGGACGAAGACGTGCTGGATACCTGGTTCTCCTCAGGGCTGTGGACCTTCTCTACTCTCGGCTGGCCGGAACAAACGGCAGAGCTGAAAGCGTTCCATCAGAGCAGCGTGATGGTAAGCGGCTTCGATATTATCTTTTTCTGGATTGCACGCATGATCATGCTGACCATGCACTTCGTAAAAGATGAAAAAGGAAAGCCGCAAGTACCGTTCCATACTGTATATATGACAGGGCTTATCCGTGATGAAGAAGGGCAGAAGATGTCTAAATCCAAAGGGAACGTCATCGATCCACTGGACATGGTAGACGGCATCTCTCTTAAGGACCTTCTGGAAAAACGCACCAGCAACATGATGCAGCCAAAGGTTGCGGAGGAAATCCGCAAACGCACCGAGAAACAGTTCCCGAACGTTATCAAACCGCACGGCACTGATGCTCTGCGCTTTACTCTGTCTGCCCTCGCCTCTACCGGCCGTGATATCAACTGGGATATGAAGCGTTTAGAAGGTTACCGAAACTTCTGTAACAAGTTGTGGAACGCCAGCCGTTTTGTATTGATGAATACAAAAGGGAAAGATTGCGGTTTTACCGGTGGAGAGAAAGTACTGTCACTGGCCGATCGTTGGATTCTTGGCGAATTTAACCGCACAGTGAAAGCCTTCCGCGAATCACTGGACAGTTACCGCTTCGATATAGCTGCAGGCATCCTGTATGAGTTTACCTGGAACCAGTTCTGCGACTGGTATCTGGAGCTGGCTAAACCGGTAATGAACGGCGGAAGCGACGCGGAACTGCGAGGTACGCGCCACACTCTACTTATGGTATTGGAAGCACTGCTGCGTCTAGCTCACCCGATTATTCCTTTTATTACCGAAACCATCTGGCAGCAGGTTAAAGTGCTGAAAGGCATTACAGGCGATACCATCATGCTGCAACCCTTCCCGACGTGCGATGCGAACGCAGAAGATGCGAAAGCACTAGCCGATCTAGAATGGATCAAGAAGGCAATTACCGCCGTGCGTAATATTCGCGCCGAGATGAACATCGCCCCAGGCAAACCCCTCAATGTCCTATTTCGTGACGCAACCGCGGAAACGCAACGTCGTGTGGAAGTAAACCTCAGTGTTATCCAAACGCTAGCACGTCTGTCAAGCGTTCAACTACTGCTTGCCGGTGACAAAGGCCCTATTGCGGTCACTTCTCTACTGGAAGGCGCAGAGTTGCTGATCCCGATGCTGGATCTAGTGGACAAAAATCGAGAACTGGAGCGTTTAGCAAAAGAACTTGCCAAGGTTGAAGCAAAAATAATCCGTATTGACAACAAGTTTTCTAATGAAAGTTTTGTTGCACGCGCACCTTTGGCAGTTATCGCTAAAGAGCGTGAAAAACGTGAAGACTATGCGGTAGCGAAAGCTAAACTGTTGGATCAACAAGCAACCATTGCTGCGCTGTAATTAATAGTCACTTTAGGCTAATAAAAAGGCCTAACTTCATCTGTTTGGGCTGTTTTTATGAAATAAACTGCTCTTCTTTTCCCTTTATAGCATCAAGATGCTATTCCCTCTATCGGGATAGATGCCAAGCACGCGAATATCTCATCATGCTGACCGCAATTGTCTCGAAAACTGCAGGGTAGCTAATATAATTTAGGCATAACGTAGTGCTGGGCTACCCACTATCCCTTATATCATTCCTTACTCAAGGAGACATTATTACGTTGTATAGTGTGAGTTTTGTTATGGGGTAAAAGTACGGACAATATTCCATAAAAATGGAAAGGATAATTAATTTCGGGGTAGTACAGGTACAGGGTACAGGTGAAAACAAAAAGCAATAAGCTGATCTATATTATAGATACTCTCTATTTTGTTTCCATTTCGAACGCTATATGTCGCCTACCTGCATACTACCTGCATAGTGACCTTTACTTTTTTCGGTGTCGTCGTCAGATAGTATCGAGCGTGTTTATATATTTCCGCTAACATGCTGACCGATAGGCTCTCTGAGCAAGGCAATCCGCATGTGCGGGGTTATCAAAAACCTAGTTAGGTTAATGATCAGTATATCTATACTCTATTACAGCATGCTACTTTGCATCGAATTGTAAGAACAAGCCAAAGGATTGGCGTGATCATACCTCAGGTGGTTTTTCCCGTCCTATTCTTTGCCAGCGCAGTAACTCAGAAGAAGGCATTAAGTCAGCAGAAGATAGAAAAAGTGATGATAGAATGCTGCCTGTCTAGTGCGGATGGCTATGCCTCTTTTTGATGCTTGTCACCTACATTCCAGCTCTTTCCCTGTAGATCCATAAATTGTTTGGTGTCTATACTTTGCTAACATCCTATTCATTCAGCCAGCTCATCATCCGTTACATCGGAATTAAAGAGTGTGATCATCTGATCGATGATTTGGTTAGCCGGATTCAAAAGAACTCATAAAGTATGACGGCGATACCCCTTGATATGGCTGCGACAGTATGTATAAAGCGTGTATGATAAAAGAAATAAGTAAGACATAAAAACCGCTTTATAGAAATAAAAGAACTTATGTAGCCGAGAGATAGGTGTTCTTATTGGTAACACTAAAATCTTGGCCCTACGCTATTGCTTAGCGACAGCGATTGACTCTCGCACAAAAAGCGCGAGAGCAGGGTTGTGCTTTAGACACCTACACCAGCAAGCAGGTAGTATATATAATATGAGTGTGGTTCACGACATCATTCAGGCGCTGTGGCAGCAAGATTTCAGTGCGTTAGCTGACCGAAAGGTTATCTGGGTTATCTACGGCATCCTTTTCACAACCTTATTTTTAGAAAATGGCTTACTTCCAGCATCTTTTTTGCCGGGAGATAGTCTATTACTGCTCACTGGCGCCATGATCGCTAAAGGCGTGATGAGTTTCATTCCTACGATGTTATTGCTTACTATCGCGGCCAGCCTCGGCTGTTGGCTTAGCTATCTTCAGGGCCGATGGCTAGGGGATACGCGCATCGTTAAATGGTGGCTTCTGCAACTGCCTTCACATTATCAACAACGAGCCTACTATATGTTCCATCGTCATGGATTGGTTGCATTACTGGTTGGCCGTTTTTTGGCGTTTATCCGTACGGTGCTACCGACCATGGCTGGGATCTCCGGCCTGAACAACCTTCGTTTTCAGATTTTTAACTGGCTAAGCGGCTTTTTGTGGGTGTTCGGTATTGTTACTTTAGGCTATGCTATTAGCTATGTGCCACTAGTCAAACGTTATGAAGACCAAGTTATGACTGCCCTGATCCTTCTCCCTATTGTATTATTGATTAGCAGTTTGATTGGCATGCTGGTGATGCTGTGGCATAGAAGGCGTTACGCCGCTTAAAGCAGTGTACCTCTCCCTATTCCACAACGTGATCCATTACCCTCTGATTTTATGCGCAAGGAAAACAGGTACCGTTAAATTCCCTTGCAGCTTTACTGCTATTTTTAGCTACACTGAACCGACATGTCCCGTCTATTATGAATAAGACGGTTGATAGGCTGATCCCATTCATCAACGTATGCTAGTGGCTGAACACCAACACTAGCGTTTTTAGCACACTCACTACACACCAATGCCAAAAAGGTGCGGTAATCCCCTACTTCGGTAGCTAGGTTTTCGCGTTTCTCAAAGCGTCTAAACGATTATATCTCCACGATGGAAGACTACCGCGCTACGGGACTATCCTACCCAACGAAAGTAATCCATAAATTTGCTACAAATGGCAATTCTATCCTTTCTAGTTTACGGTTTTATCTCTTCCAATCATAAGAAATTTATAAAAATGCGTACAGCGGGGTAGCCCAGGCAGATTTTGGTTGGCGCAGAAGAATGCCAGTCTATACCAGGCATCTTTCTGGCTCCGGGACAAGAAAGAAGCTGCACGAGACCGGGGCGAACACTACGCAGAATATAGTATCGATCACACCGGACGACTCCGTAGGAGGCAAACTGGCACCAATTCTCTGCGTAAACAACGGCAAAAAGCCCTTAATAAGGGAGATTATCTCAGTTAATGACAGAAGCATTGTTGGTGCTTCGTACTGCATTCCGAGATTTCCCCTGGGGCTATCGGTAAGGATGAAAAAGCCACGCTCTTAATTATACGTAGCAGCCTAGATACACTGGTCTCTGAGTATTTGCTTTGATATCAAGAGTAGTTAATTTATAAGCGGGGCTTCTTGGAGTGATACCAGCAGGTATCTTCCGCCTGCTGAATCAGCAAGCGTGGTGCCCGATCATATCGGAAAAAACTATACGCCCTGCACTGCCTATTAATTAAAGGCCTGGCACGTGCAAGCCATACTGATGGTATTGAGACTGGCTTATTCAGGCGATTACTTTAGATCAGTTTAACATCATTGACACTGAATACTTTTACCGTTGGGACAAGATAAAATCCTTTGACGCACCACACCGCAGTCTCGCAGTCTCTTAAAAATACTCTAGTGAGCACGCTGCATGGTCAAAAACGGCTGCACAGGGCTAGATTCAAACAGTGGAGAATTTGGCGTTGAAGGTAACACGCCCTCACAATGAGCCTAGATGCCTTACTAAACTGACAGCGGAGAAGGTGATATAAAACTTGATAACCAACCGTATACTCCTTCTCTTCAAAGCGGAGGCCGTAAAATGTTAACACTTTACTGCTTTTTTCCGTTTGGCTACTTCGGCATCTAGCTCAGCTAGGCGCGAGGCCATCACATCATGACAGTGCGACGCTAGTTCACGTACCTGCTCTTTGCCATAAGCAGAGGTGTCAATCGGAGGTAGCATTTCAACAATAACATGACCGTTATCCCACCGATTCAGTTTAACTTTATTGTGCGTGTTGGTCACACAAATCGGCAAAATTGGTACTCCGGCACGGATAGCCGCATAGAAAGCACCGCTTTTAAACGGCATCAGTCCACGGCCACGGCTGCGTGTTCCTTCTGGAAACATCCAGATAGAGATCTTACGCTCTTTAATGTGTTGAACGACTTGCGCAATCGCGCCATGCGCTTTAGTTCTTTTTTTTCTGTTAATCAATAAGTTACCAGCTAACCAGTAGAGAGGTCCAAAGAAAGGTATCCATACTAAGCTTTTTTTACCGACCGTTATCGTGCCAGGTTGTACTGCATTCGCTGCTGTTACCATATCGTAGTTGTTCTGATGGTTAGCAATATAAATGCAGTTACCGTACTGCCCTGGATCTGGTAGTACCCTGACTTCTACTTTTAAGCCAAACAGTGTCGAAAGCCGCCCAAAAGCATGGCCGAATGTCGCCACGTGGCTTGGATTCTTCGGGCTAAAGAGGCAGTAAACCGTACCGAATAGACAAATTAGAATGGAAAAAATCACCACTAGTACAAAACGGATAATGAATAACATGAACACCTCATAAACTAACCACCGTCGCTAGTATGGCGACTTCGGTATAAAATACTAGTAGCAATCTTTTGCCGTGGGAACTAGCACCTTCAACTGGGTAAGGAACGGGAAGAAATGCCTGATACCGCCATCGGGAGATATCAGGCAACACATTACTCCTCGCTGTCACCCTTCTGGGTAGACGGTGCATCAATCTCAATATGGTCAATGTGTTGCAACCCCTGCAATAGGGTACCATTGCGGCCCCGTTCACCGTGATATTCACTTGCGCATACCACAATTTTGCGCTTGCCGGAGAACAGTTTCACCGTTGCCAGCGGCGACAGTACCAGAAGGATACCCAAGCGATCCTTACCTGTAGCGAAATCAACCGAAGAGATAGAGATGATCTTGTTACCTTTACCTTTCGACAACTGAGGCAGCTCGGACACCGGGAACATCAATACGCGACCAGAAGTAGTAACAGCCATCAAAAGATCGTCATCACGCTCTACTATAATTGGAGCTAGCGCTTTGGCGTTATCCGGTAATTGAATCATTGCTTTACCGGCACGTTTTCTAGTCACTAGCTCATTGAAATTACAAATGAATCCGTAACCTGCATCTGATGCCATCAATACGCGCTGTTCATCTGCAGCCATTAGGACATGCTCAATAGTTGCCCCAGGAGGCAGCTTCAATTTTCCGATCAGCGGCTCACCCTGACTGCGTGCCGACGGCAGCTTGATGGGATCGAGTGCATAGCTACGGCCGTTTGAGTCTATAAATACTACTGCCTGGTTACTCTTACCGCGCGCGGCTGCACGGAAGGTATCGCCAGTTTTAAAGCTTAACCCGTAAGGATCGATATCATGCCCTTTGGCACTGCGAACCCAGCCCATTTTTGATAGCACAATTGTGACCGGCTCAGATGGCATAACATCCTTCTTGCTCATGGTTTTGGCTTCAGCACGCTCCTGTAGCGGCGAACGGCGATCGTCGCCATATAGCTCAGCATCCAACTGAATTTCTTTTTTCAGTAAATTATTCAACTTACGTTCTGACGCCAACAGCGCTTGAAGCTGATCGCGCTTTTTTTCCAAATAATTTTGCTCTCCGCGGATTTTCATCTCTTCTAGTCGCGCTAAGTGCCGAAATTTCAATTCCAGAATAGCTTCTGCCTGAGTATCACTCAGGCCATAACAACACATCAATTCGGCTTTTGGTTCATCCTCATTGCGGAGGATATGGATAACGTCATCAATGCTCAGGAACACAATCAATAAACATTCTAGAATATGCAAACGCTTGAGCACGTTTTCTAAACGGTAGTTGAGACGTCGACGCACAGTATCACGACGGAACACTAGCCATTCGCTCAGGATCTCCAGTAAACCTTTAACTGCGGGACGATTATCCAGACCGATCATGTTCATGTTGATACGGTAGCTCCTTTCTAGATCCGTTGTAGCAAGGAGGTGGTTCATCACCTGATCGAGATTGATCCGATTAGATCGCAGTACCAGCACCAGACGCGTCGGATTTTCATGATCTGATTCATCGCGCAAATTATCGATCATCGGTAGCTTTTTCGCCTGCATTTGGCTAGCGATCTGCTCTAATACTTTCGCTCCAGAAACCTGATGCGGCAACGCCGTGATCACCACTTCACCGTCTTCTTCCTTCCACAAGGCGCGTGTCTTCACGGAACCACGCCCCTGAGCATAGATACGCCGCAACTCATCACGCGGTGTAATAATTTCAGCTTTAGTAGAGAAATCTGGCCCTTGAACAAACTGCAATAACTCGTCGAGGGACGCGTCCGGCTTTTCCAGTAGGGCGACGGTAGCGGCTGCTACTTCACGCATGTTATGCGGTAGGATGTCCGTCGCCATTCCGACAGCAATACCAGTAGTGCCATTGAGTAGAATGTTGGGTAGACGTGCAGGCAACATTTTTGGTTCCTGCAAGGTGCCGTCAAAGTTTGACTGGAAGTCAACGGTTCCCTGCCCCAACTCGCCTAGCAGTACTTCGGCATATTTGGACAGGCGAGACTCGGTATAACGCATCGCAGCGAAGGATTTCGGATCGTCCGGAGCCCCCCAGTTACCTTGTCCATCAACTAGAGGATAGCGAGAAGAAAAAGGCTGCGCCATTAACACCATAGCTTCATAGCAGGCGCTATCGCCGTGCGGGTGGTATTTTCCCAGTACGTCGCCCACGGTACGGGCGGATTTTTTAAACTTGGCGCTGGCGCTCAATCCCAGTTCCGACATCGCATAGACAATCCGGCGTTGCACCGGCTTAAGACCGTCACCAATAAAAGGCAACGCCCTGTCCATGATGACATACATGGAGTAGTTTAGATACGCGTTTGCTGTAAACATATGCAGAGCAAGACGTTCTATGCCGTCATGAGTTATCTCACTCATCGATCATCCTTACGCAGTGATGTAATGATCATCCAAAACGAGTATCCACTATGATACCCTCAATAATTCTCGTTGCAGGAATGTGGCAAAAAAGTGAACTCCAATACAGATACAACTTTTTTATGACAGGCATCTCCGCAACGCGATCATTCTAACTAACCGCGAAGCACTGTATGCGCATACAGTATAGCATCTTGCCAGCTACCAGCTACTGGCATAAACCTCAGGTGCATTCCACTCCTTAACACTTCATCAATCGTCTTTAAGTTCCTTTATTAGAAAATCTTAATGCTGCGATCATGTCGCCATACTGCACCAATGCCAATATTGGCACCTCCCTTTTTTGCGTATTCAACTATCACAAAAAGCTCTGTGATCTTCAATCATAAATATAAATAGCACTTTGCTGCCCATCATCTTTTCCGTTTTTACATTTGGCGCCAATTTTGTGGGTGCAAAGCGCGCATGGAAAATAGGACAATGCCCAAAAAAATCCCAGGATACAGGATGGCGTTGATCATGATCTATCTGTTTGCCATTATCGGGTTGGCTTCTGCAATACCAAGGATGGTGTAGCAAATCTGTTGACATTAGTATCTAACCTGTTCTCCAACGTAGCAGTTTGTTGTGTTGTTGGTATTAATAGTATCTTTAGCATGATCGGCACCATGATTTTCTCAACACTGATCGGTATGCTGTATGCGAAGAGCCAGGCAACTATCATTCCTACTATCAAGATATCTCTTGGCATATCTCTAGACCTAAAGGTGTTTTTTCAAAACTCTGCCTGCTTAGCCAGTTTGGAAATTCAATCGGTTACGCTTATCACCATGCTGCTCAGAGCATGGCAGTTAAAATAAGGCATCGATTACAGCCACCCTACCATACCGTTGTTCAAGTGTTCGTCGGCACTGTTTCTTTCTACCTGAGAAACAGCAAGTACAATAGGGTCGGGGCGGAGGCTGTAGCGTAACGCCCTCACGCCAGTTCCAATATCGAGCCTGCAAGCGCCTGAGACACCCTTTTCGCTCCTAAGGGCACGAGATACCAAGCTTAATTGTGATAATTCTATAATCATACATAGTTATTAAGGATTAAAAGGCACACTTACTCTACTGTGAAGCTATGAATTCTGTTAGCGTATTTTCCATTGATTTTTAGGAGAAAATCGCTATAATTAGAGAGATAAAATGTTGCGCAAATGGCCTAATAAAGATTACTACCTTTAGGTACAATTAAATACTGACCCGACTGTGATGCTCTATTTTTCCAGACCTCATGTAGCGGGACCAAAGAAATGCACCGGTAGGTCGAATTGGTGAAATTATCGTGTTTATTGGTTTGCATAAACAGCAAGAAGATAGGGGCATTCCTCATATGCCACTGATTGAGGCACTCTAGCGTTTGCAAGCGTTAACATTGGGAAATAGTTAGGACACGTAAGGGGCATCATGCGCGATTCGTTATGTTTTTTAGAAACTCGATGCACCTACGGGCCTACTCTATAAGAGGCCCGTAGGTAGATATTGCTTCACAGCGTGTAATGATAAAAGCAGGCATGACTACTAACACAGTTAGTGATTTTAACTATCCCAAAATACCTGATAGTCATGCGCTAGAGCGGTTTTCTTCTTATAGAAGATTGCACGGAAGCAGCATCACACCTTAAAATCTTCTCGATCGCATTTCTCTTGTAGCCAGTTTCGGCGATCTTCAGAGCGTTTCTTCGCCAGAAGCAGATCCATCATCGCCAGCGTTTCGTTAAAATTATCTTTGCTGATGGTAAGCTGTACTAGTCGGCGTGTATTGGGATCAAGCGTGGTTTCACGCAGCTGTCGCGGGTTCATCTCACCTAACCCTTTAAATCGCTGAACGTTAGGTTTGCTCTTTTTATGCTTATGCTTAAGCTTCTCAAGCACTCCAGCTTTCTCTTTTTCATCTAGCGCATAGTACACCTCTTTTCCTAGATCGATACGGTAGAGCGGCGGCATTGCCACATAAACGTGGCCACCCGAGACCAACGGATGGAAATGGCGTACAAACAGAGCACACAGTAGCGTAGCAATGTGCAAGCCATCTGAATCGGCATCCGATAGAATACAGATCTTGCCATAGCGCAACTGGCTGAGATCGTTGCTATTTGGATCGATACCGATCGCAACAGAGATATCATGCACTTCCTGCGAGGCCAGGACTTCATCGGAAGAGACCTCCCAAGTATTGAGTATCTTACCCTTGAGTGGCATGATCGCCTGAAACTCACGCTCACGCGCCTGCTTCGCGGAACCGCCCGCTGAATCTCCTTCCACCAGAAACAGTTCAGCTTTATTCAAATTCTGTGAGGTGCAGTCTGCCAGTTTCCCCGGTAACGCAGGACCGCTGGTCAAGTTTTTGCGCACTACTTTCTTGGCAGCGCGCATGCGGCGCTGAGCGCTTGAAATCGCTAGCTCAGCTAGCATTGCAGCCGATTGCACGTTTTGGTGCAGCCATAGGCTAAATGCATCTTTCACCACACGAGAAACAAACGTGGCGCACTGCCGAGAAGAGAGGCGCTCTTTCGTCTGCCCGGCAAACTGCGGATCCTGCATTTTCACCGACAGAACATAAGCACAGCGTTCCCAGATATCTTCAACGCTAAGCTTCACGCCGTGCGGAAGAATATTGCGGAATTCGCAAAATTCGCGCATGGCATCCAGCAATCCCTGACGAAGGCCGTTAACGTGCGTTCCACCCTGAACGGTCGGAATGAGATTTACGTAACTTTCCGTCAACAGTTCGCCTCCTTCCGGAAGCCACAACAGTGCCCAGTCAACTGCTTCGCTATCGCCTGTAATAGCGCCAATAAATGATTTTTCCGGCAGCGTCGGCAGGCCGTTTACCGCTTCATACAGGTAGTCGTTCATGCCCTGCTGATAGCACCAATGCTCTTCAACATTGTTGATCTTATCTTTAAACGTAATCTCTATACCAGGACACAGCACCGCTTTTGCTTTTAATAAATGCGTTAGGCGCGATACAGAAAAACGCGGACTGCCAAAAAAGCTGGCATCAGGCCAAAAATGTACGTTGGTGCCGGTGTTGCGCCGCCCGCAGGTGCCACTAACCGTTAAATCTTGCACCTTCTCTCCATTCTCGAAGGCAATATCATAAATCTTTCCCTCACGGCGCACGGTAACTTCGACACGTGAAGATAACGCGTTCACTACCGAGATCCCCACGCCGTGCAAACCACCAGAGAATTGGTAGTTTTTGTTGGAGAATTTACCCCCGACGTGCAGACGACATAGGATCAGCTCAACCGCTGGCAGCCCTTCTTCAGGATGAAGATCTACAGGCATGCCACGGCCATCGTCAATCACTTCAAACGACTGATCTTCGTGCAGGATAACCTCAATACGGCACGCATGGCCCGCCAGAGCTTCATCGACACTGTTATCAATCACTTCCTGCCCCAAATGGTTTGGGCGTGTGGTATCGGTGTACATCCCTGGACGACGGCGCACCGGCTCTAGACCTCTGAGCACCTCAATAGCATCAGCATTATAACTTGACTGACTCATATTCACGTTAGTCTTTGTTTAAAAGTGTAAAATAGAATGACGATGAAATCATGCACTACCTGTAGACTACGCGTTGTCGTTGTCCATATCATGGGTGCACTGCAATGTATTTCCTTGGATTAATCATCGATCAATCCAAGGAAATACATAATAGGATTAAAATAATTATCAAACCCAATAAAACTATGGTTCCCGCAGGATTCTACCGTCTGCCGAAAATCTGCGTAATTCGCCACTGACCGCCGTTGTGATCAATCCAGCACTTCATCCCCAGTTTGGGGCAAACACCACAGCAACTCCGGCGAGTGGAGTGATTCAATTTTCATCCCTTTCAGAGCATAAATATGCCGAGACTCTAGCACATATTCTTCGCCTGTGTAGGGGTTACGATATTTGCCGAGATATGCCATCAACAATTCGAAGAGTTTCACCGCCTGATTGATCAAAACGGCGGTCAGGGTAAAATATTGCGAAATCTAGGTAGCATAATAGCCCCCCAGCGACGAGTCCACAAAACCAAGCGGACGCCCTGCGCGCTCGGTCACTAATAACTCCAATAGCTCAGTAGCCTGATCTGGATAAGTAGGCTTTGCGGTACCAGCATCTTAATCTTGGGATGGTATTGCGCAAACTACCCGGCTAGCGCCATCGCTTTAGCCGACTTCGGTGTGCTGTTGAATCCGTGAAGGTAAAGTAGTGTAGACATTAATAGCCGTACGAATCCATATTGGGCAAAAACTCTCTGCCGTTCAGACGGTAAATGCGAGACTCTAGCGTACCGTCCGACAACAGATCCAGATAACGCCATCCCGGCCCGACATCGTCGATGGTAAAGTTGGTGGAATGTGGCTTGAACTGCACAGAGGTAGAGGGCGTCGCCATCAGTCTCCGCCCGTTCCAGTCAAGATCTAGTTCCTGATGAATATGCCCGCACAGCATATTTTTTACCTGAGGATAACGCACAAGTACTACATCTAGATGATACGAGTTACGCAGGCTATGCTGATCAAGCCAGGTGCAACCTGAGGCTAGTGGATGGTGGTGCAGCAGTAAAATCGTATGGCGGTCAGAGAAATCCACCAAAGTGCGCTCCAACCACTTGAGTTGATATTCGCTCAACTTGCCGTGTGGCATGCCCAATACCTGGCTATCCAATAAAATAATTTGCCACGCGTCACCCAGTAGCACGTGTTTTTCAGGGGCGATGCCCGCTTGAGCTAACACATCCACCATCGCAGGCTGAAAATCATGATTCCCAGGCAGCCACACAGAAGGCGCGGGTAACTGAGCAATGCCGAGCGCAAAATGGTGATAGGCTTCCTGAGAAGGATCCTGAACAAGATCTCCCGTTGCCACAATCAGGTCAACATCCTTCCCCTGTGCCTGAATGGCAGCTAGAACCACATGATAACTACGGTATGTGTTCACGCCGAGCAACGTCTCCTGTTCGCCAGCAAACAGGTGGGTATCGGTTATTTGTAAAATCCTGATTCTGGCCCGACTTGCCACAGGAACTTTCAACAGACCTTCCAAAAAATAGTTTCCTTGGTTACTGAAATCTGTCTAACAGACTGGAATCGGAATTTAGTGGAGCCGATGCAAAACTATACGACAGGCAGCATCTTAACCAATTATCAAGAAACTGATTGGTTTGATATTGTTCATCACTTTGATGCAATTTTTATTCTGGTAATCATAACGTGCTTTACAGATCATAGATCTACTGACAGGCACATGCTTCCGCAACCAGCGCGTCAGGGTAGAGCAGCACGCCAAATGTTGCCAAGTTCGAATAGCTGACAATGGGTGCTATCTGCTGGATTTCAACCAATGAAGTATAACGCGTGAATTCCACTATCGTTAGGCAACAGCTTGCATTATTTACATAATAAACTGCACTTTCTCCGACTTCATCCTTTCTCGGTAATAAACGATGTAATTATGCGAAGTTTTTCGTACAATCGCATCATAGACGGAAAATCCGGGGAATAGCGTTTCATCTGCTTAGTCTGTCCACCCACGCCTGTCTTATATGTCTATGGTGCAATGCCAACCACTGCAGCGCAATAACAGACGCTGCATTATCAATAAGCCCTCTTTCCACCCAGGCATAGCTCTGTTCGCGGCCGATAACATGCACACGAATATCTTCACTCTCTTCTGAGAGACCGTGAATACCATTTGCTGCTCGGGCATCGACTTCTCCCACCATCACTGCAAGGCGCTCACTGGTACCTCCCGGGCTCGCCAGATAGTTAATGATCGGTTTGCAGCGTCCGATATTGAGCCCCGCCTCTTCCTGTGCTTCACGACGCGCTACGGATTCCAGGCTTTCACCGGGTTCAATCATCCCCGCAACTAATTCGAACAGCCAGGGTGTCGGACTAGTGTTATAAGCAGCAATGCGGATCTGTTCAATCAATACCACTTCATCGCGAACCGGGTCGTAAGGCAGCAACACAACGGAATGCCCACGCTCCAAAATTTCCCTACTAACCTCACCACTCATCCCACCATTAAATAACCGATGACGAAAACGATAGCGCTCTAACGAAAAAAAACCATCGTACAGCGACTTTCGTGCAATGATTTCTACATCATTTTTATTGAAAGTCGCTAGATTGGAAGAAGACAATGGCATACCACAACTCCTTGTGAGGAATAGCAGGTATAAGGGTACCTGTCTCCTGTCTCATGTTTTATGACTTATTTCTTATAATGGATATCGCACTTGCGATGCTTTGTGATGAATTGTATCAATAAGAGATCTATTTGACCAAACGTTGTAGTATGAGAGCAAATTAAAATCCTCTAATGGGATTAATTTGGCGTTAACTCGATCCAGCCACTCCCGAGCTCTGTAATGTCGAGTTAGCTAGCCATCACCGACATGCAGAAGACTCGATCCCAAACGACAGCGTATTGGCTAATGAAGTGTCTGCGCGCAAGACACTGGATAACGCGCTAGAAAATCTGTGCTAGGTCAGTGGTAATGTTTATCCGTAACGAGTATGACTGAACATCACTCGTTTCTCTACTGAGAAACTGCTAAAAATTGGCACCTTACTAAATGAGGTGAAAAGCTATAATCTGCATCTGTTGTCTACTTGCCTTCGACAGGATTGAGCGCGAGCAGATTTGCTTACTTGGGGTTTATAGGGCAGAAATATGAGTGATAATGATGCAGGCTAAAATGAGATCTACCTGTCAGTAATAGTACTGCTCTACACTAGAGGCACCACAAGCTACCGTGAAAAACAGGCACTGCAAAGCTTTGTCAGTTCTAGAGAACTGCTGGAAAGCGCATGCCGTTCTATAGTGTAAACCGTACTAGTTCAGAACGTTTCCACTTCGACTGTTTTTACAGCCAATAGAGCGCCAGATCCAAAGCACTGCCCAGCTAACAACCTTTTACCCATAGGTAGTTGAATAACTAAAGAGATCCTTCATGGTATCTCCTTTTTTTATTTGCCTAGGATTAACTCCTAGCGGTCCTAACTTAACAATAAAATGGATAGCAACGTAAAGAGAAAAGATTCTGCCAGGCATAATGCTTTAAATTCATGTAGTCATCCCCTATGCTAATGCATACTTAGCATACTTTTTATTGACGCCTTACCCTCTGGGATAATCATATGAAACGCACAGAAAACATACAGAAGGACGCATTCCGAAAAGGGTGTCGCTCCTATCGTCTGGCACCGGTCGCGCTCGCGATCAGCGCTGCTTTTATTCTGGCCGGTTGTGAACAGACTGACGAAACCGTATTGATGTATCAAAATGCAGATGCACGCTCGGCGGTGAACCCATCCATGAGTGATCACTGCCCTACAGCGTACAACAAATCGCTAAAAAAAGAAGAAAACACAACACAATACAACAGAAAAGAAGACTGCAGCGCGGAGTTTCGCGAGGCGCAAGGTACACCTGTGCCAGCTCAAGCTGTCTCCGCTGAACAATCAATACAAACTAGCAGCTCTTGGATGCCGTTGATGACTGGTTACATGATAGGCCGCATGATGAGCGGAGGCGTAGGCTTTGCACAGAAACCGACGTTCCCTTACCGATCTCCAGCGAGTCCAGCCAACGGCCAGTTTATGGATACCACTGGAAAAAGCTATAGATCCTCTGTCTCCAATCGCACTATGACGGTACCCAAAATAGCGCTGTCACCTAAATCTGAGACAACTAACACTATCACCCGCGGTGGTTTTGGTGAACGTGTAGCCAATCAGAACAGTATGCAACGTAGCAGCATCAGAACCGGTTCCAGCTTCTCTTCTCGTAGCATGGGTGGCTAAAGAACATAAGCATGGAGCGCGTTGATATTGTCGAATGCCCAGATTGGCGTGAAAAGGCTACAGAGTTTGGTTTTAACTTTCACACCATGTACGGTGAGCCCTACTGGTGTGAAAATGCTTACTACCAGTTTACGCTGGCTCAGATTGAAGAGTTAGAAGCCGCAACCACAGAGCTGCACCAGATGTGCCTGCAAGTGGTTGAAAAGGTAGTCAGCAGCGATATGCTGATGACTAAATTCTGCATTCCCAAACATACATGGGAATTTGTCAGAAGCTCCTGGAGCAGCCAGGAGCCCTCTCTTTACTCTCGTCTCGATCTAGCATATGATGGAAAAGGTCCAGCTAAGCTGCTGGAAAATAATGCCGATACACCGACTTCGTTATACGAATCAGCATTTTTTCAATGGCTTTGGCTAGAAGATCAAATAAACGCCGGTAATTTGCCGAAGACTGCCGATCAGTACAACAGCATTCAGAAAGCGTTAATCGCACGGTTTGAAGAACTCCGCCTCAATCACGGTTTCTGTCTTCTGCATATGGCCTGCTGTCAGAATACAGCAGAAGATCGCGGCACAGTGCAATACCTACAAGACTGCGCGCTAGAAGCTGGCTTGCCCACTGATTTTCTCTACATGGAGGAGATTGGTCTGGGTGAAAAAGGCCAATTTACTGATATGAAAAATCAAGTGATTGGCAATCTGTTCAAACTGTACCCATGGGAATTCATGCTGCGCGAAATATTTTCCACCAAGCTAAAAGATGCAGGTGTACGCTGGCTAGAACCGGCTTGGAAAAGCATTATCTCCAACAAGGCAATGCTGCCAATGCTGTGGGAAATGTTCTCCAACCATCCTAACCTATTGCCAACCTATTTTTCCAATGATAATCATCCTGCGCTCGATAGCTATGTGATTAAACCAGTATTCTCACGCGAAGGGGCTAATATTCAAATCGTGAAAGAGGGTCAGCAGATCGCCTCCGTTGATGGCCCTTACGGTGAAGAAGATAAGATAGTTCAGCAATACCACCCGCTACCAACCTTTGGCGATAGCCATACGGTGATTGGTAGTTGGCTAGTCAACGATCAAGCGTGCGGTATTGGCCTGCGAGAAGATTGCGAGTTGATCACTCAGGAGTGGTCACGTTTTTACCCGCATATTATTCTGAATTGATGCTTACAGTAAGAAAAAGCCACTAAACTCATTGAGTTCCGTCCACACTCAACTGTAATACAGGACTTTCCACCTCTGGATACATCTTGATCAACACGCCGAGTGTAGTGAAGACCCTCTCAGAGAGCTAAACCGTTCAATTAACATGCCCAAATCGGGGTTTCTTGTACTCTATCAGCATACGTCATATTGAGCTTTCTCATACTCGTTACGTTCAGCTAAGCCGCATAACGAAAGGTTATGGCGATAGCTTTAGCGGGCTAAAAGCTTTTGGCCCGCTAATTGATAGGTGGCGTTGTTGGTGCAAAATAAAAATAAAAAAAGAAAATGCTGGTATTTTGCCTCAAAAATTGAGAGTTTTAGGAAAAATGGAAATTTTGAACAGACGCGCTTGTATTGCAAACCTAGCAGAGTGCATCTCAGGATGAGATGCACTCATGTAGAAGATGATCTTACTCAGATTTGAACGCAGTGTGCGTTGTACCTCATGAGAGGTAGGCCAACGATGCGCCGAACAGCGAGTGCAACCAATGCACAGGCAACGTGCAGAACGCCAGTATATTGTTAGTCGGCGAGGTTTTGTACTAAAGTTATAAACTTCTATAGGACGAAGAAAAGAGAAAAAACTAAGAAAACTTATAATCTTATGACCTTTTGTCCATCGCATCTTGCGATGAATCAGCCTTAAGCGTTATTCTCGATGCTAGAGCTATTCTTCTCTGCTCCTTGCCATAGCCTTATGTCGGAAAGTTTCCGCATAATAAGCGTATTTAGAACACCTGGAGTAATACTACTAAAAAGTACGCTCATTGTACTAAACATCCCTGCACAATAGGAGTTCTTAGCCGTTTACCGAAGGTAGGCGGTAAACGAGCTAATCTTAGCTAGTATAAAGTTTATACATAGAATAAAATTTCTCAATCAAGTATAGCAACTTGCTATAACGCGAGGGTTGTTTAAAATGCAAACAATGCAGACGAATCGTTTTTTAGCGGTTTTTATTGTGAGTGAAGTCGACCGATAAGCCGGGTTCTGTCGTGGACAGTCATTCGTCTAGGCCAGCACTCACGCACTGGCTCAAGCAGCCTACCCAGGTTCAGTACGGGCCATACCATGTTACCCCTATTTGGCCTTGCTCCGGGTGGAGTTTACTGTGCCGCGAACGGTTACCCGACGCGCGGTGCGCTCTTACCGCACCCTTTCACCCTTACCTGATACCACTTACGCGGGCCATCGGCGGTTTGCTCTCTGTCGCACTGGTCGTAGGCCTTTTAGCCCCCCAGGCGTTACCTGGCACCCTGCCCTGTGGAGCCCGGACTTTCCTCCCCTCCACAGACCCTCCCTGAAAGGGATAGCAATGAAGTGGCGACTGTCTGGTCAACTTCGGAGAGGATCATAAGCGAATTAGCTCTGGTTGTCATCCTCTGTATCGTCTATCCGCGTAATTTTGCGCTAAGACATAGCGATACAGAGCATTCTTTTTTACACCGAAGATTCCGGCGTCAGGCCAACTTCCTTTTTCAGCGATAGTTCAGCGCGAAACAGTCTCTAGGATACGCAGAGCCTCTGCCGATACCGCACTCATCATCTAGATGAAATCTTTTTACAATCAACACTATCTCACCCTACCCCTTGCGACGATTTTTATCCTCTTTCACCCAGGTAAATACTTTCTACACAGGGGTGCCTCTTGAGGAGGCTCCCAGGTTTTTGTCAGTTTACGCGCTAGCACCAAATAGCACGATTCTCGCAGACTCGCAGAACTGTTCTGCCATCAAGCCAGTCAGGCTATCAAGTAATCGGGGAGTGCATTCGTAGAAAATAAGCATGCGTCTCTCTTGAGAGAGTTGCAGTAATAGTCTTGACGAGCCTTGGTTTTGCTAGCAGACAGCCTTCTTAAAAAACCGATCCCAAGAATCCACGCTGCCGACAGTGCTGTACGAAGATGGTGGCCATGATCATTAATTAGCAGCGTACCGGCATCCGATACCAACCCAATAGATTGCCCTTGTTGCAGATTAGCCATCAGTTACTCTGTCTTTTATTGATCCTTTTGATCATGCAGTGCGAATAACCGCGCACTAATAGCAAAATATTGTAATAAATGGAGCATTTTTATAAAAAAACTACACTATTTTCTCCATTTGCAAATAGAGCGTATCGTGTCTATTCTATTCGCGGCGCTGCTTATTGCAGAATGTCCAGGTTAGGCGAAAAAGCCACCTTTACTTGAAATTAAAGATCAGGATAGCGCTTTCTTTTACTACCACCCAAAACAAAATGGAGAACAGCTAAGATAATAACAAGACTAGCTGGAAATTACTTGCCATTCGTACCCTCCTTCGTCATCAAATATTCTGAACTGGAGGAATTGGCTCTGACAAATCGATGATCAATATGCGTTCCACCTCGCAGTCCAAGCCTTGCTTTATTCAAGAGTTCTCGTAGTTCCCAGGCTGTGCCTCTGCTCTGGGACGGATTTTCGTCTTAAAATAGAAAGTCTCTAATTCACTAAGATCTCCCTGATGAAAGGAACTAACCCAGTTCTGATGCGGTAAGTTACATGGATAGTTTTGCGCTGGCGAATCACTTTTTGGATTTACATGTAGATTACGTTATTAATTGCCAATTAACCTGGCTGAAATCTTGCCAAGATAGGCGATGCTCGTTTCCATGAATAGACGCAAGCCAGGCGGATATTCATTGACGCTAACGTGAACTGTCGCTGCAGGGAACTGAATTTCATCATGCGAATGGGTATACCTTGTTCTTCTTCGAGGTCCGTTATCGCAAGAGTGCGAGATTGGTTCGGCAGCAGGAGAGCACGTAAGCAGAAGAAAGCTGTCAATATCGATTCGATGTACTTGCGATTATCGGTGAACACGATAGATTGGTTGCCCGCCGTCTTGGCGCATAGACACCGCATCTGAACGGCGATCAGTATTAGGCATAATGATTGCTTCTCATCTACTCAAGGGGAACAAAATCCTATGCTGTAACAATGGAACTTACGCCGGCTAATATACGGTATTTTGCCGCCAGAATGATTAATCTTTTTGAACCAGAGCGCCAGAGTTTACCAGAAATTGCACTAAATGCAGATCATGTGATCTTAATCGCGATAGCGAACGATCGAATCACTATATGAAGAAGTGAGCATGAAAAATAAGTGCGTGCATTGGGGCAAGTAGAGGACGAGGACATGCCATTGTCGATCTCTACCCGAGGGGTAATAGACTACGATATCGTCGACGCGTGCTATGACGATTTTCGCTTTGACCGGGTACGACTTCGGAGAAGTAGCTAGTCTCTGCTTAGTACTTAAGCTGTTGAAATCCGTATACCCATCCGCATCGTAACACTCGCGTTCAGGAAATACATATTATGCTGACGGTTAATTGCCTATACGAGTTAATTGATCATTCCCTTTTTCCACACTTAAACGATTAAGGAGCTCCTCTATGATGAGGATTTCTTTTGCATTGGCCGCGCTGTCTGTCGCCCTCTTGCTGCAAGGTTGTATTGGCGTTGCTGCCGTTGGCACTGCCATTGCAACTAAAAGTGCGACGGACCCAAGAACAGTAGGCATGCAACTAGATGATAGCACATTGGAAGTTCTCGTTTTCAATGCAATCAGAAAAGATCAGGAGTTGTCTAATGAAGCGCGCATCGTTGCCACAGCGTATCAGGGCAAGGTGTTGCTGATCGGGCAGGCACCAACTATAGATCTAGCTAGTCGTGCGAAACAGATCGCTATGGGTGTAGATGGCGCTACGGAAGTCTACAACGAGATCCGTAAAGGAATGCCTATCTCAATAGGTACCTCGTCTTTGGATGCCTGGATCACTACCAAAATTCGTTCCCAGTTTCTTGCCTCTGACACAGTGAAATCATCAAATGTGAAAGTGATAACCGAGAAGGGTGAAGTCTTCTTGCTGGGTCTGGTAACTCACCGAGAAGGGCATTCTGCTGCTGAGCTTGCTAGTAAAGTAAGTGGAGTTAAACAGGTCATTACTGCTTTCACCTTTTTGGAATAACCGTCAATAGGGAAGTGCCTGCGAGAACAAATTCAAAACTCCACTGATCCCCTGATCCCCGATTGGCAAGACGCCGTACCGTTCGTCAACGAAACTGGTTCTGATTCCAGTTCACTAGATAACATGCTGGAACTCTTTCTAAGCAGCGGGATGGATATCGTGCGCGATATGCGCTTTCTGATACCGCCTGCTTGGCAGAAACCACCAGGACATGGACCCAGAACTGCGTTCGTTCTTTAACTTTAACTCCATGGATGATGAAGTGGTAAAAAGGGTCTTGTTGTACCGGTAAACTCATGGTTATCGATTCCCTCGAAGGCCGTATTCTTCACGCTAACGAAACCGACAACGACCTCAAAGGACGATCTTCTTAGAAAGAAGAGTAAGGAGAGAAACGTCAAACGTTTGGTGCCGTTCGAAGAGTTACTGGACGATCCGGTTGGCAGCCTTAAGCTAGATGACAACCTGCTGGAAACCTACCAGCAGCAGTTCGGTTACGGCAGTGAAGAGCTGAACTAGATTCTCCGCGTACTGGGTGAAAACGGCTTATAGCCTCTCCATTGAGAAGTATTACCGCAGAGGGATGTTCAACTACCATAATAGCATCACTACCGGGCATAGGATCCATCATAGATTAGGAGAGTAGCACAGGTACCAGTCCACTGACGTCGGTGAACTATGCAGGGTGCCTGTGAGAGCTTAGGCTAGTGGAAAACCAGCAAGCGCTGGTAGCAAATAGTTTGCGCTACAAAATCTGTCTGCAAGACGATGGGCTGAAAACCTGTGTTGATATCATCAAAGCTGAGATCCTGGGTGCAGAAATCTTCTGCGTCGGTACTAGCCCAATGGTCTCGCTCGGCTGTAAATATCTGCGCTTTTGCCACCTAAACAAGTGCTCTGCTGGTATCGCAACCTAAGAAAGACGACAAACTGCGCAGAGATCACTATCACGGTCTGCCAGATGGAATCCGAACTTGTCCAAGCAAAACGCAGTGCTAGGCGTATTGCCATCGTGGAGTCTGGCCTTCGCTGACATATGACGTATTGTCGAGTAGCGGTTTGCAAGCCGTGGTATTTGATCGACATCCTGCTCCTGCAATCGGCGGTTTTCTAACCTTCTGTATTCCGGCATTCAAGCTGGAAAAAGCGGTGATGATCAAACGCTATGAAATCTCCAGTGAAATGGGCATTAAGTTCTAGCTTAATACGGAAATTAGTAAAGACATCGCGCTGGAGACCATGCTTTCCGATTCCGGCTCGGTATTTTCTAGGTGTGGGTATTTACCAGTCTCTACGTAGTAGATTAGAAAAAGAGGATCCGACGGACGTGGAAGAGATCGTAAAATTTCTGTGTAATCTGCACCCACTTCCACTTAGCATTAAAAGCAACGGTGCTGGTAAAGTCTGCGGTGTAAGAATGGCGAGTACTAAACTGTCAGTACCGGATTCTAATGGCCTCCGCCTCCGTCGCCTAGAAATCATCGCAGGCTGGTTTACAGCAGATGCTGGAAGCAGATGCAGTAATCATATCGTTTGGTTTCCGTCCGCATAAAATAGAATGGTTAGTGCAACTTGACGTAGACTTGGATAGTCAAGGCCGCATAGTAGCGCCGGAGCAGAGCGAAAGCGCTTTGCAGACCAGTAACCCGAAAATCTTCGACGGTGGTGAAGAGAGATGCGCTTTTGATCTGATCGTGACAGCCATTGCTGAAGGGCGCAAGTCGGCGTATGGTATTATCCACTATCTGGATAGTGTAATCAGCAACGATATCCATATCGAATCCTGTTGCAGGGCAATACGCTGATATCATGTACGCTTCCGTCACTTCAATAGTTACGGCACCGCATAAGTACTATCCCTTGCCCTTGATCGTGTTAATCAACTCCTCTCCGACAATCAGGAGTTGCTATCCCAATGTAAAGGAAGTTATTTCACTACTCGCAGAGAAGGCCGACCACCGCGAGGGGTCGGTTTCGGATCGTCATCAGGTAGGTTGGGGTCTGTAACGTTATCTTGCTGCTCATTATCCACAATCGACATCACAACACCTGGTATCAATGCCTCATCCTGAGCTTCCGCATAGGCAGGTTCCGGTTCAAACATCGTACCAGCGCCGTTCTCACGAGCATAAATGGCTAGCACCGCAGCCATAGGGACATAGACCTGACGTCGCACACCACCAAAGCGAGCGTTGAAACACACACTGTTATCCGCTAACTCTAGGGCACCTACAGCACGTTGCGCGATATTGAGCACTATCTGCCCGTCACGGGCGAACTCCATTGGAACCATCACACCTGGCACTAACACATCAACCACTAAATGCGGCGTTAGTTGATTATCCAGCAGCCAATCATAAAAAGCCCGTAATAGATACGGACGGCGAGGAGATAGTTGAGACAACGCCATACTGATTTAACCTCGTGTGTTGTGCAAACGGATTTCACGCTCAGGTTCAGTCAAGAATGCCAAAAATGCATCCCGTTCGAACACACGCGTCATATAACCTTTCAGCTCTTTCGCGCCTGAGCCAGTCAATTCGATGCCCAAAAGCGGCAAGCGCCACAGCAGCGGTGCTAGATAGCAATCGACCAGGCTAAAGTCTTCGCTCATGAAATAAGGCGATTCATTGAACACAGGTGCAACGGCTAGCAACTCTTCGCGCAATTGTTTTCGAGCAGCATGAGATTCCTGTACATTCCCCTGCATAATTTTTTTCAGGAGGGAATACCAATCAGACTCGATACGATGCATCATCAGGCGACTAGTACCACGCGCAACCGGATAAACCGGCATTAACGGAGGATGAGGAAAACGCTCATCCAGATATTCCATGATGATACGAGACTTATAAAGTGTCAGTTCACGATCGACCAACGTAGGAACAGAACCGTATGGGTTGAGGGCAATAAGATCTTGCGGCGGGTTATCCATATCCACTCGCTCAATCTCAACACTCACACCCTTTTCCGCTAAAACAATGCGAACCTGATGGCTAAAAATATCGGACGGACCAGAAAACAGCGTCATTACAGAACGCTTGTTGGCAGCGACAGCCATGAAAACCTCCAAGTTTATCGAGAAATACGACTAATAACTAAACGGGGCTATCCGTCATACCCCGGATTCACTGTATGTGTATGTCCAAAAAATGTCTGGGGGAAATTAATATTCGGGAATGTGATCCAGCTATAGCCTATAGGCACAAATCTATAACTAGGTTATAGGTTAACAGATTTCCTACGTCTTCTAAGGAAAGAAGTGCGAACGAACCAATTTCTAACCATAAGAAAAGAAGAGTTTTTATTAAAAAGAGAAAAATAAGCGCAGAGAGTCTCTTTATACATGCGAAAGAGACAAAGGCCCGGCGTAAACACACCGGGCTTTTTGCGTTGACTGGTAGCGATCAACGCTAGAAATTAACGCTTGGAGTACTGCGGATGGCGACGTGCTTTACGCAGACCGACCTTCTTACGTTCAACTTCACGTGCATCACGGGTAACGAAGCCTGCTTTACGCAGTTCATGACGCAGAGACTCATCGTACCCCATCAGCGCACGGGTGATGCCATGACGAATGGCACCTGCTTGACCAGAAACACCACCACCTTTAACGGTGATGAACAGATCCAAATTGCCGACCATGTTGGCTAGCTCGAGTGGTTGACGAACTACCATACAAGCAGTTTCGCGACTGAAGTATTGTTCCAAGCTGCGTTGGTTGATGACGATATTGCCGTTTCCCAGCTTGATGAACACGCGGGCGGCGGAGCTTTTTCGGCGACCAGTGCCGTAGTATTGATTTTCAGCCATTGTTTATAATCCATTATATGTCCAGAAGTTGGGGTTGCTGTGCTGCATGGTTGTGCTCGTTACCTGCGTAAACTTTTAGTTTACGGTACATAGCACGACCCAGTGAGCCCTTCGGCAGCATGCCTTTAACGGCGATTTCAATCACCCGCTCAGGACGTCGGGCAATCATTTCTTCGAAGGTCGCTTGCTTGATACCACCAACGTGACCGGTGTGGTGATAGTAAATCTTGTCAGTACGCTTGTTACCGGTTACAGCAACTTTTTCAGCGTTCAGAACGATGATGTAATCACCAGTATCGACGTGCGGGGTGTATTCTGGTTTATGCTTACCGCGCAGAAGGCGAGCTAGTTCAGTAGCTAATCGGCCCAGAGTTTTAGCCTGCGCATCAACAACATACCAGTCGCGTTTGACGGTTTCTGATTTAGCTGTAAAAGTTTTCATTAAAACTTATCCAATTTAAGTTGCGCGTTGGTGAACACCCCCGAGCGCTTCAATAACTTTACAAATAAACTTTCGAAGTTCACACGGCATTTATTCTAGAAAACCTACCCATTCGAATAGCTATTCTAGCGCGATTAACGTTTCCGAAAAAACGTTGTACCCTAGCATCTCTATAGTATAGAGATGTCGATAATAAAGATCGACCTTTTTCATCTGGACCACAATAAATTATACCCTAGATATTCATCTGTTGTTGAGTTATACAAGATATGGCTGTCTCAAGTAATCTGTACTTTGCATCTCTTGTAAGCAGGGCTAGGCTAGAGATAACATTTAAATTAAGGTATTCAATACACTCAGCATCTTACCACAATGTTTATAAAGTTCATCTACCAGCGTGCCGCATATTCCTCTTTAGTTTCCATTAGAATAACAGTGTATAATAGAATTATATAATAATAACGCAATACTGCAATATAGCCATTCTAGCCACGCGTATCCAGGCGTATCCAGATACAGCGTAGCAAAATCCCCGGGCACAGCCTCTACTGCCTGCATTGAGCGTCGGCATAGGCCTAGGATTGGTCTTTAGAACCTGCCCCGGTTCAGCGAAGCCCTGCCAGACAATTGCAGATTCAGTCTCAATCGACAACGGCATCAGGTAAAGGCACGATGAATTAGCGTGTGCAGACGGGTAATCGATACCTGCATCATAAATATATTTTTGCGGCGTGGTTTTACCGTTTGCGGTTTTACTTCTCATCAGGCTGACATTCACCCATAGCCACTGCATGTCGAGAGTGTGCCAAAAAACCAATCATGCGGCAGAGTCGTCGGTTGTATCATCTCTCTTTCTCCCTTTACCCTCCATATTCCGAGAGGTGCTATTCGCTCCTCAGAGGTGAGATCTATTCCATGTCATTACCTGGAATAGATCTCAATAACCTTAAAGCGTCGCGTTTCTGGACTCCACTCAGGCGGAGTTAGCGGTTATAGTGACAATAGTGAAGTAAAATAGCCTACGGGATAATGATGTCAAAAGAG
Source organism: Candidatus Malihini olakiniferum (assembly GCA_042263625.1). Taxonomy (GTDB): domain Bacteria; phylum Pseudomonadota; class Gammaproteobacteria; order Enterobacterales; family Enterobacteriaceae; genus Symbiopectobacterium; species Symbiopectobacterium olakiniferum_A. The sequence goes on from JBHKFL010000007.1 coordinate 572,871, forward strand.
GTATCTTTATGAGCTGGGAGCATGTGTTAATAGGATTAGTTATCGGCATTATCATCGGTGCTGTTGCCATGCGCTTTTGCAGCCGTACACTGCGGAAGCAGCAAGCGTTGCAAGGCGAGTTGGAAAAGCGAAAAATAGAGCTGGAAACCTATCGTCAGGACCTGGTAGGTCACTTCGCACGCAGTGCTGAACTATTGGATAACATGGCAAAAGATTATCGCCAGCTCTATGAGCATATAGCGAAAAGCTCCAGCAACCTGCTGCCAGATTTGCCTGTACAAGAAAGTCCGTTCCGTTATCGGTTAATAACCGAAGCGGAAGCAGACAACGATCAGGCACCGGTAGACATGCCGTCGCGCGATGAATCAGAAGGTACTTCTAGACCACTGCGCGGCGAACGTCCTCTGCAAAAATAATTACACTGTTATAGCCTTGAATAAAAGGCTATTTAGGTATCCTTTCTACGCTGAGTCATGGTGTCTTGAATCTGGAAAGTTAGAAACCGTTTATCCAAACGGATTCCTCTATCAACAGGGGTAACCTCTCTACAAAATGGCATAAAACCTGGCGCAACAGCTGATCGAATTCCGTGAAGTAAAACGCGGCATCGCAGGTATCAAAGGCAGCAAAATGACCGCCGATATGGCGAAAGCCTTTAAGGTAGAAGCAAGAAGCATAACGAGGTGCTTTTGTCAGTAAAGTGTTGCCGAAATCCGCAGCTGCCAAGGCGGAGGAATTAAGGCTAGTGATGTGCTGGCAGTGGCAAGTCGTTAACGTCTACAGTCAAGAAAGCGGTCAGCAAAAATAACCAGGAACTAAATATTAGCCTGCTTGGTTCTAGCTCTGGCGTGATTAGCAGCGAAAAGGGATATCTGCTTCACGCAGAACCACCTGCTCAATATTATTGAGCAGGTGGTTCTCTTTATAAGGCAGGCCACGTCTCAGAGACATGCGGATCTGCACAGATAAACTGAACGATCTAACTGTGGTGAAAGTGGAACTCGCTAATCTGTCTATTCTCACCATTAACGAGAAACGCATCGCGTACATCGGCGATGTTGTCCTAAATATCGGTAATACTAGCACAGATAATACTTAAGGTATTATCTGTGCTACAGGTCGCTTGAGCTTGATCCTGATAGCTGGTTCAGGCTGCCTCTTCGAGATGTGAAAAACCTTCTGAAGGCCGATGCGATGCAATCCATCAACCATGGTAATTCTTGTAGTGCGTTGATTCATTAGTACACTGGGTAAATGTCAGCATCAACACCCTCAGCACGCTCGAGGAATTCTCGGCTATAAATATAGTACTCTAGACAGTAATGAAAGGTTGCAAGGTATAATATCGTGATGAATATCGAACATCGGGTGGCACTGAAGGCAGAATTAAAAAGTAACATGCTGCTTATCATGAAGCATATGGCTAAATTCGTCCCTGCAACGCAGTTCCAGTAGTCATTTCTCCCTAGCAATCAAGAGATGATACTAACAATAACAATTCAGGAATTTTCTAAGGGATAACGTTGCCAGTATGAGTAGCCTCACGGCTTCCCCTATTTAAAAATAGGATTACGCCTTATTGCCGCTCATACGCTCAATGTTTGCACCTAGCCCACACAATTTATCTTCAATACGCTCATATCCACGATCGATATGAGCGATGCGATCGACGATCGTGGTTCCCTCCGCAATACAGCCAGCTAGCACCAAACTGGCTGATGCACGCAGGTCGGTTGCCATCACCTGAGCACCAGAGAGAGTATCAACGCCGTGGCAAATTACAGTATTGCTCTCGATCTCAGCCTGCCCGCCCATACGGATCAACTCCGGCACGTGCATAAATCGGTTTTCAAAGATAGTTTCAGTGATAATGCCGGTCCCTTCGGCAACTAAATTCAGCAAGCTAAGCTGAGCCTGCATATCGGTGGGGAAACCAGGATGCGGAGACGTGCGCAGAGTAACCGCTTTCGGGCGTTTACCATGCATATCAAGGCTAATCCAATCGTCACCCACTTCAATATCGGCACCTGCATCTCGCAATTTTACTAACACAGCATCCAGCGTATCTGGGCGAGTGTTACGGCACACAATGCTACCACGAGAGACTGCGGCAGCTACCAGGAAAGTACCGGTTTCAATACGGTCTGGCAGCACACGGTAAACACCACCCCCTAGGCGCTCAACGCCTTCGATAACAATTTTATCACTGCCCGCGCCAGTAATTTTTGCTCCCATCGCGTTTAGGCAGGCCGCTGTATCGACAATTTCCGGCTCGCGTGCGGCGTTTTCAATAATGGTAGTAACTTCTGCTAACGTTGCTGCCGTCATGATAGTGACGGTCGCTCCCACGCTGACTTTACCCATGATAATATGCGCGCCTTGCAAGCGTCCGTCAACAGTGGCTTTCACACATCCCTCTTCCAGCACAATCTTGGCACCAAGTTGCTCTAGCCCGGTAATATGTAGATCGACGGGACGAGCGCCAATAGCGCAACCACCGGGAAGAGAAACCTGCCCCTGACCGAAACGCGCCACCAGCGGCCCGAGCGCCCAGATCGAGGCACGCATAGTTTTCACCAGATCATAAGGTGGGCAGAATACGTTAACATTGCGGGCATTTACATGTACTGAACCGTTGCGCGTCACATGAGCACCTAACTGGCTGAGCAACTTCATCGTGGTGTCGATATCCTGCAGCTTGGGAACATTTTGAATTTCTACCGGCGCGTCCGCTAGTAGAGTTGCAAAAAGGATGGGCAGCGCAGCATTTTTCGCCCCGGAAATGGTGACTTCACCAGTGAGACGGGTAGGACCCTGCACACGAAATTTTTCCATACTAAAAGGCTCTCAGCTTGCTAAATATATTACAGGAGCACAGCTATCGCTTAAAATCCCTTCAGCTTACGATGGCGCTGCCATTCTTCCGGTGTATAGGCCTTGATGGAAATCGCATGAATGCGGTTATCCGCAATGTGCTCTGCCAATGGCGCATATACAGTCTGCTGTTGTTTGACACGATGCATGCTAGCAAAAACATCCCCCACGGCAAGAACCTGAAAATGCCTACCATCGCCCGTTACGTAGGCTTCTTGCAGTGCCAATTCCTTCATCAGCACCTCTTTGATCTCGTTATTTTCCATCGCTCTCGATTCTGTATTCAGTGGAGGATTATCAGACGTGTATTTTAGATGAATACGCCATTTTTTTAAACAAGGAAAAAACCTTTCACGAACGCAAAGAGAGTTTTTTGACCCTAGGGATATGCCATATTAATAAAAAATTAAATAACAGGAATAATCTCATTGAGATGGTAAAGCCCGATCAGAGTTTTCACTCGCTCACTGGCCCCTGTGATCAAGAGCGGGACTTGAGACCTAATCTGCTGCTGGTAGACATGAGCAAGCAATGCAAGCCCAGCGGAATCAACCCGCTCCAGCGCGGAAATATCCAGCACATGCTTACCTGCTAGTAGTCTCTTGCGCTGCTGCCAAAATGGTAGCAGTGAATCACGATCTAAATCGCCGGACAGCGACAGCGTCGAGTCTTGCGACGTCCAGCGAAGAACCTCAGCCATTCTTTTGCTCCAGAGTAACGGGCTGATGAGCAGAATCTTCCAGCTGTTTCGTTAACCCAGTAATTCCCTTTTGGCACAAAATGGCTGCCCATTCGTTTTGCTTGGTAGTGATCATGCTCACCCCTTCGGCAATCATGTCGTAAGCCTGCCAGTTACCGGTTTGGCTATTTTTACGCCATTGAAAATCCAGACGCACTCGTGTGGGGCCGCCGTTGTTAATAATGGTTACGCGGATGGGAATAATGTCGGCACTACCGAGCGGTTGTTCCGGCGCAATCTGGTAGTTCTGTCCATGATACAGCGCCAGCGCCTGGCCATAAGCTTCTACTAAATAGGCTTCAAACGCTTTGAAATAAGCATCACGCTGTGCTGAACTTGCTTCTTTGTAATGGCGTCCAAGCACAAGAGCCCCTGCATAACGAATGTGAATGTATGGCAGTAGTTCTTCTTGCACAATTTGGTGCAAGTAGTTCAGATCCTGTTTGATACGAGGTTGCTCTGTTTTTAGACGAGTAAAAATCTTCTCTGCCACATCGTTCATTAAACGATAAGGGTTAGTGTTATCCTCCGCGAGGGCGAGGGGTGCCCCCACTAGTAGTGCCACTATCAGTAAACATTTTAACATGCAGATGTCCTCGTTTTGATTATTGTGCTACGGCCAGCGCTGGCGCAGACGGCGCTGGCTTCAATACCGGATCGTTATGCGGCACAGATTCCGTTTCCGTTTTTTCCATATTGACGGTACTATCGCCCCTGCTTTTATATAGAAACTGGCCGATTAAATCTTCCAGCGCTATTGCGGATTTAGTGTCCTGAATCAGGCCACCTTCGCCGAGGATTTTGGTTCCCATTTCTTCATCTTCGAAACCGATATTCAGCTCTAGATATTGTTCCCCTAACAACCCGGAAGTGCGGATTGCCAGCGAACTGGTATCTGGAATATGGTCATACCGACTTTGAATATCAATGGCAACGCACGGTGAGTACGTTTTTGTATCCAACGAAATATCAGCAACACGACCAATCACTACACCTCCGACCTTTATCGGAGAATGTGCTTTCAGGCCGCTGATATTATTAAAAATGGCGTACAATCTGTAGGTTTGTTCTCTGCCGATAGACTTCACAGCGACAACTTTCAAACAGAGAAAAATAATGGCGCCTAGGGCGATCAGAAGGAATAGGCCAACCCAGATTTCACTTCGCTTTGTTTGCATCGACTCAGGTCCCAAACATCAGTGCTGTAAGAACAAAATCCACTCCCAATACTGCCAATGACGAATGCACCACAGTGCGTGTCGTCGCCCGATTAATCCCATCAGAGGTCGGAATCGAATCATAGCCATTGAACAACGCAATCCAGGTCACGGTAATCGCGAATACCATACTTTTTATCACGCAGTTCAGCAAATCCTTGCGCCATTCGACAGCGCCCTGCATTTCTGCCCAGAAAAAGCCCTCGTCGATGCCCTTCCAACTAACCCCGACCAAGGCACCCCCCAAAATACCCACTGCGACGAAGATAATAGTTAGCAGTGGCATGCTGATGAGCCCTACCCAAAATCGAGGAGCCACAACGCGCCGTAGAGGGTCTACCGCCATCATCTCCATACTGGAGAGTTGTTCGGTAGCTTTCATCAGGCCGATTTCTGCTGTTAGGGCCGATCCAGCTCGGCCAGCAAACAACAGCGCCGTTACCACCGGCCCCAGCTCACGCAGCAAAGAAAGCGCCACCATCATGCCCAGATTAGCCTCAGAGTTATAGGTGATCAGCACAAGATAACCTTGAAATCCCAGCACCATACCAATAAAGATACCAGAGACGAGGATGATTAATAATGACTGCACCCCGACGCTGTGTAACTGCTTAAGCAACAGCGGTCCCTGCTTACGCAGTTCAGGGCGGCCTATCAAAGCATTAAACAACATGAAACCAGCGCGGCCAAAGACAGCACAGGTTCGCATTCCCTGTCGTCCGAACGATGCCAATACTTCTCGTAGCATGAATTGTTTAACTCCCGGAGCCTAATAGGCTGGTTTTGTAGTCACCAGCAGGTAAGCGAAACGGCACGGGGCCATCGGCAATGCCGTCAATAAACTGACGCACCAGAGGATCAGTGTAAGCACGCAGTTCGTCCGCCTGCCCATGTGCGACAATGTGCTGATCGGCAATAATATAAGCATAATCAGCAATGCTGAGCACTTCCGGCACATCATGGGAGACCACGATGCAAGTGACGCCCAACGCATGGTTTAATTCGTCGATCAATTTTACCAGCACGCCCATGGTTATCGGATCCTGACCGACAAAGGGTTCATCAAACATAATCATTTGCGGATCAAGCGTGATAGCGCGAGCTAATGCCGCACGACGAGCCATCCCGCCAGAGAGATCAGAAGGCATCAGGTTGGCTGCACCGCGTAACCCCACCGCTTCAAGTTTCATCAGCACCGTGCTACGCAATAGCCTCTCTGGCAGTTGCGTGTGCTCACGAAACTGCCAGGCCACGTTTTCAAACACGGTAAGATCAGTGAATAGTGCGCCAGACTGGAATAACATGCTCATCTTTTTACGCACGCCATATAGCTGGGAACGAGAGAGCGTAGGAATATTCTCTCCGTCAAACCAGATCTGTCCACTATCTGGTTTGAGTTGACCTCCAATAAGACGCAGCAGCGTAGTTTTGCCAATACCGGAAGGCCCCATGATCGCGGTGACCTTTCCTTTGGGTACGGTTAATGAAACATCGGCAAAAATGGATCGCGCTCCGCGCGAAAAATTGAGCCTACGAATTTCAACCAGATTAGTAACATCATGGTTCATACGATATTTCCCTTCACTTACTCCCCTTGATAATCCTCTCTATAATTCGTATATGGCGAGCAACAACCACTGTGTTTCCTAGTAAGCTTAACGGCAGCTTTCAGGCAAATCACTATCTTTAAAAAGATCACCGATAATTCTTGCTGAGAACGGCGGCATCCATCATCCTGCTGCCATAGGTTTTACTGTTTCTGCCCAGACAAGACAAAATTATATTCTCTACGATGCAACGCAATTTTTACTAGATATTCATCATTCACGCCTTGGTTTGCACCCTAAATCTTGCGCGTTGCAGCAAGGCGGAAAAACTCTCTGTAATGTGCAGCATGAGGGAACGCCTAACTAAACAATAATTATACCTCAATAAACGATTGTATCTCAATAAAGGACGTTGCCTGCTTTTTACGATAGTGCTCCTAGTTATTGTTTTATTTCTTTATGGCGTCATTTTACGCGTTGCTTTGGGCACATAAATCGTGCTGATTGTGTGCTAGGCGCAACAAGATGGTAATAGCCCTGTCTGGCGAGCAATTAGTAGAATACCAGGAATAATATTATAGAAAACAAAGAGTTGCCGTGCTCTAGCTATGGATTCTGCTTTGCCTAATTATTCTGCCGATAGCATTACGTATCATGATTGATAATGCACCGGTGATTGCTCGTCATGTTGCTATTGATGAGTTGACCATTGGCCTGACGGTGCTGACGATCGGAATCAGCCCAGCCTATCCGAACTGGAAACTGCCATCATTGGTATGCTAAAAAAGAGGATGATGATATCGCACTGGGCAATCTGATCGGGTCAAATTATCTCCAAGCTAGTTATCGTCCTTAGCAATAACCCTCGGCACTACTTTCTTCAGGATCTGCGACTCAATACACTGCGACTATAGTGTGTGATGCTCGGGGCCAACCTGAAGCTTTAGGCTACTTTTCCTGCGAAAAAACGCTATATCGGGCAAGGTGCAGGGACTCTTTTGCTGTGTATGTTTATCGCTTACTTTGCGATGCAATTTTTGTACTAGCAGCATATTACTCGTTTGAGTGGATTATCTAAATAGTCAGGATTAACAGTTATGTTCAACGTTGAACAACAGTCCGATTTCGATTTCAAACAGGCGGGAAGACAGGTTCTCGCTATCGAACGAGACGGGTTAGCTCATCTGGACCAGTATATTGATGATAATTTCTCTCGTGCGTGTAAAACCATTTTCCATTGCCAAGGTAAACTAGTGGTAATGGGAATAGGGGAAATCTGGGTATATCGTCTGCAAGATGGCCGCAACATTCTCCAGTACCGGTACACCCTCCTTTTTTGTCCATCCAGGCGAGTCTAGCCACGGCGATCTTGGGATGATCACAGCACAGGACATCGTGATTGCAATATCCAACTCTGGCGAATCCAATGCAATTCTAGCCTTGATCGCTGTACTTAAGCGTCTGGTGGTTTTCCTTATTTACATTACCAGAAACCCAGAAAGCACTATGGGAAAAACCGCTGAAATTCACCTCTGCGTTCACGTGCCGAAGGAAGCCTGCCCATTTGGGCTCACCCCCACATCTAGACTACGGCCACGCTAGTCATTGGCGATGCGCTTGCTTTCTCGTTGCTACAGGCGCGAGGTTTTACCGCAGAAGATTTTGCACTTTCTCATCCCGGTGGCGCACTGTCTGTGGGCCGCAAACTTTTGCTATGCGTAGGGGGTATTATGCATATCGGAGACGACATTCCTCACATTACTCGTGATGCTTCGTTGCGAGATACATTAGTGGAGATCACCCGAAAAAGCTTCGGCAGGATAGTGATTTGCACACTAGATATGATAATTTAAGGCATTTTTATCGATGGTAATCTGCGCCGGGTCTTTGATATGCAGATCACTCTAAATGATGCTCGTATCGCCGATCTAATGATATCAGTTGGCATCCGGGTAGCACCTAATACGCTGGCGGTGGATGCCCTGAACCTAATGCAATCATGTCATATTACGTCTCTGCTAATCGCAGAGGGGGATCGGCTAGTCTGCATTATCTATATGCATGATATGCTCCGCGCTGGTGTGGTGTGACGATAGTCTGGATTATCTTTTCGACAATCCATGATGAATTGTGATAGTAATCCTATTACTTTATAAGTTAACTTCAGGCGAAAACCTCTACCTGCTATGGTCCAATAGCTAATTTTGTGCTGGAGAAAGCTTAAACCATCAAATTACTAATTTGCTATTTTGATGGCATGCTTTCTGATGGTCTGATGGACATGGGCAATCAAGGAGAATAGCTAAAGGCATTTAAGGTGCGCGATGTTATGGTATCCATTGTCTGCTATCGCAGGTTAGTAGCATTACAGGGCCTTTTGCGCTTCTTCTAGAAGACCATTTGCCTCACGCTGGATTTACCCTCCCTTATCAGGAAGGATAAAGTTGTGGCCTTCAAAAATCTTTAGATACACTGTCGATTTATTCCTCTCAGGTTGCCCATATTGGTAACGATTTGTTTAACTGGCCGTAGATCTCAGCGTGGCCGTGGTAGATTCACACAGCCACTGCTTGCTCTCCAAGACAGTAACGTGAACAGAACCCTGACCGGCTCTGCTCTGTGCAGCGATCGAGTTATGCAATCTTATCTTGTTAGCATATGGTAAACTAGATGAATCTAAAGGGCTTTCGATCTGAGTACATCATCACTGTGATTTTGCTAAAGCATAAGTTTGCGACGAGCATGAGTATGAGTACCTTTTTATTATGAATAAGACGCAGCGTTCGCTAACTGCTCTATTGGCGCTCATTGTGTTAATTCTGCTTGGCTGGAACCTGATAGATCAGGACATCGCGCTACAAACGGAAATACAGGATAACGCGGGGCCAACCTACACCAGCGATAAAACGACTACATGCGTGTATAACCACCATGGTGGCCTGAATTTTCGCCTTGTAGCGCAAAAAGTGAAGTATTTTAACGCGGAACAGCTTACCTGGTTTACGGCCCCTATCGCTACGCTCTTTAACGAACAAGGTATAGCAACCTGGTCGGTGCAAGCTGATTGCGCCAAGCTGATCAAAGAGAAAATGTTATTCTTATATGAGCATGTAGAATTTAACAGCCTGCACAATGACTCACAATTACAGCAGATAAAAACCGACAATGCGCAAGTGAACCTGGTAACACAGGATATCGGTTCCGATGACGAGGTGACGCTGTACGGAGCCAGTTTTGTCTCCAATGGGATAAAACTCCGTGGCAATTTACGTAATAAAACTGCCGAATTGATTGAAAAGGTAAAAACCGCTTATGAAATTCAACACCAATAATGCCTGGCGTCACGCCGCCATCGCCAGCGCGCTGTTAGCAGCAAGTCTGCCCGCACTGGCCGTAATAGGGGAAACTAGCCAAGCGATTTACATTGATTCAGCACAGCAGTCCTTGGATATGCAGGGCAATACCGTGACTTTTTTCGGAAATGTAGTGGTTCAGCAAGGGACCATAAAAGTAAAGGCCGAGAAGGTCGTCGTCACACGCCCGAAAGGCTCACAGGGCCAGGAATTGATTGAAGCCTTCGGTAATCCAGTCACATTCTGTCAGAGGCAAGATAACGGAAAACCGGTAAAAGGACGCGCGCAGAAAGTGCGCTATGAGCTGGCACAGGATAAAGTTACCCTGACAGGTAACGCTTATCTTGAGCAGATGGACAGCAACGTCAAAGGCTATCGCATCACTTATTTAGTGAAACAGCAGCAAATGGAAGCCTCAAGCAATAAGGGAGGACGAGTGACTACTGTGCTGGTACCGTCTCAGTTGCAGGAAAAAACGGTAAGGTTCACCGCGCCCTCGTCGGAGAAAGCAAAAACACAACTACAGGTAACTGAATAACCTATGGCAATATTAATCGCAGAAAACCTGGCTAAAGCATACAAAGGCAGTCGCGTGGTAGAAAACGTAAGCTTAATGATCAACTCCGGTGAAATAGTCGGGTTGCTAGGCCCGAATGGTGCGGGAAAAACAACAACATTTTATATGGTTGTCGGCATTGTTCAGCGCGATTCTGGGCGAATCATAATTGATGATGAAGAAATAAGCTTTCTCCCATTACATGAGCGTGCACGCCGCGGCATCGGCTATCTTCCGCAAGAAGCCTCTATTTTTCGTCGTTTAAGCGTTTACGACAACTTGATGGCAGTGTTGCAGATTCGCAAAGATCTGACTCCAGAGCACCAAGATGATCGCGCCAATGAGTTAATGGAAGAATTCCATATTATTCATTTACGGGATAGTCTTGGACAATCCCTGTCCGGTGGCGAACGTCGTCGTGTAGAGATCGCGCGCGCGCTGGGAGCTAATCCTAAATTTATTTTGTTGGATGAGCCATTTGCCGGTGTCGATCCGATTTCAGTGCTCGACATAAAAAAAATTATTAAGCACTTGCGCAACATTGGCCTGGGCGTTCTGATTACCGATCACAACGTACGTGAAACGTTAGACGTGTGCGAACGCGCATATATCGTCAGTCAGGGGCAGCTTATTTCCCACGGCTCACCCACCGAAATCCTGGAGGATAAGCAGGTAAAACGCGTCTATCTGGGCGAAGGGTTCCGACTTTGATACTGCAATATTTGCAATGGGCGTACTCTTTTAGCGAAAGAGACACGAGTTATGAAGCAATCTTTACAACTCAACTTAAATCAATAACTGGCCATTGAGAGCATTGGCTGCGACGAAGTAATAGTTTATGAAGTATGGAAGGTTCTAAAACGGGTGCAACGGTTTGATCTAAGTTGTTTCGGCAGCACGTGCTGTTCGCGAGTGCCTGCCAAACTCTTAGTTTTCTTCTGAAACGCTGTGGCTAGAAGAAGCAAAGCTCTTATCGCTAATAAGAATATCTAGCTCTGCTAGACAACTAAGATTTCCGCTTTCTGACCCGCTCGAGCCGTATTAAAAAAGAAGATGCGTTGAAAGAAGCGCTTATTTAATCCCATCACTCGATCTACACGTAGGGCAATCAATACCGGCGAGTGAAAGTATATGATTACTGAAGTGATGATGTCTAAAAATCAAGAACGCCGAGTGGTGGAACTTAACACCGACAGCGTGCTGAGCTTGCAGATCAACTAGCAGTTCGCCGCTATTAGAGCCACAGCGCACGTAATACCAGCGATAGCTAGTTTATCCGAAGTCACCTGCAAAAGGCCCACTGAGTGATAAAAATCTTGAGAGACACCCAGAGACATTGCTTAAAGTTACGACCCGTGTTGAGGAGCAATAGCAATACTTCTTTATCCTACACAGCCGATTTGTTGTTTTCGAACGAAAACAGTTATTTTCTAACCATGAAAATACCAACAGCGGCGGTGAGTACAACATCCACTACAATTCGAGCACTGATAAAATTGATCACGACGGAAAACCCTGGAAAATCCTTAAGCGATAGCAAAAACTATCAACGGTGCTCGGTGAGCATGGGATCATTGGCGCGCGCTGCACAGTGGAAAAATACCAAGAGTCTTTATCTATCCAGCCGTTAAACTAGCGTAAGAAGTTAGTTCAATTTTCCTAGAAAAGGATAATGTTATGCAGTTGAATATCAGCGGACACCATATCAAAATCATATGCGCCTCGCATTACGAGAGGTCGTTAACACAAAATTTTCCGATCTAGATCGATACGTTGATCGCATCAATCAGATTTATCTATACCGCCATTTATCTGTTGATCGCCAAACTGGCGCGTCAATTAAATAAACACAAGGATAAACTTAAACAACACTAATGGTCATCTCCGCATCATGGCGCAGGGAAAAACATCTCTGGCACAATGCTAGAGACGTGAAAAGATGAGCTTCCCGTTAAGTGAACACAATATGAATAACAATCTGATTTGTAAAATCAGTGCCGTATTACGCTAAGAGTAGCACTCGCAGCGCTATTCTTTGCCAAAGCAAGAAACAGGCATTGAAATCAGTAGCGAATTAGCTACAAGGTAGTTGAGAACCTTCTAAACCACCTGATCTTCAAGGCATTATACTTCTAGGCAAGAGAATGAGCAGCACTAGTATCGGTGGAGATATCGCTATTCCACATGACAATCATCGATGATGATAACACGCTAGGAGCAACTGGGGTCTTTATCCAGATTGAGCAGCCAATTTCTTTGGACACTATTGATAATCAAGGCGTAGATTTGATTTTTGCCTTGCTGGTTCCTGTAGAACAATGTAAAAACCATCTACATACGCTATCATTTATCGCTAAGCGTCTAGCAGACAAAAGTGTTTTTCAGTGTTTTACGGGCCACGCAAGTGATGAAGAACTCTACCAGATAATGATTGAAGCGGATTGATTTCCTATAATAGATAGGAAGCGCGCTACGATTCGCGTTACAGGTGAGTCATACGCACGGTTAAGATGTAACAGAAAAAGGCAATATCCGGAGAGAGGGGAGCCGTCGGATGGTACTGATGATTGTCAGTGGTCGCTCAGGTTCAGGAAAATCTGTGGCCCTGCGCGCCCTGGAAGATATGGGTTTTTATTGCGTGGATAACCTACCTGTGGTGTTGTTGCCGGAATTAGCAAAGACCTTGGTAAAACGGGATATCTCGGCAGCGATCAGTATCGACGTGCGCAATATGCCGGAATCTCGAGAAATTTTTGAGCATGCTATGGATCAATTGCCGCCAATTTTCGCACCGCAACTGCTGTTTCTAGATGCCGATCGCAATACGCTGATTCGCCGTTACAGCGATACACGCCGTTTGCACCCCCTTTCCAGAAAAAATCTCTCGCTAGAGAATGCCATCAATAAAGAGAACGATCTGCTGGAACCATTGCGCTCCCATGCCGATCTTATTATCGATACGTCAGAAATGTCAGTGCATGAACTAGCGGAAATGCTGCGTACCCGCTTGCTAGGCAAGCGGGAGCGGGAACTAACCATGGTATTCGAATCCTTCGGTTACAAGCACGGCATCCCCATCGATGCGGATTACGTGTTTGATGTGCGCTTCCTGCCGAATCCCCATTGGGATCCAAAATTACGTCCTATGACCGGACTGGACAAGCCAGTTGCCGCATTCCTCGATCGTCATATAGAAGTGCACAATTTTATTTATCAAACAAGTAGCTATCTGGAACTATGGTTACCGATGCTTGAGACCAACAACCGTAGCTATCTGACAGTAGCCATTGGTTGTACTGGCGGAAAACATCGTTCGGTCTACGTTGCTGAGCAACTGGCTGACTATTTCTGCTCAGGCGGTAAAAATGTACAATCTCACCACCGCACGCTGGAAAAACGTAAATAATGGCCGTCATGCATAAGGTATACTTCGTTTCAGCTGCATTCCCGATCTAGCAAAAAGTACATAATATCTTTTTGTTAACAGCATATTGAAGCGCTGCAGGAATTTCAACAGAGAAAACTCCGTCAAGTGTCGTTACCATAAACAGTCAGGTATGCTCTCTCGATTTAAACACCAACGCAGAGCACACCCGAACACTATTTTCTCCTACCGTCATACCGGACAACTGGGAGGGGACACCATCATCTGGTAGTTGCATAACGGTTGCGATCTTCTTCCACAGAAGATCCTTATGCCGTATAGCGATAACGGCGTACCCATTAGGCAGTACCACACCCATCCGTTATGCTGTCGAGTTTCAGCATCGGTTGCCCGATCCTTACTGGCAAAATTTCCTTTCTTTACCACATACGCCGAACGCCTCTATTCAGGGGGAGATCATGCCCCTCATGGATATCTGCTACATCGCTTCGAGGCTGGAGCCCATCATCATTTTCTCTTTAACCAGCGTAGTGAGTGACCTTGCCTATCCTAGATCAGATAGGCTTCAGAGGTTAAGAACTTACACTTGCCAGAGGTAATATCCACCTGACCCCTCGCTAAATTGAGGTGCTTATAATGTATAATACGGATTATACGCTTGCGATAATCTCTTGCTGCCACCAATACGTGTTCGTAAACACCGATCGGGCTGACACTCTCTTCCTGCACCCGAGAATCGGGCAGCACTTTCGCTAGACTGTCTGCACGTTGCAGAAGCGTAATCTTATCTTCATAGCTCAGTCTATCCAGTACGTTTAAGAGCTGCAGATATAATGCTCGGTGTGCGATTCTCCTAGAGAATCTCACACTATCATTTTCCTGCTCTCGCACGCTGCTTGCGCGCTTTAATGCAAAAAAATTGAGAATAATCTGATCGGCATTAGGCAAACTCTATTTTTCCGCTTACCGCAAGAATACCGACCCCCTTTGTCGATATGGTAGAAACTATCTTTGATGATACTGTCTTCCAGCATCCAGTATTACTGGTAACTGGATTGGCAATAGAGATTGGCATAATCCAGGCAACGTTCATTGATATCGCTAACACCGAAAACAGGTCTTTCTGGTCGCTGATAAATAAAAGAATCATATTTTCTACTTTTATTCACATGAAACCAATGAATAAACGGAAGGGGGGCTATCAAGATATAGACGCATTAACGCCGCTTCTGCGCCTCACTTTTTTTAGGCTCACGCAGGACTTCCCTAATCATAGGATGATCTAGCCTACCATAAATCTGGTAGCGAATCAGTAAGAGTTTATTCCAGATCGGGGCCAGTGCTTTGCTGGTTGCGAACACAACGGCACCTATCACCGGGTTGACTACAAATGCTGTAGCTACTCCAACCGTAGAAGAAATTTCCGGTGCAATTACCGCTTCCATCTCAATTTGCCGGTTAGCCGGATCGAGGATTCCATTCATAGCGATATCGGCTTCCAATCCGTCTACCAGCAGATCGTCTGTATGCAAGACGCCGTCTTTGATGTAAACAGTACTGCGGATAGAGTCAAAGTAAAAGCCTTTTCTGAAGATATCGCTAAAATCAAACTGCAATTTACGCAACAGCGCATCAAAGCTCCCCAGCCGCAGAAAACGCCCTGCCTGACCCGTTCCGACATTAACTACGTTGCCTTTACCAATACGCGTATGCAAAATACCGCTTAGATTCGACAGATGCGGAGCACAGGGCGAACCACGTAAATAGAGATCATAGTCAACAGCAAAGATTGCTGCGCGCAGTGGCGTCTCAATACCAAACCCAAACCAGTCGGCATTTTGCTCCAGTGTGCCACCGGTAAAATGTCCTTTCAATGCTGCGCAAATCCTCTCAGCATGATCCTGCCAACTTCCGCTAGCGGTAAGTTTGGCTTTGCCAGTATCAATAACGCCGTTACTGAGCGTTAGCTTATCTTTTTCTGGTTGTAGCGTCGCTGTTATTTGGCCAAGATTTTTCCCGGCAATCCAGCATTTGCGGCAGAAAAATTGGAATGCAGGCCAATCCCCAAATGGGATAATGGGGTCATTGGGCTGTAATTTCTTCTCAGCTAGTATAACTAGGTTAGTTGCTTCATCCACTTTCCACTGCGGGTTGTAATAGAGATTATGGACATCAGCACTCCACATTCCTTTCTGCGGAACCGTCAAGTTAGCATCAATCTCACGTCCGATGGTATGAATTTCAGTGCCATGCAACGTATTGCGGCTATTGACTACCACATCATGCCACTCCTGACCTAATAGTTGTAGCGTTGGCATGCGCAGCGTCACCCTTTCCGGTATATTGATACTGCGCGACCCTTTACGCAAGGCAACATTTCTACGTAGTGCAGGCAACAACCCTAACCAGCGATCACCGTCCAACGAGGGCAGCGCCAATACTAGCTGAGCCTCTTCTGGCAATATGGGAGTCGTTTTTGCTCCCTGCTGCCAGACTGCGCGCGTCAACATCAGCGCATTACTACGCAGCAACCACTGGCTGCTAAACTTTGCTGTTTTTCCTAGACTGCCTGAAAGCATGAATTCTTTGAGATCCCCTTTAGCATCTATTTTGAGTGGCAACACCGTTCCCTGTGCCTTATTGAGTGGTTCAGGGAAGCGAGTTTTTATATTTTTTAAATCGGCATCGACGGTGACCTCATAGGTTTCAACGCCTTTGTAAGGCAGATTAACCGTCACATGGCTTCGCCAGGCAGCCGTTCCCGACAAGGCGGTTTGCAACTGTTTTGGCAGTCCTGGAAACTGCGCTGGAGCCCATTTACCGTTTAGCTCCACCTTCACCAGAAATGCTTTTTCCTGCTCTTTAGTGCTAAAACTAAACGTGACGGGCTGCCCTAACCAGCTAGCGGCTATAGCATCGCTGCTCAGAGTGCCATTACGGTAATGAAAACTCCCTTTAAGTTGTTTTAGCTTGCTTTTCAGTGGTTTGAAATATAGATAGTTATTGCTGAGTTGAATGTCGCCGCTCGCTTCTACTTCGCTGTGCGAAAGGGAAATATCGAGGTGTAGCGTGCCATTAACATTGCCACCAATTTGCAGTTGATTTAGCACGCTTCCCACACTGCCCTTGAGAGACGTTTGTTCAAAATAACGCCTGACATCGTGTCCTTCACCCTGGAGCTCTCCGTCAATTAGCAACTTTTCTTTACTGTAGTCAGGGATGGCAGCAAGGATATTTCTCCCTGTTATTTTCCCTAAAAGGGTAGAAGGTGCAGACATCCAGAGACCATTGTTAGCAAAATTGAGGTCGATATCTAGCGCTGATAGTACGGGCCATCCAGGTCCAAATTCAAAGGTAGCAGCGCGCAGTGGCACCCATGCCTGAAGATGTCCTTCATTATGTTCAAAGGGAAAATGTGAAGGATTTCCTTCAAATATCAGCGTGGCATTGTCTACGTGACCACCTTTTAATGCGCTAGTGAGGTACTCAACTAGTTCCTTGCTCATCAAGGACTCGGGGAAGTAACGCCATGCATCGGATGCATTGGTTAGCCGAATTCCCGCCAGAACATTCAGACGAGGCTCCTCGTGCACCGTGTAGCAGTACTGAAAATCACCTTGAACCTGTACTGCTTTCGCGTGCAGATTAAGTCCCTTACTCCATATTTCCCAGCCTTCGGTGGTATTACGCCAATCCACTGCGCCACTCGCCTGTTGAATCTCGAACGGTGCCCGAAACTGATTACCGCTCGGCAGAATGCTTTGCGGCAACGCAAACGTTACACGTCCGCGCTCTACGCTGCCACTCAGCGTGCCAGAAACATTCTCTCCGCCTGGCAGCCACTGCCATGCTTGCCAACGCAAATTGCGCCATGCTGCCTGAAAGCGGGTGTTTTCCATCTTTTTTAATGGAATATCAATCGCTAACTGTGTCAGAAGGCCTTCAGGTTGCAACGCTGCCCAGGCTGCTGTAAGCTCTGGTATCATGGTGGACAGAAGCGGCAATAAATCGCGAAAACGAGCTAGGCTCAACTCACTAGCGCGCACCCTCAGCATGTCTTGGTAAGCGGCCGATGACGCGGGTATCCAGCTAGCAGCCAGGCTGGCTTTCGGCCAAGCAACGCCGTCCGTTTCTAGATTCAAAAGGGGTACGCTCACCTGCCAGCCCTCATCTTTCCGCGTGGTATGCAACGCCGTATCGCTTACGCTTAGGCAATGCGTTATATCTCCTTCTTTCCAGTCAGCCGTTCCCTGTGCCAGAAAGACATCACTAGCAAACAGCGTTCCATTGCGCACCTGAAACCAGGCTGCCAGATTGAAATTAGCACTCTCTAAGCCTATATTGGTTTTTAACCAGCGGCTGATCCAAGGCTTCATATCAATATTATCGGCCTGCAAATACAACGTTCCATCATTCAAGCGCCCTTGTACATCCTGTAAATCCATACGCACCTGAACCACGCCATGCTGCCCGTTAAAACTCGACAGACTGATTTGCCCTTCAGCACGGTGCCGGTTATTTCGGTTCAACCAAGTTAATTGTGGCATGGCGAGTTCAGCACGATCGCCAGAAGGCGTGAGGAAGGAGAGATGACTATCGCGCAGATCGAAGTGATCGAATTGTTGAAGAAATAGTGTGCTCAGACGAGCTAATTCGATCAAGATGCCATCAGCCTTCTCCCCACTTAATGTGGAATCTAGCGTAAGATCCATACGATGAAAAGTTAGATCGCGAAACTGCCAGCGTGCATGCAGCAGTGATTGCCATAGATCTAGTGCTAGGGTAATACGCTCTGCTTGCCAGCGCGCTGCTGGCGAAGAACTCTGCAGTGAGTCGATAATAAGGGTAGGACCAAAAGACTCCCAACTGCCTAATAGACGGCCTGCCTCAATCGTTACCCCCGTTGTCGAAGCAACCCAAGCCATGATTTGCGGTCGGAAATAATCGAGCTGCGGCATCGCTAATTGTAAACCAATGACTCGCAGCACCACAACAACGATCATGGCGCCCGTCATCAGCAGTAGGCCGTGCAGTCGCCTCACACTATTCTCCTTGATTTTCGTCGCAGGTGACGCGGGAAAGTCATTATTCTCATGTATGCATTGATGTAGGAATTACATCATTACCACGCCACCACGCCAAACTGTTCCTGGCTATGGCTATACAGCGTTTCAATCGGTACATTCACCTCCTTAGCAACAAGATTTTCTACAAATTAGAAACAGCGAGACCCATGGAGGCCAAAATGATAGAACCTTACGGACAGGGCATGATTTACAGCACTATGGCTATTAGGAACGATAACAAACTGATCCAGTTACTATGACGACGAAAGCGATTCATTGTCTTCCTCTCTATACTGGTGCAGCAGCCGCTAGCGTATTCCGCTAAGATAGCTGATCTTGAGCTTGGAACGATCCAGGTTAGGCAGTAGCGAACCACTACCAGTTAACGCTTCTTGCAAGGCTTACAGAATTTCGTTCGAGTTCAGGGTAAAGCTGCTCGGAACGCCATCATTAGCCAGGTTGCAGACACGGACCTCGATTTTGCGCCCTGTTATCGACAGGATAAGCAGAACTCATTTCGTGTTGGATACGTTCTTCCTTCGTTTCACCGATCAGCGAATCGTAGTTACGGCGTATATAATTGATGATGGCTTCATCAAATTGGTTACCACCAATTCGCTCTAAAGAAGAGTTGAGAGTACGCTATTAAGGGAGATAACTGCCACTTTCGTCATATCGCCACCGATATCCAAAACGATAGAGCCTGTTGCTTCAGAGAAGGGTAGCGCTGAACCGATAGCCGTAGCCATCGGTTCTTCTTCAATCAAGAAAACTTCACGTGCACTGTCCCCTTGCTTACCCCATTTGCAGACTCGAGAATGGCACGTCGTTTAACCTGCGTGGTACCTACAGGTATATAGACCAAAACGAGAGGATTCGGATGCATAAAGTTGTTACTGTACAATTATTTAATGACAATGCTGTAGCTTTCTCTCTGACATAAAGAAGTCAGAGAGAACCCCCTCTTGCATCGGACGAATTGCTGCGATATTACCCGGAGTACGACAAAGCATCTGTTTTTCTTGATAGCCTACAGCAGAGATGCTTTTAGAAGAACCTGCACTATCCTGACGGATTGTAACCACAGACGGCTCATTCAGTACAATGCCCTTTCCTTTAATATAAATCAGGGAATTGGCGGTACCCAAGTCGATAGACAAGTCGTTGTAAAACATGCCATAAAATTTTTTTAAATATAACAAAAAGATGACTCTGCAGGCTGGGAAAGAAAACTACCTATTTTAGCAATCACACAGTGCAGCGACAAGGCGCAGCAGCGCTCTGCATCGGTGAAAAATTCCCTGTAGTATACGCATCTTGCTCCCCTGAAAAACGGTCAGGGAGACATTTCTTTTTTCGATTAGGATACAAAATCTAACATTTTATCGATCAACTCTCGAAATAAGCATAGCAACCGATTGATATTATTCAAACAATTCGAGTTACGGGAATGTAGCAAGCGACAAAGCCCAGATGAACTTACTTAAGTAACAGATCGGGTAAGTTGAGCGAAAACAACGCACCTGCAAATTGCAGAATGAAGAGTATAAAGCAGGCTTTCTACGTTAAATTACCAGCGACATTTACCTTAAACCCGAGGCCTGGTTGAATATTTTTCACTCATCGTTGCTGAGAGGGGATCGACGCTACAAAAATTGCCCTGACTACTAAATACACCGCAGATCAATAACCTATTTCACTCTTCCTGGGTTCTCTAGATCTGCGGCAAAACAGTTTTGCGGAATTGCTCTTAAAGGATTCTCTCAAGCGCTGAATAAAAACAGATTCGTACCCCCGCTAGAATGCCGCTTTGCGCGCATTTATAACTGCTAATACACTATTACTTTGCGACGAAAACGCCGCAGAGAAAACACTAGCAGCGCAGCGATTAGAAGACGACATCCCCCTCTCTCTCTACGACCATAGAAATGATAGAAACATTTAATGTGGTAAACCAATAGAAAGATCAAGATAAGTAAGGTTGAAACAAAAATCTTCATTTGGTGCGCATAATCGTCTTCTGTATTAAGCATTTCCGGCAACAACAGAGAATATTACAGGTTTTTATCGAGGTTGCTGATCTCTTGTAGTACAACGCCTGCAGCCTTCATCATTGAAGGAACAAAAACTGTAATCGCTGAGGAGAAGTTTGCACTACCAGCGCCTGATCAGTACTTGTGCAAACGATTTCAAAGATTTTTCCTCCCCACTTACAACTGCACGTCGTACATTATGTAGGAAATTGCTGAAAACCGCGCCGGAAAGCTAGTCCTTTTCACTACATGTGCAATACTCTACTAAAGATACCTTTCTTTTTGGCAAGACTGAGTATGCCTGATCCCTTAGCCGTGTGTGCACCACTCTAGTCACGAAATCGCCTGAGAGCAGCGGTGCTAAAGCCATGTACGGAGAGAAGACCAGTATTTAGCTGCGAATTGCTACGATATGGTTATAATGTCTGAGTTTATCGCCTACTGCACAATTTGCGTTGCCAAAAGGTGACAAACGATGTGCTTCGCGCTATGTTGTTCGACACGTTTTTCTATAAATCAAGGATCCCTCGGGGGAGATAGCGGCATAATGGCATAGAGATTTTACATTTTTCTTTTGAACAGTTCCAAACTGAATCTGCTGAGAAGCCGTAAGCTAGAAAACAGAGAAGTACTGCCTCTAAAAGCTTTTAGAGATCATCAGCGATCTAGACCGACAGGCGTAATCGCTTAATCTACACTTCTGTCTAATCCAATGCTGATCATGTACTGATCAATACCCTAGATCAAGGGTGCGGCAACACGGATTTTATTTTAACCCGGCCGCATTTAGCTAAATCAGCGTTGCATTAGGTGATGCACTTCTGGCCGTAGAAATTTTATTTATTGAGACTCATCTGAGCAACGTGTGTGCGAACCATTCTACCATCAACCTTACCATGTCCGATGTGGCGGCATGGGTGATTTGTGATTTAGGCGAAGATGGATATGGCTATGCGTTATAGACGGCAGTAAAACAGCCTGTCCATGTTAAAACATTTCAAAAATGAATACGGAACCACATCCATGGATATTACTAAAATCAAGAAGCTAATAGAACTAGTTGAAGAATCTAGCATCTCCGAACTGGAAATTTCAGAAGGTGAAGAATCAGTACGTATCAGTCGTGCTCCAGCAGCGCTGTCTTACCCGATGATACAACAGCCAGAGCTAGCTCTAGCAAGCGCTGTTGCTCCTGCAACAGAAGCGGTAGTTACCTCTCCTGGGGCTGTTAGCGGACATATCGTACGTTCTCTCATGGTCGGCACCTTTTACCGTACCCCAAGCCCTAAGGCTAAAGCCTTCGTTGAGGTTGGGCAACAGGTTAATGTCGGCGATACCTTGTGCATCGTTGAAGCCATGAAAATGCTAAACCAAATCGAAGCCGATAAAGCAGGTGTGGTAAAAGCCATCCTAGTTGAAAACGGCCAACCGGTAGAATTTGATGAGCCACTGATTGTCATTGAATAATCGGTTGTCATCGAATAACGAGGCTTACCATGTTAGATAAAATCGTTATTGCGAACCGCGCAGAGATTGCACTGCGCATTTTACGCGCCTGTAAGGAACTGGGTATCAAGACTGTTGCTGTTCACTCTAGTGCCGACCGTGATCTGAAGCATGTACTTCTAGCAGACGAGACCGTGTGTATCGGTCCGGCTCCGTCAACCAAAAGCTATCTCAACATCCCGGCTATCATTTCCGCTGCAGAAATCACCGGCGCCGTAGCAATCCACCCGGGATACGGCTTTTTATCCGAGAATGCGGACTTTGCCGAGCAGGTTGAACGCTCAGGCTTTATCTTCATCGGCCCTCGTGCTGACACCATTCGCCTGATGGGCGATAAAGTTGCTGCTATTTCTGCTATGAAGAAAGCAGGCGTACCGTGTCTACCAGGCTCTGACGGCCCGTTGGGCGATGACATGGATAAGAACCGAGATTTCGGTAAACGCATTGGCTATCTAGTGATTATCAAGGCCTCTGGTGGCGGAGGAGGCCGCGGTATGCTAGTCGTGCACAGTGAGGCAGACTTGGAACAATCTATCATCATGACCCGTGCGGAAGCGAAAGCCGCATTCAATAATGACATGGTGTATATGGAAAAATATCTGGAAAATCCGCGCCATGTGGAAATCCAGGTATTGTCCGATGGTCAGGGCAATGCTATTTATCTGGCGGAACGCGATTGTTCTATGCAGCGTCGTCACCAGAAAGTGGTGGAAGAAGCACCCGCCCCCGGCATCACTACAGATTTGCGTCGCTACATCGGAGATCGTTGCGCCAAAGCCTGTCTAGACATCGACTATCGCGGTGCGGGTACATTTGAATTCCTATTTGAAAATGGTGAATTTTACTTCATTGAAATGAATACCCGTATTCAAGTTGAGCATCCGGTAACGGAGATGATTACCGGTGTTGATTTGATCAAAGAGCAGTTGCGCATCGCCGCTGGTCAGCCACTGTCCATCAAACAGGAAGAGGTCAATGTACGCGGTCATGCCGTAGAATGCCGTATTAACGCCGAAGATCCCAATACCTTCTTACCAAGTCCTGGCAAGATCACGCGTTTCCATGCACCGGGTGGTTTTGGCGTTCGCTGGGAATCGCATATTTACGCGGGCTATAGTGTGCCGCCGTATTACGATTCCATGATCGGCAAGTTAATCACTTATGGCGAAAGTCGCGATATCGCGATTTCTCGTATGAAAAACGCTTTAGCAGAATTGATCATTGATGGTATTACAACCAACATTGAGTTACAGCTGAAGATTATGAACGACGAGAATTTTCAGCACGGTGGAACTAACGTCCACTATCTAGAAAAAAAGTTCGGCCTACAATAATATCCGACGCATACATAAGAGTATAAAGGTGATGTATTTCTTGCCAGCTTAAGTCTAGTTATGAATTTTTTGGGCAGATAGAGGCTGTGATGGGAAGCGCAGTACAAACTCAAACTGCTGCTTCAGATCGATCCCGACGTGGGTAGGATCCACGCGGCAGAGGGCAGACACTCACCTTCACCTTTATGGCTTCATTTTGGGGGCTGGTATGCTTTAGCTTCATCATATTGCCTAACATTTCCGTTCTTTGCAGATCACACAAAAACAGAAAAGGCGCTGTATCGCAGTATTATTATCGGCACCCTCGTGATTACCGTCTTGATGCCCCGGGCTATCATGTCTATGCTGACTACCCCGATCAGGTATTTTCTGTATTGCGCCCTTATCCGCGATTATGTCCAATAGCAATGCGCATTCGGATTCGAATGCCATCAATGTGATGTTAGAACCCTAGCCTATCACACCATGTCTTTGGTGTCTGCAATAGCTAGATGGTCTGGATTTGGCCGAAAAAATTTTGGCCGAAAAAATAGTGATCGATTGGGATCGATATTAATCCTCAAGCTAGCCGAGGCAATAGGCAACGTAATAGCGTATCGGAGTGTCTCGCTTTATCTTCCTCAAGACCAGCAAATTTTAATTGTAGAGGCAGTGGTCGCTAATATCCTTGTAGGCGTCCTATTACGCGAGCTAGTGCCGTTGATTAGCATACTTCCTAAGCCATTTTGAATAGATTGGCTATCGCTACAGCAATTAGCGAAAAGTCACTGTACAAAAAACAGCCTCTTGCATATGAAAATGCCATTGAGTAGGAGAGTGTCTTGGTGTTCACGAACTGCCGCAGAGAAATGTTCTATATTAGAATAGTTGAATCAATAAGGGATTTATCTTATAAAATTTTGCAATCAAAAGAAAGACGCGTCTGCGTATGGGACACAGTGATGAAACTGGGATCCCCTCCGTACTGTGCAGATAGGGCCTGCCCAGAGACTATGATATAATAGCGGCAGCAGCCAGAATAAACATCGCTTTTAGCACACAGATCATTGATATCAATATGTGGTGTCCTGCAAAGGAGATCTACTGCAAGATGTCGGGTTTCTTGTACTTTTCTGTATCTTGATTTGATAAAATCAATCCTTTCCGCTGTGGAAATACGGTGAGGACTTACCGGTCACACTGAAAATTTGTACTAGCTTGGCAGCTAAGCACCTCAACTGTGAAGATATTGCCAAACTGTCCGAAGCCTAGTGCACTTAGCGCACACGGATGCACGCGTATGTACCTATTCAACGGTAAGTAGAATATACAAAAAAATTTCGGACGGTTAACAAAGTCCTTTCCATTCCCGTTATAAAGCAATTCTTGACCACGCCGTAGCTGATGCCCTAATGATAGAGGGCAGTTCAGGCAAGATCTTGAACCTTTAGAGAAATCTAGTATTATCTGCACACGAGAGAGCAGCTGGAACCGATGCCATTGTTAGCGTAGATAAAGCCTTTACTTCTCAAGTATCTACGATACTTAGATAACTTTTATGGTCCTGGCAAGCGATTCTGTATTGCTCGTAAGCATATCTGGATATCTCCAGAAGCATGTGCCTACAATGAGTCGTTTAGGCGAATATTCAACGTCATTGACGTACCAGAGAGCAGCTGGAGGCGAGAGGCGTTAGAGGCATATTTATATATCTTTCGCAAATAGAAAAAGAGCTAATAGAACTATGTTCGAATAAAGAGTGAATTCTGACGCACTGACCGTTTCTATCGTAAACTCTCAGAACCAGGTAATCAAACCCCTTCGCGAGAGGTATAATAGGCACTGAAGAACTGTTTCGCTTAACTTAACCTTAACTGTCAGGTTAAGACCGACCTGTAGGAGCTGGTGTTGTCTGAGGTTGAACAGCCACTTTGGAATGGTGATGCAGTACACCCGTGGCAACTAGACCCGCGCTTCTCTGATGATGAGTATCAACCGCGGCACAGTGCGCAAGAAACTAAAAAAAATACGGCATGAACTAATACAATTATAATTCAGCTTTCTTTTTGAAAAGAATCGATATTCAGCATATGGAGTTACGCCTTTACAATTCTGAAGCTTTGTCTGTTTTTAGTTATTAAAATATCTAGTAGGTAGGAAGGTTTTCTACGTTACCCTTAGATATATCATTAGGTCTAGTAGTAGTGTAATCAGTTTAATCTTTCTTCTTATCACCATGCTCACCCTTCTACATGTTGTAAAAGCTAGAAATAGTGTCGATCTTATTCACGATCTGCTACTGCGTTTCTAGTATCCCTACCCTACTTATAGTAGGGGCACATTACATCTAACTATCAGTGTGCTTATCTTTAAGCTATTTAAGCCTTTAAACAAAAGGTAATTAGCCTATTTATCAATCATAATAAGTTTTAATAGGAAAAATGCTATGAAATATTTTTGTTAAAAAAACAAAAAGCACCTTCTTCTATGAAGGTAACCTAAGGCAATAGGCAAAAAAGCTGCAAAAACTCAAAAATTAGCATCTGGGCTATATTCACTTCAGTACTAAATCATCGTTGACTGTGATTTTGTAGACCCTTATTATACCTTTCGTCGTAAATTATTTGGCCTAGAACATTATATTACGTTCTCCACGAACCTATAGGTAAACGAAACGAAACGAAACATTGGCTTTATCAGTATTTACTATCAGTATGGATAATAAGTAACTATCTATCATCCTTGATAAATAGCAAAACTTCAGGGTTTGCAGTGGATACAGCCCGTCCGGGCTGTTGCTGAAAAACTGTGGGTAAAATTCGAATTTATCGAAGGTCATTAAGATAGTTTACTTGCTGGTGTGGATACCAAGCGTTGGGATGCGGTGATTAAACAAAGCGCTTAAAAGATTTTGCCTATCTGGCAGGGGCGGAGAGACTCGAACTCCCAACACCCGGTTTTGGAGACCGGTGCTCTACCATTTGAACTACGCCCCTAAAAGGGTGGCGGAAGGGATGGAACAATCGAACGCTCGACCCCTTGCATGACTAGCAGGGATTCTAACCGACTTAATTATTGTTCTGTCTTCGTTTTCAAAGGCCTTTTCTTTTAGTTCCCAACCAAATTACTGCTGCCTCAGAAAGGCAGGCAGGATTGTATCTCAGTTCCAGTGCAGCTGAGCATCTTCTCAGACCAGTTATGGCTCGTTGCCTAAAGGCATTACCCTACAGCCTAGCTAATTCTAGCTAGGCTGAAAAGATGGCAATAGGCTTGTCTTTCCATGCTTCTCTAGGAAGAGGTTATACGGTATTAGGAGTGAAAATCCTGTTCCTAACCCAGAATTATCACTATTCCAATTTTAAGTTGGATTTGCTTCTCGGGAGAAGCAAGGCTTAAAGCCTGTTTGCTGTTAGTTCAAAACAAGTGAGCTTTCTTCACTTTTGAAGACTTTTATTTTAAATAAATAAAATACGCTTTTTTGCTTGACAGTCAAGGCTTATTTTTCAATTTTGCGTCTGGCTTTCCTGTTTTTTCTTATTGTTTCTTGCCTTTACTACTGTTTTATCCTCTGGATAGGCAATGCAGTTAAAATTATGGTAATCTCTTTTTATCAGATAGCTATTTGCACTATCTCCACCGAGAAGAGAATTGTCCTTAAAGATATCACTGACACCTTTAATGGTTTCCAAGGAAGGGAGATGAGTCTCATCATACATGATTAATAGACTATAAACTTGTTTTTGCATTAAGGTTTCCAAGCTAAGTTCCAGCCAGAAATGATTACCTTCAGTATTTATTGCACAGCATCAGACCATATTCACTCTCGTAGCACCTGTGTTCAACGCTCCGCACGCACAACTTCAGTATAAAACGGGTGACTACTAGCTGGAAACAGGCTGATTAATGGTTACGATTTGGTAAATGACCGATTGGTCAACACGAGAGAACACTCATGATAACGCTACGCCACAGCTATCGCTATCTGTACAAATCAACAGCAGGCGATCTTTCGGAGTAGCAAACTAAACAGTATACTGGTTTTTTAGAAAAAAAGAGCATAGATCTATAGTGATTGGATATGCGCAATAGGCTAGCCAAAACCGCGAATAACTCTTTTTTAGAAAACTTTATCTCCTAGATAGTAAAGGTTAAACCTATATTAAGATGCTTTATTGGCGCAGCCAGTTTAGGAGTGGATAGCGCACAAAAACCAGTAGGGTAAACAGAAGTTTAGATTTAGAGCACTGCCCGGGTTCAAAATGATAAGTACAATAGCTAGTGAGACTAGGCGTTTAACCTTGTCGTATCAGGCTACCCGTCAAGACATCCCGAATTTCTGATGGATTCTGCCACCCAGAGGTTTCTCCAAGCAGAACAGGAAAAGCAGCACCAAATTGTGACAGAACGTTTTTTACAGTACGGCATGGCGCTAACCCGGATAGATTAGCGCTGGTTGAAACGATTGGTTTTCCAAACCCATGACACAGTTCACGAACTAACGGATGTGCGGTAACACGTACCGCTAGCGATGAAAACCGTCTAGTTAACCAGTTTGGGGTGCTCGGCCTTGCTGGGATAACCCATGTTACTGGCCCTGGCCAGGAAGCAAACATCTTCTTTTTCTGTTCAGGACTAAGATGGCTATCATCAATATAAGGGGTAAGTTGTTGGTAATCTGCGGCAATCAGGATTAGCCCCTTTTCGACAGGCCGTTGTTTCAAGATCAGTAGCTGCATCACTGCGGCTTCGCTATCAGGATCGCACCCTAAACCGAAGACAGCCTCTGTAGGATAGGCGATAATGTTCTGCGAGGCTAGGTCCTGAATAATAGAAACCAGTTGTTCATTCACGACTTTACTCATGGGTATCAACTTCTGCCGTTACGGGCTTTTTACAGGCTTTACTGGCGCAAAGTATTTGCGCTCTTTTCTATTTTTTATCGAGTAATAGCGAGTGCTTGTAGCGTAGATACTCCCCATTGGGGATAGGTTAATGTAGTGTTATGAGGACACTCAATGATCAGATTGATAGAATGACTACAGTAAATCATGCCATAACGTCCTTTCCGTAATACCAACCCGTCCTTAACAATCCTGGCAAGGTTATCTAATAAATGTTTACAACATGACAATACGCTTTTGTTTTCAGCGTAGGCAAAAATTGCACGCTGGGTAGCGTAAGTAGCTTAACATGAACCGTGACGACTGGAGCGAATTACAAGCAGAGAGCCACTCAGGGCAGCACTCCGCCTCTTATCTGCTATAAGAGCAGTACTTGCCTTGATCCATTCTGATTTGTCAGTTTAATACAAGTATTCCTTTTATACTTTAAAGAGAAGATTTTCTATTTGCTAGTAGCTGCTAGGCATTTTACCTCCGTTTAGATTGAACAGCTCTCCACAGGGTATCGAGGGTTATCACGCAATCTATCCTCAGCTCACGCGTTTTAACATTCAAGATATTTATTTGCTCAAGGAGCAATAACAAGCCGCAACATTCAGTGGCAGAAGCGTTTCTTCTCTTCTTTTGTAAAAATACGCAATATACGAAAATCACTTGCCAAAGCAAAAGGCACTTCTTTACCTTCCTATACATCAGCCATACGCTACAGCTAGTTCAATGCGTTGTAGCCTTGTAGATATCAGCACTATCGAATTAGGGGGTAATCAGAGAAACTGGTAGTTCTCTCCCCCCTAGAGAAAATAAGGTATGCCTTGAGGCAAGGATTATCTAATGCGCCAATCAAGGCGAAAGATCTCGATTTCACTCCAGTGCATAGCACACCGTGAGTAAAAGAGAGATGCTACTCAATGATGATTCAATAATCAATTTCCTAAAACTCAGCCGACTGATACTACGATTACAGAGAGGAACACTCATTGCTCTTAGCACCTCTCGTTCAGTGGAAACCAGAGACGAGGAGAGGCCATTTTGTGAAAAAGGCCTGTCAGCTAATATATACGGTGACGAAAGGGATACACCTGATGCAATCCATTTCCTAGACTACGCTAGATTCTGGGGAAGTATCGTAGCAATTCTGGGAAATACCATCCCCTCTACGCCCATAGCTAATCACTATGGTGTAAACCCGTTAGCTGAAACTACTCTTCAGGCAATGTTAATGCAGATAATGCCTGAAGAGTAGTTTCAGCTAACGAGCACAACTGCTCAACTAAACGCTATTTTACCACTTTGATACGCTCCACGTTCATGAAGCGAAACTAAAGATCAACTTCCTACATGCATGCATCATTATCTCATTGTGCTTTACATGGCATATGCTGTCAATCAGAAGCAGAAAGATCTAGAATAGATCTGGACACACTTTT
Source organism: Candidatus Malihini olakiniferum (assembly GCA_042263625.1). Classification (GTDB taxonomy): domain Bacteria; phylum Pseudomonadota; class Gammaproteobacteria; order Enterobacterales; family Enterobacteriaceae; genus Symbiopectobacterium; species Symbiopectobacterium olakiniferum_A. The sequence continues at coordinate 602,788 of JBHKFL010000007.1, forward strand.
ATCAAGTGGATAATGATCGAAATCATATATGTCAGTTTTGCAGGTATTATATTTTCCAGATAAGCGACTTCGCCTTATCGCGAAACCCGTCGCAGAGGTGAATGCTGAAATTCAGCGCATCGTCGATGACATATTAGACACTATGTATGCAGAAGAAGGCATTGGCCTTGCTGCGACTCAAGTGGACGTACATCAACGCATCATCGTGATTGATGTTTCCGAAGCGCGCGATCAGCGTTTGGTATTGATCAACCCTAAACTTTTGGAAAAGGACGGCGATACCGGTATTGAAGAGGGTTGTCTGTCTATTCCTGAAACCCGTGCATTAGTACCACGCGCTGAACGCGTGAAGGTCAAAGCACTGGATCGAGAAGGCATCCCCTTTGAGCTGGAAGCTGATGGTCTTTTAGCCATCTGTATCCAGCACGAAATGGATCACTTAATCGGAAAGCTGTTTATTGATTATCTCTCACCGTTAAAACTCCAAAGAATCCGTCAGAAACTAGAAAAAATCGCCCGGCTTAACAGCCGTCCAAAGAACACCCTCACTATTTTAGAAAAAATCTGACTGTGTCTACATCTTCCTTACGCATTATTTTTGCCGGTGTCCCTGACTTTGCAGCGCGTCATCTTGACGCGCTGCTCGCTTCGTTGCATCAGGTAGTTGGCGTGTTTACCCAACCCGATCGCCCAGCAGGCCGGGGTAAGAAGCTCACCCCTAGTCCGGTCAAGGTGTTAGCTGAACAGTACAACGTTCCGGTATTGCAACCTAACTCGCTGCTCCCGGCAGAAAATCAGCGCATAGTTGCCGAATTACAGGCAGATATCATGGTGGTGGTAGCCTATGGCTTGATCTTTCCGCAGGCAGTATTGAACATGCCGCGATTGGGATGTATCAACGTGCATGCCTCATTGCTGCCACGTTGGCGCGGTGCAGCGCCAATACAACGCTCACTCTGGGCTGGAGACACCGAAACCGGTGTTACAATCATACAAATGGATGCAGGGCTAGATACTGGTGATATGTTGCATAAGCTGTCATGCCCGATAACACAGCAAGATACCTCTGCCTCACTAGAGGATCGTCTAGCAAAACTGGGCCAGCAAGGTTTGCTGACGACACTTGCATCACTGGCGCAGGGAACGGCTATTGCTAAAAAGCAAGATGACAGTCTTGCAACGTATGCTGACAAAATGAGCAAGGAAGAGGCTAAACTTGACTGGTCACTCCGTGCCGAGCAATTAGAGCGTTGTATTCGTGCGTTCAATCCTTGGCCTATTAGCTATATCACGATTGACGAACAGCCCGTGAAAGTGTGGAAATCTAGCGTTTTAAACATTATTCACAGTGCACAACCAGGCACTATTATCAGTGTAGATAAGCAGGGTATTCAGGTAGCGACATTTGATGGAGTGCTAAATTTGCTGGAACTTCAACCCACAGGTAAAAAACCGATGTCAGTACAAGATCTACTCAATTCTCGTCGTGAATGGTTCACTCTAGGCAAGGTACTTCCGCATAATAGACTCACCTAATAAAAGGCCTCGTGCCTGCTATCATGGCAGGCCTTTTCCCGTTTCAGAAAATCGTTTCCCATGAAAACAACATACAATCTGCGCGCCATTGCTGCAAATGTTATCGGCCATGTGCTCGATAAAGGTCAGTCGCTCAGTTCACTTCTGCCGCAGTGCCAGCAGAATACCCTAAAAAAGGATCGCGCCCTGTTGCAAGAACTATGCTTCGGCGTGTTACGCGTGCTGCCGCAGTTAGAGTGGATAATTCAGCAGTTGATAGCAAAACCTCTAATAGGGAAGCAGCGCACGCTGCACTACCTAATCATGGTCGGAATTTATCAACTTGCTTATACGAGAATCCCAACCTATGCCGCGCTATCTGAAACAGTTAACGGTGCTATCGCGTTAAAACATCCTAAGTTTAAAGGGTTAGTTAACGGCGTATTGCGCCAGTTTGAACGTCAACAGGTTGAGCTGAATGAGCGCGCGGAAAACCATGCCTCTCGCTTTGCTCATCCAGAATGGCTGCTATCACGACTTAAAAAAGCCTATCCCCAGCAGTGGCAGAAGATTGTTAACGCCAATAACCAGCGACCACCTATGTGTCTACGCGTCAACCGCTTGCATCATACACGTAAACACTACTTAACACTGTTAAGTAAGTGTGGTATTGCAGCTCAACCTCATGCTGAACAGCTGGAGGCCATTATGTTGAGCAAGCCTTGCGCCGTGAATCAATTGCCTGGTTTCACACAAGGGTGGGTAACTGTACAGGACGCTTCAGCGCAAGGTTGCGTACGCTGCTTGAGTCCGCAGGACAATGAGCACATTCTCGATCTGTGCGCTGCACCAGGTGGAAAAACTACCCATATCCTAGAAATAGCCCCTCACGCCAAGTTGCTAGCTGTCGATATTGATCCTCGGCGTCTAGCCCGAGTTAAAGAGAATCTGCAGCGCCTTAGCATGCACGCCAACGTTAGACAAGGTGATGGTCGCGAACCCAGCACTTGGTGCGATGAGCAACTATTTGACCGTATTCTGCTAGATGCCCCTTGCTCCGCAACCGGAGTGATTCTTCGTCATCCGGATATCAAATGGTTGAGACGTGACAGCGATATTGCCAACTTAGCACTTTTGCAGCAGGAGCTTTTAGAGGCCATATGGCCACGGTTAAAAATAAGGGGTACATTAGTTTATGCCACATGTTCAGTCTTACCAGAAGAGAATCAGCAGCAAATTCGAGCCTTCCTTACACGTCATACAGATGCCCACCTGGTGGAACCGGGGAATATGCAACATCCAGGTCTGCAAAAGTTACCTACACCTGCGGATGGTGATGGGTTCTTTTATGCTAAGTTGGTTAAAAGCATTGGATGATGATACCTAGCACAAGTTATGAAAATTATTGTGTAGGTTAACTAGGCAGCACTCTAGCAGAAACGCTGTCCGGTAAAAATTAGGCTACGCCTACTCCTACCTACTAGTTTTCGTCACTAATTCATATGCAGTTCTTCTGGTACAATGATTTTGTCATCAAGTTCGACAATCTCTTCCAGAACCTGGAAGAGATTGTCGAACTTGCCCGTTTACTATACTACCTGAATATGGCATACATACATTGTATCAATCTATTACATACTCCCATCCATTACAAACGTCTCAAGCAAACAGAGCTTTTTCGTAAATACAATGCGTTAACAACGTTATCCCTTGCCAAGGAATAATAAACGCAAAAAACCGGGTTAACCCGGTTTTTATCGCTGCTGATGATTACTTAGCCGCAGCTGTTTCTTTTGCTTTTGTAACTGAACGATCAACTAGTTCGATGTAAGCCATCGACGCATTGTCACCTGCACGGAAGCCACACTTCAGAATGCGAGTGTAACCACCAGTACGGCTCATAAAACGTAGAGCCAGTTCATTGAATAGTTTTGCTACGATCTCGTTATTACGAGTACGAGCGAATGCTAGACGACGATTAGCAACGCTTTCGATCTTAGCAAGAGTAATCAGCGGTTCAATAAAACGGCGCAGTTCTTTTGCTTTTGGCAGTGTCGTCTTGATGATCTCTTTACGAATCAAAGAGACAGACATGTTACAGAACATAGCCTGCCGATGGCTGCTGTTACGGTTTAGTTGACGGCCTCTCTTACGATGGCGCATGACCTTATCCTTCTAAGTAAAGCATTAATCTGTGACTGGGTTATTCATCAGCAATGCTTGTCGGTGGCCAGTTTTCCAGACGCATGCCTAGAGAGAGACCACGAGAGGCGAGCACATCTTTAATCTCAGTAAGAGATTTTTTACCCAGGTTAGGCGTTTTTAGCAATTCAACCTCAGTACGCTGTACTAGATCACCGATATAATGGATAGCTTCTGCCTTGAGGCAGTTAGCAGAGCGAACAGTCAATTCTAAATCGTCAACAGGGCGTAGCAGAATTGGATCGAATTCTGGTTTCTCTTCTTTTACTTCAGGCTGACGCAAATCGCGTAAATCAACAAAAGATTCTAGTTGTTCAGCTAGAATGGTTGCTGCACAGCGGATCGCCTCTTCAGGATCGATCGTACCATTGGTTTCTATTTCGATGATCAGCTTATCTAGGTCGGTACGTTGTTCAACACGAGCTGCTTCAACATTATAGGCAATTCGCTCTACTGGGCTATAGCAAGCATCGACTAACAAACAGCCAATCGGGCGCGCATCTTCTTCTGTATGAATTCGGGCAGAAGCCGGCACATAACCACGACCACGTTGAACTTTGATACGCATGTTGATAGCTGCATTTTCATCAGTTAAATGGCAGATAACGTGCTGCGGCTTGATAATTTCAACATCACCATCATGAGTGATATCTGCTGCAGTTACAGGGGTAATGCCAGATTTATTCAGGGAAAGGATAACTTGATCTTTACCTTGAACTTTCACCGCTAACCCTTTCAGGTTAAGAAGGATTTCTAGGATATCTTCCTGTACGCCTTCTTTTGTGCTGTACTCGTGCAATACACCATCAATCTCAACCTCGGTCACTGCAAAACCTGGCATAGATGAAAGCAGAATACGGCGCAGTGCATTGCCAAGCGTATGACCGAAACCACGCTCTAACGGCTCAAGGGTCACCTTGGCGTGCGTCGAACTTACTTGCTTGATATCGACCAAACGTGGTTTTAGAAACTCTGTCACAGAACCCTGCATTGTATCCTCTCTTGGGTACTAAGCTTTACTTAGAGTAAAGCTCGACGATCAGGTGTTCATTAATGTCTGCAGACAGATCGGTACGTTCAGGAATATATTTGAATATACCTTCCATCTTAGCAACATTAACCTCCAGCCAAGTCGGCTTTTCACGCTGTTCAGCTAGCTCCAATGCTGCTTTTACACGAGATTGCTTTTTGGCTTTTTCGCGGATGCTGACGACATCATTCGGTGATACCTGATAAGAAGCGATGCTGACAACGTGACCGTTTATCATAACAGCTTTATGGCTTACCAGCTGACGAGCTTCCGCACGAGTGGCGCCAAAACCCATACGATAAGCCACGTTATCGATGCGCCTTTCTAGCAGTTGCAATAGGTTTTCACCTGTGTTGCCTCTTAGACGAGCAGCTTCTTTATAGTAGTTACGGAATTGACGCTCTAGAACGCCGTAGATACGGCGAACCTTTTGTTTCTCACGCAACTGCACGCCGTAATCAGATAAACGCGGTTTACGCGCACCGTGCTGGCCAGGGCCTTTTTCTATCTTACACTTGGAATCGATCGAGCGAACACCAGACTTAAGGAAAAGGTCTGTGCCCTCACGACGGCTAAGCTTGAGCTTAGGACCCAAATATCTAGCCATTTTCTTTCTCCAACTATCCTAAAAGCGCATTATACGCGCCGCTTTTTCGGTGGACGACAACCGTTATGGGGGATCGGAGTTACATCAGTAATATTACTGATTCGGAAACCAGCCGCATTCAGAGCGCGAATGGTAGATTCACGGCCTGGACCAGGTCCCTTAACCATAACTTCCAAGTTCTTAATACCGTATTCTTTAACAGCTTCTGCGCAACGTTCAGCAGCTACCTGAGCAGCGAACGGCGTAGATTTACGAGAACCACGGAAACCGGAACCACCTGCTGTTGCCCAACCTAACGTATTACCCTGACGATCGGTAATGGTCACGATAGTGTTGTTAAAAGAAGCATAGATATGAGCCACACCGTCAGAAACTTGTTTTCGTACACGCTTGCGTATACGAATAGGTGCTTTTACCATTGTTCAATCACCCCGATTATTTCTTGATCGGTTTGCGCGGACCTTTACGGGCACGTGCATTAGTCTTCGTACGCTGACCGCGTACTGGAAGACCACGACGATGACGCAAACCGCGATAACAACCAAGGTCCATTAGACGCTTGATGCTCATGCTGACTTCGCGGCGCAGATCACCTTCGACAATGAATTTGGCAACTTCTTCACGCAGCGTTTCTATTTGCTCTTCAGACAGCTCCCTGATCTTAACATTTTCAACAATACCCGCAGCAGCACAAATGACCTTAGAACGGGTCTTGCCGACACCATAGATCGAAGTTAGTGCGATCACAGTATGTTCTTGATCAGGAATGTTAATGCCTGCTAGACGGGCCACTATGCACTCCTATTATTCAATATTTACGCTTCCATGCTAAAAAGCCCATTTTCAGGATGCTCAAATGGAAACGAACAGGCATAAAAATATTGACTATATAATCTAGTCAGCTCAATCTAACTTTGCAAGAAAAATATGCGAAATAATCAGCCTTGTCGCTGCTTATGCTTCGGTTCGGTGCTGCAAATCACACGAACGATACCATCACGCTTAACGATTTTGCAGTTACGACATAATTTCTTGACGGAAGCACGAACTTTCATTTTTACTTCTCCGTAACTTCTCAAGTCAAGCAATCCAATTAGCGATTATAGCCTTTTAGATTTGCTTTTTTTAATGCAGACTCATACTGACTTGACATCATCAGAGTTTGCACTTGAGCCATAAAATCCATGATGACCACGACGACAATCAATAGGGATGTACCCCCAAAATAAAAGGGGACTTTCATTGCATCACGCATGAACTCTGGGATTAGACAGATAAAGGTAATATACATTGCGCCGACTAGAGTCAGGCGGGTCATTACCTTATCGATGTATTTTGCCGTTTGCTCTCCCGGACGAATTCCTGGTACAAATGCACCTGATTTCTTTAGGTTATCTGCTGTTTCACGCGGGTTAAAAACTAATGCTGTATAGAAAAAACAGAAGAAGATGATTGCAGTAGCATAGAGTAACACATAAAGTGGTTGTCCTGGCTGCAAATACATCGAAATAGTTGTAATCCAGTTCCAACCAGTACTCCCCCCAAACCAGGATGCAATCGTCGCTGGAAAGAGGATAATACTGGAGGCAAAGATTGCAGGGATAACTCCTGCAATGTTCACTTTAAGTGGTAAATGTGTACTCTGTGCTGCATAAACACGACGACCTTGTTGACGCTTTGCATAGTTAACGACTATCCGTCGTTGACCCCGCTCAATAAAAACAACGAAGAAGGTTACTGCAAAGACCAAAATTGCAACCAACAGCAGCACGAGGAAGTGCAGGTCTCCTTGCCGAGATTGCTCAATAGTATGGGCGATCGCGGGCGGTAAGCCCGCGATGATACCCGCAAAGATCAAGATAGAAATACCGTTACCGATACCGCGCTCAGTAATCTGTTCGCCAAGCCACATTAGGAATATAGTCCCGGTAACTAGACTCAAAACAGCCGTAAAGTAAAACGCAAACCCTGGAGTAATGATTAAGCCCTGCATTCCTGGCATATTCGGAAAACCGGTAGCAATACCGATAGACTGGACTATGGCTAGTACCAACGTACTGTAACGGGTATACTGGCTAATCTTACGACGACCATTCTCCCCTTCTTTCTTGAGTTCTGCCAATGCGGGGTGAACTACCGTCAGTAGCTGGATAACAATAGAAGCAGAAATGTACGGCACAATACCCAGCGCAAAGATAGAAGCACGGCTGAGAGCACCACCAGAGAACATATTGAACATTTCAATGATGGTACCACTCTGTTGTTCGAGCAATTTAGAAAGCACAGCGGCATTAATTCCAGGTATTGGAATAAAAGAGCCGATACGGAACACAATGAGCGCGCCGATAACAAACAGCAGTCTGCGTTTCAGCTCACCAACGCCGCCATTAATACTTTGAAAGTCCAATCCTGCTCGTTTAGCCATCTATTACTGGTTCCTCAATTATACCGCCAGCAGCTTCAATAGCAGCACGTGCACCTTTAGTTACACGCAAACCACGAATCGTTACCGAACGAGAAATCTCACCAGATAGGATCACTTTTGCAAATGCAATCTGAACGCCAATAACCTTAGCAGCTTTTAAGGTGTTCAGGTCAACGATATCGCCATCAAAGCGAGCTAGATCAGAAAGACGAATTTCGGCTTTGGTCATTTCGTTGCGAGAGGTAAAGCCGAATTTCGGCAGACGGCGAGTCAGAGGCATCTGCCCGCCTTCGAAACCACGACGTACGCCACCACCAGAACGAGACTTCTGACCTTTATGACCACGACCGGCAGTCTTACCCAGGCCAGAACCAATACCGCGACCTAAACGCTTCGGCGCTTGTTTCGCGCTTTTGGCTGGAGATAGAGTATTCAAATGCATCTATTAGTCCTCTACTTTAACCATGTAGTAAACCGCGTTAATCATACCGCGCACAGCTGGTGTATCTTCACGCTTAACAGTATGACGAATGCGACGCAGACCCAGTCCAAGCAGTGTCGCTTTATGTTTTGGCAAACGACCGATTGCACTACGGGTTTGAGTAATTTTAATAGTCTTTACCATGGTTAATTATCTCTAATTGTTATTTGTTATTTACTAACTTACCAAGCTTGGTCGCAACCATTTCTGGAGACTTCATGTTAGCCAGGCCATCGATAGTTGCACGAACTACGTTGATCGGGTTAGTAGAACCATAGGCTTTAGCTAATACGTTATGAACCCCAGTAACTTCTAGAACGGCGCGCATTGCACCACCGGCTATAATACCGGTTCCTTCGGAAGCTGGTTGCATGAATACAAGAGACCCAGTATGGGCACCTTTAACCGGGTGCTGCAGTGTGCCGCCATTCAGCGCGACATTCAACATATTGCGACGGGCTTTTTCCATCGCTTTCTGTATTGCTGCTGGCACTTCACGCGCCTTCCCGTAACCAAAACCAACGCGGCCGTTGCCATCACCCACTACAGTCAGTGCGGTAAAGCTAAAAATACGACCACCTTTAACGGTTTTAGACACGCGATTTACCGCGATCAGCTTTTCTTGCAGTTCGCCAGCTTGTTTTTCGATGAGTGTCATATTGCACCTCTACCTTAGAACTGAAGACCAGCTTCACGAGCAGCATCTGCTAGTGCCTGGATACGACCATGATATTTGAACCCGGAACGGTCAAAGGATACAACTTTGATGCCATTTTCCAATGCGCGCTTTGCGACTACTTTTCCTATTATAGTAGCGGCATCTTTGTTGCCAGTATACTTCAGTGTTTCTACGATAGCTTTTTCTACAGTAGAAGCAGCTACTAGGATTTTAGAACCGTTCGGTGCGATAATCTGCGCATAAATATGGCGCGGGGTACGATGCACTACTAGCCGAGTCGCTCCTAATTTCTGGAGTTTACGACGTGTGCTGGTTGCACGACGGATACGAGCTGATTTCTTATCCATAGTATTACCTTACTTCTTCTTAGACTCTTTGATACGCACGACTTCGTCAGTGTAACGGATACCCTTACCTTTGTAAGGCTCAGAACGACGATAAGCGCGCAGATTGGCTGCAACCTGACCAATAATCTGTTTATCAGCACCTTTCAAGATGATTTCAGTTTGAGTTGGGCATATAGCTGTAATATAGGTAGGCAGAGCATGGTAAATCGGGTGAGAATATCCAATAGATAGATTCACAATATTGCCTTTAATTGTAACACGAGAACCTACGCCGACCAGTTGAAGCTTTTTAGTAAAGCCTTCGGTAACCCCGATAACTGCTGAGTGCAGTAGTGCACGCGTGGTTCCTGCATGTGCCCAACCGTTAGAAAAACCTTCACGAGGAGTGAAAGATAAAGCATTGTCAGCCAAAGTAACATTAACAGCATCGTTGATGTTACGAGTAAGCTCGCCTTTTTTACCCTTTATCGAAATAACCTGACCGTTGAGTTTAACTTCTACTCCTGCAGGAATGATGACGGGTACTTTTGCAACACGAGACATTCTTTCCTCCGATTAAGCCACGTAGCAAATGATCTCACCGCCAAGACCAGCTTGGCGCGCTGCGCGATCAGTCATAACGCCTTTAGAGGTAGAAACAACTGCGATTCCTAAACCAGCCATAACTTTCGGCAGCTTATTTTTTTTCTTATAGATGCGCAGACTCGGGCGACTGACACGCTGAATGCTCTCTACTACTGGCTTGCCCTGGCAGTATTTCAGAAGAACTTCCATTTCAAGCTTAGTATCTCCTTCAAGTTTATAATCTTGAAGATAACCTTCTTCTTTAAGAAGTTTAGCAATTGCCACTTTTAGTTTTGAGGAAGGCATTGTGATCGCAATTTTATTCGCGGCCTGACCGTTCCGTATACGGGTTAGCATATCTGCGATCGGATCTTGCATGCTCATTTATCTTTACTCCCGTTATCTAATTAGTGATAGTTACCAACTAGCCTTTTTCAAGCCCGGAATTTCACCGCGCATGGCGGCTTCACGGACCTTAATACGGCTCAATCCGAATTTCCGCAGGAAAGCGTGCGGACGACCTGTCTGTCGGCAGCGATTACGCTGACGGGACGGGCTAGAATCACGCGGTAGCATTTGCAGCTTGAGAACGGCATCCCAACGTTCTTCGTTAGAAGAGTTTATACTTGAGATGGTGGCCTTCAATTTGGCGCGTTTAGCAAAGAATTTATCGGCCAATTTCACGCGTTTTACTTCGCGTGCTTTCATGGATTGCTTAGCCATTGGTTACTCTCATCCTACCTTACTTGCGGAACGGGAAATTAAAGGCAGTCAGGAGCGCGAGACCTTCATCATCAGACTGCGCAGTAGTAGTAATGGTGATGTCTAAACCACGAACGCGCTCAACTTTATCATAGTCAATTTCCGGGAAGATGATCTGTTCACGTACGCCCATGCTATAGTTGCCACGACCATCAAAGGATTTTGCAGACAGACCTCGGAAGTCACGAATACGCGGTACAGCAATAGAAATTAGGCGTTCAAAGAATTCCCACATACGTTCGCCACATAAAGTTACTTTACAGCCGATCGGATATCCCTTCCGGATTTTGAATCCTGCAACAGATTTTCGTGCTTTGGTGATTAACGGCTTTTGACCGGAGATAGCTGCTAGGTCGGCTGTAGCGTTTTCAAGCAGCTTCTTGTCAGCGATCGCTTCACCAACACCCATGTTTAGAGTGATCTTCTCGATCCGAGGGACTTGCATGACAGAATTGTAGCTAAAATGAGTCATCAGGTTGCTTACTACTTTATCTTTGTAGTAAGCATGTAGTTTTGCCATCATACTACTCCAAATTACTTTATAGTTTCTTTAGTAGATTTAAAGAAACGGATTTTTTTTCCGGCTTCGAATCTAAAGCCTACACGGCTAGCCTTACCAGTTTCCGAATTGAACAGTGCAACGTTAGAAAGCTGGATTGCAGCTTCTTTTTCAATGATGCTTCCTATTTGGTTCAGTGTAGGAACCGGCTTCTGATGTTTTTTAACTAGGTTGATGCCTTCAACAAGAATTTTACTGGAAGACAGAACATTCTTAACTTTACCGCGTTTGCCTTTATCTTTACCTGTCAGCACGATGACTTCGTCATTACGACGAATTTTTACTGCCATAGCCTCACTCCCATCCCTTAAAGCACTTCTGGTGCTAGAGAGATAATTTTCATGAACTTTTCAGAACGAAGTTCACGAGTTACTGGCCCAAAAATACGTGTACCAATAGGTAGCTCGCTATTATTATTTAGAATAACGCATGCATTGCCATCAAAGCGAATTACAGATCCATCTGGGCGACGAACACCCTTCTTAGTTCGAACTACTACCGCCTTCAGAACATCGCCTTTCTTCACCTTACCGCGAGGAATTGCTTCTTTAATGGTAATTTTGATGATGTCGCCGACACTTGCATAGCGACGACGAGAACCACCTAAAACCTTGATACACATTACAATACGTGCACCAGAATTATCGGCTACGCTTAGCATAGTCTGTTCTTGGATCATTTTACTGCTCCGCTAATGGCAACTACTACTTTTTTAAATCCTTATGATCATGACTCTATTAAATATCCAGATTTAATAAATTATAACACTGCTTTGCGATCAAGGGTAGAAAAATAAGCAACTTTTACCATGTCACTCTTCATTTTCAAGAAGAGCAATTCTGTCTTATGGACTTGCTTTCTTTACAACGAAAAACAACGTCCAAGACTTAGTCTTGGACAGCGGACGGCATTCACGGATTTCAACAACGTCACCGATACCGCATTCGTTATTCTCATCATGTACGTGCAGTTTGGTCGTGCGCTTGATAAACTTTCCATACAATGGGTGTTTTATAAAACGGTTTATTGCAACAACTATAGATTTTTCCATTTTGTCGCTTATAACACGACCTTGCAGACTACGCATATTATCGCTCATGACGCACACCCACCTTCTGGGTTAGTAAAGTCTTAATACGTTCAATATTACGACGCACTTGTTTTACTAGGTGAGTCTGTTGCAACTGACCACTAGCTTTTTGCATACGCAAGTTAAATTGTTCGCGCAGGAGCTCGAGCAGCTCGGCATTCAGTTCTTTAACGCTCTTTTCACGTAGCTCATTCGCTTTCATTACATCACCGTTTTAGTTACAAAAGTGGTTTTGATTGGCAGTTTCGCTGCTGCCAAATGGAATGCTTCACGGGCTAACTCTTCGGGGAGACCGTCCATTTCATACAGAACTTTACCTGGCTGAATTAAGGCAACCCAATATTCTACATTACCTTTACCTTTACCCATACGTACTTCAAGTGGTTTCTCGGTGATTGGTTTATCCGGGAATGCCCGGATCCAAATCTTACCTTGACGCTTAACAGAACGGGTCATGGCACGACGTGCAGCTTCGATTTGGCAAGATGTCAGGCGACCACGGCCAATAGCTTTCAGACCGAAAATACCGAAGCTGACATCTGTACCAGCAGCTAGACCACGGTTACGACCTTTATGCATCTTGCGGAATTTTGTACGCTTTGGTTGTAACATCAGTTACACTCTCCTTACTTGCGACCTTTACGCTGCTGCTTTTTAGGTTGAGCAGCCGGTTTTTCCAGTTGTTCAATAGCAGACATACCACCCAAAATTTCACCTTTGAAGATCCAAACTTTCACACCGATAATACCGTAAGTAGTGTGTGCTTCAGACGTGTTGTAGTCGATATCTGCACGCAGCGTGTGCAAAGGAACTCGACCTTCGCGGTACCACTCGGTACGAGCGATTTCAGCACCGCCAAGACGGCCACTAACTTCAACCTTAATGCCCTTAGCACCTATACGCATGGCGTTCTGTACAGCACGTTTCATCGCACGACGGAACATTACACGACGCTCCAGCTGAGAAGTAATGCTATCAGCAACCAGTTTTGCGTCTAATTCTGGCTTGCGAACTTCTGCAATGTTGATCTGTGCAGGTACGCCAGCAATATATGCTACTAGCTTGCGCAGTTTTTCAACATCTTCACCTTTTTTACCAATGACGATACCCGGACGAGCAGTATGAATAGTCACACGGATGCTCTTGGCTGGACGTTCGATAACGATACGAGAAACTGAGGCTTTTTCCAGTTCTTTCGTCAGACATTTACGAACTTTAAAATCGCTGTCCAGGTTATTAGCGAATTCTTTCGTATTCGCGTACCAGGTAGAGTTCCAAGGTTTGACAATACCTAGGCGAATACCATTCGGATGGACTTTCTGACCCATTGCTAGTCTCCTGAGTCTCAGCGACCGGACACAACCACAGTAATGTGGCTGGTCCGCTTCAATATGCGATCCGCACGACCTTTAGCACGCGGCATAATGCGCTTTATGCTCGGCCCTTCGTCTACGAAGATTTTTGAAACTTTTAGATCATCAATGTCAGCGCCATCGTTATGCTCTGCGTTAGCAATGGCAGACTCTAGTACCTTTTTAACCAGACCAGCAGCTTTCTTGTTGGTATAAGTCAGAATTTCCAGAGCTTGTGATACTTTCTTACCGCGAACAAGGTCTGCCGCTAGGCGAACCTTTTGAGCAGAAGAACGAGCATGACGATGTTTAGCTAAAGTTTCCATCTCTTCCTCCCACCTTATTTTTTTTAGTTTTTTTATCAGCTGCATGGCCTCGAAAAGTACGAGTCGGCGCGAATTCACCTAGTTTATGACCAACCATTTCATCAGAAACAAATACCGGAACGTGCTGACGTCCATTATGGATAGCGATGATTAAACCGATCATAATTGGAAAGATCGTTGAACGACGGGACCAGGTACGCAGAGGTTTCTTGTCACCGCTTTCCACAGCTTTCTCTACCTTCTTCAGCAAGTGTAGGTCAATAAAAGGACCTTTCTTGAGAGAACGGGGCATATAGCTTATCCTCTAATATTATTTAGTACGGCGACGTACAACGAATTTATCAGTACGCTTGTTGCTGCGAGTTTTCTTTCCTTTGGTCTGAATCCCCCATGGCGTTACAGGGTGCTTACCAAAGTTACGACCTTCACCACCACCGTGCGGATGGTCGACTGGATTCATTGCCGTACCACGAACGGTAGGACGACGACCACGCCAGCGTGCAGCACCAGCTTTACCCAGAACGCGCAGCATATGCTCAGCGTTACCTATTTCGCCAAGCGTGGCGCGGCATTCAGATTCGAGTTTGCGCATTTCTCCAGAACGTAGACGTAGGGTCACGTACGCGCCGTCACGTGCAACGATCTGCACATGAGCACCAGCAGAACGTGCGATCTGGCCGCCTTTTCCCGGCTTCATTTCCACGTTGTGAACGGTGGCACCAACTGGAATACTGCGCATCGGCAACGTGTTGCCAGTCTTGATAGCAGCATTAATGCCAGATTGAATCTGATCACCGGCTTTCAGGCCTTTTGGCGCTAGCATATAACGGCGTTCTCCGTCCTTGTACAGAACCAGAGCAATATTGGCTGAACGATTCGGATCATATTCTAAACGTTCTACAAGAGCAGGAATACCATCTTTATTACGTTTGAAGTCAATAATACGGTATTGTTGTTTCTGGCCACCACCGATATGACGGGTAGTGATGCGGCCATTGTTGTTACGGCCACCGGATTTGCTATTCTTTTCTAGCAACGCAGCATAAGGTTTTCCCTTGTGTAGGTCAGAGTTAACCAGTTTAACAACATGTCGACGACCCGGAGATGTCGGTTTACATTTAACAGTTGCCATTGTTCTTTATTCCTCCGACTTACTCAGAACTGCCGATAAAGTCCAGATTTTGGCCTTCTTTCAGCGTGACGTAAGCTTTTTTCCAGTCGCTACGACGACCGATACGATGTCCATGATGTTTCGTTTTACCTTTAACTAACAGAGTACGAACTTCATTGACTTCGACTTCAAAGAGTTTCTGCACAGCAGCTTTGATTTCTGCTTTAGTCGCGTCTTTAGCAACTTTTAGAACGATAGTATTATGTTTTTCCATTGCAGTAGAGGCTTTTTCAGAAACGTGCGGTGCAGTCAGCACCTTCAGCAAACGTTCTTCACGGATCATGTTAACATCTCCTCAACTTGCTTAATAGCGCCAGCTGTCATTACAACTTTTTCGAAGATGATTAGGCTAACTGGATCGATGCTCGCTACATCACGCACATCAACCTTATATAGGTTACGTGCAGCCAGGAACAGATTTTCATCCAGTTTACCAGTGATGATCAGAACATCTTCTAGCGCCAGATCTTTTAGTTTCTGTGCCAGTAACTTGGTTTTCGGCGCTTCAATAAAGAACTTCTCGACAACGATTAAACGATCCTGACGTACTAATTCAGACAGAATGCTTTTCATCGCACCGCGGTACATCTTTTTGTTTACTTTTTGACTGTGGTCCTGAGGCTTGGCAGCAAAAGTCACACCACCAGAACGCCAAATCGGACTCCTAATAGAGCCTGAACGAGCACGGCCAGTACCTTTCTGACGCCACGGTTTTTTACCAGAACCTGTTACTTCACCACGAGTCTTCTGAGAGCGTATCCCTTGACGGGCACCAGCCGCATAAGCAACAACAACCTGGTGTACCAGCGCTTCATTAAAATCACGAGCGAAAGTGGTTTCGGAAACAGCCAGCACGCTTTGCGCGTCTTTCAATACTAATTCCATTGCTATCCCCTTACGTCTTAACAGCCGGTTTAACGATTAGGTCGCTACCGATTGTTCCCGGAACTGCACCTTTAACCAACAAGAGGTTGCGCTCAGCGTCAACGCATACTACGTCCAGGTTCTGGACGGTGACACGCTCGTTGCCCAGTTGACCAGCCATCTTCTTACCTTTGAATACTTTACCTGGAGTCTGGTTTTGACCGATAGAACCGGGAACCCGGTGAGATAAGGAGTTACCGTGGCTAGCATCTTGAGTGCGGAAGTTCCAGCGCTTAACTGTGCCAGTGAATCCTTTACCCTTTGAGGTGCCAGTAATGTCAACTTTTTTTACGTTAGCGAAAATGTTAACATTGATGCTTTGGCCAACACTGAACCCTTCTCCGTCTGATTCTGATAGACGGAATTCACGCAGAACGTAGCCAGCTTCAACGCCCGCTTTTGCAAAATGACCTGCTTCCGGCTTGGTAACACGGTTTGCTTTTTTAGCACCAGTAGTTACCTGTATTGCCTGGTAGCCATCACTCCCCAGGTCTTTAACCTGGGTCACACGGTTTTCTTTAATTTCGATAATACTTACAGGGATAGAAACGCCATCTTCAGTGAAGATGCGAGTCATACCCACTTTTTTACCGACTAAACCAATCATTGTATCAACCTCTCAATGAGCTGATTAACCTAGGCTGATCTGCACGTCCACCCCGGCAGCCAGATCCAGAC
This sequence comes from Candidatus Malihini olakiniferum, assembly GCA_042263625.1. GTDB lineage: Bacteria > Pseudomonadota > Gammaproteobacteria > Enterobacterales > Enterobacteriaceae > Symbiopectobacterium > Symbiopectobacterium olakiniferum_A. The sequence continues at coordinate 619,500 of JBHKFL010000007.1, forward strand.
GCATCAGAGCATCAACGGTTTTCTCGGTTGGCTCAACGATGTCAACTAGACGTTTGTGAGTGCGAATTTCGTACTGATCACGCGCGTCTTTGTTGACGTGTGGGGAGATGAGAACGGTAAAGCGCTCTTTACGGGTTGGCAGCGGAATCGGACCACGTACTTGCGCACCAGTCCTCTTAGCTGTCTCAACAATTTCCTCGGTTGCTTGATCGATCAGGCGATGATCAAACGCTTTCAAGCGGATACGGATTCTTTGGTTCTGCATGAGACCAGAGCTCCAATAATTTATAAACGTAAAGATTACTCCTCTCCCCAATTTTGCTTGATGAGGGAGTGTAATCGTTCAACTATAACTCCCTAATTAGGAGTATTGTTGACCCTACTCTATCGCATTGCCTCTCTGTTAGTTAAGGTATGCAGACTACATGCACTACATTTAACATAGCAGGCCAGACGTAATTCATACGAATCCTTAATTTATACCATACGTAAACCTATTTAGGAAGCAAACGTATATTGCAGTAGTATGTAGATAATTAGGTAGCCTGAAGCGCATGATTAGATCGAGTTCTATTTTAATTTCAGTCAATATCCCTATTTATCAACCAGGAGTTCAAGCAGCAGATCTCAGTTGACGTAATCGCGCACTGTATCCATGTAAGCGAGATCTCCCTCGTAAAAATCTTTGACGTTATCCGATTCTAGCTTCAGATCCAATCGTAGTACGTCCTCAACTTCTTCAGCGATATTAAGCTTGAAGAAGTTATATAGGTTAGAGAGGGCTTTACTCTGTAAAGAACAAGGATCGGCTCAATATAGAGAGCATCATGTTTCATTTCATGAACAGATACGTGATTTTCCGGGCTGGGTTACTACGTGTCAGTCCCTCAGTTTTTAACTATGTAAACATGTAAAAATATTAGTTCATTTTAATCCAATTATTACCCAGTAACTTATTTAGATATAATCTGACTTTTATCGTTTTTTATGACAGTGTTCCTCAGCTTATTATCTTTAAGAAGTGTAGAACTTAAGGAAGTGAGAGTCAACGAAATCGCCTATATTTTGTGCGGTTTCAATAATTGCATCTGTAATCAGATGAGCCTGACGGATACATTTATAGTAGTCACTTCCCATGCCTATAGGCATGAATTAGCTTATTTAATTTAGAGACTGGGGCTGATATGCTAAAAACGACCTACCGAAAAACTTTATCGAAAGGCCATTAGACCTACAGAGAGAATAACTTATTCTCTCTCAATTGTAGACCAACATGCCCATTTTGTCACCTTCTTTACGGTAGTTACAAAGACGACTATTAACTGGTCATCGACCAGTGACAATAATAATTGTCTTTATTGCAACTATAGTATTTTCAATTATAGTATTTTCAATACTCATAAAAAAGGACACTGAAGTGTCCTTTTTATTAGGCTAACGTATCAGAGATTAAGCGATAACGTTAGCAACAACACCAGCCCCAACGGTTCGACCGCCTTCACGGATTGCAAAACGTAGACCATCGTCCATGGCGATTGGAGCAATCAGAGTTACGACCATCTTGATATTATCACCAGGCAT